>CAZNRD010000181.1:0-1511 GCA_964575425.1 uncultured Anaerolineaceae bacterium | reverse complement strand
GGCCTCCTCGTTGTAGACGGGGACGATGACGGATAGCCTGATCGGCGGGCGCACGAGGTGAGTATTCCCCGGAGTTGGCGCAGGGTCCCCCTGGTGGTATAATGGGTCAGGCGGCGGGGCGTCTGGTGAACCGAATGCGTCTCGCCTGCATCTATTGACCCTTGCATAAACAATGGAACGACTAGAGTTTCAGTCTAGCGGTGCGAAAGAAGGACCGGAGCAAGTGAGATTGGCTCCGGGTCTGGGCGATGGAGCCATGTACCAGCCCTTCCAGTTCGTCAACGTCTTCCGGCGCGCGGCTGGCCAGGTCGGTATACTTGGCATGATTCCAGACCTGCTCCACCGGGTTGAGTTCCGGCGCATGGCTGGGGAGCCATTCCACCTGGAGGCGACGGCTGGGCCGCTGCAGCAGTCGGCGTACCGCGGCCCGATGCACGCTCCAGCGATCCAAGATGAGGATGAGACCAGAGGCGTGCCGGCGGCGGAGGGCGCGCAGGAAAGCCAGCATCTGCTCGGTGCGAATGTTATCTCGGTGCGCCTCCCAACACAGGCCCAGACGATGCCGTTGCGGCGATACGCTGAGGGCACTGACCACCGAGAGCCGATCATGCCGATGCCACTGGTGCAGCCGCGGCGTATGTCCTCGGGGCGCCCAGGTGCGGCGCACCACCGGTTGCAGCATGAAGCCGCTCTCGTCCACGAAGACGATGCTACGGCCTTGGCGGCGCGCCTTTTTTTATATCCGGCCAGCGCCTTCGCCGCCAACGCTGGATCTGTTCGTCGTCTCTTTCCCGCGCCAGCCGCTCCGGCTTCTGCGCGCTCCAGCCGCAAGCCCGCAAGATCTTCCAGACGTGGGCCGGGTGATAACTTATGCCGAAGTTCTGCTCGATCACCTGCACCACCCGGGGCAGAGTCCAGAGCTGGCTGGCGTAGCCATGGGCCTGCGGTCCTTGCAGCAACAGTTGCAGCAAGCGCGCTTTCTGCGGCCCTGATAGACGCGCCGGTCGTCCCGGCTGAGCTTTGGCCGCCAACGCCCGGGAGCCGCCCTTCTTCACAGCCTCCTTCCAGCGGCTCACCGAGGAGGGTGACGCGCCCACCGGGCGTGCCACCTCCCTCACTCCCAGGCCTTTACGCAATAGCGCGGCCGCGCGACGTCGTCGAGCCTCCAACGGTGCAGCGCTGCCCTTCGGTCTCATGCATCGGGAATGCCATATGTTCCGTTACTTATGCAAGAATCAATAGGGGTCAGCGAGTACCGGAGCAGCTGGGTCTGCTCCATCTGCTTCAATAGTAAATTGGCGTGGTCCACATGCCGTCCGGAAGCGAACGGCCAGTAGGAGCCTACGCCTTCGCTGGTGAGACCGACTGTGTCCGTGATGCTCGGGTTCGCATGGCCGCGGGGCGCCACCAGGCGCCACAACCAGGCCAGCGCGGGCGGCAGCAGGTGCAGGTAGCCAACAATGCCGTAGGTGGGCTGCTGCCGCGTGCACGGTGGGGTGCGAATCCCGAAG
>CAZNRD010000180.1:0-1515 GCA_964575425.1 uncultured Anaerolineaceae bacterium | reverse complement strand
GGGGAAGGGGCTGGGGGATGGGGGGCAGTCCCAGCCAGATAGCTGCCCCTACGCCAGAGATGTGACGTAGAGGCAGCGGGTGTCTGGATACCGGGTCAGGGGCGAATCGCGCATTCGCCCCTGACTTTTGAGGCCGGTCAATAGGACTCGAAGTGCGCAGTGATGGTACAGCTCCCTGTGGCTGTGAAGGAGATCGGATTACTATCACCGGATACGCCGCAGCCAGACCAGCGGATCAGCCTACACTGCTGCCAATCGGTGTTGGCGCTCGCAGTGATTGTTGTTCCCGGCGAGAAGCCCCCGTCGCAATTGGGCGAGGTGACAATGGTGGCCGACATGGCAGCCCTACACTTGCTCGGTTCATCCGTAGCCCTAATAGTGTAGCACTGTGCAGCAGGAGGCGGCGCGGCGCACGTGGCCGGATCCCACAGGCAGGCCCCTTCCGGCGAGGTGACACACTCGCTGGCCGGGTGCCCGCAGGTGTCGCACGAGCCGCACGGCCCCCAGCCGCCTCCCGGAGGCCGTCCAGGCTCAACAGGCGGCACTCCTGGCTCGATGGGGACGACCGGCGGCACCTCACCCTGTGGGACGTTGTCGCAGTCACCGATCTCCTCGACTTCGCTGTCCAGCACCCACAGGCTGAGCGCTGCCTCGCCGCCGGGGATGGCCGTCCTGTCAAGCTGCCACCAGCGGTTGCCCGCCGCATCGTAGGCGAAGCCGATGACCGGGTACTCCACGCCCGCCGTCAGGAAGGCGAACGCGGCCCGATCCAGGCCCGGCCCCACGCGCACCCGCACGTCTACGCGGTTGGTGCGGATCAGGCAGGGGAACTGCCCCTGCTCGAAGGTCAAGGCCAGCTCTTCCTCGCAGAAGGTTGCCTCCATCCACGGGCCGACGCGCACCAGGTAGGTCCCGGGCGGCAGGCCCTCCAGCACGTACGACAGTTGGTCGGGCGGCAGCAGCTCCGGGAAGCCGGGCATCATGATCTCGCCGGTCTCGTCCAGAACCGACAGCATGTAGCCCAGCGCCCCGGGATACTCCGACCAGATGATCGTGGAGGACGTGGGGGTGTGGACGGTTTCAACCAGGGTGAAGTCCACGCAGACTGGCACGCGACGGATGAATCCGACCGTGGCCTCGGCGACGCACGGGAACGCCCCGCCCAGTTGCACGCGCACGCGCAGCCGCCATGTGTCGGCAGCGCCGCTCGGCTCCGGGAGCGTGGCGGTGAAGGAGGTCGTGGCGGGGCCATACAGGAAGCTGCCCTGCAGCACCTCGGTCTCGTCCTCCAGCACCTCGAACCACTCTACCACGTAAGCTTCTGCGCCGGGGTAGGCCGGCCAGGTCCAGGTCACCTCGCGCGTATCCAGGTCGGTGATTTCGGCGTCCACGGTGAAAATGTCGCAGACCGGCTCTCCGCCGTCCGGGGGTACCTCAGACTCCAGGCTCGTCTCGGCGGAACACACCACGTCGTCGCCGATGGCGACACGCAGCAGGAAACGGAAAGCGACGAAG
>CAZNRD010000179.1:1114-1530 GCA_964575425.1 uncultured Anaerolineaceae bacterium | reverse complement strand
TCTGACTCAAACCAGTGAGCCTCGCGGCGATCTCAGGATCGTAGTACCTGGGCAGGAAAACGCTGCCGCGGATAGAGCTGAGGCTGATTGTGAACCCAGCATGGTCGTGCGTCGGGGTTATGGTCATGATCTGATACCTCACCACTTCCCGATAAGCTTGGCCCATCTCTCCTGAACCATCGGCACTTCATCCAGCAGAACGGCGTTGCCGGACTTGTCCTTTCGAATGGTCGGGTTGCCTCGTGAGTCGTGGCCACACCACTTCACGTCCGCCATGAAAATCTGGTAGTCTTCACCTTCCTGTGGCTCGGTGTTCTCCACGAATAGAACGCAGACCTTCGCGTGCGTTCCTCCCTTTCCGCTCGTCTTGAAGAGCGCCTCCGGCATTGAAATGACACCGCGTATCTTCGCTCGCT
>CAZNRD010000179.1:0-1104 GCA_964575425.1 uncultured Anaerolineaceae bacterium | reverse complement strand
CACCACGTATTCATACGTGGGCATGCCGAAGACTGCTTCGGGGAGGACGATCCCTAACCGCCCGCCAGGCTTCAGGAGTTGCAGGCATCTCTCCAAGAACAGGATCTGCGGAGCTTGGTCGTCGCGGAGGTTCCCCGTCTTCTCAAGCGCTTTGGTTTCCTTGTTCCGCTTCCATCTATGGCCGAGGTCGAACTGCGACAAGATTCTGTCTCCCTTGACCACGATCTTTTTGCCGAAGGGCGGATTCGTGAGTAGTACATCGAACGAGCCGGGCCTGATCTTCTGCTGCATGGCTTCGGGCCAGTCTGTGAACGGTTCCAGGCTGTTGGCACAGAACACGCCGCCGCGCCCGTCCCCGATGAGGGCCATGTACGCCTTGCAAACCTTGGCAAGGAAAGCATCCTTGTCGATGCCCCGGAAGCAGTCGGTAGCAACCTCAAACTCGCGTTTGGTCAGTTGCCGCTCGGACCAGCCCTTACGCTTCGCGTTCTCACGCAGATGCGCCCATACGTGTGAGAGCGCGTTGATGAGGAATCCACCCGAACCGCATGCGGGATCGATGACTCTCTCACCGGGCTTGGGATCGGTGATCTTGACCATCATTTCGACAACGTTCCGCGGTGTGAAGAACTGACCCTCCGAGCCGCGAAGGGCTGGCCCGATGAACACTTCAAAGGCGTCGCCGATGGCATCTCGGTCGGCCTCCATGATGCAGTAGTTCTGAAGCTCGCCGACAACGTACGCAAGACTATCCGCGTCAAGCTTGATCGTATCGCTGGCGTCAAACACGTCGCCGTAGGCAGCGTCCCTGACCCTCTCAAACAGGGCCTTCACCCGCTTCTGGATGTCCTTGTGGGGCTCGCCTACACCGGCGCGGAAGGTCACGGTGTCGGTAGGGTCAGTATCTTGTTCATCAAGGATCTTGCAGAACAAGAGGTTGATGATCTCCTGTGCGAGCGCCTCGTCGCGGGTGATGCCCGTTGTCATGCCAGCGAGGTGGTTCCGGAGGTCGCGGAAGACAGCTTTGAGGTTTGACGGCTTTCGCAGATCCTTCCGCTTGAAGAGGCCAATGTCCTCGATCCGCTGCCCCCTGCGAGGGATGTT
>CAZNRD010000178.1:0-1533 GCA_964575425.1 uncultured Anaerolineaceae bacterium | reverse complement strand
GAGTTGCCGGCTACAGCACCTACTTTGTGGATCTCTCCAAGGGTTTGCAGGACCACATCATCGCCAGGACCGAGCAGCGGTTCTAGCAAGAGAAGGAGAAGGCAGATGGCACAGCAAAGCACACTCGAGGAACTCTGGCTCAAGCACTACGATCACGGCGTTCCCAAGGAGGTGGAATTCGAGGATGTCTCGATGGGGGAGTATCTCGAGAGATGGGCCTCGAAGCGTCCCGATGAGGACGCTCTCATCTTCCAGGGTTATAGGATGTCGTTCAAGGACTTGAAGGAGAACGTCCACCGCCTGGCGACGGCGCTCTCGGGCTTCGGGGTGAAGAAGGGTGACAGCGTGGCCATACTGCTGCCCAACACGATCCCCTGCGTCATCGGCTACTTCGCCATCCACCGGATCGGTGGAATCGTCGTGATGAACAACCCGCTCTACTCCGACAGGGAGCTCGAGTACCAGTTCAACGATTCGGGAGCGAAGGTCCTCATCACCCTGGACCTGCTGTGCAAGAGGATGATCGCTCTGAGGCCTAGGACGGGCATCAAGCAGATCATCTACACCTCAATCGGCGACTACCTGCCCTTCCCCAAGAACTACTTGTTCAAGCTTGTAGCGGAGAAGCGGCATCTCGCGGCGCAAGTCCCGCCAACCGAGAACGTCTACTGGTGGAAAGACCTTCTGTCCGCTACCCCGCTGCATCCGCCGGCGGTGGATCTCTCCCTCGACGACGTGGCCCTCTATCAGTACACGGGAGGGACTACAGGCGTATCCAAGGGCGCGATGCTGACCCACCGCAACATGAGCTGTAACGTCCAACAGTTCGCGGCCTGGTTCCCCTCGCTGAAGGGCCAAAGGGGAATAAGCCTCGGGGCGCCTCCCTACTTCCACGCATTCGGACTGACCGCGGCGTTGAACGTTTCCATCTACATGGGATGGACCCAGGTGCTGATACCGAAGCCGCAGCCCAAGGAACTGCTGGAGGCGATCAGGAAATTCAGACCGACCTTTGTCTTCATGGTTCCGACCATGTATCTGGGGATCCTGGATCATCCGGACTTCGACAAGACGGATATGAGCTGTTTCAAGTTCTGCGGCTCCGGCGGCGGACCGCTGCCGGTAGATGTCATTGGGAAGATGGAGAAGAAGACCGGCGCTCCCCTGCTGGAAGGCTACGGGATGACCGAGGCATCACCGATAACCCACATCAATCCCTTTGAGGGCGTGAGGAAACCAGGGAGTGTTGGCATTCCGATCCCGGGCACCCGATCCCGCGTGGTTGACGTGCAGGATGGAATGACCCCTCTGGCGCCGGGAGAAGTCGGGGAGATCGTATTCCAGGGGCCTCAGATCATGAAGGGGTACCTGAACAAGCCCGACGAGACCGCAGAGGCGCTGAGGGGAGGCTGGATGCACTCCGGTGACCTTGGGAGGATGGACGAGGACGGGTACTTCTATATCGTTGACCGGAAGAAAGACATGATCTGCTCCGGCGGGTACAATGTCTATCCCCTGGAGATCGAGAGGGTA
>CAZNRD010000177.1:0-1533 GCA_964575425.1 uncultured Anaerolineaceae bacterium | reverse complement strand
GCTGCCAGGCCGTCCGCAGCGGCCGGACCGCCCGCTTCACCACCTCGTACTTGCCCAGATATCCCCGGGCCTGAAGCTCCAGGTACAGACGCCAGGCGTTGTAACCCACTGCCGGAGCCCTCAGTGCCAAGTACTCACGATGGGGGTCCACAACCGAGGGCCGGGTCAGCCTCGGACCGTACTGCGGAGAATCCTCGCTGCGCAACGCCTGGCGAACTGTGTTGCGGGCTAGGTCGAGGCCCCGGGCGATCTGACGGATACTATGCCCTTGGCGGTGCAGAGCGCGGATCTGCGTCCAGGTGTCATAACTGAGCACGTCGGCACCCCTCCAGTCGGTGACTGGAAGGGGCAGTTCCTGGGCCATTCCTTCACCCCCTCTGTATCGTTTGGGGGGTGGGTCAAGATTCAGGCATCACCCTGGGTCAGATTACAGGCACCGCTAACAGCAATAGAACAACGGTTGGCATCCACCGCACCCGGTTTCCATGGACACCCGATAATAGGGGGAGGTCCACATGGGAGACGGAGGGGCAGCGGTGGTTACAGCCAAACGCCTGCACGAGAGTCGCCGGTCCGCCAGGAAGAGAGCCGATGCTGTCGTACGCCTGCTGCGCGGGGAGAGCCTGGAGGAGTTGAGCAGGGAGCTGCGGGTGGAAGCCCACCGGTTGCAGGCGTGGCGCGACGAGTTCGTCGCCAGCGGCATCGAGGGGTTGAAGGGCAAGCCCCTGGCGCCGGAGGATCGCCGGTTGAAAGAGGCCGAGCGCAAGATCGGCGAGCTGACGATGGAGAACGAGGTGCTCCGGGCGGTGGCTCGAAAAAGGGGGCTCCAAATCCCGCCCAGGAAGCCCTTGAGGTGAGCAAGGAAACCGGTGCGCCGCTGTCCCGCGTCTGCCGGTTGTTCATAACTCCGCGCTCGACGATCTACGCCCGTCGAGGCAGGTCCCTGGCGCCGGACGGGGCAACCCCAAACCGGGTGCCGCGGGGCCCCAGGCCGCTGGTCAGCGATGCGGCGCTGTTGGCGATGATCCGGGACGTGATCCGGGAGGCGCCCTTCGCCGGTGAAGGACATCGCAAGGTCACGGCCCGCCTGATGCGCGAGCGGGAGGTGCACGTCGGCCGCAAGCGGGTGTTGCGCCTGATGCGCCAAGCCGGCCTGCTGGCGCCGCAACGCGCGCGGGGGCGGCGGAAGCCCCGACCGCACGACGGGACCATCATCCCTGCGGCCCCCGATCTCCTGTGGGGGACGGACGCCACGATGGCCTACACCCGGGATGACGGATGGGTGTGGGCATTCGTAGCTGTTGATCACTTCACGGCTGAGGCCTGGGCCACGGTGGCGAAACGCGGCGATCGGTTTGCAGCCACCGAGCCGATCTACGACGCGGTGCGCCAGCGTTTCGGGGAAGTTGCCCCCGACGTCGCCAGGGGTATTGCGCTGCGACACGACTGGGGGCCGCAGTACACCTCGGGGCACTTCCAGGGCGCGCTGCGCTGGCTGGGGATCGAATCGTCCCCGGCGTTTGCCGGGGAACC
>CAZNRD010000176.1:0-1550 GCA_964575425.1 uncultured Anaerolineaceae bacterium | reverse complement strand
TAAAGGTGATCGACATCTTCGGCAACGACACCTCGCAGGCGTTCGACGTGGAGGTCAAGTAGCCGTGGCCAAGGCCGTCATCGCCTACGACAAGGACCTTCCCGAGATCCCAGGTCGCCTGCCGTGGGAGAGGCCGACGCAGCATCTCGTCAAGGACGAGAGCGCCCCCACCGGCTGGCGCGTGGCCGAGGGTCGGCGGCCGAGCCGTCTGCTCCTCGTGCCGAAGATCCGCGCTCTGGTGGATGCCTGGCGCGACAGCGGCTACACGGGTGCCTCCGACGTCACCCGCCGCCTCTTCGAGTACTGGTTCGAGGAAGACCACGAGGTGCCCAATTTCGGCGTGCCCTTCCGCTACTGGTTCTGCCAGCGAGAGGCCATCGAGACATTGGCATGGCTCGTAGAGATTGCGGGGATCACGGACGCACAAGAGCTCATCCAGGCCTACGCGGAGGTCTACAAGCGAGATCTGTTCTCCGACAACGTCATCTTCCAGACCACCATGGACCGCCGGCGCCAGATCCGCCGCTACGTGCCCGAACTCGACGCCGAGGGCGTACAGGACCTGCCGCCCCAGAACCTGTGCCGCTACGCCTTCAAGCTGGCCACCGGCTCAGGCAAGACCTGGGTCATGGCCATGGCGGTGGTCTGGTCGTACTTCCATAAGAAGAAGGTTCCTGGGTCAGACCTCTCGACGAACTTCCTCATCGTCGCCCCAAACGTCATCGTCTATCAGCGCCTGGAGAAGGACTTCGCCAGCAACCGCATCTTCCACGAGCTGCCGCTGATCCCGCCGGAGTGGCGCGGGCAGTTTGCGCTGAAGGTCATCCTCCGCGGTGAGGCGACCGAGCCGGACCCCTCGGGGAACCTCCTCCTGACGAACATCCACCAGCTCTACGAGTCGCGCGAGCAGCAGTGGACCCCGCAGAACGCCGTCGAGGCTCTGCTCGGCAAGAAACCTGCCCAGGACCTGGCGGCCTCGAGCCAGCGGTCCATGCTGGAGCGGGTGAAGTCGCTCAAGGACCTCGTGGTCATAAACGACGAGGCGCACCACGTCCACGACGAGTACCTGGCCTGGAGCCAGTCGCTGCTCTCGATCCACAACACCCTGCCGAAGGGGCTCGCGCTCTGGCTCGACTTCTCGGCGACGCCGAAAGACCAGAACGGGATGTACTTCCCCTGGACCGTGTGCGACTACCCGCTGGCCCAGGCGGTCGAGGACAAGATCGTCAAGGCGCCGCTCATCGTCACGAAGGAAGATGACCCCAAGCAGCCGTCGCAGGACCCCGATCACGTGACCAAGGACAACGTGGCGGAGAAGTACGGCTACTGGCTCCGCGCGGCCGTCGGGCGCTGGAAGGAGCACTGGAAGGTCTACAGGGGGCTCGGCACCAAGCCCGTGCTCTTCATCATGGCTGAGAAGAACGTCTACGCGGATGCCCTTGGCGGGTACCTGCGGAGGACCAAGGAGTTCGGGTTCAAGGAATCCGAGGTCCTTGTCATCCACACCGACGAAAAGGGCGAGATCACCAAGAAGGACCTCGAGACGGCCC
>CAZNRD010000175.1:0-1571 GCA_964575425.1 uncultured Anaerolineaceae bacterium | reverse complement strand
GGTCCAGCAGGAACGCCAGCGCCGCCACCAACGCGTGCGCCCGCACACGATCGTCCTTGTGGTGGCACACCGGCCGCACCTCCAGCAGTCCCTTCAGGTGGGCAAAGCCGCGCTCCACTTCGTTGAGCTGCTTGTAAGCCGCCACCGCCTCCACCGGCGACAGATCCGGCTCTTCGGTCTGGATCACGTACTTGCCTTCGCAGACTCTCTGGCGGGCGAAGTTCACCGGGTGCTCGAAGTAGTGAAACTGGCCCTTGCGCAGTTCCCAGCCAAAGTAACGGTGGCCGTGATTCCGCACCAGCACCTTGGCGGCCGCAGCCCCGATCTTTTCCGCTTCCTTCAACTCGCCCCTCTCCACGCGCTGCCGCAGCGCCTCCAGTTCCTTGCGCGCCCGCTCCATCGAGAGTTCGCGCAACCCGCGCTCGTACTGCTCCCGCTCCTCACTGTGCACCACGAAGACGCGCACGCCCGGCTCCTTGCCCGTCACCTCCTGCACCCGTGTCCGCGGCGCCACCGTCTTCTCCGGAGCGGTGATGCCCACCGGGCATTCCTGCCACTGATTACGCGCCAGGGCTTGCTCGATGTAGTACGGGATGTCTTTGCGGTTGCGGCGTTGCAGGCCCGCCAGGTAACCCTGCCCCGCCTGACGGAGTTGCGCGACGTTGCTCAGCGTCACCATGCCGCGATCGCCCACAAAGACCACCCGCCGCAGACCGAAGCGCTCATGCAGATCTTCGACCACCTCCCCCACCGTGGTCTGATCCAGCCGATTGCCGGCGAACACATGATGCGCGATCGGCCAGCCGTCCATCATCACCACACCAATCAACACCTGCCGGTTGCGGGGCTTGCCGTCCCGGCTGTAGCCGAAGCGCCCCAACTCAGCCGGTCCTTGGCCCTCGAAGCAGGTCGAGGTGATGTCATAGAAGACCAGCCCGGGCTCCAGACTGAACAGGTCGCGCAACTGCTGCCGGATGGCCGTCTCGATCGCCGCCTTGCGGGCCAGCAGATCGTCGAGGGTTTCATGCCACAGCCGCAGTTGCTCGAAGCTCACCTTCACCCGCCGCGATTGCTTCCACTGCGGGGTCCAGCGGCTGCCTTGGGAGGTCACCACGTAGAAGTCCTCCAGCCACGGGGCCAGGGCGTGCTCGCTGCCGGGCCGGGTTAGCCGGTTGGCGACCAGCGGGAAGACGCGTTCCGACAGCGGCTGCCCACGGCGCAGCGAGGGGCAGGCCTGGTTCAGGATCAGACCCAGCGAGAGAGAGTCCAACAGGTGGCGGGCAACACACACCGGTCCCCAGGTCCAGGCTTGTGGCGCGGCCACCTGTTGGGCCGAGACCCAGGTGGGATTCGGCTGGTTGGCCTGTAACAGGCCGACCAGGGCGTCCAGGTGCGGGGCGAGCAGGTCTTTGCGACCGACGTGCAGCACCACGCGCTGGCGGACCTTGCCGCCCTGGCGGTAGTTCTCTACCAGGCGGAGGTACTCGTGGCGGCGGTTGGCAGCCTTGACGGAGCGGAGGAACAAGGGCTTCTCCTGCTACACCACAAGTATTTCACATGAAATCCAATAT
>CAZNRD010000174.1:0-1573 GCA_964575425.1 uncultured Anaerolineaceae bacterium | reverse complement strand
GCCTAAACCAGAGTTCGTGATCCGCGATCACCGGGAAGGGCGCGGACCACGGGCAGAAAGTTGAAAGGGAAGGTCACCCCATCGATCGTGGCGGTTTCCAGGCCAACCCCGACGATGGAGCCCTTCCCGTGGACAAGATACCCCGACTGGATCGCGCCGCGCGACGGCGACTGATCCAGCGAGGTCGAAAGACCAAGGACCCGCACGCCTTCCTCCGCTTCCTCATGATCGCCAAGCTCGGACAGGGACTCTCTCGTCAGCAGGTCGCCCGCGACCTCGGCTGCGTCCCGTCCACGGTGGTGAAGACGGCACGCCGCTTCCTCACCGGGGGTGAGGAGGCCCTCCTTGATCAGCGCGTCTTCAACGGCAAGACCAAGGTAGACGCCAGATTCCTCGCCGAGCTGGAGTCCGTTCTGCTCTGCGTACCCACCGAGCTCGGCTGGCAGCGCACTACCTGGACCCGCGAGCTGCTCGGTCTCGAGCTCGACCGACGCGGGTTCCCGAAGGTCGCGCCCTGCACGATGGGGCGGGCGCTCTGTGCCATCGGCGCACGGCTCCGAGCTCCGCGGCCGATCGTGCTCTGTCCGTGGGATCGCAAGCGCAGGCTGCGTGTTCTGGCGGCCCTGCGCCGATTGGCGGCGAGCGCCACCGACGCCGAGCCGGTCTTCTTCGAGGACGAGGTGGATGTCCACCTCAACCCGAAGATCGGTCGCGACTGGATGCCGAAGGGTCACCGGCGCGTGGTGGTCACGCCGGGCCAGAACAAGAAGCGCTTCGTCGCCGGTGCCCTGAACGCCACGACGGGCAAGCTGACCTGGGTGAGTGCTACGTCCAAGGCCAGCACCCTCTTCCACGCGCTGGTCTGGAAACTGGCCGCCGAGTACCGGAGCGCACGCCGCATTCACCTCGTGCTCGACAACTACATCATCCACTCGAGCCGGGCGACGCGCCGCTTCCTCGCCCAGTTCGGCGATCGCGTGGTGCTCCACTTTCTCCCGCCCTACTGCCCGAACGACAACCGCATCGAGCGCGTCTGGCTCGACCTGCACGCCAACGTGACGCGCAACCACCGCTGCAAGTCGATCGAGGACCTGATGGCCCACGTCTTCGCATTCCTCCGCGCCTACAATCGGCGCTCCAAGCTCAACCCTTCACTCAAGCCCGCGGCCGGTGTTTCCGGATCGCGATCGGTCGTTTAGAGGCTGACCAGTCCAGACCGGATAGTCTTCCAATACCTGACTCGCCCAATCATCAACGCTCGAAGCGATAGACTCGCACGCCCCCGTCTCGGGATCAAAGCTGCACACGGCGTCGTCCTTGATGCCAAACTGCACTCCGAACACGTCCTCCGCGAAGAACAGGATCCCGTCGGCCATGCCCTGATAGTCCTCTCTCCAGAGGCTATCCGCGTTCCACTCTACTATCGGGCATTCATCGGGGCCTGGTGTGGCCGGAAAGACATGCAGTGCGCTCTCGAAAGCGTAGAAGCCATTCTTGATCTCCAAGAGAGGACGGACCAACGACAGGGAACGGCCGCACGTGGCCTCAAGCGTGGTCCAATCAGGAGGAGAGC
>CAZNRD010000173.1:0-1596 GCA_964575425.1 uncultured Anaerolineaceae bacterium | reverse complement strand
ATGAGGTGGCCATCGCCCGGTGGGTACGCACGACGTGGCCACGGGTAAAAAAAACTGACATGGGCCGTCGGCCCACCCATGCACGATGAAAATCGGCTATCATCGCGGTGTGCCGCGCGCTCGATGACGTCGAAGCGTTTTGGTATCGTGAGTCCGCAAAAAAATTGACGTGGGAGCTTCCGGAACCCCGCATTGTTGCCTTCGAGCACGCCGAGCAAAGTCGTGATGAGGATGCTCCTCCGGGCGCCGGCGCGACGTCTCAAGGAGGTGGCGCCATGGAGCGGGTGATCGAGCGAGGCTGCGGGCTGGACGTGCACAAGAAGACGGTGGCGGCCTGTGTGCGGGTGCCAGGGCCCATGGGGGAGCGCGCACAGCACGTGCGCACCTTCAGCACCACGACGGCCGAGCTCCTGGCGCTGCGGGACTGGCTGGAGGCGCACAGGGTAACCCACGTGGCCATGGAGAGCACGGGCATCTACTGGAAGCCCGTGTTCTACGTCCTCGAGGAAGCCTTCACCTGCCTGCTGGCCAATGCCGCGCACATTGCGCAGGTTCCGGGGCGGAAGACGGACGTGCAGGACTGCGTCTGGATCGCGCAGCTGCTGGAGCACGGGCTCGTGCGGGGGAGCTTCGTGCCGCCGACGCCGATTCGGGAGCTCCGGGATCTCACGCGCTATCGCAAGGCCCTCATCCAGGAACGGACGCGCGAAGCCAACCGCCTGCATAAGGTGCTCGAGGACGCCGGGATCAAGTTGGCGTCGGTTGCCAGCGATGTCCTCGGGGTCTCGGGCCGGGCGATGCTGGAGGCTCTGGTCGGGGGCACGACGGACCCAGACGTGCTGGCCGAGCTGGCCCGGGGCTCGTTGCGCAAGAAGCTGCCGGCATTGCGCCAGGCCCTGGCCGGGCGATTCCGAGCGCATCACGCGTTTCTCCTCAGTCAGCTCTTGGCCCACCTCGACTACCTGGAGGAGGTCGTCGAGACCCTGGGTGGGCAGATCGAGGAGATGATAGCCCCTTTCGCCGCGGAGATGAAGCGCCTTGATACGATCACCGGCGTGAATAAGCGTACGGCCGAAGTCATCATCGCGGAGCTCGGCGTCGACATGAGCGTCTTTCCCAGTGCCGACCATGCCGCCAGTTGGGCGGGCCTGTGCCCGGGCAACAACGAGAGTGCCGGGAAGCACAAATCTGGTAAGACCCGCAAGGGGAACCGGTGGCTGCGGGGCGCGCTGACGGAAGCAGCCCTGGCCGCAACGCGGGCCTCCAACACGGCCTTCGCGGCCCGCTATCGGCGCGTCATGCGGCACCGGGGGCATAAGAAGGCCGTGGTCGCGGTGGCCCACGCCATCCTCGTCACCGCGTATCACCTCCTGGCGCGACAGACCACCTACCAGGAGCCGGGCACCGACTACTACGACCGCCGGCATGCCGAGCGCGTCCGGCACCGTGCCGTTCACACGCTGGAACGCCAGGGGTACCGCGTGATTCTTGAACCGGTGGCCTGAGCGCGCGGGCGGATCGTCGGGGGGGATTTTCTGAGCAAACGCCCAACGGCTGAAGGCCGCGCTGGGCTTCCTCGACGAGAGCGGCTTCACC
>CAZNRD010000172.1:0-1633 GCA_964575425.1 uncultured Anaerolineaceae bacterium | reverse complement strand
CCGATGGGCAGCCGCACGCCCTGGCCAGTCAGCCCACGCTCTCGCGGCTGCTGGCCACGCTGGCCGAGGACGGCAATCGCCGCGTGCTGCGCCGCAGTCTGCTCGAAAGTGCCAAACGCCATTTGCACGCCCGGCGCAAGCACGCCACGCGGAACGGTGACGATCCCCGCCGGCTGCGGGCCGGCACGCTGGATCTCGATTCGTACGTCGTCGTCGTGCATGGCCACCAGCCGGGCACGACGTACAACGGCCACTACCAGACGGTCTGTTACCATCCGCTGGCCGCGCAGTTCGCGCCCACCGGCGACTGGCTGGACCTGACGCTGCGCGAAGGGCACGTGCACACCGCCCACGAGGCGACGACCTTCCTCTTCGACCTGCTCGCCCGCGTCGAGGCCGAGTTGTGCCAGGTCAGCGATGTGCGCGGCGACGCCGGGTTCCCCGAGGAAGCGCTGCTGTCCGGGCTGGAAGCCCGCCGCAAACCCTATGTTTTCCGCCTCAAGAACAACGCGGTGCTGGAACGGATGATGGCCCCGTATCTGCACCGGCCGCCGGGCCGGCCGCCGCTCGAGCCGCGGCTGTGGCTGTACGAGTTCGCCTATCAGGCCGAAAGCTGGTCGCGACCACGGCGCGTGGTGGGTGTGGTGCGCGAGGTGCCGGGCGAACTCTTCCTGGAGTGGTTCTTCCTGGTCACGAGCTGGACGATCGACCAGAAGGATGCGGCGGCGCTCTTGGAACACTATCGCCAACGCGGCACGTTCGAGAGTCACCTGGGCGAGTTCAAGGATGCCTTCGATCCGGCCCTGTCCTCCAGCCCACGCGTGAAGGCCCACTATCGCGGCCGGCTCCCGCGCAAGCGCTACGGCACGCGCGACGCGTTCGCCTGCAACGAGGCCTTGCTCGTGCTGTACGCCTTGGCGTTTAACCTGGCCAACGTCGGGCGGGAGGGAATGCAACACACCACCGGCGCCGGCTGGACGATCCGCAGCTTCCGCGAGCACCTGCTCAAGACGCCGGCCCGCGTGTTGTTGCACGCCCGCCGCGCGGTGGTCGTGATCAACGACATCGCGGCGTACTACTGGCAAGGCTTGGCCCGGTTCCTGGCCACGCTGACGCCGCAGCCCCCCACGGCGCTGGCCCGCGCCCCGTAACCCCAGGCAACCCTGAGCTCGCCCACCCCGACGCCCGTGATGGCGTGGGGGAAAGGGGGTCTTGTACAGGCGCCATTGCAGAAATCCCCGCACCAGCCACCCTCACGCACCTACTACGCTCGCCGGGCCACCGTAAACCTCCCCGGTGAATAAGACGGGCTCACATCTCCGGGAGGAACATCGCATGTGCGCTCCGTTGCGCTCAGCCGCGCTTCTCAAGCTCAGTCTGGCGCTCGCCGGCCTGCCGATCCTGCTCGGCTCGTGTCCGTTCAACTTCTCCGGGCTTGACATTCGGCCCGACGAGTACGGCCGTACGAGCATCACGTTTGCGCCGTACACGTTCGGCCCGCACGAGTCGAGTCACTGGTTTGATCCGAACGCCTGGGCCGCGCCCGACGCGACCGTGCGCATCACCGTGAACATCAGCAGCACCGCGTCGCTGTCGCTGGCCGACCAGGTCGCCGAAGACGACGACGTGCGCG
>CAZNRD010000171.1:0-1667 GCA_964575425.1 uncultured Anaerolineaceae bacterium | reverse complement strand
AACCCCCAGTGCCTCCCCACCTTCTGGCACGGGATCCGCCCCTGCTGGGCGAGCTTGTAGGCGGAGGCGCTGTGCACTCCTGAGGTTTGCCCGATTGGGTTGATCATGCATCGCGCCTCAGCCTTCAGGCCACACGCCCAGCCCGGTTGCCAGCGCGCCGGCCCGAAGAGAGTTGTCGAAAGTGACCACCACTACCTGCTCCCCAAGCGCACTCTGCCACGTCAGCGCCGTCGCCAAGTGGATGGAGTCGATGCCCGTCAGGGCATGCTGCCGGGCCAAAGCCTCCGCCTCGGAGACTGTCGCCTCATCTACTCTCAACCTTACGAAACTCGGCCAGTGGGAGTGGAACTCGTCGAAGGCGGCTTCCGCCTCGGCGCGCGCCAACATCCGCAGCCGCGACGCTCTGGCGATCGCCGCCGCCACTTCGGCACGGGTTACTAGAGAGCTCCCCAGGACAACTGCACGGCCAAACAGACTGACGACCTCGCGCGAACCTGCTTCCCGCACATAGCGCTTGACGAGTGCGCTGGCATCAAGATAGGCGATCACCGCCGATCCTCGATCAGCAAATCGGCCACGGTCTTCTTGCCTCGCACTTTGGCCACCGGCTCGCCCCCGGGCGGGCGCTGGCCGTTCCATTCCGCCAGGCCCGCATCGACGAGCACCTTGAGCTTCTCGTCGAGGTTGATGCCCTCCGGGACGATCCGCCCGATCGGCCGGCCCCTTTCGGTGATCACGATCGTCTGTCCGCCCTTGACGGCGCGCAGGTACTGGCTGAGCCGGTCCTTCAGCTCTCGCACGCCCACCGTTCGCTCGCCCATCGCGTCCTCCGGTCGCCCTTTGTGGCTACATTATACGCTATGTGGCCACTCGGTGCGCTTGATGCGATGACACCAGGCTCCTCGACCAGAGAAAGGCAGTCAGGAGCCTTCTCCTGCGTCCAGAGGGCCACTGCTCGGCCTCGCTCCGCCGAGGTCAAGCCACGCTTCCACCTCCTTCCTGCGAAATCGCCGATGTCACCCCGCTTTCCGATAGGGGATCCCGTCCCGCTGGGTGAGCCTGTAGGCGAATGCCAGCGGAGAGCGCAGGGCATCGGCCATGTGCCAGAGCCGGGCTTCGTAGCCGACGGTGGCGTTGTTATCGTTCGCATTGTTCGATATCACAGTTCCACCAATGCTTGCGCTCAGGAATCATGCCCCGTTCATTACACAGCGAACCGGCGGCCTCAGCCTCCAGATGACGCGGCGGAGGGCCTGTTTACGTTGGGGAAGCCCGCCTATTCGACTGCCCGACCAGGGGTTCTCAATGCCCCCTCAGCCGTCATGATTGTTGCCCAAACTGAGGCGCGGGGCAATAGCAAGGGCGAGCGGGTCAGTGGCTGATATCGGGGAGATGCACTGGAGCTGCAGCCCCATGGCACGGCCGAGTGCGCGCATTTCGGGGCTCCCTGCACATTGGCCGAGCCGACATGAACAACCGTGTTTGGTCACCCCGCGATTGTAAGCCCTATAGGTCACTGCACTGCGTTCGTTGCAGGAAACAGCAATGCCTCGGGGCGTCCCACTCCGACAGGGTGGTTGCTCCTCCGTCCTTAGAGCCAAATCCCGGACTCCCTATTGAGAACCGTATAAGATAGTGACATTTGGGCGGTTTTGTGGTATGCTGGG
>CAZNRD010000170.1:0-1671 GCA_964575425.1 uncultured Anaerolineaceae bacterium | reverse complement strand
AGCCTTTTCCAATGACACATGAGCCTGAAGCGGGGGTCGTGATTCCACTGTAAGGTGAGCCTGAAGGGTCGGATTCCGGGATCATCGGAGGATGATCGTGAACCTCGACACCCGACGCCTGAAGACCCTGGACGACGTCCGCGCCTTTCTCGCCGGCAGCAGCCCGTTCCAGTTCACCCTCACCGACCGCACGGCGGCCTACCGCTGGATCGAAGGCACCCTGCGGCAACTGCGCTACACCACCCTCGGCAAGGCCGACAAGGGCACCGTGCGCACCTACCTCGAGAAGGTCACCGGCTTCTCCCGGGCCCAGGTCACTCGCCTGATCACGCAGTTCCTCGAGGACGGCAAGATCCGCGACCGCCGTGGCGCCCCAGCCAAGCCATTCGTCCGCCGCTATACGGCCGCCGACGTGGAACTACTCGCCCACGTGGATGCCCTGCATGAGCAGCCGTCGGGTCCCGCCGTACGCAAGCTCTGCGAGCGCGCCTTCGAGGTCTTCGACGACGCCCGCTTCGAACGACTCGCCGGGATCTCCAACGGCCACCTGTACAACCTGCGCCACAGTACCGGCTATCGCCGCCATCGGCAGGTCTTCGACAAGACCCGCCCCACCCAGATCAGGATCGGCGAACGGCGCAAGCCCAGTCCCGATGGCAAGCCTGGTTACCTGCGCATCGACAGCGTTCACCAGGGCGATCTGGACGGTATCAAGGGCCTCTACCACATCAACGCCGTCGACGAGATTACCCAGTGGCAGGTGGTCTTCAGTGTCCCAAAGATCAGCGAACGGTTCCTGATCCCCTGTCTCGAAGCCCTGCTCCAGAGCTTCCCGTTCGTCATCCGCGGCTTCCACACCGACAACGGCTCCGAGTACGTGAACCACCAAGTCGCCGCCCTGCTCAACAAGCTGAACGTCGAGTTCACTAAGTCCCGTTCACGCCAGACCAACGACAACGCCCTGGCCGAGAGCAAGAACGGCACCGTGGTCCGCAAGCACTTCGGCTACGCCCACATCCCCGCCGCCTACGCCGACCAGGTCAACCAGTTCGCAGTCGAGGTCCTCACCCCCTACCTCAACTTCCACAGACCCTGCTTCTTCCCTGAGACGGTCATCGACGACAAGGGCCGGCAACGCAAGCGCTACCCCTATCAGAACCTCATGACACCCTACGAGAAGCTCAAATCCCTACCCGACGCCGAGACCTTCCTCAAGCCCGGCGTCACCTTCGAACAGCTGGATGCAATCGCCTTCGCACAATCCGATAATGCCGCTGCCCGCCGCTTGCAGACGGCGCGGGCAGCGCTCTTTCAGTCCATCAACACATCCCGGAAAGCCGGGTCCTGAGGCACCACGGAATCGTGCCGCTTCAGGCTCATTTCAGGATTGGAAAACACTGTAGTCGCTGAAGAACACGAACATGCCCATGATCCAGGCGATGAGCTGCACGCGAACGCGGGTCAGCGAACGGCGCTCGACCCAGGCGCTGAAGTTGCGGATGGCGCCAGTGCGCTGAAAGAACGCGATGACCACACCAATGCAGAGCTCGAGCAGCAGAATCCAGGAGAAGCTGGTGGTGCCGAGCGAGCGCTTCAGCAGATCCGGCAGACCGCGCGGGCCCTCGCCCAGCGCCAGGACGCCCACCAGGCACGCCACCGCGAGCGAGAACA
>CAZNRD010000169.1:0-1683 GCA_964575425.1 uncultured Anaerolineaceae bacterium | reverse complement strand
ATCCTGCGGCAACAGTGTGGCGAAGTCCGGCTGTATCGTCGCGCCCGGACGATCCGGCGTTGTCCCATTGGCAGTTGAAGGTGGCGGCTCCGAGGCTCTGGCAGTCTAGCCGACCTCACGGCTGGCTTGCAGGGCTTGGCCGTTATTCTCGTCGTCCAACTTCGCCTTCAGCATCCACAACTGATCGTGGCCCATGATCCGCTTGTAGTTCTTCTCGGCCGCCAGGTGACTGGCCGCCGCCCAACGCAACACCATCCCGCCATCCTGCCAGTGCGTCACCCGCCCGCTGCGATGACGCGAGCCGGAATGCCCGTTCTCGATAATGTTGGTCGAGCCCAGGCACCGACACAACTTCGCCGGCAGGCCCAGCCGGTTGATCGTGAACATCTCATCGAGCCCCTCACGCAAGCTGGCCGCCGCCGTCGGATGGCTCTGCTCCAGCCACTCGGCCAACTGCTCCAGTTTGGCCAAGCCCTCCTTGGCGTCCAGCCGGAACGCCGCCTTCATCGTCAAGCTCACCTGCCTGGCCTGCTCCTTGGGCAGGTGGCCCATGACGTTCTCGATCTTGTGGTTGCGACACCGCTGCACTGGGCAGTTGGATCCGTAGACCTCCTTGACCGCTGCCCGCAACGCCCTCGAGCCGTCGATCACGAACAGCCGACGCCGACCCGGCGCCACTCCACGCTCCACCAGGCTGCTCAGCAGCCCCTTGACCACCACCGCGTTCTCGCTGGAACCCTCCGTGATCCCCAGCACGTGCTTGCCGCCGGCGGCATCAACGCCCACCGCCGTCACCACGCAAAACCCGCCGAAATGCTGGCCGTCCAGGTAGATGATCAGGATGTCCCGATCATCGAAGCGACGCTCCGACAGTTGCTTGAACGCCTCTTCGCTGGCCGCCACATACTCCCGGCTGACCTGGCTGCGGCTCATCCCCGCCGCCTCGGCCAACTCCGGCAGCACATGCTCGTAATTCCGCGTGCTCACCCCACGAAGCACGATGTCCAGCACTCGCCGGCCCAACGCCGGGTTGTCCTGCAACGCCTGGTAGACCGGCAACTCGACCTCCCCGCCGGTCCCGACGCCCTTGCGACGCAGCCGAGGCCGGTCCACCCGAACCTTTCGCTCCGCCAACTGCACCCGACCACGCTGGCGGCCATGATGACGAATCTCGCCGGTGGCCTTGCCCGGATGCGGCCGGCCCGCCAACTGGTCGGCTGACAGGATCAGCAACGCCTCGATGCCCACCTTGCCCAACTCCCCGGCCCATTCGTCCACGGTCGCCCGGCCCCGCTCGAACAGCTCCAGCATCGGGGCCAGGAACTCGGCCCCTTGCCGGGCCAGGAACTTGGCCAGGTCCTTGCGGTTCCGCGGACTGTCCTTCCCGCTGACGATCTGATACGATCTGCTCACGGCGGCTCCCTTCTGCCCGCTCGATGGCGGGCGGTTGAAAGAGTTTGCTTCGCCCCGATTCTACCGAACCAGGGCCGGAGCCGCCTTTCTTTCAACCTTCAACTACGGCCGGGACATTGCCTGCGTGCGGTTTGGCCGCATAAACAGAGGGTTTTCGTGATGTCGCGGGCCACGATATCGGGACAATCCAATGGGTGAGAGCGGAAGGGATGCCGTTCGAGTCGATTTCGACAGCAAGTTGCGACTGGAATTTCACGGATCGAAAATCAC
>CAZNRD010000168.1:0-1697 GCA_964575425.1 uncultured Anaerolineaceae bacterium | reverse complement strand
CCCGAGGTAGCCCTTGAGCTCGGGCCGCCTGCCGTGCATGAAGAAGCCCTCGCCGACGACGGTCATCGGCACGTCCTTCCAGAACAGCTCCTGCGCGCGCCGCCACAGGTCCATCCTCACCTTGGGGTCGGCGTGCCGCCGCATCAGCGCCACCAGCGCGGCCATGTCTCGGCTCTCGTACCATCCGACATAGGTGGGGCTGAGGGCCAGGTGGAGCGTGGGATCCGGGACCGCGGAGAAGTGGACCGGCGTCACGTCCCAGCCCTCGAACCGGTTCCGCCGCGCCTGGTTGGTCGGCCAGTCGGTGACCTGGAGGTCCACCACGAACCCCGCCCTTTCCAGTTGGGCCTTGGCCACCGGGGCCGAGTTGTACGCCCAGAAGAAGTCGGAGATCACCAGCCAGCGGACCGGCTCGCCCTTGTACCCCGCCTCCTGGAGCAGCCGCCTGGCGAGCGCGGGATCGTTCCGGCTGTAGTGCTCCTTGCCGGCGTCGGTCCACATGAAGTGCTCCTTGGGCAGGAGGCTCGGGTTCTGGCGGAAGAACTCCGGGTGGCCGTAGGTCGCCTGCAGGATCGCGGGCGCGCTCAGGGCCGCTGAGAACGCTTGGCGTATCTTCGGGTTGGTCATGATCCCGGTGCGCTTGTTGAGCACGAAGGCCAGCGTGCTAGGCAGCGGCGCCCTTACCGGCACGATCCCCGGCTCTCTCCGCAGCCGGTCGTAGTCGTCGGGGGAGAGTATCTCGGCGAAGTCCATCTCGTTGCGCTGGATCTGGGCGGTGCGGACCGCCGGGTCCGGAACCGGGGTGTAGACGATCGAGTCGAGGTAGGCGACGCGCTGCCCGCTCATCCCGTCCGGCTTGTCGGTGCGCGCCACGTAGCGGTCGAACCGCTCCATGCGGATCACCCGGTCTGGGATGTACTCCACGAAGCGGAACGGGCCGGTTCCGACGAGCTTCTTCATCGGCACGAGACCGGCCTCGTCAACCATCTCTTTCGGGTAGATGACAGCGGGCTGCGCCCACCAGGCAAGGTCTGTGATGAGGAGGACGTTCGGCTCCTTCAGCCGGAAGACGACCGTGCCCGGATCGGGGGCGGTCAGCGACTCCACGTTCGCGAAGACGACCCGGCCTCGCGTGCTCATTCGCCCCCACCGGTTGAGCGAGGCCACGACGTCGTCGGCGGTCATCTCCCGCCCACTGTGAAACAGCACCCCCCTGCGAAGCGTGATCGTGTAGGTCCTGCGGTTCTGGCTCACCGTGTACTTCTCGGCCAGCATCGGGGAGGGCTCCAGCCTCATGTTGATCGTGAAGAGGGTCTCCAGCGAGTGCTGCATGACGTAGCCAGCGATGAGCGCGGTGGTAGCGTGCGGATCAAGGGTAGGAGGGTCGCCGGCGAGCGCGAAGCGGAGCACGCCGCCCCTGCGGGGTTGCTGGGTGTATCCGGTGGAGAGGGGCGCGAGGAGGAGCACGCAAGCCAGTACGGCCGAAGCGAAGACTGCCGCGCCCGGTCTCTTCATCATGATTGACCTCCGAGGTGTTGCATGTCTGGATCATCATAGGGTGGAGCGCGGGCCGTGGCAATCGGTGATCCTGTCACCTTGCAGGCGCCGCTGACAGATCTTGCCCGGCCAGGGCAGCGAGTATCGGCGGCGGGCGCTCTACGGCCGCACGTCTCCTGGCTGCCAGCCCCGCAGGAGCT
>CAZNRD010000167.1:0-1703 GCA_964575425.1 uncultured Anaerolineaceae bacterium | reverse complement strand
GGTGATCGTCGGCCGTACCGACGGTGATCTCGCGTTTGTCGGACTGCTTCTTGGCGGTGCGGATGCGCAGCCACAAGAAGGCGTTCGGAATGACGACCATCAGCACGCACGACCCGATGAACCAGCGGTCGGGGATGAGGCTGTTGCCGCGAATCGCCCAGAGGATGAAGAGCGGCGAGATGCTGCTGAGCACCATCAGCAGCCGCGCGGCCTTGAGGCCCTCGCTGTGCGTGGTGGCCGGGCGCCCGGTCATGGGCCCACCCTTTCCATGAAGCCCTCTGCGTCCGCCACCCGAAGCTCGCCGGAAATGAGCTTCGGGAGGAGGGTGTCGCGTAGGGCGGCGAGGGTGCGGGACTCCGCAGCTGCTTCGCTGGCCCGCGCGAATTGCGGGGCAACAGCACGACCGAATGCCCGCGCGATCGGCTCAGGAGCAGCCGACAGGAGCAAATGGTCGAGCGAAGCCGCAGGTACACGCTGCCTCCCGCTCGAACCAGTCATGCTCTGGATTGCGAAATCGCGGAAACTCTCGCTGCGCGCGAGGCAGTAGGCGAACTCCGCAGGGAGTGGCTCCCTGGGTCGCAGGACAATGTACTCGGTCGAGCCCCAACCCACCTGCCCGGACTTGAGGAAGTCAACAAATGCCGTCTTGCCGTTCTCGAGGCACGGCGTGATCCGTGCGACCAGCGTGTCGCCGTTCACGAATCGCATTCCAGAGCCGAACGGGCGATCGATCACCGAATCGGGCGTATGGCCGCAGGTGGGCATATTCGCCATGTCCAAGTACGGCGCGACATAGCCCTTACGTAGTGCCCGCGTCGGGTTCACTTCGAGCATCTCGGGTAGCGGCTTCACCTCCCACCCCTCCGGAATCTCGCCGAGTTCGGAGTCGACGAGGCGGGCGGGGAAGAGGTCGGCGAGGAGCTGGGGGAGGCCGGGGTCGCGGCCTTCGGTCTTGGCGCGGACGGGGTCGAAGTCCACGAACCACGACTTGAACAGCGCCCGCGCCATCGCCTCCAGCGTCTCGCTCATCCGCCGGTTCAGCTCGATCTTGTCGTCCAGCGTGCCGAGGATGTGGGCGATGGCGCGTTGCTCGCCGAGCGGCGGAATCGGGACCTGGACGGTCTTGAGGTCGCGCAGGTTGATGACCTGCTGAACAGAGCCGAGTGAGTGTGCGCCCAGCGCCTCTTGCCCGGACTTTGAGCTGAGGAAGTACTTCACGAACTTCCTGTCCACGACTTCGCGAAGCCGAATAAGCCCCACCTGACGAGCTATGTTCGCGCCCTTCAGTGACTCCGGGACGATGGCTACTTGACCGGGATTGCCAACCAGCGAAACCACGATCTCGCCGCCCCGTAGCTGCGTGCGGCGGTACTGCTGTGACACTACACGAGTGATGGTCCGAAGCTGCTCAGTCAGAACGCGCCCGCCCGCGATGTCACCGCCTCGAATAAAGAGGACGCCATCGGGATCCTCGGGACCGGGCTTCACGACGCCGTAGGTCACTGGCGTGGTGGGCTCGGTCAGGTCCGACAAGGGCACAGTCGCCCACTCACCCGCCATACCCTAGCTCCCTCAGGTTGGCGGCAATTGCAGCATCGAGCTTTGCGGCCTCGGCCTGCTGCTCGCGGAGCGTCGCGGTGAGTCGCTGCATCTTCTCCTCAAACGGCTCGCCGTCGTCCTCCTGCGCCTCGGCGCCGACGTAG
>CAZNRD010000166.1:0-1735 GCA_964575425.1 uncultured Anaerolineaceae bacterium | reverse complement strand
TGGTGGACATCGAGCCGTTGGCCAGGACGAAGCCGGCCCGTCCCCGCGCGGCGAGGTGGTGGATCATGTGCTGCACCCAGGCGAAGTTCGCGTTGCCAGCCGGGGGCGTGCCGTAGCGCCAGCGGATGTCGTCGGCGAGCAGTTCCCCGCCCCAGTCGCTCATGTTGAAGGGCGGGTTGGCGAGCACGTAATCGGCTTTCAGATCGGGGTGCAGGTCGTTGTGGAATGAGTCGGCGGCGTAGGGGCCGAGGTTGACCTCGATGCCGCGAATGGCCAGGTTCATCTTGCACAGCCGCCAGGTGGTCGGGTTGGACTCCTGGCCGAAGATCGAGATGTCATCGCGCCGTCCGCCGTGCGCCTCGATGAAACGCTCCGACTGGACAAACATCCCGCCTGATCCGCAGCAGGGGTCGTAGACACGCCCCTGGTACGGCTGGAGAATCTCGACCAGCAGGCGGACAATCGAAGTGGGGGTGTAGAACTCGCCGCCCTTCTTGCCCTCGGCGCTGGCGAACTGGCCCAGGAAGTACTCGTATACGCGCCCCAGGATGTCCTTGGACTGGCTGGCGCGGTCGCCCAAGCCGATGGTACCGATCAGGTCGATCAGCTCGCCCAGTCGGCGTTTGTCCAGGGTCGCGCGCCCGTAGTCTTGGGGCAGCACGCCCTTGAGACGCGGGTTGTCACGCTCAATGGAGGCCATCGCCTTGTCAATGATCAGTCCAATGTCGGGGCGCTTGGCACTGCGCAGCAGATGGTCCCAGCGGGCCTCCGGGGGCACCCAGAAGACACCTTCGGCCAGATACTCGTCCGAGTCTTCGGCGTCGGCCAACTGATCTTGCTGGAGCCTCACGTAAAGCTCCTGGAAGGCGTCGGAGATGTACTTGAGGAAGATCAGGCCGAGCACGACGTTCTTATAGTCGGCGGCGTCCAGGTGGCCGCGCAGCTTATCGGCGGCTGCCCAGAGGGTTTGCTCAAAGCCGAGTTCGGCTCCATTGGGGGTCGAATACCGAGCCATGCCATCCTCACTCTTTCCGAGAATGATGACGCTTCCAACCCGTTGAACACAGGATACACTGTCTTGAAGGAACCTACAATCGAAGATGATCCTCGAAGGCGAGGGTGTGCGGATGTCTGATGCACCCCTTGGGAGCACAAGCTGTGCGCGCCGTGTGCCGGGACGCATGGTTGACGAGCGAGGTCTGAGCCGCAGTCTCACCGCTAACAATCATCCTTAGGGACGATGACAAGACAGAACGTATGTGCTATCCTGGAGTGGTCTGCCAACATCCTGCTGGCGGGCGGAGGTCGCAATCCGGTCTACGTGAGCTGGCGCGGATGGTAGACAGCGGTATGCGCGGGACTTTCAGGGAGAACCAGTTATGGGGAGCGGACAAGAGGAGGACGATGTGCTGGAGGAGTCGCTGACGGTACGGGAAGTGTGCGCGCTGTGGGGGCAGTGCCGGTCGGTGGTACGCTACCACATCGACCGGGGCAACTTCAAGTGGCGCTACACGCTGGACAACCGCATCCTGGTCGAGCGGGCGTCCGTCGTCCGGCTGTGGGGAGAGCCGGGGAAGTGACAAAAAAAGGGCGGGGGCACCTGGCGGGTGCCCCCGGTCGTGCTAGTCGGCGAACATCTGGCGCGTGCTGCGCTCAGCCTGGCGCTGCAGGTCGCGCTCGACCTCCTCGGGCGTGCGCGGGTCTTCGGGGATGAGCAGCAGCTTGACGTTGCCGC
>CAZNRD010000165.1:0-1766 GCA_964575425.1 uncultured Anaerolineaceae bacterium | reverse complement strand
GCAGCTGGTGCTCATCGGCGTGGCCGCGGTGATGTTCGTCGGCTACCAGGTGATCAAGCGGATGGTCGAGGAGGTGGCATAGATGGGCGAATCGCTCCGGCTGGTCTCCGTCGTCATCTGTGACGATGTGCTCACCAACGCTGCCGGTCGCCTGACGCTGTATTCGGTCTTCCGTGACCTGTGGGCCGATGCCTACCCTGCAGAGGTGGTGCGGCTGCACGTCGTGACGACGTGGCTCAACACGGGCGCCGCGCCGTGCACGGCGACGGCGCGGACGGCGCTGCTCTCGCCCGACGGCCAGGAGTTGATTGCCGACACGGCGTTCACGGTCGCCGTCGGCCCGGGGGCGTACCACACGCAGATCGGTCGCTTTCGCAACCTGGTCTTTGCCGCGCCCGGCGTCTACCGCGTGCAGGTGCAGGCGGGGACGGAGGTGCTCGCCGACCTGCCGCTGCTGCTTGTTGCGCCGCCGGCAGAAAAACAGGAGGAACGGTAATGCACATTCTGATCGCCTTCATTGCCGCCGTCTATGCGGCGGGTCTCATCTACCGGCTGATCCCCGTCCCTGCCGCCGTGGACCGTGCGGCGCTGGCCCGGGTGATGGCGCGGGGCGAGGAGCAGGAGACGCTTCCCTTCTGGCGGCTGCTCCTGCTGCCGTTCAATCAACTGGCGGCGAAACTGCCGCCGACGCTGGTGGGCAACACCGAACGGCAGTTGTACTGGGCGCAGTTCCAGGGGCAGTGGCTCGGCTGGACGCTCGTCGAGTTCTGGGGGCTGCGTCTGGCGGCGGTGCTGATCGGGCTGGTTGTCGGGCTGGCGCTTTTCGGCGACCCGGTGCTCGGTGTGGGCATTCCGGCGCTGCTGTACGTCTACCTCGGCGCGCGGCTGAACGGGCCGGCGGAGCAGGCGACGCGCCGGGTGCAGCGGGAATTGCCGGAGGTGGCGCAGACGCTGGCGCTGCTGGTGGCCACCGGCAAGAGCGAGATCGAGGCGCTGCAGGAGATAGCGGCGGGGCAGGGGCTGGTGAACCTCTGGCTGCGGCGGGTGCTGGCGTCCCGTTCGCCGGACGTGCCGCTGTTCTCCGATGTGCGCGGCGGTGCGGTGGGGCATCTGCGGCGCGAGGCGCATTGCGCGGGGCTGCCGGCGCTGATCAACTTTGCCACGCAGGTGGATTTCCTCAAACTGGCGGGCATCGGGGCCGACATCCTGCTGGGGACGCTGGCGGACACGGTGGCCGGGGACTATGAGGCGGAGGTCAACGCCCGGGCGGAGGCGCTGGGGGACAAACTGGTGCTGCCGGTGACGTTGTTCTACTTCATCCCGTACCTGGCGGGGCTGATGATGCCGATGTTTGCCACGAGTGTGCAGATGATGAGGTGAGAGGGATGGAGCGGGAAGGTTGCGGACCTTTCGCGCCGGCCTATGCGGGCCTGGGCGTTGGGCTGCTGATGTTGGCGGTGCGGTGGCTCGTCGTCGGTTCGCCGCGCGGATACGTCGTGGGCGTTTCCCTGCTCGGCGGCGGAGTGGGGCTGTGCGCCGTCGCGTTCTGGCTGTGGCCGAGGAGGGGTTGACGATGCGCCGGTTGTCGGTTCCTGTCATCGTACTGATCCTGGTTCTCGCGGTTGCGGCGGGTTCGCGCAGCCGTGTGCTGTGTCGGGCGCAGGGCGGGTGCACTCCCGGCTGCGCGTGCATCGCCGGCGGGCCGTGCGGTCACAGGTGGGCCCTGAACGTCGGCGATGGCTGCGGCGATCCGACGCACGGGGGGC
>CAZNRD010000164.1:1565-1836 GCA_964575425.1 uncultured Anaerolineaceae bacterium | reverse complement strand
CAACGGCGTGGTGGCGGTCGTTTCCCTGATCTCACCCTACAGGGCGGAGCGCGATGCCGCGCGCGAGGAACTCGGGCGCTTCGTAGAGGTGTGGGTGAAGTGCTCGCTCGAGGAGTGCATGCGCCGCGACCCCAAGGGACACTACCGGCGCGCCCTGGGCGGGCAGAACGCCCAGATGACCGGCGTTCAGGCGCCGTATGAGCCGCCGGAACGCGCCGAGCTGGTCGTGGACACAGAGCAGTGGCCCGTGGAGCGCTGTGTCGCAGAGATC
>CAZNRD010000164.1:0-1555 GCA_964575425.1 uncultured Anaerolineaceae bacterium | reverse complement strand
AGGATGACCACCGTCATCAGCAGTGCACCTCGTCGGCGTGGTGCGGCCTGCGGCTATCTTCCGCCACGAGGTCCGGCGCAATGACCACTGCCGGGCTTGTGGCCTACCTTCGCTACCGCGATCTGCTGTTCAGCCTTGTCGCAACCGAACTGAAGGTCAAGTATCGGGGTTCGACGCTCGGGTTCCTCTGGTCGTTGCTGAACCCCCTCGCCCTGATCTTCATATACTCGGTCGCGTTCAGGTACATCATCAGAATACAGATCGAGCGCTTCACGGTCTTCCTGATCGCCGGCCTGCTGCCGTGGGCCTTCTTTGCCAGTTCGGCGACGGCCTCCACGATCTCGCTCATGGCGAACGCCGGGCTGCTCAAGAAGGTCCACTTCCCGCGCGAGATCCTGCCCGCCGCGACGGTCCTCTTCAACCTCATCCAGACGATGCTGGCCCTGACGGTCTTCCTGCCGTCGCTGTTCGTGATACGGGGATCTGCCCCCTGGACGCTTGTGTTCTACCCGGTTGTGCTCGCGATACAGACGGTGTTTGTCATCGGGGTGGCGCTGGGGCTGTCGGCGCTGACGGTGGCCTTCCGCGACCTGCGCCACCTGACCGAGGTGGGACTGACGATGCTGTTCTGGCTGACGCCGATCGTTTACCACATCTCGATGGTGCCGGCAACCATGCAGGCCGTCTTCAAGTTGAACCCAATGACGTCCTTCGTCTCGGTCTATCAGGCCATCGCCTACTGGGGACGTCCTCCCTCTGCGGGCGAGATCCTGGTGTTGCTGGGGTGGGCAGTCGGCGCGCTCCTGGTTGGCTGGGCGATCTTCAGGCGCCGGGCTCCGTACCTCGCGGAGGATCTCTGACATGACACCTGCGATCGAGGTGCGCAACCTCTGGAAGCGCTTCGTGCTACGCCACAATCGCGCCGAGACGCTCAAGTCGCGCATCATGGGCGTCTTCGACTCCCGCCTTCGCGAGCGCCGCGAAACGTTCTGGGCGCTGCAGGACGTGACGCTCTGCGTGCAGCCGGGGGAGACCCTCGGCCTGATCGGGCCGAACGGGTCGGGGAAGAGCACGCTGCTCCGCCTGATCGCCCGCACGCACTATCCGACCCGCGGCACCGTCGTCGTCCACGGGCGCGTCTCGCCTATGCTGGAGATCGGAATCGGCTTCCATCAGGAACTGACAGGGCAGGAGAACATCTACCTCAATGGATCTCTGCTGGGTCTTTCGCGCCGGGAGGTCGAGCGGCTCTACCCTGCGATCGTGGAGTTCTCCGAACTCGAGGACTTCATTGACGTCCCCGTCAAGAACTACTCGAGCGGCATGCACGCGCGCCTTGGATTCTCGATTGCCGCCCACCTCAGCCCAGACGTGCTCCTGGTAGATGAGGCGCTCAGCGTCGGGGACGAAGGGTTTCAGCGCAAATGCCAGGAACGGATGCAGCAGTTCCGTGCCCGGGGGATGACCATCATGTTCGTCTCGCACAACCTGCGCACGGTGGCCTCGCTCTGTGATCGGGTCTGCCTGCTGGTTCACGGGAAGATGGAGGCGTTGG
>CAZNRD010000163.1:0-1849 GCA_964575425.1 uncultured Anaerolineaceae bacterium | reverse complement strand
CTATGCCGGCTACGGAGCCCTCTACGAACGCCGCGGCTGGGACGGCGCCGAGTGGCGGCCGGGCGAAGGGCAGTACCTGAACATGCGGCGCGGCTTCTTCTTCAAGATCTCCTACCTGTACCGGCTCTGAAGCGCGGCAGCCAGAATCTGGTTCATCTCCCCCCTGTTGAGGGCGATGGGGTTGCCCTTCATGCTGCTGGCTTGGGAGGCTCTGTCGACCATCTGAGGGATGTGCTCCTCAGTGAGGCCGTAGGAGCTGAGCGAAGGGATACCCAGCTGGCGAACCAGCGAGTACACCCACTTCACTCCGTCCTCGGGCTCGGCGTCGCGCCTCCCGGTCAGCAGCCGCGCCACGTGCCGGTACCGGTGGAGCGCGGGGCTCTGAGGAGCGCGAACGCGCAGGGCGACGGTGTTGGTCTCCATGACGTGGGGCAGCAGGGCGGCGCAGACGGCGCCGTGCGGGGCGTCGAATGCGCCGCCTATGGGCGCGGCGAACCCGTGCACGGCGCCCAGGCCGGCGTTGGCTAGCGCCATTCCCCCGAAAAGGCTCGCAAGCGACATGTCCTCCCTGGCCTGCCGGTCCGCGCCGTCCAGGCAGGCGCGGGCAAGGCTGCGGGCGGCGCGGCGCATGCCCTCCAGGCAGACCGCGTCCGTCATGGGGTTGGCGCGGGCAGAGACGAACGGCTCGATGAGCTGCGTGAGCGCGTCGAGTCCGGTGGCGGCAGTGAGGTCGGACGGCAGGTCGTAGGTCAATTCTGGATCAACCAGCGCCAGCCTGGGCAACATGAGCGGGCTCCGGAGGCTGGCCTTCACGCCGTGCTCGGGGGAGGCCAAAACCGCGTTGCGGGTGACCTCGGCGCCGGTTCCGGCGGTGGTGGGCACGGCTATGAAGGGCAGCGGGGCTTTGGGCAGAGCTTCCCCTTTGCCGACGACTTCGAGGTAGTCGAGGGGCTCCCCGCTGTTGGCGGCCAGCGCGGCTACGGCCTTGCCCGCATCAATGGCGCTGCCGCCGCCCAGGGCTATCACCATGTCGCAGCCCTCGCTTCGCAGCAGCCGGACGCCATCGCGGGCAACCGCCACGGTGGGTTCTCCCTTGACAGGGAAGGCGATGCACTCCAGTCCGCAAAGGCCGGCCGCGCGCTCCGGCGGAAGGCCGGTCACCAGAAGCGCGCGCGACCCCATGGCGGCGGCCAAGGCCCGCAGTTCGGCCACCGCGCCGGCGCCGAAGACGACGCGCGTGGCGGTGGCGAATTCGAAGCGCATGGCTACCACGCCTCGTCGCCGGGGAACACGTTGAAGTACTTCACGCTGGCGCGCGGCTCAGCCATCATGGGCGCCACCGCGTCCCGCCACGCGGCGTAGTGCGGCGTGGCCTTGTGGGCCGCCGGCGCCTCCGGCGTGCGGTAGACCTCCACCAGCACGAAGCGCGCGGGGTCGTCGGTCTGCTGGAGCACGTCAAAACGGGCGACGCCCGGCTCCTCGACGCTGGCGCGTGCATTCTCCAGGCTGGCCTGCCGGAATGCCTCCACGCATTCGGGTTGCACTCTGGCATAAACATGTACGATTAGCATGGCTCTCCTCCGTCAAGCCACCATGGTAGCGCCCGCTCGGCAGTAGCGGCGGCTAGGAGGCTCCGAGGAAGTTATCGAGCCTGCTGGCGATTGCATCTCTAACGCGGCGAAACACTGCCATGCGCTCCTCTTCGCACCCCAGCGCCGCAGCCCGATCTTCGAGGCTCCAGTGAATGTGCTGCGTCTTCCCTGGCAAGATCGGGCAGCGCTCTCTTGCACTGTCTGCGCTTGTCCCCTGACGTGAGACAACCAGTCAAGACATTGTTGACCGTTCGATG
>CAZNRD010000162.1:0-1880 GCA_964575425.1 uncultured Anaerolineaceae bacterium | reverse complement strand
GGGCGTCAGCGAGACGGCGAGCGCAGGTCGCGCAGTAGTCGGTACCGAGCGGCGTCTCGACCGCAGGCTCGACGCCGCAGTTCTTGCACATGCGGCCTGGCTGCCCGACGGGTTCGTCGTTGGGGATCGGCTCGGACTCGGCTCCGTCGTGGTTGACCACGGAGTCCGGCTGCACGTCGATGATCTGGCCGCCCAGGGCCGCGCCTTCGCCGTCATCGTCCGGGGGCACCAGCCCGCCTTCGATGAGCGCCTGCTCGTCTTGCTCACCGACCTCCTGGCTCCAGCCATCGCCGGTGTATTCGCCGTGCTCGAACTGCCCCAGGGCGCTGTCAATCGCCTCCTGCAGGCGCGTGCCGGTGGTGACGATCTGGCGCAGCGCGTCCTTCAGCGAGTTCTTCTTGGCGACCCAGACGGGCGTGCGACCGCGTGGCACCTCGTCGCCCGGTCGCCAGACGGCGGAGCCAACCAGCGGGTAGTAGGGGATACCCGCCTGCTTGCACTCCAGCGCGTCGGCGATGAGATGGAGCGTGGTGACGTAGCCGACCGCGCCGTCCTGCAGTCCGTGCTCGGTGCGCTCTTCTGGCGTCATGGGGCGCGACTGGTAGGTGAAGCGCACCTGCTTGCGCGCCAGGTGCAGCAGGCCCTTGTAGCCGATGGTTACCATCACCTTTTCCTGGCCGGTGCGCTTGTCACGCTGCTTCCAGGCGTAGATATGATCCGCGCCGGGCAGCGGGTCGAGGCCGTGCAGGATGGCGACCTGGGCCACCAGCGCGACCCCCGGCAGGCCGATCTCACTGGCATTGGGCAGCATGGTTTGCAGGCGGGCGGCGAGGCCCTTCACGTCGTCGCTCTCGCCGTAGCGGGCCAGGGCGGTGGTGGTGTTCTCGCTGACGCGGTTGGCTTTCTCGGTCTCCATGATGGACATCTCCAGTTCGGCTATGCGCCGCTCGGCGGCGGCGAGCTTGGCTTCGTAGTCCTGGCGCAGCTTGAGCGCCCAGACGGGCCACTCGCGCGGCGGGGTGTCTTGGCGACGAGTGGGACAACGCGGGGTCTCGGCGGTGCTGAGGCGGCGACTTTCGGCGGGAGAGGGGATGATCGAAATGGCGCCCACAGTGACATCCTCCTCAGAAGGATTCGTCGCGAACGGGACGGGTGCACGGGCAGGGCAGCGGGTCATCAACGCGGTGCCCCGCCTCGTTGGTGTAGGAGTACGGCACCTCGCCGCTGTTGCCGCAGTGCGGACAGGCCAGCAGGTCATAGAGGGCGCTGGCGCTCTCCACGTCGATCTCCAGGTCGCCGAGGTAGCGCCTCTCGCCATCGCGGAAGCGAAACACGCCGCAGCTGCGGCGGAAGGGGACGACGGCGATCTGCTCCGTGTCATCCTCGACGATGACGGCGACGTGGTAGCTGAGCGTCAGCCTGACGGGGCGGATGCCCCACGAGGCCTTGTGGTCGCGCGCCCACCAGCGCAGGCGTTCGATGTTGACGCTGGTCGGGCCCGGTGCTAGACTGAAAGATGGGGACACTTCGGTGCTCCTTTCGCTGGGGCCCCCGCCGGCGACACGGCGGGGGCCTCGTCTTTCAATAGTGTACAACCATTAGAACAGTCGTTCGAGCGGTCTCCTTTCTGGCGGGGCGTTCGCCTACTCGTTGGCCAGCTTGACGAGCATTGCATCGGTACTCGCCCGCTCAACCTTGATGCGGAGCCACTGGTCTTCGATGCAGCGAAGGACGGTAAGCAGCGACCGCCGAAACTCGGCAGCTTCATCGTTCTTCAGGTGCTCCACCTTTTCGCGGCAGACGTCCAGGTTGGCCTCTGCCAGCCGGACGTCCACCGGGTCGCCGCCTGTGGCGCGCTGAAGCTCCCACTGCGCGAGCCG
>CAZNRD010000161.1:0-1888 GCA_964575425.1 uncultured Anaerolineaceae bacterium | reverse complement strand
AAGTTCCAGTCAACGGCCCAGTAGTCCACATAGTCCGACCACTTCTTGATCTTGGCTCGGACGTCCTCCGGGATCAGGTCCGCCATGTTGGGCGAGGCGAAGTCGGTGAGTTCGACCTGAACGGTCAGCTTCCTCGGTGTGGTGATGTTCGCGGCGAAGTAGGCGAGCTCGAGGAACTTCACGTCGCCCTTCTCCGCCGCCTGCTGTTCCATGACCTCGCGCGGAATCTGGAGGAGCAGGAGCTTGATCCCCTTCTGGCGGGCCACCTCGTGCATGATCCCGCCCTTGCGCACGTCGTTGTTCGGGCCTGCAAGGCCCATCTCCCATTCCCAGCCAAGCACGTGCAGCTCCGTCTGCTTGAGGGCGACGCATTCGTCCACCGCCGCGTCGATCTCGGCGATGGTCACCGGCGCGTCCACCGCGCCGATGTGGACCATCGCCTTGCCCTTCTTGCCGTGCAGGTGAGCCATGCCTGCGAGCGGCCGAGTCGCATACAGCTTGAGGATGAACGCGAGGTACTCGTAGAGCGTCTGCTCGGTCTTGGACTTGTCCTTCGTGTCCCCGAACGTGATGCCCTGCCAGTACTGGCGCTCGTACTTGCCGAGGTTGAGGATCTCGAACGGCCTGCAGTTCGGGATGTCCAGGAGACGTTTGCGGGTGACGTGGATCGCCCAGCGGGAGAGGTCACAGCCGATCCAGCGACGGCCGGTCGCCTCAGCTGCAGCGAAGGTCGTTCCCGAACCGGAAAAAAAATCGCCTACGAGTGCACCTGGAGGGCTTGCTATCCGGACAATCCGCTCCAAGAGGCGAGGTGGCTTCTGCGTAGGGTAGTCGGACCCACCCTTCACTCGCCCAACTCCGGTCCACAGGTCCTGGAGCAGTATTCCCCTATTCTCGTCTAGATAGCGCTTGCGGCATCGCGCGGCCCCCTTCTTGGGGTCTCTCAGGTACAGCTCGCCGCGCTCCAATGCGGCCTCCATACCCGCCTTGTCGTACATCCATTCCCTCTTCAGCGAGGGGCGCGCTCCGCGCCATTCAAACTGCCTCGCCGGATTGGTGCCCTTCCATGTAGCATCGTCTAGCTTGAACCGTCTTCCAGGCTTTGCCTCGTTTCCTCTCCAGTTCAGCACGGTGCCGTCCGGAAGCTCCAGCAGAGAGAACTCGGCTTCAGCCGAAGGTGAGAGTTCTTCCCGCTCTATCTCAGGGTCGTAGTAGGGGTGGTCTCCCCTGCCATACCATAGGATTCGGTCGGTGATGACTCCAAGATTCCGGATTGCGTCGTTATGAGGATCATGGCGTTGCCAGACTACTTCCGCCCTGAACGAGCTACGGCCAGCGGTTTGGTCGCACAGTAGGCGGACGCTGTGTGACATGTCCGGCCCGATGTGAAGAAACAGGTTCCCCTTGTCCGCAAGGAGGTCCCATATGAGACGGAGGCGAGGGGCCAACATCCCCAGGTATGAGTCGAGACCTTCGCCCCAAGTATCCCTGTACGCCATCTTTTCGACGGCCGAGGCCTCTTTCTCGAGCGCTAGCCCAGATTCTCCAACAGCCGTTACGTGCGAGAAGTCCGCTCCCGTGGCAAATGGCGGGTCGATGTAGATGAGGTCAACCTTCCCGGAGAACTTCTCGAGGAGCGATCCCATCACGAGTAGGTTGTCGCCCCAGATCAGTTTATTCTTCCATCCGCTCTCGAAGGTATCGCCTTCCTTCCCCTCGTACACGTCGAAGAGGGAGGTTCCCTTTGCCTTTCGCTCCTCGCGAGTCGCCCGCGTCTCGTTGACGGTCTCGATGACCTGGAAGGGGAGCCGAACGCGGGGCACCTCTTTGAGCGTGCCGTCCTCGTTGTACTTGCCCGGCCACACCAGCTCGGTCTTCGTGATCTCGA
>CAZNRD010000160.1:0-1971 GCA_964575425.1 uncultured Anaerolineaceae bacterium | reverse complement strand
CGCCGCCTGCGTCGGTCTCCAGTGACTCGACGTGGCCGTGCTGGTAGTAATCGCGCGGCGCGTGTCAAGCATTTTGAGACACCCGGCATGGAAATTTACTGACTCCCTTCCTCTGTCTTTTCGCCGGGTGGTGGCGGCTTGTTGATCCACACTTGCTCGGGCAAGGGTAGAGGCGTTGGGGGGCGGCGCACGAAGCGGTCCGGGTGCGCCTGGTAGGCCGCGGTCAGGACCTCCTGGCGCCGGGCCAGGGCGGTGGCGGCCTCGCCGAAATGAACCGTGGCGGGAGCCAGCAACCCGATGCCGGAGTGACGGTGCTCGTGGTTGTACCACTGGAAGAACTCCTGGCAGAAGGCGCGGGCATCCTGGATGCAGCCGAAGCGGTCCGGGAATGCGGGGCGGTACTTCAGGGTGCGGAACTGGCTCTCCGAATACGGATTGTCGTCGGAAACATACGGCCGGCTGTGGGTCTTGGTGACGCCCAGGTCGGCCAGCAAAAAGGCGACCGGCTTGGAAGTCATCACCTTGCCCCGATCGGCATGGAGGTTGAGTTGGCCGGAGGGAACCGGGTATTTGCCGAGCGTCTCCTCGATGAACTGCTTGGCCAGTTCCGCCCCCTCGCGGGGGGCGATCATCCAGCCGGTGACGTAGCGGCTGAACACGTCGAGGATCACATAGAGGTAGAAGTAGGTCCACTTGGCCGGCCCCAGCAGTTTGGTGATGTCCCAACTCCAAAGCTGATTCGGAGCGGTGGCCAGCAGTTCGGGCTTCCGGTAGGGCGGATGAACGAGCTGATCGCGCCGCTCGCGGGATTCTCCCTCCGCTGCGAGCAGACGGTACATGGTGCGGGTCGAACAGAGATACTGGCCTTCGTCCAGGAGCGTGGCCTGGACCGCGGCGGGGGAACGGTCCTGGAAGCGCTCCTCATGCAGGACGGCGAGCACCTGGTCCCGTTCGTCCGGACGGAGCGCGCGCGCCGGGGCCGGCCGGACCGCTGGGGCGGCCGGCCGTTGCTCCCGGCCCCGCTGCCGATAAAACGAGGCGCGGGCTACCCCGAGGGCATCGCAGGCGGCGGCGACGCCCACCGTGGGAGCCAGTTGGGCGGCGGCGGTCATCAACGTTTCTCCTCCGGGTCCGCCTTCGGCAGGGGCCAGCCCAACAGCGCGCCCACTTTTTTTTGAACGTCAATGATGATCTCGGCTTTCCGCAACTCCTCGGTCAAGCGTTGATTCTCCCGGCGCAGCCTCTGAAGCTCCTCTTCCTGCGGGTGGCGCTTGGTCTTGGGGCCGCGCCGCTGCGGGGTCAAACCCCGGAGAATGCCCGCTTGCCGCTCGCGGCGCCAAGCAACCAGGTGCGACGAGTACAGGCCTTCGCGGCGCAACAGAGCGCCCACGGCCCCCGGTTGGGCCGTGGCGGCATCCGCCTCGGCCAGGATCCGCTGCTTGTACTCAGCGGTGAAGGTCCGGCGCTTGGCGCCAGCCACCACCTCCGGGTCCGGACGAGGGGGGAGGGGCGGCTCGGGCGCGACGGTTTTGCCCGCCGCTGCACTGCGGTCGGCCTCGCTCCGCTCGGCCTCCCTCCGTTCCGCGGCGGGCAAAACCGTGGTTAGAGGCGAAGAGACTCCATTGATCTTCACGTGGTTTCCTGTTCTCGCCCTGCTCAGTAATCACGACCGGGAGAGGTGTCTCATCCATGTTGGCACGGAGGGGCCCGCGCCCGAGAGCAGATTGCCGTTGGCGTCGTGAGTTCCGCCGGCACGGTTGGTGGCGCCGCTAACGCCGATGCTGAAACTGGGCGCGGTGCCTTTCGTCACGCTTTGTTGATAGAGGTTGCCAAACCCATCATAGTTCCAGGCGAGCCCCCAACCGCCGTCGCCGGCCGTCGCCGCCGAAATCAGCCGCGGGAGTTGGTCGTAAGCGTACTGCACGGTTTCGCCCGTGGTGTAGTTCGTTCTTGATTCCAGTCTGCCATCGT
>CAZNRD010000159.1:0-2005 GCA_964575425.1 uncultured Anaerolineaceae bacterium | reverse complement strand
GGGTAGCTCTGCTGGAAAGTGTTTCATTGCAAGACGCGACCCCCTCCGCGCGACACAGTCGGCGGATCCGGAGGCAGGAGATGTTGGATCGCAAGACCTGACCCTCAATCCTTCGAAGCGTCCCCGTTTGAGGGACACAGGCCCCGGCGATCCAGATCCCCAACTGTCACGCTCACAAGAAAAGCAAGGTCTGTAGGCGACACATTGTGGCTGAGATGCCCTCTGATGGTGTTTCCCTTGCCGGCAACATAGCCCCGAAACGCTTCAAAGCAGGGATGAATCTGACACAGCAACTTCCCCGCTACGTCCCGAAACGTGTAAGTACCCCCGGCCAACACGCCATAGCCGCCGTTGCTCTTGATCCTATTTCCCTCGATCGTGGCCTCGGCGGAATGCTCTAGACAAATGCCAGCTTGCTCGTTTCTTGAGACCCTGCAACGGCCTATCTTGACCCGAGAGTTGCCCTTGGCATAAACGCCGGTTACGCCGTTTTGGCAGATGCTGCAATTGGTGATGGCAGCTTGGCCACAGCCTGCAATGCAAATCCCGTCGAACTCATTCTCGAAAATCCTGCATCTGGTGATTGTGGCCGAAGCTCCGTCAAGAACAGAGACACCTCCTCTGTTGGCGAAGATGTTGGTATTAACGATCGTCCCTTGAGCGCTGTCGCGAAGCTCGATGCCAGCGTCGTTGTCAGACAGAATGCAGTGTCTAAGCGTGACCTGGGCACTGCCCTCGACCCGCACGCCAGCTCCTCCTATTGGGTGACGAGTCAAGACTGTCAGCCCTTCCAGTACAACGTGCACAGGTTTAGTCCCTTCTGCCCTAACGAGGACCACCGGACGCTGGATGCCCGCCTGGATCACGGTCCTCGCCGCTCCCTTACCCCGCAGTGTCAGGCTCTTGGTGATAAGGCCTACCGGGGGACCTTCATGCCATCTGCCTGCGGCAAGCTGTATCACAGCTCCCTCCGGGGCTTCACGGACGGCGTTGTAGATCTCCTCGCCTGATCTCACCAGGATCGTCGCCCTAGACAGCTTCCTTAATAGGGTCATCTTGTGAGTTCCTTCATCAGAGATAGAAATAGGTGCTTGCGTTCAGGAGGACAGGCTTCCATCAGCGACCGGACCGCCAACTCAACACTTGCCGGACTGAAGCCCGATGGTATAGCACCCGTGGAACTCAGCGCGGTGAGGACATGCCTAAGCGAAGCGGCATCACATTTCCACGTCACGGCCGCGGCCATACCTCGAACACGGCCATCGGCATGAGTCAGAAGCTCAGGCAGGTATATTGCCAGAGTATCTACGTCCAGATGCGTGTCCCTAAGAGCCGTTTCTAGAACACGGAGAACCACACCCGGATGGGAGTGATGCAGATAGGCAATGTACCATCCAAGGCGAAGGTAACGCTGTGCAACCTCATCACCGCCTCCATATCTGGCGATGTGATCGGCATCATCAGCCCAAATAGGCGGCAGTCTCTCGTCTGCAAAGAAGCGATCAGGGGGACCCTGAAGTCGAACAGCAGAACGAACGCCCCCGAACCACTGTTCCTGCCACATAGGGGTAAGGGTCACCTGTTCCCAGAACATGCAATTGAGAAGTGGATCTCCTTGCTCGCCCATGTGTCTTAGTATAGCAGACCGAGGTGCGCCCGTCCAGCGGAACCACCGGCGGGGCGCGGGGTCGGGTCTTGCGATCCTACACCGGGGACGGCAGAAGGTAGCGGGGAGCAGCTTGAACCCGCGCCAGAGCGCAACACCCCAGGTGAGCCGCCGGTTGGCTGCGGCTACTCCACCGTGAGCGCGGAGGAGCTGCGGTCGGTATCGGAGAGGAGGAAGTCCGGGCTCTCGGCGAGGGCGTCCACGGGGCACGCGTCCACGCACTGGGCGCAGAACGTGCACCGGGCGACGTGCATCCGGATCTTCTTGGCCTCGGGCAGGAACTGGATCACCTTCGCCGGGCACACCCGGATGCAGAGCTGGCACCCGATGCACTTCTCC
>CAZNRD010000158.1:0-2048 GCA_964575425.1 uncultured Anaerolineaceae bacterium | reverse complement strand
CTCAACCTGCGGTCTTCCAGCGCTGTCAGCGGTCATGCAATAGTCCTCATGTAGGGTCACTGAGAATTCCCCACTCTCTTATCCAAGAGAGGGGGGTGACAATGACGGGATCGGATGAGAGACTCCCAGAGCAGAATGCGCTCGGGGAGGATGGGATGATTGGTCGTGATCGATGGGGGGAGATACACCGGCTGGCGGCCAGCCATGTGACCATCGCCGAGATCGCGCGACGCCTGGACGTCGATCGCAAGGCGGTGGCCCGCTGCCTGCGCCAGGAGGCGTGGCAGCCGTATCGACGCTCGGCGCCCGTGGAGACGCTCCTGACGCCGCACATGCCCTTCTTGCAGGAGCGCGCCCCGGCCGTTGGCTACTCGGCGCGGATCCTGTGGCAGGAGCTGCGGACGCACCATGGCTATGCCGGCAGCTACGAGACGGTAAAGCGCTTTGTCCGGCCGCTGCGTGAGGAGGGGCTGCTGGCCTCATTGATATGGACGCGGTTCGAGACCCCGCCAGGCGCGCAGAGCCAGATTGACTGGGGCCAGGCACGCGTCGTACTCGGAGGGCGGCCAGTGGTGCGCCACCTCTTCGTGCTCACCCTGGGGTTCTCGCGGCGCAGCTTCTACGCCCCGTGCCTCGGCGAGACACTCAGTGATCTCTTGGACGCCCATGAGCGGGCCTTCGAGTACTTCGGCGGCCACACGCGCGAGCATCTCTATGGCCGCCCCCGCACCGTCTGCCGCCCGACAGACAGCGGCGTGAGCTGGAACCCGACGTTTCGGGCGTTTGCCGACTTCTGGGGCTTCGAGCCCCGGCTGTGCCGGCCTTATCGGGCGCAAACGAAAGGGAAGGTCGAATCGGGCATCAAGTACTTCCGCCGCAACTTCCTGCCCGGGCGGGAGTTCCGGGACGACCTGGACCTGGGCGAGCAACTCAGTGAGTGGATGGGCACGGTCGCCGATCTCCGGGTGCATGGCACCACGCACGAGCGGCCCATCGATCGCTTCGCCCGTGAGCAGGGGGCGCTGATTCCCGCGAACCCGCGGCGGAGCTTTCACCTTGAAGCCCGGCAATCACGGATCGTGGCCAGCGACTACCTGGTCAGCTTTGAGACGAATCGCTACTCGGTGCCGTTCCGACTGATCGGCCAGGCCGTGGAGGCGCACCGGCAGGGGGACGTGCTGGTGATCTTCCATCGCGGCGAGGTGGTGGCGCGCCATCGCGTGCTGGCAGGACAGCACCAGCTGGCGATCCTGCCCGAGCACGGGCCCGGCGCCGTCGCCCGGACCGCCCGGCAGCGGCGGTCGACCCTGCAGGAGCCTCGGCTCCTGCTCACGCCGCCGGAGGTCGAGCACCGCGATCTCGCCTGGTACGAGGCGGTGTGTCACCCGGGAGGTGCGGCATGATGGCGGCCCAACTCGAGCGGCTCCAGGAGCACTTGCAGCGCCTGCGGCTGTTCAAGAGCCGGGAACGGCTGGAGGCGCTGCTCCAGGAGGCCACGACGAAAGAGCTCTCCTATGCAGATTTCCTCGACCAGGTGCTCACAGAAGAAGTGAGGGCGAAGACGACCAAGAATGTGACGATGCGCACCAGCCTGGCGCGCTTCCCCTTCGTCAAGAGTCTCGACAGCTTCGACTTCTCCTACCAGCCGTCCGTGGATCGCAAGCAGATCCAAACCCTCAGCACCTGCCACTTCATTGAGCATGGCGAGAACGTCATCCTCCTGGGGCCGCCCGGCGTTGGCAAGACGCACCTGGCCGTCGGCTTGGGGCTCCGGGCGATCGAGCACGGCTACCGGGTGCTGTTCGCCACCGCCGCGGCCATGATCGCGACCCTCACCCGTGCCCTCACCGAAGGGCGGCTGGAAGACAAGCTCAAGGTCTACACGGTCCCCCGCCTGCTCATCATCGACGAAATCGGCTATCTGCCGATCGAGCGGGCCGGGGCCAACCTCTTCTTCCAACTGATCAGCCGTCGCTAAGAACGCGGCCCGATGATCTTGACCAGCAACCAGAGCTTCGGGAATTGGGGGACGTCTTTGGAGACCGGGT
>CAZNRD010000157.1:0-2051 GCA_964575425.1 uncultured Anaerolineaceae bacterium | reverse complement strand
AAGCCGTGTGCATCCTGCGTGATGCCCAGCATGTGAGCCACCACGCCGGCGTCGGACTGCGCGATCAGTGGAGCGGCCAACACGACGCGGTCGTAGGGCAGGCTTCGTCGTGAGCGCTCAGCCGAACGGCGGCGGGGTGTCCCGCTCGGTTCGTCAACCACCTCGACCGCCTCGCCGGTCACCGCCGGGGGTGACGCCGGCGCATAGCGGATGAACTCGACGCCGGCCTGCCGCGCCTTGAGCACCTCTCCCTCGTGGATATCCTCGCCCAGCAGGTACAGGTCGCGGAAGAGGATGGCGACCGAGGCCTGCGGGTTGGCGGCCTTGACCTCCAGCGCCTGCTTGAGCGCGCCCATGCAGCACACACCGGAGCAGTAGGGAACGGTCTCGTCACGCTGCCCGGCGCAGAGGATCATCACCACGTTGGCCGGCAGATCGGCAGGTTGCGCAAGTTCCCGCTCGAATTCGATCTGTGTGACGACCCGCCGCCCGTCGTAGCGGAACAGGCCCCAGGGCCGCGCGTGCCGGGCGCCGGTGGCGACGATGAGCGCGCCCACGTCGAAGGTCGAGTCACCGTTCGGCCCGCTGACGCTCACCGTGTAGCGTCCTACCGTTCCCGTAACCCCTGTCACCCGGCTCTCCAACAGGACCTCGACACCCGGGTGGCGGATCAGCGCCTCGATGTGCCCGGCTATGAACCTGGCGGCGTCGCGCCGGTCGGGGTAGAGCGTGTGCACGTCGCGCAGCATCCCACCCAACACCGCTTCCCGCTCGACCAGTTTGACCGGCAGGCCGGCGTTGGCCAGCGTTCGCGCAGCGGTCATGCCGGCCAGCCCACCGCCGATGACCAGCGCAGCGGGCACGACCTCGGCGCTGGCCGGCTGGCGCGCCTGGCGCAACGCGCTGCGGGCAATCCCCATCCGTACCAGGTCGAGCGCCTTGGCCGTGGCCGCTTCAGGCTCGCCCCGATGCACCCAGGCGCAACCTTCCCGGATGTCCACCAGGTCAAATAGGGCGCCGTCCAGGCCGGCCGCTTCACAGGCGGTGCGGAAGCGCGGCTCCAGCGTGCGCGGCGTACAGCCGGCGACGAGCACGCGGTTCAGCCCGTGCTCGGCAATGGCCGACCGGATGGCCGACAACCCATCGGGCGAGCAGGCGTAGCGCAGCCGCCGGGCGAGGGCCACTTCTGGCATGGCGCGCACGGCCTGCTCCAGGGTATCCAAGCCCAGGTGGGACGCGATCCGGTCGCCGCAATCGCAGATGAAGACGCCCGGCCTGATCTCGCTCACGTGGCAGCCTCCTCGGACAGCGAGGCCTCGGCCAGCAGAGCCTCAGCGTCGGCAAAGCGCGGGGCCAGGGCGTGGTGCTCCCAAATCCGGCAACTCGCCGCTTCAAATTCTGACGCCCACGCGTGGGTTGCCTGGACTTTACCGTTGATGTCGGCCAGGGTGATGGCGCCGGTAGGGCAGACCAAAACGCAGGTGCCGCACCCGATGCAGGCGTTGGAGGCAATGTGGAATGGCGGGCTGACCTCTTTCTCGATGCCCCGGTTGACGACGCTGATCGCGCCCACGCCGACGATCTCCTGGCAGGCGCGCACACACAACCCACACAGGATGCAGTCGTTCTCTTCCAGCGTAAAGCGCGGCTCGCCGACGCCCAGCTCGGCGGCCAACTGGCGGACGATGGGAACGTGGGCCGACGAGGCCATCAACAGTTCGACGGTGACGCGGCGCGATTGCAGCACCACGTCCGAGCAGGTGTGCACGACCAGGCCATCGCTGCAAGGGTAGGCGCACGCGGCTGTCAGTTGCCGGCCGCGGCCCGTTTCCACTTCGACCACGCACAGGCGGCAGGCCGCGAACGGCGCCAGCGCCTCGTGGTAACAGAGGGTGGGGATATGGATGCCGTGCTCGCGCGCCGCTTCGAGAATCGTGCGGCCGGTTTCAGTTTCTATCGCTTGTCCATCTATGGTGACGTGAATCATATCCAACCCCTAGTGCACTGCGATGGCGTCAAAGTTACAGAGCGCCCGGCAAACCCCGCACCGG
>CAZNRD010000156.1:0-2071 GCA_964575425.1 uncultured Anaerolineaceae bacterium | reverse complement strand
CTACGCTTTTTCCAAGACTCCGCTTGGAAAAAGAGGCTCGCCTGTGGGCGAGCAGCCCGACACCTCAACGAGGCTCCATCTCAGACCGATGCGGCATGTACTGTGTTGAGCCGTCGGAGTCCTGCGAAGATGGCGTGGCGCATCGTCTAGCCTCCGCTCGGCCTGGCCATCAAGGGCCTGGGGCCGCTGTGCGGCTCGCTGTGCGAGCCCTTGACGGCGGCCTCGCTGCGGCTGAGGCAGCAGTTGGGGAGAATGCCCCGTCATTCTCCCTCTTCCAGGGAGCCGGCGCGGTGGGGTCTCGATGGGGTAATATCAGGGCCATGAGACAGAATGACGAGCTTTCCGACTACTACCAGGACCTGCTGGAGGGGCGGTACGACTGTGTGGATCGGATCGTGCTCAACGGCTATTTCCCGTTGGGGCAGCAGGGTGGCGGGTTTCGCTACTGGTGGCGCAACCTGACCGGATCCGACGAGACCCTGGATCAGGAGCACCTGCTGCGGATAGCGGGGCGCTTCAGTCGCCGAGTGCACGCCCATGCCAAACGCCACCGGATCCCGCTCATCCACTGTGAGCCAGGAGTGCGTAAGCACGAACTGGCCGAACAGTACCGCCCCAGGGATCCGAACTGTACCGGGCTCTTCCTGATCCTCGTGGCGAAGGCGCCAGCGTTGGTGTGGGAAGTGAGCCGAGGGCCCAAAGGAGTCCCGCATTTGACCCGGAAGACCCCGTGGCCCTACGTCAACCACTACCATTTCCACATCATCGATAAAGACTGGGGCCACCTGACCTTCAAGATCAGCGGCCATCCCCCTTTCGGGGTGCAGATCATGCTCAACGGGCACGAATGGGTCGAACGCCGGGCCTGCAAGAAGCGCATCGCCGCGGTGAAGGAGGGCAACGGCTTTGTGGGAGGGTCGGACTTTCAGGCCTTGGACCAGCTTGCGGAAGCCCTGTGCGAGCCCCGTGCTATAGGGCGACTGAGCGAGGTCTGTGAGCGGTGGGTCTACTCGAGTTGCCTGTGCTTTGCCCTGAGCCGGGCCGAGCAAGAGCGCTCAGGGTTCCGCTACCAGTATTCGTGCTATCAGCTCGAATACAGCCGGAACCTCTTGTTTGTGCGTGGCACGGTGCTCGACGAGGTCTACCAGGGGCTCATCGATCGCACCCGACGGACCCTGGACCTCCCTACCCTGAAGACCATCTTCGGCCGCCGCCACCGCCCTCATCAGCGCCGCCGCTCTGGGGAGGCCCCGCGGGTCGAGCGGGTGCTGGATCGAGCGGCCCACGACCTGACGGTGTTCAAGCTGCATTTTGGCCGGCTGACGTTGAAGATCTACGACAAGGGGGCACGGGTGCTGCGGATCGAAGTCATCGTGCACAGCGTCAAGGCCTTGCGCTGCGGCAAGCGCCTGGAGAAACTCTCGATCGTGCTGGCCGAACTCCAGCGGATAGTGATCGACTTTCTCAGCGTGGTGTATGCCGCCCACCTCAGTACTCTGGACGCGGGAGCGCTCGACGCCTTGCCCCAGCCGACGCAGCGAGGGGCGCGGCGGGTGGCCGGGGTGGACATCCAGAAGCCCCGCATGCGGGTGGTGATCGAGGCCGTGCTCGCCTTGGCGCCCCAGCCCGGCGGGTTCACGGCTGGCGATCTGGCCGCAAGAACGCGGGCCCTCCTGGGTTCCGGCGAGTCATCCTACACGCCTCGCCACGCAGCGTATGATCTCCGCAAGCTTCGCGGCAAGGCGGTGGTTCGACGCATAGGCACGACACGTCGCTACCATGCCCCGAGGTCCGGCGTTCAGACGCTGGCTGCGCTCTGGATTCTGCGAGAGAAAGTCCTCAAGCCCGTCCTGGCGGGCGCGGGCAGACCCACACCGGGTCGCCCGCCGAAACGCATCCATCCGCTGGACGTCCACTACGACAATCTCCAGCGGGAACTCCGCCACACCATCGAAACGCTGGGCCTCGTCGCTTGAGGGTCTTTCGACAACATGTAGGTCTTAGTGGCGGAGTAAGCGGCTAAGCTCCAAACGGAAGCCTTGAATGCGTGAAGGCCATAGCCTGAAGTCTG
>CAZNRD010000155.1:0-2103 GCA_964575425.1 uncultured Anaerolineaceae bacterium | reverse complement strand
GTCAGACAGGATGTCCGCCCCTGCTCCAAGAATGGGTACTGAACCTAAGGATACCGGCCAGCAGCCCGATGGGGATGCTGGCGGTGATAACCATGGCCCCGGGGAATCCCCCAGTGCGCCCTAGAACTCACAGGAGAGGCGCGCCTCCGCAAACCTGTCGCCGGCCAGACGCACCGCTTTCCAGCCGCCGCGTGTACCGTCTATTCCTACGACCTCGACAGTCGTCATCTTACGTTGATCGTTCCATTTCTGTGCCATACGCTGCCGGGCCCTCCGCCGCCGCCAGGCGCAGATCGGGCACCACCTCCGCGGCGCCGATCGCTTCGATCAGCAACTGCGCATCGGCGTGCGGGAGTTCCAACGAAGACGTCTGCAGGGCGGTGCCCCACTTCTCGTCCTTGCGCGGTAGGAAGGCAAGGCGGGGGATAAAGGGCTTGAAGTCGATGGGGGAGACAGGGCTGGCGATCACCTCGAAGTCGATCCGGTATGGGTACTCGCGGTCTGCCCAGGTGGCTTCGGATGAGCTGTAGACGGGTGTAGTGACGGCGGCCACCGCGCCGAGCTTCTGTTCGCCCTTGATGTAAAAGATCAACAGGTCGCCGGGCTTCATCCGGGCGATGCGCTCGTACTTCTCATCACCCCAGCGCCTGCGCCCCAGGCATCTGAAGTAATTGTCCGTCGAGGTCACGAGCAGCCACTTGCGGCTCGTGCCGCGGGCGAAATGCTCCAGCACGGTCCGCCGGACGAGGTCGCGGGCGCGGCGGAACTCGGGCGAGTGACGCACTTGGCGCCACAGGTGCTCGCGGGCGTGCTGGTCGACGCGGTAGGCGTCGGCGATGTCCTTCGTGAGGGGCACGACGCCCCGTGATTGCCAGAGACTCTGAAAGAATCCGTTCAGGTCGCGGGCCAGGGGCTCCTCAAGGCTGCCGGTGAGGGCGACGTTGAGCTCGACGTTCGTGGTCAGGGCAGGGCCGGTCAGGTTCGAGGAGCCGACGACGGCGATGAAGTCCGAGCCGGCGGTACCCAGGTAGAGTTTGGGGTGGAAGACGCCCTCTGCCGCGTCCTCGCGCGCGTAGTACAGCCTGCATTCGCGGTCGGGAGGGGTGTGGAGGGCTTCCAGCGCCTCGACCTGGGTGAGGCCGAAGTCGGTGCCGGCGATCACCTGCAGCCGATGGATGGGTCGGCGGAGCAGGCGCAGTTCGGCCACGCCGCTCTGCCGGACGAAGGCGGACGCGATCCTGACGCTGTCCGACCCGCTCAGTAGAGTGTCCAGCGCGGACCGGGTGGCTTGGGCAGTGGGCATGATTTGAACGTTGGCTGACATCTCAAGTTGCCACCTGCCGGAGAGATTCGGCCTGGTGGAGGCCTATTCCCCTTGCAGTTCTGCCCCGTTGGCCCCCAGAATCTGAACTGTCCCGTCAATCGGGAGGAAGGCGGGGAAACGAGATGAAGAGGATCCCATTGAACGCGGTGAAGGACGGCCTCTGGCGCTACCTCCGTGAGGCCGAGAGGGAAGAGGTCATTGAAGAAGACCCTCGGTTCCTAAAGCGAATCGCTCAGGCGCGGCGCAGTATCGCCCGGGGGAAGAGCATCTCGCGCAGGCGCTCGAAGCCGCGGCGGCAGGCCGGTGGGACACGGCTGTTCTGTTGGCAGTTCACGCCGGGATCTCCGCGTCCGACTCGGCGTGCGTAGCAGGGCACGGTGTCCGGTCGATCAGTCCGATGCACATGGACCATGTCAGGCTGATCCGTCAGCTATTCCCCAGAGACGACGAAGCCAGGAAGGCTTCGAGTCGTCTGGCGGCGCTGCTTGACCGTAAGAACACGGTGGAGTACGAAGGACGCCTGTGCCGGGCGCATGATGCGGAAACTGCAACCAAGCACGCCGAGCGCCTAGTCGCGTGGGCACGCACGATCTGACCGGCCAGATCCCTTGCGGTCCTGCAGGTCTCCTTCTCCGCCGGGCCAGGGGTTGCGGACGACCGCCAGGCATCCGGCTGTGAACTCGGGCGAGCCATCGAGGAGAGGGTCGCCGTCGTAGGAACCTATAGCCGACCCTGAAAATCGAACCCTCCCCATTCGATTTTCATGGTATCATGAAGAC
>CAZNRD010000154.1:0-2120 GCA_964575425.1 uncultured Anaerolineaceae bacterium | reverse complement strand
ATCCTGTCGCGCACCTGCTGACGCCGGAGGATCCCGATCGCCAGATCGCACAGCCCTGGCGTCAGGATGCGTCCGGCCACCAGGCACTCCAGAAGGAGCGCCGCGTCAGAGGGGGTCGTGAAGTTGTCCAGGCCGCGCTCACGCGCGGCCGCATCCATCATCTTGCGCTGGAGCACGGTCCCGCGCAGGCCCAGGGAAGCCATGCTCGCGTTCACACGGTCGATCCCCACGCGCTCGATGCAGAGGTTCGCGGCGGTGTTGTCGCTGATGACGATCATCAGCGTCAGCAGGTCGAGGAGGCTCAGGTCCCCAACGCTCTCCAGCTCCTTGAGGATTCCAAACCCGCCGACCTTGTCGCTTGCAGCAACGGTCACCCTCTCGTCGAGGCGTAGGGCGCCCTCCTCAACCTGCCGGAGGGCTTCAACGAGAACCGGCACCTTGATGACGCTTGCCGCGGGGAACGGCTCTTCCGGCGCCCACTGAATCACGTCGCCAGCACCCACGTCCTTGATCAGCAGGCCCACCCTGCCCGGCGCGCCCAGGATCAGGCCGTCTATGGGTTCGCGGGCGTCCTGGAGAGCCATCGCTTCCTCTCGGCTACACCAGGATCGCGAACAGAATCAGGAACAGCACGCAGTTGACCGCCATGATCGCCCAGCCATTGTAGAGCTGCATGCGCAGGTCCTTGGAGCGGGCCAGGCCCATCTGGCCAATCATGTCGGCATTCGGGAAGGGGCCAAACCAGTCGATCTGGGAGCTGGCCAGCAGGACCGCCACCCAGGCAAGCGAGGGCAGGGCGAGCGTCGCCACGGTGGGGCCGAAGACCTCGTTCATCAGCACCACCTGCGCCACCGCCGCGCCTGAGACACCCAGCCAGCCGACCAGGGTCGCCAGGACCGCGAAGCCGTAGCCGCCGACAACCTCCAGCAGCGGCTTCAGGGCCTCCAGCAGCGCGTCGTAGGCCTTGGTCTTGCCCACTAGAGTCACAAGGGGGTTGAACAGCCAGAACAGGAAGAACAGCCAGATCAGGCGGGACGCACCCACGTAAATCGACTGCAGTATCTTCACCAGCCCAAGGCGCACGGCCAGCCCGGTGGTGAACGAGGCCACCAGCATCACCAGGAGGGCGTACGAGTATCCGGCCTTGATCGTGATCCCGTAGATCACCATGATGATCAGCGTGCAGACGAAGACCCACGTGCCCGTTCGAGCCTCAGGAGGCAGGGGCCGGTCTTCCCTGACGATGTCCGACTCATCGTAGGAGTAGACACCCTCGGTCCGGCGCTGGATCCACCTGACCATGAAGAACCCGGTCAGCCACGTCACAAGGGCCATGGGAATCCCGGCAGCCAGCAGATAGGGTACGTACGCGACCTTCGCGGTTCCGGTCAGGGTCACTACCGGCGGCGTGAAGGGGCCGATGAAGAGACCGGGCGCACCGGCCGCGTGGAGCATGGCGGCAAGCGCGGGGGGTGTGAAGCCCACAGCCGCCACGATCGGGATCACTATCGGCGCGAGGATCGCGTTGGCGCCCGCCAGGGTTCCAAGCGCACCCACGAGGATCGTTGACGTCACCATGACGCCGATCTGCACCTGGGTCCGGGTCTTGACCCCGATGCGGTTGATGATTGTGCGGACGAGATACTCGGCCACACCGGTCTCCTTTGTGACCTGGCCGAGCCCTCCGCCCAGCATGATGATCAATCCGACCACGGCGATGAACGAGCCCAGCGATTCCGCCATGAGCCCGGCCAAGGCCTTGGGCGCTGTCCCGGTCATCACGACCGCCGTGATCAGGGACGCCAGCGTGGCGATCACAACGTCCACGCCGAGGAGAACCAGGACGGCATAGAGCACGATGGGAGCGAGCCCCCACAGGGTCGGGGGCTTCATTGCCGCGTAGACGTACACGGCCAGCAGGAGTGCCACCACGAACAACGCCAGGCTCCAGGACTGCCGCTTGTCCTGCATCCGATCACGCTCCTTCGCATCCAGACTCTGGAGAGCGCTGGGGTGCCATGTGCGCGCTTCGTGCCCCGAAAGGCCAGGTCCTGCCACGCTCCTGGCGCAGGGAGGCCTCGCGTGTGCAGCGAAGTGCCCGCCCAGGAGGCGGCAGAGTC
>CAZNRD010000153.1:0-2126 GCA_964575425.1 uncultured Anaerolineaceae bacterium | reverse complement strand
GCTGGATCCGCGCCTGGGGATGGGGTAGGGCGCAGAGAGCGCCGCCGCGACAGACGGCGCTCTCTCAGGTGTACGAGGGCGAACCCAGTTGCTCCAGCCTGCGGCCCACGGATACGAGACGCCGCCCGATGCCGCCGACGAGCCGGCGCAGGTGAGGGTGTCTCGAGGCCGCCGGTCCGGCGTCGGTCCCCTCTGCCTTGGGTAGCGTCCGTAGCGCCCTGGCCGCTAATGCCCTGGCCTCCGCCTCCTTGAGGGCTTCTCTAACGTTCTGGTGCGCGAGCTGTTCCAGCACGAACGGAGAATGAATTAACATGCCGCCTTCCTCCTTGTCTGTCTGTTGCCTGCGTGCTCATGCGATGGGACCGATCGCGGCTGCCTCTGCTGACTTCTGGGTACGCCGGCGCATCATCTGCCGCAGCGTCGATCCAATCACCTCTACCCCGCGTTCGATCTCGGTCTCGTCCGGCGCGCTGAAGTTGAGCCGGCACGTGTTGGCAGGCCCGCCCGCCGGGTAGAGAAGATGCCCTGGCAGGAACACGACGCCCCGCGGCCCGGCCGCGCTCAGGAGGTCCTGCGCCGCCACCTGCCCTGGCAACTCCACCCACGTGAACATCCCTCCCCGGGGCGTGCTCCACGTTGCATCCCTGGGGAGGTGCCGCTGCAGCGCGGCATCCATGGCCCGACAGCGCGCGGCATAGACGGCCTTCGATGCGGTCACGTGCTCGTCGAGCCATCCGCGCTCGAGGATCTCGGCCAGAACGTGCTGGCTGAGCGACGCGGACTGCGAATCGCTCAGCCCCTTCAGCCGCGAGGCCAGCGTTGCGATCGGGCGCGGCGCCACCAGCCAGCCGACCCGTAGTCCCCCGGCCAGGATCTTGGACACGGTACCCAGATAGAGCACGTGGCCGCTGTCGTCCTGCGCCCGCAGCGTCACCGGCGGCGGTTCGTCGAAGTACAGCTCGCCGAACGGATCGTCCTCGATTATGGGAACCTGGTACCGTTGCGCGAGGTTGAGCAGCTTCTCCCTTCGCTTGACGCTCAGCAGCGCCCCTGTGGGGTTCTGGTAGTTGGGCATCGTGTAGATGAACCGCGGCCGATACCGGGCCACGGCCGACTCGGCCCGGTCCACGTCCATTCCATCCCGGTCCACCGGGACGCCGACAACGCGCAGCCCCTCTGCCCGGAAGGTATCGAGCGCGCCGATGTACGTCGGCGCCTCTGTCATGACGGTGTCCCCGGGCTCGGCCAGTAGCCGCACGAGGAAATCGAGTCCCTGCTGCGCCCCGCTGACTATGACCACGTGATCGGTTTCGACCACCATTCCTGACCTGGCGAGGCGCGCGGCAACCACCTCGCGCAGGGTGGCGATGCCTTCCTTCGGGCCGACGCTCACCGCCTCGACGCCCGCCCTGCGCATCGCGGCCTCGGTCGCCTCCTTGATCCGATCCAGCGGCAGGAGCCTGCTGTCAGGCCGACCGTTGCACAGCTGCGCCACGTCGGGCCTATTGCACAGGCGGCCCAGTTCGGCCACATCTGCCGGGACCTCCTCCTGGAGCCGCTTCCCCAGGCTGGTTACGTGCGCCGCCCAGGCCAGGGGCGCCGCGCTCGGCCCTGCGCCCCCGAGCCCGTGGGGAGACCCTGTGACCAGCGTGCCACGCCCAACATGCGCTTCGACCAGGCCTTCGGCAGCCAGTTCGTTGTAGGCGCCCACGATCGTCGTCCGCGACACGCCAAGTTCCTGGGCCATCCGTCGCTCCGGCGGAAGGCGTGATCCTCTGGGCAGATCGCCGCGAAGGATTTGCTCGCGGATCTGATTTCGGATCTGGATGTAGGCCGGGATCTGACTCGCGCGATCTACTGTGACCGGCATCGGAATCACCCCATCGGATGTATCCAAGCGCAGTATGCAGCCCGACTACCTCGCCGTAAATAGCCAATTGGACCGTTCCGACAGTATCCAATTTGGTGTCCGGAGGCCCTGCTCGAGGCCATGGCAGGCTGCTCCTTGTGCGGGGCCGTAGAACATGGTTTACTATGATGTAGGCATCCACCTACTTACTGAGGGCTTACTGTGAAGGTCGTCGACCTGACCGCTCCCTCGCAGGGTCTGCGCGTGCGCATAGATC
>CAZNRD010000152.1:0-2155 GCA_964575425.1 uncultured Anaerolineaceae bacterium | reverse complement strand
CGCGGCGATGAACTCTGGAATCCCTCTTGCGTTTGCGCCGCATAACGCCTGTGAGATTGTGCCAATTGGCGTGTACCGCGTCCGAATCTGGCAACAAGTCGTGATCTTCCTCCGTTTGACCGAACGCGTAAGTTGGTGTACTATACTCCCACCCCAAAGGGAAGGCGGGAGCAGGATTCGGTCAGACTAGAGCGGAGGCGCAACAGGCTGAGGGATAGGCGCTGAGCGCACGACCCAACCAATTGCCCAGGCCGCTTCGTCGAGCCGTTACCCGGCGATGGGTTCCTGTTCTCGTCTTTCATTTTGGCAGGTGATCTCCCCTACGTCAGGCTCAATCCTGTCACCCTTTACGGTCATCTGCACACCGGCTCTATCATACACCTTTTGCTCATCCAGGCCAAATTCCTCGATCATCCGCACATACTCCTCGACCAGGTAGCGCGGGCGCTGGATGGCAAAGACGGTCTCCTCGATACTCATCCCCCGCTGGACGGTAGCGAAATAGACGCGGGCAAAGTCGAGCACGTAGTGATCGACGGCCTCCGGGGAGTGACACGTCTCACGGGCAATGACAGGCGTGGGCTTGCCCTCCAGGTAGGCCTTGCGACAGATGATGCGCTTGTGGGTCACCGTGCGCCCCATATCGTGAACGTTACCCCGGCGTGGCACGATGTCACCGCTCTCGGCTTCATACTCCCGGATGATGGCGGCCACGCGATTGTAGCTGCGGTTGAACAGCAGCCCCAGGTCGGTGCAGGTCAACACCCCGCCCTGGGCATAGGCGTCGAAGGCGGCTCGGACAATGGCTCGCTTGAGCACCTGATAGCGCTCCGCCCCGTTGCGCAGATCGTGGATGTCATCCTCGTTGACGATGGTGACGATGACGGGCACCTGGCGAGTGCGCCACATCGGCTTGCGATAGACCGGCCGCTCCTCGACGGCCACCGCCGGCCAGACGACCTGTCCTGGTTTGAGTTTGTGGTAGAAGAAACGATACGAATCGACGATCTCCAATACCTTGTCCACCAGTGTCCAGACCACCCAGGAGCCTCCCAGGCGTGGAAACTCGCGCCTGATGAAGCTGTACAGCACGCTGCGCAGCGATTTGGCCGCCTCTGGACGGTACTGGAGCTCGCGGTAGTGCTCTTGAAACTTGCTCATCGTCCCGGCCCCCCTTTTTCCGCCTCAATGGCGGCAGTCCCTTCCTCCAACTGGCTGGGGCGAAACCCTCGCCTCTTGACCGTGGCGATGAGCTCCTCGATGCGCTCCCGGTATTCCGCTGTGTTGTACTGCTCATACAGCTCCTGGTAGGCGCGGACCAGGGCAGGGGAAATCTGCATCAGGAAGGCAATCTCGTCTACAGAGTGGCCGTCGAGGGTATGCGCCACCACGAGCGTGAAGGTGACGACGTAGTTGGCGATGGAGGAGAGAGAATGACGGATGCGTTGGCTGATGCGGGTGAAGGTGTAGCGTTTGAGATACAGCTCCACCGCCTGGATGCGATGGGTGATCGCCCGACCCATGTCTTGCTGTTGGGAGCGCAGCGGGACGGTGATGCCCTCTGCGGCCAGTGCCCGCAAGTCCCGGCTGATGGTGCGCAAGCCACAGTTGAAGATGCGCAAGGCGAAATCCTCCGCCGTGAGAAGCGCCCCCTGGTCCAGAGCCTCTTGGGCCATGCGTGCAATCTGACGGCGACGCAAAGCGGTGATCCCCTGCTTTTGTCCCTGTGCCACGCGGAACTTGTAATCCTCTTCTCCTGCATAGAGGGTCAGGATCACCGGCACCATCTTGCACCGCGACAGCGGCTTGTGAGGCGGTTCGTCAGCCGAGACGGCCGTCAGCGCTAGCTGACCGGCCTGGACAGCCTCAGGGCGAGACAGCCAGGGGAAGTAGACCTCCTTGACCAGGTCGGTCAGCGCCTGGGCCTCGAAGAGAGAACATCCCAGCCCCTCTTGGGCGCGGGCGATGAACACCTGATCGAGCGTCTTGACCGTCAATCTATCCAGTTGTTCACGTGCAGTTTGTCGTATCATTTGGCAGCCTCCTGTTCGAGCGAGGATTTCTCCTCATCTTACAGGTACCTGCCAATTGGCACAACTAGAGTTGAGCCGCAAGCGAAGCGAGTCGGCTCGAACTCATGGTTAGCCCAGCTTAG
>CAZNRD010000151.1:0-2176 GCA_964575425.1 uncultured Anaerolineaceae bacterium | reverse complement strand
TGCCTGCCAGGCCGGCCAACGCCCCCAGGATGTAGGCTTCGCCGAAGTCCCGGTGGAAGTGCCTGCGCAAGCTCCAGGCCGCGGACGCCATCTCATACATCAGCCAGCCAAACAGGGCGACCCCCACGAAGCCGAGTTGCGCTGCCAGGTCCAGGTACTGGTTGTGCGAGTTGAAACGGACGTACCAGCCCAGGATCGGCCTGGTGCTGACCTCGTGGTAGTAGTTCGCGGGACCCAGCCCAAGCAACGGGTTGGCCTTGATGAGCGGCCAGAGGACTCGCGCCGCCTCCATGCGCGTCATGGCGCTGTACCCCTCCTGCTCCGGGGTGATCGAGGTCATGCCCGGCGCGAAATACAGGAAGGTCAAGGCCGCCAGCGCGCCGGTAATAACGGCCATGCGAGGGACGCGGAAAAGCAGCAGCACGAGGACGACAATCAGCGGCGGCAGCCAACCCGAGACCCATGCCCTGGCCAGAACGAGCCCCCGAAACAGCGCGAGTGCCGTGATCGAGGCCAGCATGAGCCTGCTCATGGTCCCCATCCCGCGGTTAAAGAGCGCCTGACTGAGGCTGATCGCCACCAGCCAGGTCCAGCAGACGCTGCCAATTGTCTCCGTGTGCGCCATCCTGGCTACCTGCTGAAACGGACCGCCGAGGATCCGCCCGCCAAGCTCGGCGCCCACGAGCACCACTGCTCCGGCGCCAACGAACAGCCATGCGAGCCGCTTCAGGCGGGCCACGTCTCCGATGAGGTCCGGCACGATCAGGAACAACCCCACAGACAGACCGATGATCATGAGCTGCGCCGCCTGCGCTCCAATCGGCGCGGACATAGTGTGGCGCAGCGGAAACTGGGCATACGCGAAGGAACCCACCGCGCACGCCGCGAACGCCAGGGCAGCAAGCACCAGCCGGGATGATTCCAGCACCTCGGTCCTGCGGCGCAGCGCAACGCTCACGGTCCACATGCCGGCTATGAACGCCGCCAGGATAAAGACGATGTTCAGAGGGGCCCTGGCCGAATCGCCGAACTGGTAGGGCGCCGCAACGGCCGTCACAACCAGGACCGCCAGACCCAGGAACTGGTATCCGGACTGCACGCTTACGGCCAGCAACCCCGCCACCAGGACGAGCGCCGCCAGCATGGCCTTCTGATATGTGTGGGCAGGCACGGCAAAGCCCACCCACACAGACAGCGCCACCAGGCATGTAAGCCCCAGGAGCCTGGCGGCGGCCCAGGGGCTCATAGGGGACTCCAAAGCTCGCTGCGGATGGGACACGCTCGCTATGAACTCTGAAGTGCTGCGTCGCGCGCCGGCGCCGGAGCCCGGCTGGCCTGCCGCCTGCCGCCCAGCGCCCACTGCATGTGTTCCAGTCCGACCCTTAGGGCGCGCTTGAAGGTGCGGTAGTCGCCCAACAGCATCTTGACGTAGGTCCAGGCCGGACCCGGCCGGAAGGCCCACTCACGGAACGCCCGCCGCTGCCAGTACAACAGGTCCTCGGAGGACAGGTTGTCGTACTGCAAGACGGTCTCCTTGTCCATGTCCACCTGTTCCCACCTGGTGCCTTCCTTGAACCACCCCTTCTCGACCACCTCGAAGAAGAACGGAGTCCCCGGGTACGGGGCGGCCACGTGGAAAAGCGCCAGCTCAAGCGGCAGTTGCTTGGCCAGGTCGATCGTCTCGCGGATCGTCGCCACGGTCTCACCTGGCAAACCGATGATGAAGTAGCCCCAGTTGCGGATCCCGGCGTTCCGGGCCCACGTAAGGGCTGCCTGCGCCTTGTTGGGATTGGCGCCCTTGCCGGCCTTTCTGAGGACCAGCTCGTTGCCGCTCTCGATGCCCCAGGAGATCATCCAGCAACCCGCCCGGCCCATCAGCCTGAGCATCTCCTCGTCCACGTAGTCGACGCGGCTGTTACAGGTCCACCTGAGCTTGAGCCCCTCCTTCAGGATGGCCTCGCAGATACCCATAACCTGATCCCGGTTGACGGTGAAAAGGTCCGCGTACATGTGGATATTGCGGATCCCCCTGGCATACAGCACGCGAAGCTCCTCCAGCACTCTCTCCGGACTGAGCAGCCTGACCGAGTACTGATACGAGACGTGCTTGATGCAGTACTTGCATCCGGCGGGGCACCCTCTGCTGGTCAACACGAAACAGAAGGGACCCTTCATC
>CAZNRD010000150.1:0-2188 GCA_964575425.1 uncultured Anaerolineaceae bacterium | reverse complement strand
TCACCCTCACCAATACCGGCGTACTGCCCATCACCTCAGGCGCGCTGACGCTCACGTTGACCTCCTCCGGCGACTTCACTGCTATAACCACGACGACTTTTACCCTGGCCCCACTGGCCTCTCAGTCCCTCACCCTGTCGCTGGACGCGCCCTGGCTGCGCTTCGGCGTGTACACCCTCACGCTCGACGCCGCCGACGAGTACGGCGCGCGCCGGCAGCAAACGGCCTGGCCGGCTGCTGTCCTGGCGCAAACATACCTGAACCAGGCGAGTTATCGCGCCCGCGAGACGGCCGCCGTCGCCCTCATCCTGGACAATGCCGGCCCCTTCCGCCTGCCGCTCACCGTCACCCTCGCCGCGCCCACGCTTCCCTATACTTACACCCAACCGCTCACGTTGGAGCCGGACGCTGAGGGCGCGCTTTCCTGGGACATCCCTCTGCCCTCCGACGTAGCCGCCGGATCGTACCCGCTCTACGTTACCGCCACGCTGCCTTCCGGGGACGTGTGGGGAACGCCTGCCGCCCCACTCGTCGTGCCCCCGGCCCGGCTGGAGTGGGCCAACGATGCGCCGCCGGCGGCGACGGCCGGCGATACGCTCGCGCTCACCTTACACAATTCCGGCGGCGTGGACGCGGAGGCCGTCGTATCCCTGCAACTGACAGACGCGCGCGGCCTGGTTCTGGCGGCGCTGACGGAGCAGGTTGTCCTCCAGGCCGGCAACGAGCTGGGCTTCGCGCTTACCGTACCCGACCAGGCGCGCAGCGGTACGTACACGCTGCTGGCGCAAGCCGCGCTGCCCGGCGCGGAACCGGTGTATGTTTGGCGACTGGTGCAGATCGACGGCGTGACCGCCGGTCTGACGGCAACCACCGACAAAGAACGCTATACCTTCTGGGATTCCCTTGACGCGGCGGCGACCATCGCTAACGGCCCGCGCCCCTTGAGCGCCGCGCAACTCCAGCTCGAGATCGTCCAGGCAGAGGAGCGGCTCGGTCCGGCTTGGGAGCGTTGCCTGTTAGACGATCCGGGCTGTGGCCTCTCCGGCAGCTCGGTGCGGGCTATGGACATCGATGCCGGCGGCAACCGCTGGTTCGGGACGATAGCGACGCCCGAGGGCGTCGTCGCCTATCTGGATCGTCTATCTGCTGATGGCAATGTCTGGCAGACCTTCGGCCCGCCGGTCTCGGACCAGTGGCTCAACGACGTGGACGTAGATCCTGATGGCCGCGTTTGGCTCGCGTTTAGCCCGCATAGCTACGGTTCGTCGACCGGGTTGGCCGTGCTGCTCCCCGATGATACCTGGCTCACCTACAGCGCCGCCGATTCCGGCCTGCTCCGCGACCACGTCGTCCGCATCGCGCCGGACGCGGCGGGCAACGTCTGGTTCGCTACACACCCGGTCTGGGACGACGATCTCGGAGACTATCGCGGCGGCGGCGTCAGCGTTCTGGGCGCCGGTGATACCTGGATCACTTACACCACGGCGAACTCCGGCCTGCTCACCGAATCGCCGACCGGCCTCGCCATAGACGCTGCCGGCAACGTATGGATCGCCGGCGACGGTCTGAGCCAACTGCGCGCCAACGACAAAATGTGGATCACCTACACCACCGCCAATAGCCCTTTGCTCACCGATAGCCCCACGGACGTGGCCGTAGACGCCTCGGGCGACGTCTGGGTAGCCGGCAATGGCCTGAGCCGCCTGCACGCCGGTAGTTGGCTGACGTACACCACGGCCAACAGCGGCCTGCAAAGCGACCAGATCAATCGTCTGGCCGTCGCCGCCGATGGACGCGTATGGGCTATCGGTAACGCAGGCGTGCAGGTCTACGACCCGGCGACCGGCGCAGGCGAGATGCTCGCGCTGCCGGGCGATATGTCTCCTGGGGATATTCGGGATTTGGCCGTCGGACCGGACCCCGATGAAGTCTGGATTGCCGCTTCCTGGCAAGGCGCGGCCCGTTACCGCCCACCCATCGCTACCCGCGTCCTCTGGCAGGAGACTTTTCCTGTCAACCTGGCCGCGGCCGCTCAGGAAGAGATATCGGCGTATCTCGACAACCTCACCGCAACACTCGGCGCACCCGGCAAGTTCCACCTCCAGGCGCGGCTGCTGACGGCCACCGGGCAGGAACTGGCTGCCGCTGCCCAGCCCTTCTACGTGGATCCGGACGATGCAAACGGGTG
>CAZNRD010000149.1:0-2197 GCA_964575425.1 uncultured Anaerolineaceae bacterium | reverse complement strand
ACGGCCCACTTTCCCGGCTCGCCGGTCCATTCGCCGGTCTGATCCACCAGAAACAAACCGGCATAGTACAGGTCGAAGCGCTCGCGGGCCAGTTCCACGACCCGACGGATCAATTCGTCCGGATCGAGGATGGCGGTGGCGGTGCGCGAGACCTCGGCAGCAGTCTGCAGTTGGAGTGCGCGGTGCTCCAACTGTTGCACGAGCAACACTCCCTGCAGCGCGCTGCTGATCTGGCCGCGCAGTGTCTCGTACACAGTCCCCTCTCGCGGCCCCATTTCGAAAAGCCCTACCCCCAACTGATGCTCGCGGAAGTAGAGCGCCTCGACCGTCATCGTATAACGTCTCTCACCAGGCAACAAACCCTGCGGCACCAAGTGACGGGTAGGGAAGCGCCGCCCGTCGGCCTCCAGTTCGATCCTCCCGCGCTCGTCGTAGGCCAGGACACACCGCAACCATTCTGGAGGGGTTCCCGGCCCGTCGTACAGCGAAAGGTAACCGCTCTTGATCCCCAGCCGTGGCAGCTGCTGTGCCATCACGTCTGCCAGTCCCGTCACACCAGCAGTCGTCATCAGGCTCTCATTGATATTGTTCAACCGCTGGAGAAGTTGTTCCGTCTGCAGCTTTTGATAGAATTGGGCACGCTGTGTGGCTTCCCCCACGAGTACACGCGCCTGTTGCCAGAGGTTCTCGGCCTGTGAGAGGGCCTGTCCGGACAGCAAAGGCAAAGCCTGGCGGCGCAGGATGGAAAGTGCACGTTGCCATAAGGTCACGTCGCCACCCGCTACGATGGCCGGCTGCAACAACTCGTCCAAGGTCGGCAGAAAGGTTCCCGGCGCTTCCCCTGTCAGGTCGGCAGCAAAAGCGTCCGCCAATCGCGCGGCTTGCTCAAGAGCCGCCTGCTCGGAAGGCAACTCGATAGCCTGCGCCACAGCGGACACGATGCGCTCGCGATGGGAAAGGAGCGCCTGCTTGAACGATGTCCGTATCCTCGCAGGCCCTTCCGCCGCAGCCCCGATCACTGCCTGAGAGATGCACCCGCAGGAGCGGCGCACGACCAGTTCTGCGGGCAACGCTACGACCTGTTGCGGTATTTCTTCGCCCGCCAGGCACGCCAACAGCATCTCGGTCGCTCTCCACCCCAACGTGTACAACGGCTGCCGCACCGTGGTCAAGGGTGGTGTGGTAGCCCTGGCTATATACACGTCGTCGAACCCCACCAGCGCCACTTGGCCGGGTACTCGTATATCCCGCGCCTGCAATGCCTCCAATGCGCCCAGAGCCGTGTTGTCGTTCGCGGCAACGATGGCATCGAAATCCACCCCGCGCCGGTCGAGAAACAGGGAAACGGCTTCCACCCCCGAATTTGCGCTAAAGTCACCGGGCGCCACCAGGTCGAGATCGAGCGGCAGCCCGTGCTCGGCCAACACATCACAGTAGGCACGGTACCTCAAGTCTGCCTCTATGCTGCCCTCTGGGCCACGAATGAAGGCAATACGGCGGCAACCGTGGGCCTCGATGAGGTGCCCGACCGCATCACGCATACCACTGGCGTTGTCCACCAGCACACTGGGAATGCCCTCCACCAGCCGGGCGATACTCACTATCGGCAGGGGGCGGTAACGCTCGCAGAAGCGCGTGACCTCTTCGGGGCTGATGAAGTGGCATAACGTGCTCCCCAGGAAGAGCAGCCCATCCATGTTCTCCGGACTAACTATGTCGTAGAGAATATTACCCTGTCTTTCGAACCCAACGGTTGAATATATCTCCCTGCCGGAGATGCACAACAGGTTGACGTCCCACCGTTCCGCCGCGCCGATGATCCCGTCTATTACCTCGGCCTGGTAACGCTCGTCCAGCCGATTGGTCAACAGGCCGATGGTCGGACGCACACCTTGTAGCCCGAGGTAACTCCTCCACCTCTCATCGGCAAGCTGGCTTGCCAATATCCTGTGCGCCAGCTTGCCTGCCGGCGTTTCCTGCGTGGGTGCGTTCTGAGGTCTCCCTTCCACAGGACCGGCCTTGGGTTTCTTTGGGGCCGGCTTATTTCGCGGCTTCTCTTTCACAGACTTACCCTTCATCGTGACTCCTCACCGGGCAAATCTCCCTCACCCGTCAGGTGGACGAATCGCCAATTCGCCCTACTCACTCCTCGGCCGGCCGGGCATTGCCGGCACCCAGCCGGATGAAGGCGCGGTCG
>CAZNRD010000148.1:0-2212 GCA_964575425.1 uncultured Anaerolineaceae bacterium | reverse complement strand
ACCCACGCGCAGGACACTCCCGGCCAGACCAGCCGGGAAGAGGCCCGACGCCGTGAAGAGGGACAGCAGGCCGAGTGCCTGGCAGCAGTGTGTGGAAAGGACGAAGCAGATGGCCGGAAAGGCCGTTTGCGCCAACAGTGATGGGATTTGAGAACGAAGGTGGAGAAAACGCTGTCCTTAACCCTAGTATAGCCATCACACGGGAGGAGTCAATCGCGCGCATTCATTCACGTAAAATGTTACCGAAGGGGTATGGTTCACTCAATTGATAATGTTACCGGAGTGAGCCATGTCCGATACGGAACGCATGACCATTGATGAGCGATACAAGTACCTGCGGGCAATGCAGAAGCGGTATCGGAAAGCGGGTCGGGCTGAGCGCAGCAGGCTGCTGGATGAGATGGAGGAGGTGACGGGGCTGCACCGCAAGAGCCTGGTGCGGCTGATGGGCGGGGAGATCGGGCGCAAGGCGCGGCAGCGGCAGCGGGGGAAACGCTACGGGCGAGCGGTGAAGGAAGCGGTGAGGGTGATTGCCGAGAGCCTGGACTGGGTGTGCGCGGAGCGGCTGCAGCCCAGTCTGGTGTGGATGGCCGAACACCTGGAGCGGCACGGGGAGCTTAAGTTAAGCGCCGAGCTGCGCAGCCAGCTGGCGACAGTCAGCGTCTCGACGGTGCGGCGGCTGCTGGCGGATATGCCGCGCGAGCGTCCCCGTCTGCCGCGGCGGGGGCCGGAGCAGGCCAACCGGCTGGCGCGCACAGTGCCCGCCAGGCGCATCGCCTGGGACGAGCCGCAGCCGGGCCATTTCGAGGTTGACCTGGTGCATCACTGCGGCCCATCTGCCTCCGGACAGTATGTCCACACTCTGCAGATGGTCGACGTAGCCACCGGCTGGAGCGAGCGGGTGGCCATCCTGGGGCGCAGCTATCGGGTGGTCAGAGATGCTTTCGAGCGCATTCTCGACCGGCTCCCCTTTGCGGTGCGCGAGGTGCATTCTGATAACGGCAGCGAGTTCCTCAGCGACCACCTGCTGCGTTTCTGGAAAACCCGCACGGACGAAATCTACCTGACGCGCAGCCGCGCCTGGCAGAAGAATGACAACCGCATCGTCGAGCAGAAGAATGACACGCTCGTCCGCGCCTACCTGGGACACGACCGCCTGGACACCGTGCAGCACACCCTGCTCCTCAACCAACTCTACGGGGTAATGGGCCACTACTACAACCTCTTCCAGCCCGTCATGCGCCTCGCTGAGAAGACCCCGATCCTCGACCCGACAGGCCGCCTCCACCACGTCATGCGCCGCTTTGGTGACGCCCAGACCCCCTTTCAGCGCCTGTGCGCCACCAACCGCCTCGACCCGACCCGGCGCCTCCAGCTTCAAGCTCTCCGCCACTCCCTCAACCCGTGCCAACTCCGCCGCGACATCTACACCCTGCTCGACCAGCTTTTCGCCCTGCCCGGCGCGGCTCCTGAAGACCGTTCCCAGAATGTCTTTCTGACCTTGTTCAACCCACCTGATTCCATGAAAGGAGAGGACACCCCTCCGGTAACATTTTCATCTGCACGAACTGTCCCGCTTCGGTAACATTATCTTTTGAATTGACACGGGCGTGGGCGAGGCAGGTTTGGTCGCCATCTGTACCAATTCCTTGACAGACTGGTAAGACCAGAGTAGACTAGCTCAAGTTAACTGGTAAGACCAGCGAGGGATCATGGCCCCACCCAAGGGCGAGAAAGCATCAGAGCGCGCCGGGCGGCTGCTCATCGAGCGGATGCTGAACGGCACGTATCCGCCCGGCAGCACGCTGCCCGGTGAGCGCGACCTCGCCAAGGAGCTTGGCGTAGCCCGCCCGGCGCTGCGCGAGGCGCTGCGGCGCCTCGCCCGCGACGGCTGGATCGCCATCCAGCAGGGCAAACCAACCCAGGTCAATCACTTCATGACGGACGGCAACCTCAACGTGCTGACCGGCCTGCTCCAGGGCGATCTGAGCCTGCTGCCCGGTCTCGTCCCTGATCTGCTTGAGATGTGGGGCCTGGCCGCGCCCACCCACACCCGCCGCGCCGTCGAAGCCAACGCGCACGCCATCGGCCAGCAGCTTTACGGCTACCGGGGCCTGGCCAACCGCCCGCGCCCCTACACGCGCGCCCAGTGGCGGCTGCACCGCCTGCTGATCGAGCTGGGCGGCAACCCGGTCTACGGGCTGGTGCTCAA
>CAZNRD010000147.1:0-2220 GCA_964575425.1 uncultured Anaerolineaceae bacterium | reverse complement strand
GAGCCTGCACCTCTCGCCTGAGCGCTTCCACCTCGGCGGCCGTCGGCCCAGCTTCGAGCTCCCGCACCAGGCTCACCAAGACGCGCGCCACGCTCTCGTTGAAGCGCGCCTGTTGGCTCGCCAGCATGTTGACGTAGAAAATGACGAGATAGTGCAGTGCTGCCCGCACCCGCTGCACCAGCGGCGCCACGAGCGGCATCCGCGACGGGGTGAGCGAGAGGTCCACGCGAATCCGCTCGCGGCTGGCGACCAGTCGCCGCAGCTCGGCATGCAGGCGGTCATCGAAGCGGGCTTGGGCGCCCGGGAGCGGCAGACCCAGCGCCAGGGCGTCATAGTCCAGGCCCTGTGCCTCCGCCTCCGCGCGCCGCTGGCGGATGCGCTCACGGATCTGGCACATGAGCGCCTCGGCATCAATCTCCAGATCGCGGATCTCGATTGCGTCGCTCAGGTCATCGTTAACCATCGTTTCCTCGTGCGTGGTCTTGCCCGCCCCATCAGCCGGTCTCGCGACGCGCATAGAGTTCGGCCTGCGAACCGTCGGGGAGAGGGTACTCTCTTAGTGACCTTCGCAGTTTCAAATGGACACCTTCTGGTGTATAATAGTGCCTATGAGACCAAAAGGTAGCGCCGAAGCGTTAGAAGCTCGTCGGATGATCGGTGGCAGGTTGCTCCAACAAGGCAAAGGCATTCGGGAGGTAGCCCGGCTGCTTGGTGTCGCGCCCGCATCGGTAATGCGATGGAAAAAGGCCCTGGAGGAGGGTGGGCTGGAGGCGCTGCAGGCCAAGCCCCATCCGGGTCGCCCCCCGAGGCTTTCGGTGGAGCAGAAAGAGAGGTTAGTGGCGCTCTTGCGGCAAGGCCCGTTGGCCGCTGGCTTTACCACCGACCTGTGGACGCTGGAGCGGGTGGCCCAGGTGATCAAAGAGCACTTCGCGGTCGAGTACCACCCGGGCCATGTCTGGCGTCTCCTGCGGGACCTGGGGTGGAGTCCCCAGAAACCTGAGCGCCGCGCGCGAGAGCGGAACGAAGGTGCCATTACCGCCTGGCGGGACGAAACGTGGCCGCAGGTCAAAAAAAAGCCTCCGAGCACGGCTGGAGCATTGTCCTGATCGACGAGAGTGGCTTCATGCTGCAACCGGTCGTGCGCCGCACCTGGGCGCCGCGCGGCCAGACGCCGGTTCAGTACAGCTGGGACCGCCGGGATCGGTTGTCGGTGATCTCGGCCATTACGGTCTCCCCGCGGCGCCGGCGACTGGGCTTGTACTTTCAAATCTATGAGGCCAACATCTGCTCTGAGCAGGTGATCGCCTTCCTGACCCTGCTGCACCGGCAGTTGCGGCGCAAGTTCATCGTCGTGCTGGACCGCTTGAACGCGCATCGCAAGGGCATCCGCTTGTTGCAGGAAGCCCATCCGGATTGGTTCGAGGTCGAGTGGCTGCCACCCTATGCGCCAGACCTGAACCCGGTGGAAATGGTGTGGAACCACACCAAGTATGGCGATTTGGCTAACTTCATTCCCAATGATATCCATCATCTGCGCCAGGCCGTTACCAATTCGTTCAGCAATGCGCGGAGCCGATCGGAAGTACTGCTCTCATTCTTCCGTCGCCCACGGCTGGACCTATGACCGTTACCCTCACTATGCGACGCTCACTAGTATACTCCGCCGGGCACTCGGCGTCAATCGCCGCTGCCCCCCAGGCCCGCAAGGTCGCCAGCCGCGCCTATGCCGAAGCCACCAGCCCCGCGCTGAACCTGAACGAGGAAAAAGTCCTGGGCAAGACCGCCATCCTCAACCGCGAGAACACCCTGCGCGTGCTGAACAACCTGATCACTGCCCTGATTGAGCTGCGCGACCTGGTGGATGCCCGCGATCAGGAAGAGCTCACCCGCCTGATGCAGCGCCTGGTTGAGGCGCGCATCCTGTGGGCTGCTGAGCGCGAGCAGGCCAACTGGGACCTGCCACGGGCTGAGGCCAGACCCGGCGCAGGCATGCTTGGCCGTCTGATCGGGATTCGTCCCAAACCCAAAGATCAATCCTGAACGAATATGGCGTTCTTCTGCTATATCGTCGAATGTTCGGATGGAAGCTACTACACCGGTTGGACCACCGATCCCCTGCGGCGTGAGCGCCAGCACAACGCCGGCAGCGGCTCGCGGTACACCCGCCAGCGCCGCCCGGTGCGCCTGGTTTACGTCGAGCCGCAGTTGGCCCGTTCCGCC
>CAZNRD010000146.1:0-2245 GCA_964575425.1 uncultured Anaerolineaceae bacterium | reverse complement strand
AACCGGGACAGGCGAAGGTCTCCCCGTTCCTCGTCCCTTCGAGGGCCAGGATGCTGTACCCGCTCAGAGGCTCGCTTCCGCTGAGCGACAGCGCCGCCCCACCGCGGCACCAGCCGGCGCTGCCCGGCGTGCCGCAGCCGACCGAGCCGCTCACCGTGGCTTCAGGCAGGTAGTACTCTCTCGTCTCGTAGCGGTACGAGGCCGTGCAGCCGCAGCCCACGTAGTTCTGGTAGTCCGTCGGCCAGCCACACCAGTACGACTGCTGCTCCTTCGCCGGGTGGTACCCTCCCGCATCCGGGCAGGGGTTCTGCGGGTGGTAGAGGATGCAGGCCACGGAGTAGTTGCGATGCCGGCAGGTCCAGTAGTCCCCCGAGGGGTTGCGGACCTGGACCTGCTCGACGACCCTGCGGTTGGGCCCGAGGTAGTCGGCGAGTGCGGGCATGGTGGCGGCGAGCGCCGCCAGAAACGCAAGCCCCGCCAGGATGCGGCGGGGGAAGCTTCGGCCGCTCAGGTGTCCTCTCGTCTCGCGGTCGATTGCATAGTATGGGAATTCTCGTGCCCGGTCAAGCAGGAACTCGGTATTCAGGCAGGCACCAGGGGAAGATGCAAGGCGGCTTTTGCGTGGGCGTTGAACAACTAGGCGCCATGGCACCCAGAGGGGTTCGGGGGATGGGGGTGAAGGAGGGTTTGCGCGCGAGGTCAGAGATTGCTAGTGGATAGTCAAGACCCTCGTCCTGGAGGCTGTGGAATAACGCGGGGACCGAGGAATCAAACCCCCTCCCCGCAGGGCCGAAGCCTCTCGGCCTGTGGCCTTTGGGGCTTAGCCTACCAGGCCTCCGGGACCTGTCAGGCGGCTGCTGGCCCCTGGTAGTCCCTTCTCCGCCCTGTCCTTGCAACCCCCCGACCCCTTCAACTACTGACCACCACCGGCGGTTTCGACCTCATCCCCGTCAGAAGTCTGACGATCCGTTTCAGGTTCAAGACGATGGCGGTCAGCAACACCTGCAGCCCGTACTTGGCTAAGCCCAGGTAGCGGCAGCGACGCAACCCGTGGCTGGGCTTGGCTTCCCTGGACGAGCGTCGGGACTCGTCACCGAATTTGCGCTCGATCTTGTAGCGCTCCTTCTGCCCCGTCTGATACTCCGGCGTCGCCCGCAGCTGGACCCACACCTCCTTGTTCGGGTCCTTCTTCTTCGTCCGATAGTCGTTGAGGCGGATGGCCGAGTGCAGTCCCTTGGACGCCAGCAGAAAGTGGTTGTGGCCATCGTCATAGCCACGGTCGGCGGCGACGATGGTCATCGGAAGGCCTTGGGCCAGGTCGCGCTCCAGTAGAGCCGGCAGCTGCTGCCCGTCCGGGGGCGTTGCCCGGGGTGACCAGGACGCTGGTGATCAACTCGCTCTCGGCGTTCAGGCTGCAGTGGGCTTTGCTTGCCCTGGTGGTCGGGCCAGGGTAGCCCAAGAAGTACTCCTTGCGTTTGACCTTCCTCCCCTGCTCGTCTTGCCCCCGCCGGCTGCCTTTCACCCCCCAGCGGGCGTCGGCATCCCGGGGCGGCTGGCCTTGGCGTTGCTGACGCCGCCTGTCCTCCTCCGGGTTGAGGTCGGCCTCCGTGTGCACGCTGTCGATCACTCGCAGACCGCCCAAGCGGATGCCGTGTTGCCGGGCCAGGGCCACGATCTGGGCCAGCAAGTCCTCGGCCGCTTCCAGCTTGGCCCGGTCCAGCAACCGGGCCTTGAACTTGGTCAGGGTCGAATGGTCCGGCGCTCGCTCGTTGACCGCCAGGCCGAGAAACCACTTCACCGGCAGATGGTAGTTCGCCACTTCTTCCGTCTGCCGTTCCGACAGGTTGTACAGGTGGGCCACCAGCAGCATCTTCAGCAGCACGACCGAGTCGTAGGGCGGCCGACCCTGGCGAGCCTTGCCCAGATAGAAACGCACCAGCATCTTGCTGAAGCGCTGCCAGGGGACGACCTCCTTCAGCCGCCGCAGGAAGTGGTCTGGCGGCACGACCTGCTGGTAGAGAAAGTCGCCGAAGAACGACCCCGGCTCCTGCTGTTGGAACCGTTCCCCCCTCACGGCCACCTCCCGTCGGCTGGGCTGCAACCCTCCCCTCCGTTCTAACCCCACCGCCCAGCAGGCGATTCGCGCAGGTGTTATTCAACACCCTCGTCCTGGGCTCTGATTGCGTTCAGACACATGTGAGACAACGGCGGTAGCGAGAACGGGGCATCGGGGCCATCCTTGGGG
>CAZNRD010000145.1:0-2357 GCA_964575425.1 uncultured Anaerolineaceae bacterium | reverse complement strand
CCCACATTCCGCAGGTCTGCGAGCCTTATGCGGGGATTTTGTTGAGGAGCGGCACGCCTTGCTAATCCGGTCGCCCCTGCTTTGCTGCCGCCCGTAAGAGCCGATTGGTTTCGCGCAAGGAGACGGCCTCCATTCGTCTGACGAGCGCCCGCAGCCGACGGTGGTTCCGCAGCCACGCTTCGCAGAGGCGCGCTTGCGCCTCAGTCAAGCGCACGGTGACAGTCTTCCCCTGCACCTTGTACGTCCACTGATAGTAGGGGCCGTGCAAGCGAGGCGGATCCGCCATGCAGCGGCAGCCGGGCCGGCCACAGGGCATGAAACGCCGCACCAGGCTGCCCGGGCGGACAAACCCCAAGCCTCCCAGTTCCTGTTTGAGTGCCTCGTACCGGCGCTGCGCGTCTGCCATGGCCCTCGGGTGTCCACCGGTTGGGCAGGCCCTGCTTGACAGGTAGGTATCTAGCAGTTAGAATACTGCTAGTCATATGCCTCGTCAAGGCTCCTCCGGGGTCAGAGGCGGGTGACGCTCCGGCTCGGCGCTGGACGTCCCCGAGCCGCGCCGCCGGGCGCGGTCCACCGGATTCATCAGCTCGGGCCGCATCCGATCATCGCCCACTTTCTCGACCGCCTCGCGCTGGAGCCGATTGTTCGCGGATGCGTGGGCGGCGCGCGCCAGGGGGTCGTCGATCACGCGCGCACGCTCGCCGTGCTGGTCCACAACCTCCTGGTCTCCCCCGGTCCTCTGTACCGGATCGCCACGTGGCTCGCACCCCTGGAGCCGCAGGTGCTGGGGCTCACCTCGTCCCAGCACGCCGCGATCAATGACGACCGGGTGGCGCGTGCCCTGGACGCGCTGACCTCCGAACGTGGGCGCAGCCTGTGGTTCCGCCTGGCCCTGCGGCTCATCAAGCAGTTTGAGCTGGAGACCCAGCGGTTCCACCACGACACGACCACGGTCACGTTTCACGGCGCTTACGCGACCGCCCACGGGGCACCGCAGATCATCCATGGGTACAACAAGGATCACCGCCCGGACCTCAAGCAGCTCGTCTTTGGCCTGACGGCCACCGCCGATGGCGCGGTGCCGGTGTGGCACGAGGTGTATAGCGGCAACCGGACCGACGACACCGTGCACCGCAGCACCGTGGACGCCCTCCGGGCGATCCTGGGGCGGGCGGAGTTCATCTACGTGGCCGACAGCAAGCTCTGCACGGTCGATAACCTGCGGCATATCGCGGCGTACGGGGGACACTTTGTCACCGTGATGCCGCGGACATGGAAGGAGGACCGGCAGTTCCGCGCCCGGCTCCGGGAGCAGGGGATCCGGTGGCATCGGATCCTGCGGCACCCTAATCACCGCCGGAAGGACGCGGCTCCGGACATCTTCAGTAGCTGTGCGGGCGTGGACACGACCGCCGACGGGTACCGGATCATCTGGGTGCGGAGCTCGCAGAAAGCGGCCGAGGACGCGTTGGCGCGCCAGCGGCGGCTTGCGCAGGCCCAGGCGGCGCTGCGGGAGCTCGCCGACAACCTCCCCCGGCGGCGGGATCGGACCCGAGGGGCGATCCATCGCGCGGTGGCGAGCATTCTCCGACAGACCGGCACCCGGCCGTTCTTGCAGGTCACCGTCACGCCCAAGGTGCGGTTCCTCCGGCGCTATCTGCGACGCGGTCGGCCCACGGCTGCGACGCCGGTCCGGGTGGAGCGGCGCATCACCTACACGCTGGAGGTGCGACACGATGCGCAGGCATTGGCGCGAGAGCGGCGCACCGATGGCGTCTTCCCGCTGGTGACGAATCTCGCCAAGACCCCCAAGCGCGAGGTCCTCTCGATCTACAAGTTCCAGCCCTACGTGGAGAAGCGTTTCTCCCTGCTGAAGACCGACCTGGAGATCGCCCCAGTGTACCTGAAGAAGCCCCGCCGGGCGGCGGGTTTGATCCACGCCTACTTTATCGCGCTGTCAGTCGCCAGCCTGCTAGAACGTCAGGTACGCACCGGCATGCGCCGGCGTGGTCTCAAGACGCTGCCCCTCCTGCCGGAAGACCGGCCCACGGCCACCCCAACCTGTCCCCGGATCCTGGAGGCCTTTCGGGACGTACGGTGGTACGAGGTCGAGCACAAGAAGGAGATCATCGCCTTCCCGATCGAGCTGTCACCACTCCAACGCACACTCCTCGAACTCCTGGGCGTGCCCGCGGGGGCTTACCAATGACCCTCCGGAAAATCGCCAAACTCCATTCCGCGACCTGCGGAATGTGGGGTTCCACGGATCGTCTTCGCCCATATCGCCGAAGAAGTCATCGCCGCCGCGGCGCTGATCAAGGGCGAGTTCCAGGTGATCTGGACACGCGGGAACCCCG
>CAZNRD010000144.1:0-2362 GCA_964575425.1 uncultured Anaerolineaceae bacterium | reverse complement strand
AGTGCTACGGCGGCGACATCACGCGCAAGCGCAAGCTGCTCGAGAAGCAGAAGGAAGGCAAGCGCCGGATGAAGCGGGTGGGCCGCGTGGACATCCCCCAGGAGGCGTTCCTCGCCGTACTCAAGGTGGGCGGGGAGGAGTAGCGGCATGGCAAGGAAGCTGCCCGCTCGCTCGCGCCCGCGGCCCGGTGTGGTCCGTAGGCAGGCGGAAATAAAGGCTAAGATGAAGGCATATGGCCGTGGCTCTGCGGCGCAAGGCCGTCGTGACGGATGTGGGGGGCGTCAGAATCGGGGGCGATTGTCCCGTCGTCGTGCAGTCCATGACGAATACGGACACCGCCGACACGGCCTCCACGGTGAACCAGGTAATGGAACTGGCGCGCGCCGGGTCGGAGCTGGTTCGGATCACCGTGAACACGGAGGCCGCCGCGGCCGCCGTGCCCCGCATCGCCGAGACCCTGTACAAGCTGGGTGTTAACGTCCCCCTCATCGGCGACTTCCACTACAACGGACACATCCTGCTTGAGAAGTTCCCGGAGTGCGCCCGGGCGCTGGCCAAGTACAGGATCAATCCGGGCAACGTCAACATCGGCAAGAAGCACGACGACAACTTTCGCGTCATGATCGAGGCGGCCATCCGGTACGGCAAGCCGGTGCGCATCGGCGTCAACTGGGGATCGCTCGACCAGGCGCTCGTGGCGCGCATGATGGACGAGAACTCCCGCCTGAGCGAGCCGCGCGAGGCTAAGGCCGTCGTGCTGAACGCGATGGTCGCCAGCGCGGTCGGATCGGCGCGCGCCGCGGAGCGTTACGGCCTGGGGCACGACCGTATCATCCTCAGCGCCAAGGTCAGCACGGTGCAGGACCTGGTCGAAGTCTACCGCGCGCTGGCCGCCGCCTGCGACTATCCGTTGCACCTGGGCTTGACCGAGGCCGGCTTGGGCTCCAGGGGCATCGTGGCCTCCACGGCGGCGCTTGCAATCCTGTTGCAGGAAGGAATCGGGGACACGGTCCGCGTGTCTCTCACGCCGGCCCCTGGCGGCGACCGCACCGAGGAGGTCCGGGTCTCGCAGCAGATCCTGCAATCGCTGGGCCTGAGGAGCTTCACGCCGCAGGTGACGGCGTGTCCGGGATGCGGGCGGACCACCAGCACGTTCTTCCAGGAGATGGCCGAGCGCATCCAGGCCCACCTGGGCGCACAGATGCCCGTCTGGAAGACGAAGTACCCGGGTGTCGAGGAACTGAAGGTGGCGGTCATGGGATGCGTGGTCAACGGTCCGGGGGAGTCCCGGCATGCCCACGTGGGCATATCGCTGCCTGGCACTTCGGAGGAGCCCAAGGCGCCAGTCTATGTGGATGGCCGTCTTGTGACCACGCTGCGCGGCGGGCGAATCGCGGAGGAGTTCACGGAGATTGTCGATAACTACGTCGAGAGGCGCTACGCGAGCTAGCAAGTGGCCCGTTACTTTCTCCTCCGGGAAGCCGAAGCACTCTTGAAGGACGTGGGCCGGGATCTGAGCCTGGCTATGTCCCTGCGTGACGATCTGGCTGAAGTGGTGAAAGAACTGGCGGACGTCGCCCGCCACGTCAGCCTCTCGGGCGGAGCGCTAGTCCGCCGCCAACGGCTCACCGAGGCGCGGGCGCGGCAGGAGACCCTCACCCGCCGGCTGAAGGAAGCCATCGAAGCCGTGCAGGCCCACGGCTGCAATCTCAAGGATCTCGAGGAGGGCCTGGTGGACTTCCCGGCCATGTACCAGGGCCGCGAGGTCTGCCTGTGCTGGAAACAAGGGGAGGACGGCATCCGTTTCTGGCACGAGGTCAACGCCGGCTTCCGCGGCCGCAAGCCTGTGGATCAGGAATTCCTGGACTCACATCGAGGCGACGAGTAGGCCGCTCCCTGACAGTCGCGGTTCGGTGTACGGCACGGAATCGGGAGCGTCCTGCGATAATTAGAGACAGAGGGGCAAGTCATGAAGCTGCGAGTCGCTGCCGGGGTATCGGTGTCGCTTGCCTGCCTGATGCTGGTGGCGTGGAGCGCGCAGCGCGACCGGGGAGGGGATGCAAAGATGATTCCGTCCGAAGCTCTGGAGGGTGTTCCGGCTCAGCGTGAAATGGAGAAGGGGCGTTCTCCGTTAGTGAGCATTCCGCCCTTCGGGCGGGGATTTTCAAGGCATCGGGGTCTACCGATCCGATGTGGTTTTGGGGAGAGCGCGAAAGCTGGCTTCCGCGCTCCTCTGCATCGTCTCGATGAGCCCGCCAGGCTATCCCTCGGCATGGTTGCGTCCCCGCAGAGCCTGCTTCCGTTTCGCCTGGCGGAGCCATTGTAACTCCGAATCTCATGCCGCCTGGTGCCAGCGCAGTTG
>CAZNRD010000143.1:0-2376 GCA_964575425.1 uncultured Anaerolineaceae bacterium | reverse complement strand
CGCCCTGATCTCTCGTCGCCTGCTCCCACGCGGGCCAGGTCAGCGCCAGGTAGCGTCGCCTGCGGTTCCCGACCGAGAACCGCAGGGTGTACCGCTGCGGGTCATGAGGGAGCCACCATCGCATCCGCCAGGCCTCCCACAGTGTCTTCCGATGGCCGCGTGGTACACGGCGCCGGGGGAGCCGCTCCGCGAATTGCTGGAGGAGCCCCTGCGCGAACCGCTGGAAGAGGTGCTCAGCCGGTGGGACTGTAACCGCCACTTCCGCGAACCGGCAGAGGCCGCTTCGACCATATCGGCGTCAACTTTGCGCAAGTCCCAGTGTGCCGCCTCAGGCACATTTTTGGGTGAGGATCGTGGTCGGGCGTTATGCGCGGGCTCTACTCGAAGCAGCGAAGCTTGTCACAGTGGCCTTTGAGTTCTCGGGGGCCTGGACCGACTTCACCAACGAGCCTGACCGAGGCTATCGAGGCGTTTCTGCTCAGCCGCAGGGCAGCGAATTGTTCGCCAAAGACGATGGAGGTCTACGGCTACCAGCTTCAGCGGTTCCTCCACGCCGTTGGGGATTGCTCTCTCACCGAGGTCGGGCGTCCTGCGGTGGAGCACTATCTTGGGGCTCTCCGTGAACACATGAAGCCGATCAGCGTGCACCAGGCCTACCGCGTGTTGCGAACATTCTTCGGCTGGTGCGTGAAGATGGGGCTGCTGGCCGAGCATCCCATGGGCGGGGTGACTATGCGCGTTCCTCAGGACCTCCCCCGCGTGCCTGAAGATGACGAGGTACGCGCGCTGCTCCATGTCTGCGCGGATGCCTTCGAGGGGCGAAGGAACCGGGCGCTGATTGGGTTACTTGCCGATAGCGGCCTGCGGATCAGTGAGGCGCTACGACTCCGCATCGAGGACGTGAACTTCACCACAGGCACCCTCAGCATTCGTGGCGGAAAAGGCGGCAGGGATAGGACGGGGCACTTCGGCGATCAGACCGCCTGGCTGCTCCGGGCCTGGCTGGCGACACGCCGCGAGGTTCACCCTGTCCGTCTGGCAGACCTTCTGTTCTGCGACCGCCAGGGCCGACCCCTGACGGCCAGCCACGCAAGGCACATCCTGCACCGCCTCTCGCTAAGAGCCAGACTGCCACGAAAGGTCGGTCCCCATGCTCTCCGGCACTACTGCGCGACCACCCTCCTGAAACGGACGGGCGATCTCGTGCTGGTCCAGCAGGTGCTCGGTCATACAGGCTTGGCGATGACGCTCCGGTATGCGCGGCTCACCCAGATGGAGGTCAATGTCAAGTTTCGGCGAGCCAGCCCGCTCGATCACTTGTTGGGAAGATCTTCGTCGCGAACGCTTCGTGCTGCTCGGGCCCCGGCCATCCGCCTACTCCAGGCGCATCCGCTCGATGGCGCTGGCCTTGCGATGAGCGCGCTGTAAGTCTGCGCCGACCAGGCTGCTGTAGCGCAGTGTCGTATTCAGGCTCTCATGCCCGAGGAGCCTCCGCACCTCATCCAGGCCGACCCCGTTCCGCAGCCAGGAGGTTGCGGCGAAGTGTCTGAGGGCATGGGGATGAATCCTCCGGTGGGCCAGGAGCCCCGCCTGCCCGCTCAGACGGTGGAGGATCTGGACCAAGTGCCTGGGCTTCAACGGTCGAGTCCGCTGGTCTGCGAACAGGAACTCCTCCGAAGCGAACCCGCAGCGCATCCCCAAGCACTCTTTCAGAGCCCGCATCGTGGTAGGCGATAAGAATACTACTCGGTCCTTGCGTCCCTTGCCGCTGCGGACAAACAGGCTCCGTTCAGACGGATTCCAGTCCTCGACCAGTAGCCGCAGGATCTCGGAAGCCCGCAGCCCGGTATCCGCCAGCACCAAGATGAGGGCACGATTCCGCCTGCCTACAACCGTCTGCGGGCACTGCTGGAGGACCCGGCGAACCTCTTCCTCCGTGGGCACCTGCGGCAGCGTCTTGGGGATGCGAATCCGGAAGCCCTTCATGGGGTCGGCCTGAAGCATCCCTGTCTCCACAGTCCACCTGAAGAACGTCTTGAGGCTCCGGTAGGCTTGATGGATACTCGTTTGGGAGAGGCCCCGTTCCCGGAGTCCTGAGAAGAACCGATGAACGGCCAGGGTATCCACTTGGTTCCCTGCCTGCGAGTTGAACTGCTTTAGCCAGGCCCCGTAGACCTCCAGCGTCTTCTGTGAGAGGCCGCTGACCCGCTTGGACAACAGAAAGGCCTCGGCCGGTTCCCCGAGGCTGTGCGCCACCTGCCGCTCCATCGGAACACCTCCTGAACCTCTGCTTTTTCGGCAGGGTTTGGAGGCTCACCGATGGCTGAAACCCGCATCCTGACTGGGTTGGTGGAGACGAGGGGATTCGAACCCCTG
>CAZNRD010000142.1:0-2405 GCA_964575425.1 uncultured Anaerolineaceae bacterium | reverse complement strand
GCGAGAGGATCTCCTGCCGTTTCTTGGCCGCGGCCTCCTTGCCCTTCTCAATCGCTTCCTCGATGCGCGCGCGCTGCTCGTCCACAAAGGCGGGCAGTTGCTGCTGCAGTTCGCCGGCGCGCTTTTCCAGCTGGCTGCGGAGCTCGATCCCTCGTTCGGCCAACTGGGCGCGCGTCTCCTCGCCGGACTGAGGGGCCAACATGATCCCGAGGACGGCGCCCATTACGCCACCGATGAACAGGCCGGCCAGAAACTCCAGACCACCACTATCTCGCCTAGACATGCCGTACCTCCTCGTATTATATGTGTGTTGAGGCGCCAACCCGCCCCAACTTGACTACTACGGAATCTCTGGCATCCTGGGGGTTGGCCCAGGGAGGGCAGCGCATTGCCTCCTCGTTGCGCCCGTCCGGGTGTCTTCTGCGAAAGCATGCGCCCCTCGGCCCGATGGGCACTTCCAACTCGTATCCTGTGCGCACCCCACGGTGACCCGGGGCAGCAGACCCGTGGCGCATGCTCACCGCGGGGCGAGTTCTGATCTATACGAGGCTGTTGCTCTCATCGGGCGCCAGGGATTCCACCTCCCTGCGGCGGACGACCGGCAGTCATGGAAAGGAGCACGGTCTATGTCCAACCCCCTCCTGGTGGGCATCGACCCCCACCGCAGGACCAACACCGTCTGCCTGATGGATGGGCACGGCGTGGAGGTTGGCCGACGCTTCACCGTCGACAACAACCGCCCTGGTACCCAGGCCTTTGTGCAGCGTGTGGCCAAGGCTGTCGAGGCCGGCAGCTTTGACCGCATCGAGATCGCCTCGGAGGCCACCGGCTGGTACTGGTTCCTGTTCTTCCAGACCCTCAGCCAGGACCCTGTCTTGAACCGCTGGCCGTTGCATCTCTACCCTATCAACCCCCGCCTCACGGCCAAGTTCAAGGAGACCTACGCCAACGACGATCACAGCGATCCCTACGATGCCTTCGTCACTGCCGACCGCCTGCGCATGGGCCGGGATCTGCCGGCACCCTTTCGCCGCGATGACACCTATCTGCCCATCCGCTTCCTCACCCGTTACCGCTACCATGTCGTGCACAACCTGGCCCGGGAGAAAGCCCACTGCCTGAGCATCCTCTACCTCAAAGCCAGCGAGTACACCCGTCACGACGGCGACCAGCCCCACCAGGACCAGCGCCCTTTCAGCAACGTCTTTGGCGCGGCCAGCCGGGCGGTGATCCAGGAGTTCCCCTCCATCGAGGAGGTCGCCGCTCTGCCCTTCGACGACTTGGTCGCCTTCATCGATGCCAAAGGCAAGGGCCGCTTCGCCGATCCCAACGACAATGCCCGCCGCCTCCAGCGCGTGGCCCGCGACTCCTACTCCCTGCCCGAGGCCCTGCAAGCCCCCATCCAGCTCATCCTCAAGCTCAGCCTGCAGCAGATCACGGCCATGGAGCAGCAGGAGAAGCGCCTCGACGCGGCCATTGCCGACCTCATGGCTACCATCCCGCAGACGCTGGACACCATCCCAGGCGTTGGACCCGTCTTCTCGGCAGGCATCCTCAGCGAGATCGGCGACCTCTCGCGCTTCCACGGTGACGTGCAAGCCCAGGTGGCCAAGCTCGCCGGCTTCAAGTGGCGCAAGCACCAATCGGGCGACTTTGAGGCCGAGGATACCCAGCTCACTCGAGCCCGCAATCGTTACCTGCGCTACTACTTCTGTGAGGCGGCTAACGCCGTCCGCATGCGGGACGCCGAGTACGCCGCCTACTACGAACGCAAGTACAACGAGGTGCGCAAGCACCAACACAGGCGGGCCATCGTCCTAACCGCCCGCAAGCTGGTCCGACTGGTCGTTCGGCTGCTGACGACCAACCAGCCGTACCAGCCAAGGAGGCGCTAGCGCCCATCGCCGGCCACTATCCAGGCCCCAGCCGCCTGGCCATGTGCTTCAACTAGCTGCTGTCGTAAAGGTGCTTCCATGGCAGACCTTTGTTCGACGCGCCTGCAAAACGGCTTCCTACGGCCCGAAAAGGCCCTTAAGCCGATTTGACAGCACACCGTATCGCTTTCTCGATGGGATGCTCCTGCCATGGTATGCGCACGGTGAAAGTGCTGCCGACGCCGAGCGTGCTCTGTACCCCGATAGTCCCGCCGTGGGCCTCCACGGCCTGCTTGGCCAGCACCAACCCCAGGCCTGTGCCCTCAATGCCCGACTCTGCAGTGGCGCGGACGCGGTAGAACTTTTGGAACAGGTTGGGGATCGCTTCCGCCGGGATGCCGATCCCATGGTCAACGACCTGCAGCACCAGGTGCTCGGGCTCCTGGCGAACGGCCAAGATGACCTCACCTCCCTGGTTGCTGAATCTGATCGCATTCATGGCCAGGTTCCTGATAATAATGGTGAGCATGT
>CAZNRD010000141.1:0-2418 GCA_964575425.1 uncultured Anaerolineaceae bacterium | reverse complement strand
TCTTGCGCGTCACGAACGTCTCGCCCCGCCGCTCGGACTCGTGGTTGAACAGGATGCCGTTGGCTACGAACATGCCGTACGCCTCGCGGTAGTTCACCGCGTAGAGGTGCGCGGCTACCTTGGCGGCGCCGTAGGGGCTCCGGGGATGAAAGGGCGTCCGCTCGTTCTGGGGAGGGGGAGAGGCACCGAACATCTCTGAGGAACCCGCCTGGTACAGACGCACCTCGCGTCCCGTGACCTTCATGTGGTCCCGCAGGGCCTCGAGCAGACGCAGCGTGCCGGTCGCCACTACATCGGCCGTGTACTCGGCCTGCACGAACGAGACCATCACGTGCGACTGGGCGCCCAGATTATACACCTCGTCCGGCCGCACCCGCTCCAGCACATGCCGCAGGCCCGTGCCGTCGGTCAGATCTCCGTAGTGCAGGAACACGCGCGCCAGGGGGTCGTGGGGGTCCCGGTACAGATGGTCTATGCGATCAGTGTTGAACGTGCTGGACCGCCGGACGAGCCCATGGACTGTGTAGCCCTTGTCCAGCAGGAACTCGGCCAGGTACGAACCATCCTGTCCGGTAATGCCGGTGATGAGGGCGATTCGCATCATTCCACTCCGACGCGCAGTTGTGTCAGTCCATGCCAGGGCGAAAACGCGGCACACCGAGCCGGGCGCGCAGCAACTGCAAGGCGAAGAGCAATGCGAAGCGCGGGTTGTGCCGCGCGTACCTGCGCCAGAGCCTTCGTGGCTCCGTCGCCAGGCGGAAGAGCCATTCGAGCCCGTACTGCTGCATCCAGCGCGGCGCCTGGGGCTTTGTGCCCGCCATGAAGTCGAAGGCAGCCCCCACCGCCAGCATCACCGCCTGAACCCGGCCAACGTGGGTGAAGACCCATCTCTCCTGCCTGGGCATCCCAAACCTACGAGCAGTATTCGAGCCCTCGACGCACTAATGCGGTCCACACATGCATCGTCTTCTTCTGGGGGAAGGTTCCGAAACGGCGGGCTCTCGGCGTATGCGATCCGCAGCCTGGGGAACCGCCGGCGGAGCGTCTCGAGCAGACGACCGAGGACAGCAGGGGTACTGCCGTAGAGCCCCACAGGGATCCCCTCGCGCTCGGCACCGCTCAGTACACTCAACGACAGATCGGTGCCACGCACGTGTGCTGCAGTCCCTGCGCCAAGGAGCCGCAGCCCCCACACAAGCGGCATTCCGTCCGGGATGATCAAGTCGCAGCGGTTGACTGCCGCGCGGAACACAGGGTCGTGGTGGCCCTCCATCACCATGTGCGTGTTTGCGGCGCAGATGGCCCGCGATTCGCCGGAGCGGGCCCAGGTGAGGATCTGCCGCGCGGCGTCTGACAGTGTCGTGGCGTCAACACGCACTCCCAGGATGTATCGGCTGGCACCCGCGCCGCGCCACTCCTGAGCCTTCCTCTCGGGATCCGCGGCGGACACCCAGGCCGCGTTGATGTCTCTCGTCATGAGTCAGGTCCGTGTTCTGGCGTGCTCGATGGCTTTCCCGTAGGCTTCCATGAGCAGTTTGTAGTTGCGTTCTGCCGTGTACTTCGCCTCGAACTCTGCCCGGGCGTTGTCGCCCATTCTCCTCATCTCTTGGGGGTGCGTCCAGGCCCACTCGACCTTGGCTGCCAGGTCTTCTGGATCTCCGGGGTCGAAGTGCAGTCCTGTCTCGCCGTCACGGACGATCTCCGCCATCGCGCCGAGCCGAGACGCCACGACGGGAACTCCGCAGGCGTAGGCCTCGACAATCACCAGGGAGAAAGTCTCGTACCACGCAGAGGGGATCACAACCATCTGCGCAGCCTTCATCAGGGCCAGTGCCTGATCGCGGGGTTGCCAGCCGAGCAACTCGACTGTGGACATTCCGCTGGCCAGGCGCGCCACCTCGTTCGCCAGGGGGCCTGCGCCCGCGATCTTGAGCGGAACGCCGGGCAGCCGCCGCCAGGCCTCTGCGAGCGTCAGGACCCCCTTCTCGCGTGACAGCCGTCCGACGAAGAGCGCGTGGTCGCCGTGGCCGTCCCCCCTCCCGGGGTCGGGGTGGACGAAGTTGGGTTTGACGACAATCTTCTCCGGCGGCAGGCCGCCCTCGATGAACTTCTGACGGGCGAACTCTGTGAGTGCGATGTAGAGATCGACTCTGCGCGTCCAGGTGCCCAGCAACCGGTGTACGCTCAGCATCGTGGCGACAGCCGCGCTCGCGGTTACGCTGCCCCGGTAGCACCGGCGCACTACCCCTGGCCAGGGCACGAGACGGCCCAGGCAATCCTCGCAAGGCAGTCCTGTGCGGAACAAGAGCGCATTTGGGCAGAGCAGGCGGTAGTTGTGCAGGGTCTGCACGACGGGCACTCCCGCATCCCTGCAGGCGTAGTAGACGGCCGGAGACAGCCGTGCGTGTGTGTTGTGGA
>CAZNRD010000140.1:0-2451 GCA_964575425.1 uncultured Anaerolineaceae bacterium | reverse complement strand
GCGGCGATGGCGGCGGCAGCTGAGTCTGGCCGAAGGACGCCGGACCAGCGGAAAGTGCAGGCCCTGGAGGAGGTGGAGCACACAAGAAGAAGGGCAGGAGGCCCATTGGTGTCCCCCGGGACGCCCGCTGAGGAAACCGCGACGCGGGCCGCAACGACGCGGCCGAGACAGGAGACGGCGCGAGGGCTGCGGCAGGACGGTCAGCAGCAGACGGTGAGAGCGAGGCTGGATGAACCGATCACGGATGCGGGCCAAGCGACTGTCACGCCCGAGCCACCTGGAAGGACAACCACACCCACGCCCAACGTCACGCCCCAACCCGCGCCGATCCCCACGCCCGCACCCTATGCCACGCGCATGCCGCATTCGGTATCGGCAGCCCCGGCTTTGCCACATGTGCAGGGAAGCTGGATAGCTCGTGGGCTGAGATGGCTGCGCACACTTCGCGAGGCGCGTCAGGCATCGGCGGTAAGCTTTCATGAGCTCGAATCCGGCCATCTCAGCATTCGAGTTTCCCCGCAGATTCCAACTGGACGGAGGATTCCTCTCCGGCAGCGGTTCGGCTTCCTCGGGACGCGCTACAATCCGTCAACGGTGAGGGAGATCACCGCGTTGGGCCGAATTCGAAGCGTGTTCTCGAGAGGGAACCTGGGTGTCGGCTTGGCAACCTCGGTGCTAGGGAATCTGTATGACTACACCCTCGGAGAGCATCGGGGGGAGGGCTTTGGAAAGGAGTTCTGGGTCTCGACCGGCGTCGATTTCGTTATGACGGTCGGCACGGGGCTGACGGCGGCAACTGTTGTGGCTGGTGGCGTAGTGCTATTCGGCTCGGCAGGCGTGTCACTTCCCTTGTCAGCTGCCGTTGTGGGAACGGCGATTGCCGGCGCCGGGATCAGCGCGATTCTGGATCACTTTCAGGCAGGGCAGAGGCTGAAGCAGGCCGTGAGCAATGGACTGGATGCCTAGGCAGGTGTCTGGCACAACATCGGGACCATCGCCAGGGCCCTACCGGGATACGTGGGGCAAACGGTTGCGAGGCCGGTGGCCACTGCTGTCCAGGAGCGTGTCGTGCAACCGATCGTGCAGACTGCTCAGGGGGCATCCGAGGCGGTTCGGGGAGCAGCAACGTCGCTGGGGCAGGCCGTGTCTGGCATCATTGGCCGCCTGTTCGGGGGGAGTGGGTGATTGTGGTGCACTCGGTCATCCTTTGGGGCACCTGGGCTTACCCATCGACCCGAGGGCACAAGCCTTCCGGGGCGAGTCCGAGCACAGGAGGATCATGACATGGCTGGGCGTCGCAAGGGCCGAGGTTCATTGCCAGTCCATCGCTGGCCTCTCTGGAAGGTCGTGGCTCTGGGCCTTGTCTGGTTACCATGGTCCGCCTTGCCGCTGCTTGTCCCGCCCTATGTGCCAGGGTGGGCCCTCGTCGCGTGCGGTGCCCTGTTCTTGGCGATGTTCGGCGCAACGCTATGGATCTATTTCAGGGATAACCTGTGGGCGCGCTCGTCCCTCGCGTTCAGCGGTTTGCCCGGTGTTTTCGCGCTTGTGGCCAGTCGGGCATGGCTGGCGGCGTTGCCCATCACGTGGAAGTGGCTTTTTCCCTTGTGGGGGGCGGTCATCGTGGCAGCGCTCCTGCCCTTCACGGCTCCGAAGCTCTCCATGTTCCTGTGGACCGAACAAACTGCGCCCCGGACGCGCGTCGGCCGAGTCTTCATGGCCTTCCTGCTCGCCGTAGCGCCTACGGCCGGAACGCTCGGAGCAGCGTGGGGGATGTACGGATCGAGGTTCCTCGGACAGCAGCCGACGATGCTGGGAATGGCAGTGCTCGGGTCGGTGATGGCGGTGGGCTGCGGCTTCGTGGCCTCGTACAACGTTGTGCTGTGGAGGCTGAAGGAGAAATCCGCAAGCGGCCAGGTGAGGTGAGCAGGATGGACTGGGGCAAGTTCGCGCTCATGGCGCTCGCCGGGACTCTGGGGGCGTGGTTTGGCTTGGCCCTCTCCCGCTATCTTCGGCGTCGTCGAGGCCCGCGCAAGTAACTGGTCGACACGCTGGATCGGCAGACTCCTGAATGACCCCTCGCGCCTTATCCGGCTGAGGCAGGGCCCACTTCTGCGTCAGCTTCACCAACAGCGAGACGCCGACTTCCATGGCGTACCCACCAACCACCGGCCACCGAAATCCCGGAGCCTGCCCGCGGGGTCGAGGCCGATGCTATCCGGCACTCTCCTTCCAGCGCGCATACCTTTCAATTCGCCCTTTAGTGGCCTCCCGGTGGTCCCGATGGAGGCCGTGAATGATGGACCTGAAGGTCCACCGCTGGAACCATAGGCTGAGAGCGTGGGCGCCAGTCAGGGTCCGTCCTCGGGGGTGCTGTGGGGTGGGGCAGCGGCGGCGGTTGCGCTGGAGGCGGCCAGGAAGAGGCAGGAGGAGGAAGAACGGCTGCGGGCGGAG
>CAZNRD010000139.1:0-2479 GCA_964575425.1 uncultured Anaerolineaceae bacterium | reverse complement strand
GTCATCCACACCGACGAAAAGGGCGAGATCACCAAGAAGGACCTCGAGACGGCCCGCCAGGTGGCGCGCGACATCGACAAGGCGCAGAGCAGAGTGAAGGCAATCGTCAGCGTCATGATGCTGCGCGAGGGCTGGGACGTGCGCAACGTCAGCGTCGTGCTCGGACTGCGGCCCTTCACCGCGAAGGCCGAGATTCTGCCCGAACAGGTGGTCGGCCGCGGCCTGCGGCTCATGACCCGGATCAGCCCCGACCGCACACAGACGCTGGAGGTGTTGGGCACGCGTAACCTGCTCAAGGTCCTCCGCGATCAGCTCGAAGCCGAGGGCGTCGGCGTCGCCAGCACCAAGACCGATCCTCCACCTCCGGTCATCATCGCCCCCGTTCAGGGGCGGCTCGCCTACGACATTGCGATCCCCATCACCAAACCGAGCCTGGTCCACGACATCTGCAAGCTGGGGGACCTGAGGGCGGAGAAACTGGACGCGATCTACGACCAAGAAGAGCTCGACGAGCCGTTCCGGGTGAGACTGAGGCTCGAGTTTGCAACGACCGAGACCGAGGTGCACCAGGCCGAGATCGGTGCCGGAGAGCTCCCGCCCTCACAAGACCTCTTGGCATCCATTACCAACAAAGTCATCGACCGCGCGAAGCTCCCGAACCGCTTCGCCGAGCTCTACCCCGTGGTCAGGGACTATGTGGCGGGCTGCTGCTTTGGCCGCCCGGTGGACCTCGACGCTGAAGCCGTGCGGTCCCATCTCGCGAGGATCGAGTTGCAGGAAGGCATCGCCAGGTACCTCGCCCGGAAGATCTCCGAGTTGACGGTCGAGCGCCGGGCGATCGAGTTCGAGAAGGCCGACTTCCGACTCTCCGAGACCAAGCCGTTCAGTTGGCGCCGGAACCTGCCGCCGCTGGAAGCCAAGAAGACGGTCTTCAACTACGTGGCAACCTACAACGACTTCGAGCGCCGATTCGCCGAGTTCCTGGACAAGGCGCCCGACGTCCTGCGCTTTGCCTCGCTCGGGACCACGGAACAGGGCGAATCCGGCACGCAGTTCCGCGTGGACTACCTCAAGCCGAGCGGCGCGATCGGCTTCTACCATCCCGACTGGGTGGTCGTACAGAAGAAGACAGGCGAGGTCAACTGGATCATCGAGACGAAGGGCCGCGTATGGGAGGGCACCCTCGCGAAGGACGAGGCTATGCGCGAGTGGTGCCAGCGGGTCAGCCAGGCGACCGGCAAGCGCTTCCAGTACACCCGGATCGATCAGGTAGCCTTTCAGTCACGTGGGGACGCAACCCTGGTGGGTTTGGTCGGCTCGGTGGCGGGCGGATGAAGGCCATCACTGGGGCGCCTAGCAGCCGATGAAGATGACGCCCGCCTTCGGCGTCCCCAGCTTGTCGGCGCGTCGGTAGACAGCGCGGGGCTTCGGGGGGAATCTTCGGGTGACGAATCTGATCTCGAGCGAGTCGCCGCTCCGCCGTCTGCCTCAGCAGTTGAATGCAAGGCAGCGCGTGGTCTTCGACGGTATCAGGTACGCGGTCGAAATGGCGGATCTCTCCTTCGCACGCCTTTGCAGAGCACTCCTGGCCATCACGCCGGATTCATCACACGATTCATCCCTGCCAGGCTTTGCCGGACCATTTGGTGATGCTTGGTCCATCATCGATTCCGTGAATCGGCTGCGACCACTAACTCTCCTAGTTCCAGGTGCCAAGAAGCATCCTGCAGTAAGAGCGTTCCTTGGTGCTACGGAGCCTATTCGGGCGTTGAGAGACAATGTACAGCATATTCAGTCTCGGGTGGACAGGCTTGTCAGTCAGCAACTACCGACATGGGGCGTCATCAGCTGGGTTACCTTGCACGACCGTGATCCTGTTCTCATCCGCAGTCACGTTATCGTGGCTGGCTCTGTGTCCCCTGGGAGCCACCGTCTCGAGAATCCGGCGGGCCAGCGTTTGCGTCCACCGATGGATCTCGTCAAGCTTACAGCGCATGGGCTCACAGTCGACCTCGGGGAGGCCCTGCGTAGTGTTGCAGGTCTCGTCACCATTCTGGAGAATCAGTTATCGCGCCAGTTCGGAAACCTCCCGCACGCGGCCTCCGATGTCTACGTCGCAGTCGATATCGTACCTGCAGTCGACGATAACGCAACGGGTGCTGATGTACAGGATGCTGCACGACCTGCGGTATGAGCTGGCCGTCGCATTCGGCGCCTGCAGCTTATTGCCGAGCCGTTAGACCGCCGCACAGGAGGCGCACACACATGAGGATCGTCGTGATAGCCGCCCTTCTCGTCCTCCTGGGCATGATCGCGGCGCTCGGTCTGGCTCGGGTTCGCTGGCGGGCAGCCACCGAGGAGCTTATTGCACGACTCGGCCGACCGGGCCCTGCCGCGGCATCGGCGGTAATCCTTCCACAAGAAGTTGAGAGCCTGCCGCCGCCGGTTGCCCGGTACATGCGCGTCGCGCTCGGCGCGC
>CAZNRD010000138.1:0-2510 GCA_964575425.1 uncultured Anaerolineaceae bacterium | reverse complement strand
GCATAGGCTGAGCACGTGTTTGAACACGTCTGCCACCATTGTTCCCTGTAATCTTGCTTTCAATAGAAATCTTGCGATTGCGCAAGGAATCTTCTACCATCCCGCAGTATGGAACGCTCAGCCGTGCTCATCGCATGGGTCGGGTCCACGGACCTCCGCGCACCCACCGAACAGGGCTCCGTCGGCCTCGGACCCGTGGCTCAAGCAGTGATCGCCCGGAAGTATGACGAGCTGACGCTTCTGTCCAACTTTCCGAAGGCCCCGGTGGACAAGTACTTGCCCTGGCTCTCCGGCCTCACGTCCTGCCGGGTTCGGGTCGAGCACTGCAAACTTTCCGGCCCCACTGAGTTCGGGGAGATCTATACGGCTGCCGTGGACGTCGTGCAGGGCGTGCTGCGGAGACATAACGGAGCAGTGCATCTCGCCTTCCACCTGAGCCCCGGCACACCTGCCATGGCGGCTGTGTGGATCATCCTGGCAAAGACACGATTTCCTGCGGAGCTCATCGAGTCCTCGAGGGAACATGGCGTGCGCACGGCGTCCGTGCCGTTCGACATCTCCGCCGACTTCCTCCCCGATCTGCTGCGGCGGCCGGACGAAGAGCTCAAGCGGCTGAGCGCCGGCCTTCCGCCGGAAGCGCCCGAGTTCGACGAGATCATCCACCGCGGGCGCGGCATGAAGCGCTTGATCCTGCTGGCGCGCCGCGTCGCGCCTCGTTCCGTCCCCGTGCTGATCGAGGGCGAGACAGGCACAGGCAAGGAACTGCTGGCACGCGCCATCCATCGCGCCGGCCCTCGCCGAGATCGGCCCTTTGTAGCGGTCAACTGCGGCGCAATTCCCCCCGAACTTGTCGAGTCGGAACTTTATGGACACGAAAAGGGAGCCTTCACCGGGGCAATGTCAAGCCGGGAAGGTCACTTCGCTGAAGCGGATGGCGGCACTCTCTTCCTCGATGAAGTCGGGGAACTTCCCAAGGCGGCTCAGGTCAAGCTGCTGCGGGCCCTCCAGGAGGGTGAGATCCTGCCGGTCGGAAGTTCCCACAGCCGGCGCGTCGACGTCCGGATCGTTGCCGCGACGAACCGCTCCCTTGTCTCCGAGGTCTGCGAAGGCGCCTTCCGCGAAGACCTCTTCCATCGGCTGGCAGTCGCCGTGCTGCGCCTTCCGCCTCTCCGCGAGCGCCGCGAGGACCTGCCCCTGCTTATCGACAGTCTCCTTGCCCGCGTCAACAGCGAGGGGCACGAGCAACCCGGCTTTGTGGAGAAGAAGCTTTCTGCCGGCGCAAGAAACCTTCTGTCGCGCCACCCCTGGCCCGGAAACGTGAGAGAACTCCAGAACACGCTCCGGCGGGCGGCGATCTGGACCCCGGAGGCCACGCTCAAGGCCGAGGACATCACCGAAGCCCTGCTGCCGGGGATGCCGGCTGCGGACGATCGAATCTTAGGCCGCCCCTTGGGCGAAAACCTTGATTTGCCTGAACTTCTAACCACGGTAGCCCGGCACTATCTCGAACGCGCCCTGGACGAGGCCGCGGGCAACAAGACCCGCGCCGCAAAGCTCGTGGGCCTTCCGAGCTACCAGACCCTGACCAACTGGATGAAGCGCTACGGGGTGACAGGATGAAGATGGCACGCAGATTGCTCTATAAGATCCGGCAATGGACGAGATGCACGCGATGAATCGGCAGGAAAGCGAAGCGGACGCACGCATTGCCATCGACGACCTGCTCCGGCTGGCCGGCTGGGATCCTGCCGACAAGTCGATGGTCCGGACGGAGGTACAGGCGACGGGGCACAAAGCGAACGCTGTGGTCGACAGGTCCGAGGCGCGGCCCTTCGACACGCATGCCCCGGTCTACGACCTGCCCGCCGCGGCCGGCGCCTTCGGGGCAGACGTCGCGGTTTCTCAACTCCCCGATGAACTGGGGTGGATGGCAGTTCCGAACCAGGTGCGCCTCACGCGCGACCACTTCGTGGTTCGCGTCGAGGGCCGCTCCATGGAGCCGACCATCCCCGACGGTTCCTGGTGCCTCTTTCGCGCCGATCGCGGCGGCAGCCGCCAGGGGAAGATGGTTCTTGCCTGGCACCGCGGCGCCACCGACCCGGCGCTTGGCGGCGAATTCTCGGTCAAGAAGTACACCAGCACCAGAACCCAGAATCCCGACGGCACCTGGAGCCACCGCGAGATCCGCCTCGAGCCGCTCAATCCGGATCCCGCGTACCGCCCGCTGGTATTTGATCCCAGCGCCGAAGGAGACATCCGCGTGATCGGGGAGTTCGTCTCCGTCCTTGAAACCGGTGCGGAACCCGAGCCGACACGCGGCCGCGCCGATTACGTCCTCTACGACCAGCGCGGCCGCCCGCTCGCGGTCATCGAAGCCAAGAAGAACGCGATCAACCCCTACGTCGCCAAGCAGCAGGCGCTCCCCTACGCCAAGGCCCTCGATGCGCCGTTCATCTTCCTCACCAACGGCGAACTCACCTACTTCTGGGACTGGCAGAACGACGACGCCC
>CAZNRD010000137.1:0-2519 GCA_964575425.1 uncultured Anaerolineaceae bacterium | reverse complement strand
AACCGGGACAGGCGAAGGTCTCCCCGTTCCTCGTCCCTTCGAGGGCCAGGATGCTATAGCCACTCAGTGGCTCGCTGCCGCTGAGGGAGAGCGCCGCTCCGCCCCGGCACCAGCCGCCGCTGCCCGGCGTGCTGCAGCCGACCGAACCGCTCACGGTGGCTTCGGGCAGGTAATACTCCCTCGTGTCGTAGCGGTACGATGCCGTGCAGCCGCAGCCCAGGTAGTTCTGGTAGTCCGTCGGCCAGCCGCACCAGTACGACTGCTGCTCCTTGGCCGGGTGGTAGCCTCCCGCATCCGGGCAGGGGTTCTGCGGGTGGTAGAGGATGCAGGCGACGGAGTAGTTGCGATGGCGGCAGGTCCAGTAGTCCCCCGAGGGGTTGCGGACCCGGACCTGCTCGACCACCCTGCGGTTGGGGCCGAGGTAGTCGGCCAGGGCGAGAACAGCCAGGGCCAGGGCGGCGGCGAGCGCCACCAGGAATGCAAGCCCCGCCAGGATGCGGCGGGGGAACCTTCGGCCGCTCATGGTGTCCCCTCGTCTCGCGGTCGATTTCATATCTACAGGAAATGCACTTGCGGAGCAAGGGGCAGGTCTCAGGATTTCCTGAACACCTCCAGGCCAGCCTCCGAACGCTTCACTGCAGCCCGGTTCCCCGCGGCTCGGGTTTCGGACTCAGGGCAGACGGTCCCTGCCTTCGGTCAGCCAGTCCAAAGAGACACGAATCAAGCTAATGCCTTCGCGCAGGTCGAATCGTCCAGTTTCAAACAGCGCCAGGATGGTGTAGTCGGAAAGCACGGCCAGTTGGGAGTACCCGGCTGCTCCCTCGTAAACCAGCTTCGAGACAGGCCAGGAGGCGCCCTCATCGTAGCTCAGCCGCAGGGTGAACTCCCCGCGGTACGGCGCCCCGGGGTTCGAGAACAACAGTCGGTTGCGCGAGCCGGTCTCGGTGGTGGTGAAGCGGAGGATCGAGGCCTGCGTGCCAGCATCGGGCAGGTTCTCGTCCAGGGACCACGGGCCCCACGTCTCGCCGCCGTCCGTGCTGCACGCCACGATGCGATAGTCGCCTCGCCGGTTGCGCAGGTTGGCGCACAGCGCGCCGTCCGCCCTCTCTAAGACTTGAGGCTCGATGCCCCGGCCAATCGCAGCCCCGAGCGCCCATGTCGTCCCGTGGTCATCGCTGTAAAGAACTCGCGATCCTCCTAAAGAAAGGGGAATGACCAGCCGCCCGCTCGACAATTGGATCCCGTTTCCAGGCCCGGTGTGACACCAGGCGCCTTCCGCGACTCCGAGTTCCCGCGATAGGTTCCTGGGCTCCGACCAGGTCTGGCCCTCATCCCGGCTGCTCAGCACGAACAGCTCGGCGTAGTCGACGCAGTAGGGCAGCCATACGGTCTGTGTCTCGCTGTCGTAGACCGGGCACGGGCTGTGGACGGTATGTCGACCGACGTCCTGCACCACCTGCAGGCCGCTCCAGGTTCTGCCGCCATCGAGGCTGCGCTTCATCACCAGGTTGATGTCCAGCAGGTCGCTCATCGCATCCACGCGCGACTCCGCGAATGCAAGAACGACGTCGCCCGGCAGAACAATCATGGCTGGGATGCGGTATCCCCGTCCTGGCTCCTCCCCTGGGCGAAACAACACGCTGTGCTCCACACCCTCGGCCCAACGCGGATGCCACTGCGCGCACACCACGGCGAAGGCTGCAAATGCCCAGAGGAACGCCAATCCCGAACCGACCGCGCCTCGCATCAACCGCGCCTCCGGCCTGTCACGCAGGAACGAAAGGAGGCTCTTCGCGCTGCCCAGGACAAAGACAACGGCGTACCCCACAAACGGCACCACCAGCAGTCCGATCAGAACGCTCGGGACCGAACCTAACGCGCCCAGCGCAAGGACCTTGCCCACCAGCAGGACCGGGACGACGCAGCACAGGTCCCACACCGCCCAACCCACCAGCCAGGCGGTCCTGGCTGGCGAGGGCCAACGCTCCGTCGGCGGGAAGTCACGCCGCTGGCCGGCGCGCAAGTTGCAACGACTGAGGAGCAGGCCGCCGATGGCGCTCCCGATCAGGAGCACGAGGAAGATGGGGAGGATCCATATCCCCTTCACCACGATAAAGAACTCGCCGCCGAAGGAAGTGACGAAGACGGCGAAGATCGCGCCCATGAGCAGCGCGAAGATCAGGTGCAGGATGCTCAGGGCCAGATCGAGTCGCAAGACACTTGCGGATGGCTGCGAGCGGATGGACATCGCCTGGTCTCCTTTGCTGGCGCCGTAAGCGGTCGAGGTCGATCGCTCCGGCGGCCATCAGGCTCCCTCCCTGGCAAGTCTACAGGCTGCGTGTGCCAGGGGCAAGGCAGTTTGTGGCGCGAAGAACTCGGGGCCCGTCGGAAATGGGCCTTGTCTGGCTTCCCCAGGCAGATGAATGCCGTGGATTCGGCCTGGAATCCGTGAATTCGCGACCCTATGATTGCGTTCAGACACATGTGAGACAGTAGGCCTGGCGCGAAAGGCGCAGCGG
>CAZNRD010000136.1:0-2520 GCA_964575425.1 uncultured Anaerolineaceae bacterium | reverse complement strand
CCCCCCGACGGCTTCCGAGACTTCTGGATCGGGGATCTCCATCTCGTTGAACATTCGACCACGGCGAGGTGGTCGACGCAGGCGAGGTGGGCCCGACACCCGAAGGCCGTCGGAGGGCGACATCAGCATAGCACAGGGCCGCACAGATGCAAGAGCAACTCGGGGAAGCGCAACGGTTGGTGGAATGCTCGCTGGCGGAGTTGCCTCCCGTCACGCTGGAGCTGGTGACGGAGGAGGGGAACTGGCGGCGATGGAAGGAGCTGGTGGAGCGCTATCACTACTTGGGAGTGCGGAGGCCCACCGGCAGACGGCTGCAGTACCTGGTGTACGCGGGGGAGGAACCGATTGGGGCGCTGGGGTGGAAGGGTGGTTCGCTGAAGCTCCGCGCTCGGGACTGTTTTGTCGGTTGGGATGTACGGCAGCGGCAGGAGTATCTCGATCACGTCATCAACAACTATCGGTTCGTGCTGGTGGATTGGCTTCGCGTGCCGAACCTCGCATCCCACGTGCTGGCCCGGTGCATGCGCCGGGTGTATCGGGATTGGCAGGCTCGCTACGGGGTGGAGCCGTGGCTGCTGGAAACGTTTGTGGATCGGAGGTGGTTTGCCGGTACGACGTATCGAGCGGCCGGCTGGCATGCAGTAGGCACCACGAGTGGGTACGGCAAGAACGGACGTCGGTATTCGTATCACGGTGACCGGAAGGAGGTGTACCTGTATGTAGTGCACAAGGACATGCGAGAACTGATCGGCTGTCGGCAGCGTCCTGATCCCGAGGTCTGTGGAGCCGTCAAAGTCTGGGAGGGGAAGCTGCATATGATGATTCAAGATGCCGATTACGATCCGGCGTTGATCGATTGGACGCACCTGGACGCGGCGATGCGGGAGGACCTCGCCGAGGAACTGGTAGCGTTTCACGGGTTGTTCCACGACTGCTTCCTGCGATCGCAGCAGCGGTTGTTGGGGCTGGGGTATCTGCGAGGACTTGTCAGTGACGTCGTGCGCAAGAACATCGAAGCGATCGCCCTGGCCTTCGGAGGAGAGAAGAAAGTCAGGAGCATGCAGAACTTTCTCAGCCGCTACCGCTGGGATGATGGGAAGATGCTGGAGTGCGCCCAGGGCCACCTTCATGCAGCGATCGGAGAGCGTGAAGGCATGTGGTGCGCGGATTCCACGGAGTTTCTGAAGAAAGGAAAGGAATCCGTGGGGGTGGCCTGGCAGTACTGCGGGGCTCGGGGCAAGACGGAGAACTGCCAGAGCGGGGTCTTTACCTCTTTCACTTCCGAGATTGGCTACGGGCTTCTGGAAGGGCGGCTGTACCTGCCAAAGCTTTGGTTCGGTCCCGAATACCAGCAGCGGCGTGAAGCCTGTCATGTGCCAAAGGAGGTGGCGTTTGCCACGAAGATCGAGATCGCGCTTCAGCTGCTGAAACGGCAGATCGCGCGTGGAATATTCCACGCCCAGTGGGTCGGCTGCGACAGCTTCTTCGGCGTCGACAGCGCCTTCCGCGACGAACTGGCGGCCATGGGCCTCACCTACCTGGCAGCGATCAAGCCGAATAACAAGGTCTGGATTGGAGAGCGAACGCTGACGGTAGCGGAGTTGGCCCGTGAGCCGATCATCCGATGGCACCGCGTGATTCTGGCTGAAGGGGCCAAGGGACCGATCGTTGCCGAGGTGGCGAGGATGCGCGTGTGGGACAACCGCGACGAGAAGCCTGGGGTGAAGCAGTGGTTGATCCTGCGGCGACTGGAGGACGGCCAGCTGAAGTACTATCTGTCGAACGCCTCGGCGCATGCGGGCAAGAGCACGCTGTGGGGCGCCCTGGTTCGCCGATGGCCGATCGAGCAGTGCTTCGAGGATGGAAAGAAGCATCTGGGCATGGATCATTACGAGAACCGCAGTTGGCAGGGGTGGCATCGGCACATGCTGTATGTAACGCTGGCGATGCTGTTCCTGCTGCGGCTGCGGCTTCGCTTTAAAAAAAACTCCAACCCTGACCTTGCCCCAGGTCCAGCGTCTGGTAGTGGCCTGCCTCGAGCGCCGGAGGCTGGACAAGCGTCATGCGATGGAGATCCTGCGCTACTACACCAGGCGCAACCACGACGCCTATCGCGCCCACCGCATGCGCGCCCTTCGGAGGATGCCCCGCAGCCTTCGTTGCTGATTCAGTGGCGCGAGATCAAGGACGGTCCTTCCTCATCCCCGTGACTCTTGGCGTCGCCAAGATAAGCAATCCCTGTCCAGACCGCAGCCGGCCGCGGCCGCTGTCGCGGCTGACCTCGAATGCCAATGCGTAATCGTCGCCATGTCGCTGCCTTGATCAAGCCGGACCCGAGCGCCGCCTCCATCACTGGCGCTGTAGAAACGCTCAGCCGCCCCTGATTGGCCGAGGAATCGCTGTAGTACTAGTACTACAGCGATTCGGGGCCTATAGATTTCCCGCGGCCCACGTGCTGCAGTGACCCCCCCGACGGCTTCCGAGACTTCTGGATCGGGGATCTCCATCTCGTTGAACATT
>CAZNRD010000135.1:0-2537 GCA_964575425.1 uncultured Anaerolineaceae bacterium | reverse complement strand
GATGACCCGCGGCGCGGCCGGTTCTGGCAGCGGTCGAAGTTCCACGGTCTCATCGCTGTGTATGATGAGAAGAAGAAGAAATGGTGGTGTGCGACCTGCCACCGATGGTGTCCCATTCATAGTTGAAGGTGCTGGAGGCACCTGAAGGTTGAGGCGGCTCTCTCCGGCCCGGTTCTGGTAGAATCCGGGCAAACCAAACCTGAGAAAGGAGAGAACCGCCGTGAGCAAAGGGTATCAGATTGCGAGCAAGAAGGACAGGGGGAGGCTGCGCCAGTTTCTGGCCCAGCATGGCCAGGCGCTGTTGCCAATGGTAGAACTGATCGAGCAGGGCCGCCTGGCGGTGGAGGAATTGGTCCACGACCTGGGCCGGGCGGCGCTGGAGGCGGTGCTGCTGGTATCGGCCGAACAGGTGGCGGGGCCGCCGCATCCGGGGCTAGCCGGGGGCGCGATCCGGCGCCATGGAAGCCAGGGCGGAGTGGTGGCCCTGGGCGCTCAGAAGGTGCGGCTGAGCAAGCCCCGGCTGCGCCGTCGAGGAGGCGGCGAAGGGGCGGAAGTGGCGATCCCCGCCTATGCCGCGATGCAGGGCGAGGAAGGGCTGCGCCAGCGGCTGCTTTCGATCCTGCTGCGGGGAGTGAGCACCCGCCACTACCACGAAGTGTTGCCGCAGATGGCCCAGCGCTGCGGGGTGTCCCGCTCGGCGGTAAGCCGAGAGTTCCAGGAAGCGAGCGCCGCCGCCTTGAGGTCGCTGTGCGAGCGGCGCTTCGACGAGGTGGAGTTGCTGGTGATCTACCTTGACGGCCAGGACTTCTCTGGCCACCAGGTGGTGAGCGCGGTGGGTGTGGACACACAGGGCCGCAAACACGTCCTGGGGCTTACCGAGGGGGCCACGGAGAACGCGGTGGTGGTGAAGGGACTGCTGGAGGACCTGGTGGAGCGAGGGGTTAGGCCGGGGCGCAGGCGGCTGTTCGTGATTGACGGCTCCAAGGCGCTGCGCAAAGCGATTGACGCGGTTTATGGGAGCGAAAACCCGGTGCAGCGGTGCCGGACGCACAAGCTGCGGAATGTTCTGGGCTACCTGCCCAAAGAGCTGCAGGGGCAGGTGGCGGCGGTGCTGCGCGCGGCCTGGCGCTTGCAGCCAGAAGAAGGGATGGCCAGGCTGCGTCAGCAGGCGGAATGGCTGGAGCGATCTCACCCGCAAGCGGCCGCCAGCCTCCGGGAGGGACTGGAGGAGACTTTCACCATCAACCGCCTTGGCCTCTCGCCGATGCTGCGCCGCTGCCTGGCGACCACCAACGTGATCGAGAGCCTCCTGTCGGGGCTGGCGCGGCGCAGCGGGCGGGTCACCCGGTGGCGAGATGGAGAGATGGCGCTGCGGTGGGCTGGGGCGGCTGCTCTGGAGACGGAAAAGCGCTTCCGCAAGATCGTCGGTCATCAGGACCTGTGGATGCTGAAAGCCGCGCTGGAGCAAGGTGAGGCGACTGGTGAACAACCCGCCAGCCCAGCGGCGCAGGAGGCGCCGATTCTGCTTGACAAGGAGTTGGTTGCGGCATAGAATACGCCCGAGAGTCGCCCAACCTTACACTACGGTTGGGACATAACCAGGAGGTGCTGGGCGGGTGGCTTGCCCAGCGGGGGCTGAAACGAGGGCAGGGGATTGCGGTGGACGGCAAGACGCTACGGGGGATTCACGGGGAAGAGCTACCCGGGGTGCATCTGATTGCGGCTTACGCGCACCACAACGCAGTGGTATTGGCGCAACGGGCAGCGCCGGGCAAAGGGCGGGAATTGGAGGCGGCCAAGGCGGTGCTGGAGAGCCTGGACCTCAAAGGCCAGATTGTCACCGGAGACGCCCTGTTGGCGCAGAGAGAGATCTGCCGGAAGATCAGGAAAAAGGGGGCCACTGGCTCTTCCGGCTGAAGGCAAACCAGCCGGAGTTGCATGCGGGAGTGGCGCTGCTCTTTGAGCATCCGGCATCTCCAGCCACGGTGGTACGCCAGAGAAGTCGGCATGGGGATCGGCTGGAAGTACGGGAGCTGGCGCTTTCCACAGAGCTAAACGACTGGTCAGAGTGGCCCGATCTGGCTCAGGTAGGCCGGCTCATCTGTCTGCGACGGCGCAAGGGGGAGAGCAGGGGCGAGACTTCCTATATCATTACCAGCCTCCCCTCTCAGCAAGCGACTCCCGCCCAACTGTTGCACCTCGTGCGTGGCCATTGGGGCATCGAGAATCGGCTGCATTGGGTGCGGGATGTTACCTTCGACGAAGACCGCTGCCAGATTCGAACCGGTGCCGCCCCCCAGGTGATGGCTGCTCTACGCAACCTGGTGATCGGCCTGTTCCGTCTCGCCGGCCTGCGCAACATCGCCGCCGCCCTGCGCACCCCCGCCTGGCAGGCCCAACGCGCCATCGCCCTCGTTACGACCCCGCAGGAGATAACGCAATGACCCTGCCTGAGAACGTCGTTTCCTCTTGACTTGCGAACAGCAGTGTGCTACTATTCCACCTGGACGCGATTCACCCCGGAAATGGCCTTGACA
>CAZNRD010000134.1:0-2563 GCA_964575425.1 uncultured Anaerolineaceae bacterium | reverse complement strand
GCGGCGATGGTTGCGTCGGCTGGAGGAGGATCGCCAGCCAGTGCGAGGCGACAACGAATCTTCGCGTCCGTCTCACGCCGAGGCAATGTCCAACGAAGCGAGTCGCGTAATTCGAGATCGACTTACGACAAACGCCATCGACGTAAGTCGAGTCGGACTGGACTTACGTCAATGGCGCGTGACGTAAGTGTTTCTTGCCTCGCGCCGGCACTTGCTTTTTTGTCTCGCTGGACATTTCCTTCTTGCGATCCGCGGCGCGGTCCCTCGCATGCGCGGTCGCACGTTGCGACCGCGGGCAAGGCCGCCGGCCCGACGGAACCCAAGCCAAGAAGGAGTCTTGCGTCATGCCCAAGAAACAATCGCCTTCGAGCAAGCTCGCGTGTTGTCCCCACGCGCCGCCGACGATCCCGCGATCGCGCACGCGCCGACACGTGCTGCATTCGTTCACCGTAGGCGCTCTGCCCGTCCTCAATGCGTTCCTCCGTCGTCTGCGGCTGGAGGAGTTCCCGCGGGCAGCGCTGCCCCCCGAAGACCGCCGCACGCGGCTCTCGCCGGCCAAGGCCCTGCTGGTCCTGCTCCGCAACCTACTCATCTCCCGCGAGCCAATCTATGGCGTGGGCGAGTGGGCCGCGAGGCACGCCCCCGATCTGCTGGGGCTGACCGTCGAGGAACTGGGCCGGCTGAACGACGACAGCGTGGGCCGGGCGCTGGACCGGCTGTTCTTGGCCGACATCCCCGGGCTGGTCCTCGCCGTGGCCACCCACGCCGTGCGAGAGTTCGACGTCTCCCTGGACGAATTGCACAACGACTCGACCACCGTCACTTTCTGCGGGGCCTACACTCAGGCCAGCACGGAGCGTCGGCTCTTGGGCCGGCCCACGCTGGCCATCACCTTCGGTCACAACAAGGACCACCGCCCCGACCTGAAGCAGTTGCTGTTCATCCTCACGGTCACCGCCGACGGCGCCGTGCCCTTGCAGTTCCGCGCGGCCAGCGGCAACGTCACCGATGATCAGACGCACCGCCAGACCTGGGACCTGCTGTGCCAACTGACTGGACGACGCGACTTCCTCTACGTCGCCGATTGTAAGCTGGCCACCAGCGAGAACATGGCCTACATCCATCAGCGGCAGGGGCGCTTCATCACGATCCTGCCGCGGACCCGCTCCGAAGACACCGCCTTCCGGCAACGGGTGGCCACGGGCAAGGTCGCTTGGCGTCCGCTGTGGGAGAAGACCGACGACGATGGCGAGGTGATCGACTCGTACTCCGTCAGCACCGAGCCGGCCGCGACTGTCGAGGGCTACCCCCTGTTCTGGTACCACAGCCAACGCAAGGCGGAGCTGGACGCCCTGGCCCGCAGCGGCCGCATCGAGCGGGCCTTGAAGCAACTGGCGGCGCTGAAGGAGAAGCTGCGTTCACCGCGGACTCGCTATCGCCAGGAAGCCAAGGTGGCCGCCGCCGTGGCCGAGATTCTTCAGGGTTGCGCCGTGGCGGAGTGGATCGTGGCCGAGGTGGTGCCCCAGCCCCAGGAGACCTTTCATCAGGACCACCGGGGGCGGCCGGGCAAGGACACCCGTTACGTGAAGAAGGTCGCCATGCGTTTCGACCTGGACTATCGCATCGACGACGCGAGCGTGGCCGAGGATGCCCGCACCGACGGCATCTTCCCGCTGGTGACCAACGTCACCTCATGCACGGCCCTGCAACTGCTCCACGCCTACAAGCGGCAGCCGGCCATTGAGAAGCGGTTCTCGCAGTTGAAGACGGACTTCGAGGTAGCCCCGGTGTACTTGAAGTCGGTGCATCGCATCCAGGCCCTGCTGTGCCTGTACTTCTTCGCCCTGCTCTTGGAAGCCCTGTTGGAGCGGGAACTTCGCCGGGCGATGCGACAGGAGGAGATCGACGCCCTGCCGATGTATCCGGAGGGGCGTCCTTGCCGCTGGCCGACGACACGCCGCGTGATGGATCTCTTCGAGACCGTGCAACGCCACACGTTGGAGCACCGCGGCCGACCGATCGAGATCCTGCTCACAGAACTGACTCGCCTGCAACGCCGGCTCCTGCGATTGCTCGGCCTGTCAGCCAAGGACTACGGCCGCTGACTTGCCGGCCCTGGAGCAATTCGGAGAAAATGAGATCCGGATGTGCGGAAAGTGGGCCGGTTTTGTGGCACAACAGTTGGCATGGAGCCTACTTTCCGCACTTGCGCCCGCGTTTTCTCGGAATTTCCTTTGGCGGCAAGTCAGCGACCATAGGTCTCGGGGCGTAGCCCGAATAGCTTGAGTATCTCGCGCTGCAGTGAGGTCAGTTGGGTGACCATGATCCTGGGCGGGCCGGAGCCCGCGTGAAGTTCATGCCGTTGCACGTCGTCGAACACGTCGAGGATTCGCCGTGCGGTCGGGCGGCGGCAGGCTCGCCCCTCTGGATGGAGCGGCAACTCGCCGATGCCCGCTCGCCGCATCGCCTCGCGCAACTCGCGCTCCAGCAACGCCTCGACCACCAACGCGAAGAAGTACACGCACAGAAGGGCTTCGATCCGGCGAACCTCCTTCAGATACAC
>CAZNRD010000133.1:0-2632 GCA_964575425.1 uncultured Anaerolineaceae bacterium | reverse complement strand
GGCGTCACAGGAGCGGGTTGCGTGCGATGGGATCGTGCTCCAAGCGGTGGATCGTCCCCATGCACCTGTTCGGAGTATAGGGCATGATCTGCTATCGTAGGACCAGCCCGACGACGAGGGCAACCCCCCACAGAGCTGACCTACCCATCAAAGCCTGAGCTACGAGATGAAGTGGGTCTCTGCCTGGGCTGACGAGGCGAACGCAAGGGGAGCAGGAAGCCTCCGAGGTTCACGTCACGCCGCCGCGACCGCCTCCTGGAGCAAACTCAGGTGTCTCAGCCACCCCACGACCCGGTTCCAACTGGAAACGGTAAGGGGTGCGGCTGGCGACGTCAGTCCCGCTCGCGCTTGCCGGAGAGGAGCTCCGCCAGCAACCAGCCGAGCCCGAGGCCGGCGAGGGCCCACCCCAGGACCTCAAACGCCGACACACCCCGCTCTTCCTGCACTCTGCCAACAACGACCCGCGAGTCCTTCTTCGTGCGGACCGCGTAGGCCAGAAGGTCATGGCCGTGGATCCGCCTGCTCCAGCCCTGCCCCACTGCCTGCAGCCGCCCATCGCGAACCGCGTCGTAGATCGCCTGCTTGCCGACCCCCAGGATCCGAGCCGCCTCGGGAACAGAGAACCAGATTGTACCGTGATCTTCCTGCCGCATCGCGCCTCCCGCATTTATTCCAATAGGAAAGCACTATATTCTACGCTTGCGATACGCCCCCGCAAGCCTCAGAGCGCGGGGATCCCTTGACATCTTCGCCAGAAGCCCTACACTCAATGCGCCACGGCCAGCAGATGCAGCCGGCGTGGCGATGGATGGGACAAGACCTCGCTTGAGGAGGGTTCAATGGCAACGGAGAGAGAGTTCAGGATCGTCGAGCGGTTCGCAGATGCAAAGCGAGCCGGGCACGCCACGGCCGCTCGGCCAGGAGCCCGGGCGCTTGCCGGACGGGTGGCCGACTGGCATCGAGGCGGGCTCGCCGCAAACGCTGCCCTGCTGGTCATGCTTCACTCTATCTCGGAGGAACGGAGCGAAGAGGAGGCCATATGAGAATCGCCCTGTATGCTCGAGCGTCGTCGGATCGCCAAGCTGAGAAGGGTCTGTCTGTTCCTGGTCAGCTAGAGGCGCTCCGGAAGCACTGTCTGGAGCGGGGCTACACCATCGTGCAGGAGTTCGTCGACGATGGCTGGAGCGGAACCACCGACCAGCGCCCCGGGTTCCAGCAGATGATCGACTTCGCCCTAACCCACAGCAAGGAACTTGACGCGATCTTCGTCTGGAGCTACTCGCGCTACAGCCGGGACAACCTCGACGCGCTCCTCTATCGAGACCGGCTCGCGAGGAAAGGCGTGATCATCCGCTCGCTCACAGAACCCCTGGCGACTGGTCCCGAGGCATACTTAACCGAGAACCTCCTGCACACCTTCAATTCGTACTTCCCGAAGGTTCTCGCCCGCGATGTGATGCGGGGCATGCGTGCGGCGGCCCGGCGCGGATCGTACCCGCTCAACACCGCGCCGTTCGGCTTCGCGCGGGTCGCGACAACCGAGGGGCGCGCCCGGCGGTTCGCACTTGTCCCGAAGGACGACGAAATCGCTCTGCTGAAGCGCATCTTCCGCGAGTACGTCGACGAGGGATGTGGCGCAAAGGACATCGCGAACCGGTTCAACGAGGAGGGGCTTCGGACGCGAGCAGGAGGGGTATGGTCAGTGAACCGTGTGCTCTCGGTCTTGTCGAACCCGATCTACATTGGAACCTTGCACATCAGGTTCTCGAGCGCGAACGCCACGTGCCTCGCCTCGGAGGACCGTGAGATCGTGATCGGGAACTGGTGCGAGCCGGTGATCGATGCTGAGACGTTCGCTGCCGCCCAGACCTGTCGGGAGCGGCGCGCCCGGGCTCACCCCCGGACGCTCGGAAGTCCCCATCTCCTCAGCGGGCTACTCCGATGCGCGAACTGCGGCGCGAAGCTGTGCGCGGTCTCGTCGAAGAAGGGGCGGCACTGGTACTACGTGTGCCGAACCTTCTGGAGTTCGGGTCGGTCAGCATGCCCGGCGCGGATGATCCGCAAGGACTGGCTTGAACACGTTGTTCTGGAACGTGTCCGGGACGTTCTGCTTGCCGAGGAGAACGTGTCGAACCTGATTGACTCCACCCAGCAGGAACTGGATGCGGAACTGCCACGCCTGGAGGAAGAGCAGACGAACCTCCAGGGGCAGATCCGTGAGGTACGGGGGCGCTTGGAGCGTCTCGTCGATGTCCTCGAAGGGCAGTCGACCCCACCTCCGACGATCTGGCAGCGGATCCAAGAGCGGCAGGCGACATTAGCGCTCCTGGAGGAGCGTCTGGATGACCTGCAGGTGCAGATCGCTCACGCAACGGACTGCCGGCTCGACAGGGCCGACGTGCTGCGCCGTGTAGCCTTCCTGCGGGAGAACCTCGCCTCGGAGCCCATGGCGACCCAACGAGGGATCTTAGGATCCATCATCCGCCAGATCACGGTTGGAGACCAGGAGGTCATGATCGAGTACGCGTTGCCCCGGCCCGCCACACCTCCGGCCGACCTCGGGGTTCTCAATATGCAGCTGGCTGGTACGCCCGGCAGGATTTGAACCTGCGTCCTCTGCCTCCGCAGGGCA
>CAZNRD010000132.1:0-2658 GCA_964575425.1 uncultured Anaerolineaceae bacterium | reverse complement strand
CACTCTGGCCGTTCTAGGCGGATTGACAGTTCCATTGGCAATGCAAGAAGCACTAACGAGTCTCTTGCCTTATAGTTATAGCTCGGGGAACAGGCCACAATGCTTGAGAAAGGCGTAGCCGAGGTGGGGATGGCGACGGAGGCGGCGGACGCCCCGCTGTACGTGGATGGCAAGTTCGCCCAGCGTTTCGGGGCACAGATTTGCCAACTCTCGCGCCGAGAGGTTTGCCCAGATCGCCTCCACCGGGTTGAGTTCCGGAGCATAGCAGGGAAGCCGCTCCACCTGCAGCCAATGGCGCTGACGCTCCAGATGGCGCCGGGTGATTCCGCTGAGATGCGCGGAGAGACCATCCCACAGCAGGATCACCGGACCGCGCACATGTCGGCGCAAGGAGCGCACGCCCCTCATCACCCAGTGGCTATCCACATTGCCCGCTCCCAGGGAGAAAAGCACCCGCACCTTGCCGGTGATCGGGCGGTAGGCGATCATGCCCATGCTCGACAGCCGCTTCCAGTTGAAGGGCTGCCTGAGCACCGGCGTGTGACCCCGCGGCGCCCAGGTGCGCCGGACGCTGGGGCGCTGGGAGAAGCCTGCTTCGTCCCAGAAAACCAGCGTGGCGCCCGTTTTCAGCGCCCCCTTTTGATGCGGGGCCAACGCTGCTTGACCCACACCCGGATCGCCTCCTCGTCTCGCTCGACCGCCCGGTTGGCTGGCTTCTGGCAGGTCCAGCCCAGCTTGCGCAGCAGGAGCCAGACATGGCTTTCGTGATAGCGCACTCGAAAGCGGTCCCGGATCAGCTTGCGCACTCGGGGCGCGGTCCACAGTTCCGTGGCATAGCCGGCCGCGGCCGGCCCCGCCAGCAGTGCCTGCTCCAACTGCTGCAGTTGCGCCGGCGAGAGCCGCGGCGCGTATCCCGGAGGGGCTTTCCGCTTCAGCCCCTCCTCGCCGCGCTCTTGCCACACCCGGTACCAGCGACTGACACTCATCGGGGTAGCGCCCAGCCGCCGCGCCACCTCCGCCTGATGCACTCCGGCGGCAAACAGCTTCGCCGCCTCCAGGCGCCGCTGCTCCAGCGCCTCCAGATCCCGCGGGCCCTTCCAGATGATGGGTCTCATGCATAGCTATTGCCATGCCCAGAGTAGACATAACTATAAGACAAGAGATTCTCTAATGATCGTCGCGTAACGAAGTAGTACAATCAGGGCTAGACATGGTAACAGTTGAGCATGGGACTGCCCAAAGGACAGCAGGTGGATTGCCAGGCGTTGGAGGCGCGGCGCTTGCGGGCCGCGCGGCTCTTCGCGCAAGGACTGTCGCAGGCGGCGGTGAGCCGCCAGCTGGGGGTGAGCTCAGCCAGTGTGTGTCGCTGGCACCAGGCTTGGTCGGCCGGGGGCGCGCAGGCTCTCCGGCAGCAGGCGCGGCCGGGGCGCAAGCCTCGGCTGAGGCCGGCGCAGCTGGAGCAGCTGGAGGAGGAGCTGCTGCGGGGTCCGCAGGCGCAGGGATACCGCAGCGACCTGTGGACGCTGGAGCGCATCCGGGCGCTGATCCGGAAGCGCTTCGGGGTGCGCTACCATCGGGGGCATGTGTGGCGGCTGCTGGGGCAGTTGGGCTGGAGCCCCCAGCGGCCGGCGTTGCGGGCGCGGGAGCGGGACGAGGAGGCCATTGCCCACTGGCGGCGGCGGCGCTGGCCCGCAAAAAGGGGGAGCTGACCGGCAGGGGGCGTGGATTGTGCACTTGGCCGAGAGCGGGTGCTCTGAGAAGCCCCGCGTGCGGCGCACCTGGGCGCGCAGGGGCCAGACGCCGGTGTTGAGGGCGCCGGTCAACTGGCACCAGCTCTCGGCCATCGGGGCCCTGGCGCTGTCGCCGGATCGTACCCGGGCGCGCACCTTCCTCTCTCTGCATCCCGGCCCCATCCGCGCCCCCCAGGTGATCGCTTTCCTGCGTTGCCTTTGTCGCCATCTGCGGAGCCCGGTGCTGGTGCTCTGGGACCGGCTCGGGGCCCACCGCGCCCGCCTCACCACCCAGTGGAGAGAGCGCCAGGGCCACTGGCTGCGGGTGGAGTGGCTGCCGGCCTACGCGCCGGAACTCAACCCGGTGGAGTATCTGTGGGCCCACCTCAAGGGCGGTGACTCCGCCAACTTCTGCGCCTGGGACTTGCCGGACTTGGCGGCGGACCTGCGCCGTCGCATGCGGCGCCTGAGAAGTCGCGACGAGCTTCCCTGGAGCTTCCTCAGGCATTCCGGACTCTATCCGTCTGTTACTTCTTTGCGCGATGGTCATTATTGACCTTTGCAGAGCAAAAGGAACGCCACCCACGCTGAAGAGACGCATAGGCACACTCTGGCCGTTCTAGGCGGATTGACAGTTCCATTGGCAATGCAAGAAGCACTAGGGAGACCTGCAATAATAGGTTGACACACAGTCAAAAAGAGAGAGGGGTGCGGCGGAAGAAGGAGCGGATGAGCGTGGGTCGGCGGCGCACCTGGGCGACGGCACGGCGAATGGCGCGTTGCTGGGCAGCTGAATCGGGCGGGCAGTGGCCGCGCAGGACGTGTCCCTTGAGGTAGGCATAGAGTCCTTCGACGGGATTGAGTTCGGGTGCGTAGAAGCCATTTCATAACCCGATCATTGGATGAGTCGGCGGAAATGAGGCCTTCT
>CAZNRD010000131.1:0-2752 GCA_964575425.1 uncultured Anaerolineaceae bacterium | reverse complement strand
TTTGACGCGCCACCAGGCCACCCTTGGCGTGCCGCCGATCCAGCCACCGTGCACCAGCACCGGCGGGTCGCCGGCGAGGATCTCCTTCACCCGGTTCACGCCGCGGCGATAGCGGTTCATGTAGGCCGCGCCGGCCAGGGTCCCCGTCCGCTCCACCCCCTCCAGGATGCGGCGCGCCGTGTCCATAGAGTGGGCGATCGGCTTTTCCACCAGGAAGGGGATGCGCCGTTCGAGCAGCGCCAGCTCCGCCTCGCCATGGGCGAACGGGGGCACGCAGACCCAGACGGCGTCGGGCCGGGCCTTCTCGAGCATTTCGGCGATGGTGGCGTAGGCCGCGCCGCCGTATTGCCCGGCAAAGCCCTGAGCGCGCTCGGCCGCCACGTCGTAAGCCCCTACAAAGGTAACGTCAGTGCGCTTGGCCAGCCCGTCCGCATGGGATCGGGCGATGCCACCGGTGCCGATGAATGCGATTCGCATAGGAGAGCTCCTTGCGTGAAACGTGAAACGACTCCACTGAAAAAAGGTAGGACTCGGTCGAATCCGACTGACGGGTATAGGGTTCTAGAGAGCAAATCCTAACCTGCAAAGTGAGTTGGACATGTTCAAAACGAACGGGCGCCACCTTCAGTCGCATCTGTTCGGCGATCTGGGCAATCTGTCCAGGAAGCAACGCCGCCGTCTCGAGGAGTCTTGGGCGGGCACGTATCGGCGCGAGTTCCATAGCCGCCTGGACGAGAGACCTTTCGCCGTGCTCTACAAGGACGTGCCCTCACGACCAAACACGCCGGTCAACATTCTGGTTGGCTTTGAAGTGCTCAAGTCCGGTTTCGGTTGGAGTGACGCAGAGACCTACGACCACTTCACCTACGACGTGCAAGTGCGCTATGCCGTCGGCCTCGACAATCTGGGCGAAGGCGAGTTTGACCTGCGCACCGTGTACAACTCCCGCCACCGTCTCTGCGAGCACAGGCAGCAGACCGGTGAGAACCTCTTGGATCAAGCTTTCGTCCAAGTCGCAGACGAACAGTGTCAGGCCTTTGAACTGAAAACGCACCATCTGCGCATCGATAGCACGCAGGTGGCCTCCAACATCCGCCGCATGACTCGGCTCCAACTGTTGGTGGAGGTACTGCAGCGGGTGCACCGCATGTTGAGTGCAGCCGATCAGGCCCGCTATGCTGGAGATTTCGCCCCCTTCCTGAAGGGATCCTCGGGACAGTACGTCTATCACATCCGTGGTCAGGAGACTGCTCCTCACTTCCAGCGCATCGGTGAGTTCATGTACCGTCTGCTGGCCGAGCTCGCCTCCGCCTACGCCGATGATCCTACCTACCGGATGCTGCAGCGGGTTTTCGGCGAGCAGTTCACAGTGGCCGAGACCAACGTGCAGGCCAAGCCGGGCCAGGAGATCAGCCCTGACCGCCTACGCTCCCCCGATGATCCGGAGGCCACCTATCATAGGAAAGGCAACCAAGAGTACGAGGGGTATGTCACGGCGATCACCGAGACTGCTGCTTCTGAGAACCCCTTTCAGTTGGTTGTGAAGGTACAGACGGCCTCCAACAACACCGATGACACCGTGTTGTTGGCCGAGGTGCTGCCCGAACTGAAGGAGCGCACCGGCGTCGAAGTCCTGTACAACGATGGTGGCTTCTGTGGCCCAACCGTGGACGAGGTGCTGCGCGAGCAACAGGTCGTCCAGGTGCCGACAGACTTGCGCGGCCGGGCTCCCAACCCTGAGAAGCTGAACCTGGCCGACTTTGAGATCCAACAGGCGAGTGACGAGCCACTGCCGGTGAATAGCGACCTGAGCCGGGCTGAGGACGACCCGGAAGTGCTCAGAGACATTGCTCTGCCGGTCGACGCCGCTGGCAGCGAGCCATGGCTCGGTATGACCGGCCCATCAACGGCGGCTATCAACCAGGGATCTCCTGAGCTGGCAGATGCGCTATGTTCAAGTGCGGCAGACGAACAAGCACCGGCAAGTCCAGACACCTCCATCCAGACGGTCGCCGAGGAGCAGGTCATCCAGGAGGGCTCGACATCCGCAAAGCCAGTGACGGACAATCCATGCTCGTCAGCACAGACCATCGTGGGAGGCCAGATCACCTGTCCCCATGGGCAGAAAGCTTTGATCGAAGACGGACGCAACCCTGGGCGCTACTGTGCCCACTTTGCCGCAACGGTCTGTCAGGCGTGTCCCCTCGCATCGAAGTGTCCTGCGCATCCAGGCCAGCTGGACCCGCGACACCGTTTGGGCTTCAGCCAGAAAGATGTGGACGTTGCCCAGCGTCGCCGACGCTGCCTGGACCTTCGGCTAGAGGACACGAACCCCCGGTCGGCCATTGAGGCGGCTGTTGGTGCTCTCAAGCGCCCCTTCTCCGATGGCCAACTGCCTGTGCGCGGCCAGTTTCGCATGGACGCGATGCTGATCGCTTCGGCAGCCATGCTGAATGTACGGCGTATTACACGGTATCTGGCTGAAAAACGAAGGCAGCAGCCGGGGCAAGACCCAAACAGCGGGAGAAACGCCCCGAGCGAGAGCCTCCCTTCTTTTTTGCCTTCGCTCTGGGCCCGGCTACAAAGCTGGCTACAGCGTGTCAGACTCGCTCGACCCCCTCTAGTCTTCAGTTGTTAAGGCTTTTTTCGGTGGAGTCGCAGTACGCATTTCGTTCTAACTGCGGCCAAACCCAACAGGGGTCTTGTCGATCTCCTCGGCGGTAACCTCGCGCCCCAGGTGCTGCGACAGGTA
>CAZNRD010000130.1:0-2783 GCA_964575425.1 uncultured Anaerolineaceae bacterium | reverse complement strand
CGGGACATCCTTCGCAAACTTGCGGAATGGGCATCTGATCCTGGCCATCTCCGGCTTCGCACGATGCAAGTGCTGTCTCAACTTGACGGCCTGCTCGGGACGTTGCATGGCGCTGTCGGAGCCCAGCTGGCTGCCATCGAGGCCACGGACGATGATCGCAAGAAGGCCGAACAGGCTGCCTCCGAAGAGCTTGGCCGGCGAAAGCTCGACTGGGAAGACTGTGTCCGTGCGGTGAACCCACATCAGGGCGGTGACGGGAGCGGCGCGGGGGTTGCAAGCAAGGGAGATGGACCGGGCGGGGCTACGCGGCGGCAGGAACGAGCTTCCAGTAATCCGGCAAGAGCTCTTCCAGTCGGTTGGAGGGATGGTCGCTGATGCGGCTGATCACGTCGCGGAGATACGCAAAGGGGTCCAGCCCGTGGCGCTTGGCCGTGGCGATCAGGCTGTAGAGCACGGCGGCGGTATGGCCGCCGTTGTCGCTGCCGAAGAACATGTAGTTCTTGCGGCCAAGGGTCACCGGCCGGAGATCGCGTTCGCTGGCGTTGTTGTCGATGTCGAGATCGCCGTCGGCTGTGTACTGGCTCAGGGCTTGCCAGTTGGTCAGGCAGTAGTTGATGGCGACTCCCATCGGGCTCTTGGGCAGCGCCGGATGGTCGCCGGCGGTCTGCTGCCGCAGCCAGAGTTCCAGCTCCTTGAGGATCGGCACAGACTGGGCCTGCCGTAGCCCCAGCCGGAGCGCCGACAAGGGGCGGGCGCTACTGTCTTGTGGCTGCCGCTCGAAGAGCTCCTTGGCCTGACACTCGACTTGGTAGAGCCGGCGAATGTACGCCAGCGCCATTGTCGCGAGGGCCGCGTCGGTGTCCTGGGCCTCGAAGAACTTCCTTCGGGCGTGGGCCCAGCAAAGAACCTCGATCACCTTGTCGCCGGCATAGATCCCGTCGTACCCGCCGTAGGCATCGGCGTGCAGGTATCCTTTGAACGGCCCCAGGAATTCCGCCGGCCCGTCGCGGGCGCGGCTGGCGGTGTAGTCATAGACCGTGTACGGGTGCAGCTCATCGCCGCGGTAGGTCCACAGCCGGCCCTGACGGGTGGAATCCCGATCCTTGTCCAGGACCGGCACCGGCGTGTCGTCGGTGTGCAGGGCCTTGGAGCACAGCACCCGCTGGATCATCAGGTCGTACAGGGGAGTCAGCAGCTGGGCCGACGCGCCCATCCAACCGCACATCGTCGAACGAGGGATGTGCAGGCCGTGACGCCGGAAGATGTGCTCCAGGCGGTTGAGCGGCTGGTGGTCGGCGTACTTGCTGGTGATCACGTGCGCCAGCATGCCCGGGCCGGGCAGGCCCTTCTCGATGGGGCGCCGGGGCAACTCGGCCGTCACCACGGTCCCGTCCTGGCAGTGCTTGCAGGCGTACTTGGGCCGCACCGTCTCGACGACGTACACGCTGGCGGGGATGTAGTCGATCTGCTCGGAGGTCTCCTGGCCGATCTTCGTCATCTGGGCCCCGCAGGATGCGCAGCGGCGCTGTTCGGCCGGCACGTCGATCACGACGGTCTTGCGGGGCAGGTTGCGAGGGAGCTTCTTGCGCCCGTGCCCATTGGGCTTGGAGGCAGCCGGCGTCGGCTCCGGCACGGCCGGCGCCTCCACCTGCGCCTCGGCCAGAATCTGCTGGGCGAACAGCAGCAGCTGGGCCTGGTCGATCTTCTCGGCCCTGGGGCCGAACCGCGCCCGCAGGAGCTGCTGGAGGCGGTGGGCCATCTGCTCGTTCTGGCGCTTCAGGGAGTTCAAGGAATCCAGCAATTGGGCGATGAGCTGCTTCAGGACCGAGGCATCGTCGGGGAGTTGTTCGAGCTGGACATCCATGTCATATAGATAGACGCACGGCCATGAAAAACGGTTGCAGAAAAATCCTCGGATTCGCAAAAAATCTTCACGTGTTTCCCGCCCGCTCCAGTGAGAAGCGAATCCGTTGGCGGATCGACGCCTCCTCCAATCCCTCCAGCATCATCGCCAGCGTTCGCCCGTCGATGCGAAAGTCCTGGCCGACCTTGGACGGCAGGTGGAACCGTCCCTTCTCCAGACGCTTGTACCACAGGGCCAGGCCGTCGCGGTCCCAGTACAACAGCTTCAGCCGGTCGCCCACGCGGCTGCGGAAGACGAACAAGTGCCCCGACAGAGGATCCTGGCGGATCACCTGCCGCACCATCTCCGCCAGGCGGTCGAAGCCACGGCGCATGTCGGTCGGCTCGGTGCACAGGAAGATGCGAATCGCCGAGGGCAGGCTCAGCACGATCGAGCCTCCAGGGCCGCCACGATCTCCGCCAGCTTCACGGGCTCCACGCCCACGCCGAACCACAGCACGCGGCCGCCCCGCAACGACAGTTTGAGCTCGCCCACCGGGGCGGGCGCCACGACTCGCAAGGGCACAAACCGGATATCGGCAGAAGCCCCTCGACTCCGTCCTGAACGGCCAGTGGGGCGCACGACCCCCTCGGCTCCCATCCGCTTCTTCCACCAAACGAACTTCCAAGCGGGAATCCCTCGTTGCCGACAGAACTCTGCCTGCGACAGCCCACTGGCCTGCCACCGCTCCAAGAGCTCCTGCCATCGCTGCCGTCGCTGGATCGCCGCCTCGGACTTGTTCGTCGCCATGCCGCTCTCCTCATCGCATGGCAACATCCTCCCCAACAACGCAGAGATCAGGAAGGTGGGATCACAGAACGCTTACGCAAGGCCCGGCGGCAACGGGAGCGAATCCCGGCCTGAAGGCCGACACAACCCC
>CAZNRD010000129.1:0-2816 GCA_964575425.1 uncultured Anaerolineaceae bacterium | reverse complement strand
AGAGAGCGAAACAGGAAGGCAGGGGGCGAGGAGACACAGGGTGGGCTGGGTAAGGGTTTCAGCCGGACCGGGAAAGCCGCCGACTTCTGATGGGAATGAGGATTGCATACATTCCGCACACAGAACGAATAAGAAGGCGTTGGGCTTGAGCGCGCTCGTCAAAGGCCACTCAGAGAGGTTCTTCGCTGACGTGTTGCGAGTGTTCAACCTGGCAGCCGAAGAGCGCGCGAGCGATGCCGCCAGGGTCAGGGCAAGACCAGGGCCCAGAAGGCTGCCGACGAGGTCGAGTTGCGGCGAGGAGGCCATCGTCACCGAATCCTACCGCGCCTGCTGCGACCTGCTGCGCGAGCGCAGGGTGGCTCACCGAGTGCGACCTGCTTGACAGCAGCGAACAATCGTGGTAAAATGAATATGTATCTCCTGAGTATCATTCTTTTGAGGTACATCTTTATGGCCGCTTTCCACGACCGCCAACACGAGATGGCTCTCCTCGACAGGCTGTACGCCCGGCCGGATGGGCAGATGTTCGTCCTGTATGGCCGCCGGCGCGTGGGTAAGACCACGCTGGTGGCCCACTGGGTGGAGCAGCGCAGGCTGCCTTGCCTGTTCTGGACTGCCGACCGCATCTCGACCGGCGCGCAACTGCGCTCGCTCTCTCACGCGATCCAGAGCTACCTCAACCCCGATCAGGCCGTGTCCCCCGATTTCACGTACGGCAGTTGGGAGGTCGTCCTCAACGAGGTCGCCCGGCTACCCGAGGCTCAACGCGTGGTCGTCGTGCTCGACGAGTTCACCTACCTGATCCAAGCCGAGCCGACGCTGCCCGGCATCCTGCAGCGGCTGTGGGACCACCGCCTGAAGCAGAGCAACCTGCTGCTGATCCTGACCGGCTCGCATGCCGGGATGATCGAGCGCGAGGTGCTGGCCTACCGCTCGCCGCTGTACAACCGCGCCACCGCCAGCCTCCACCTGCAGCCGCTGCCGTTCGGCGTGCTCCCCGACTTCTTCCCCGGCTACTCCGCCGAAGACCGCACCGCCGTCTACGCGTGCGTCGGGGGCGTGCCACAGTACCTGGAACTATTCGAGAGGGATCGGCCGGTCGAATGGAACATCGAGCAGCTCCTCTCCAACGCGATGATCTTGGACGACGCCGGCACGATGTTGCGCGACCAGCTGGGTGAGCCGCGCAACTACGCGGCCGTGATCGAGGCCATCGCGTCCGGGTTCACCCGCATGACCGAGATCGCCGGGATGGCCGGGCTGCCGCACTCCGGCGTCGGCAAGTACCTGGGCGTCCTGCAGCGCCTGGGCATCGTCGCGCGAGACGTGCCCGCCACCGTGCGCCGGCCGGAGCAGAGCAAGAAGGGGCGTTACCGCATCACCGATCACTACCTGCGCTTCTACTACCGCTTCATCGCCCCGCAGCGCAACAACCTCGAACTGGGGCTGACCCAACAGGCGTGGCAGAACATCCGCGAACACCTGCCGGAGTTCGTCGGCGCGCACGTCTTCGAGGAACTGTGCCGGGAGTGGGTGTTGCGCCAGGGGGATGCAGGGCGGTTACCGCTCGCGCCCCGGCGGGTGGGAGCGTTCTGGGGAGGCGGGAAACCGCAGATCGACGTGGTGGCAGTCAACGAGGACGATCACGCCATCCTGCTGGGCGAGTGCAGGTGGACGGCGGAGCCGATGCGCGAGCCAGATGTCGGGGAGTTCCTGAAGCGGGCAGAGCAGGTCGTTCCCTCCCCTGCCGAGGAGTGGCGCGTCACGTATGCCCTGTTCTCCAGGAGCGGTTTCACGGATGAGGCGCGCCGGGCAGCTGCGGGGTATGCGTGCCTGTGTTTGAGCCTCGACGAGATAGACGCCGACCTGCGCGCCCCTTTCGCCTAGCGGATCGCGGTTGAGTGTCAAATGGACGCTATTGTAGCAGGCTTGCTCTTCGGAATATGGGGTTTGGTCAGCGGTGTCGTGGTGAGCCGGCTGGAACACGGCCTTGCTCTGCGTAGGGGTCTCGAGGCGGACCGATGTGGGGACTGCGGTCAGGCTATCCGTTGGCCCGGGCGACTGCGACAGCGAGCGTCCGCGTCGAGATGCGCGAAATGCCGGCACAGGGTCACGCGCCAGTGGGTGCAGACGGTGGTGGCGGCAGCGTTCCTGGGCGTAGTCGGGGGGCTGGCAGGTGTGCTTCTTGGACTGTCAGTTGAGGCAGCCGCGGGTGTGCTGTATTCGGCCCTCCTGGTACTTGTCGCGCTGGTGGACCTGCGGTGGCAGATCATCCCCAATGGGGTCGTAGTGGCCGGGGTTGCAGCGGGCCTGGTGCTGGGGCCGTTCGTCTGGCGCGGCCAGTGGTGGCAGCCGGTGGCCGGCGGCCTGCTGAGTTACCTGTGTTTCCTGGTGGCAGCGCTGGTGGGACGGCGCTGGTTTGGTGAAGGGGCCATAGGCGGAGGGGACGTCAAACTGGCTGGACTCGTCGGAGTCCTGGTTGGGCTTTCCGGCATGTTGCCGGCGATCATATTGGGAGTGGTAGGCGCCGGCCTGTACAGCCTGGGGATGCTCATCCTCGCACGGCGGTCATTGAGGGATGGGTTTGCGTACGGGCCATGGCTGGCCCTGGGAGGATGGGTGGTGTTGGCCTGGAGGCTCGTTACAGGCTAGCCATTTCCGGTTCGAACTGCAGGAGCAACGAAGGGCTACAGGCAGAAGAGTCAGATGGCTGCCGGGCACTTGCCGTTTTATCGGACGTTTGGTACAATCATCCCCATATAACCCAAGTTTGACACATAGGATGGAACGATGATTGATCTCCACCGGGGGGATAA
>CAZNRD010000128.1:0-2851 GCA_964575425.1 uncultured Anaerolineaceae bacterium | reverse complement strand
GAACGCAGAGGCTGGTTCGGGAAGATGGACTAGCCCACATCTGAAATCGGGCCGTCTCCCTGCAATCCGGGTCGTGGTCTATCTGCTGGTGAACAGGCAGAGTGCCGGGATTTCCGGCAGGCAGAAGCCGCCAGGCCGCATCTCAATCCGCTGCGGCATGACTCACGCCAGCCCAAGCAGGGGGTCCCCTCTTCCGAAAAGGCCGCAAGTGCACGGTCTCCCCATTTCGACGAGATGACGAGCCGATGCGTGCGGCGTTCCTCCTCGGCGTTCTATCCACCGGGAGACCAGCGGGAGATGGCAGCCTTCAGCTCCACCCTCCCCAACCGCGGCGGAAGGCGGGCGACATTCCATCATCCGGCACGCTCGAACCACGCGGCGGCGATTCGCCCTTCCGCGGATTACATCGAGCACGCCCAGCACGACACTGAGCGACTCCGCCGCCCTTGATCAGGCCTCATCCGCAAGCGCGACGACTTCCAGGCCACCCCAGCGGGGACACCACGGTGAGGCCCATCGACCTGGCGCGAGGCTCGAGCCGAGGTGTAGACCTCCTCCGATTCCAATTTCACTTCAGGATCGACAACCCGCCATCGATGCTGATCGCCTGACCAGTACACCAGTCGCTGTCGGCCGAGGCCAGGAAGGCCACAGCGGCGGCGATGTCCTCGGCCCGGCCGATGCGCCCGAGGGGAGTGGCCTCGGCCAGCGCGCGCCGACCGGTCTCGTCCGGGACTGCGGCGAGCAGCATGTCGGTGAGCACCGGCCCCGGACAGACGGCGTTTACGCGAATGTGAGCGGCGGCAAGCTCGATCGCCATGGCTCGCGTCAGCGCAATCACCGCACCTTTGGAGGCGCTGTAGGCCGCGTGGCCTGGCTCGCCCACGACGCCCGCCTTCGATGCGACGTGGACAATCGCTCCGCCGCCGCTGTCTTTCATGTGCCGCGCGACAAGCTGTGATGGCAGTACGACACCCATCACGTTGACGCGATACATTCGCTGCCAGAGCTCCTCCGGCTCTTCGGAGAAAGGCCTGCTGTCATGGACGCCGGCGTTGTTAACCAGGACGTGGATCCGGCCGAGGCGTTCGAGGACATGCTCGATCATTCGCTCGACTTCGGCACGAGAGGTGACATCTGTACGCACGTATTGCGCGCGTCCTCCGCGCTCGGAAATCGCACGGCATGCCGCGTTGCTGTGTTCCTCGTCGATGTCGGCGATCACGACGTGGGCGCCCTCGCCGGCCAGCCTTTCGACGATGGCGCGCCCAATGCCGCGGCCGCCACCTGTGACCATGGCGACATGGTCGGTGAAGCGTTGGATCATCGTGTCACTCTCCTTTCTGCAGGATTCAGGTTTTTCCGGCTGCGTCAAAGCGGCGCAGGCGGGGGATGGGGGCACGGCGCTGGCCATTGACGGAGAGGCAACGGTCGGTGCCACAGGTTTCCATGATCGCGGCGTGATGGTGGGCGGACCGGGGTTCGGATGACCACCTCGTCTCAATCAAGCTACGTGCCTCGGCCACACCGACCGAGTCCGTTCCTGCGATGAACTGCTCGCGTGTTCACACAAGTTCAACGCCCCCGAGCCATGACAGGGTATGTGGTACAGAGTTCCAGCTCTCCCGCAAGCCGCTCTCCGGGCCTGAGCTCGCACCTTTCAATCATTCCCCTGGTGGACCTCATTCCCTTCTGAGCAGGATCTGCAGGGCAGGCCAGAGTGAGGTCCACAGGCTCTCGTCAGTCTGTCCTATCGGCCGAGGTGCACCATCACCGGTATCCTCCTGAGGCAACAACTGTTTCGCCGGTGATGTAGCTGGCGTTGTCCGAGGCGAGAAAGAGCGCAAGGCTTGCGATTTCCTCGGGGGTGCCGAATCTTCCCGCCGGGATCATGCGGCGCACTCTCTCCCTATCCTTTTGGTCGAGGGATGCCGCCAACATGTCTGTTTCTATCTTGCTCGGGACGATCGCATTGGCTGTTATGCCATGCTGTGAGAACTCGTTGCTGAGAGCCTTGGTAAACGCGATGACACCACCCTTGGCGGCAGCGTAGTGCGCGCCCGACGTGCCGCCGGTCATTCCAGAGGTCGAGGCCATGCTGATGATCCTGCCCCAACCATTTTTCAGCATATGGGGAATGGCGCTGCGGCTGCAGAGAAAGACGCTCGTGAGATTGTTGCAGATCATGTGCTCCCATTCGCTCAGCGACATGTCCAGGAAGGTGCATCGGTGGAAGGCGCCGGCATTGTTCACCAAGATGTGTAATTCACCAAACGCAGCAATGGTTTCCTCGACCATCCTTTCTACGTCCCCTTCGGCTGACACGTCGGCCTGAATGACGATGCTTCTTCTTGGACATGCTCTCTCGATTTCCTCGGACACTGCTATTGCTTTCTCTTTGGAGCGGCGGTAGTTCACGACGACCCGGCAGCCTTCTCGCGCAAATGCAATCGCAATGGCCCTGCCGATTCCCCTGGATGAACCGGTGATGATAGCAACCTTGCCCTCGAGCATCTGCATCAACTCACCTCCTAGCTGCCGATCGGGGCCGGTGGACACCATCGCTGCCGCGGCCTGTGTTTCCTTCTCATTGACATCATGTGGTCTTCAGCCTCAATGCACCGCCCATGCCAGGCTCGATGGGATGGGACGTCATGCGAATCCGATCCTGCAGGCGCGTGCAGCGAAGAGCGCCGTCGGATGGACCGTCCGCGAGCGGGTCTGGCAGATTCGCCATGACTACGACCGCAGGGTCATCGTACCGTGAACGGGTGGCATGAATGGCCAGGGGACGGGCTATTGACACCTGTATAACTAATGTCCTATACTCTGGGCAGGAGGCAAGCCATGC
>CAZNRD010000127.1:0-3099 GCA_964575425.1 uncultured Anaerolineaceae bacterium | reverse complement strand
TACGCGTCGCGGTCGAGGAGTTGGAGGAAGAGCGCGAAGTTCTCGGGGTCGCCCTTGTGTGGGGTGGCGGTCAGCAACAGGAAGTGGTCCGTCAGGTCAGAGAGCACCTCACCGAGCTGGTAGCGGTCCGTCTTGTGCTCAATGTCCCGTGCGCTCATGCGGTGGGCTTCGTCGACTATGATCACCTCTCACCTGGCCCGCGAGAGGCTGTCCTTCACCTCGTCGCGCTTCGCCCAGTCTATCGAGGTGATGGCCTGGCCCTTCTCAGTCCAGGGGTTCGTGCCGTAGGCGTTCCGTAAGTCAACCCCGCGCAGGATGTCGAAGCGCTCGCGGAACCGATCCCACATCTCCCGCTGCCACTGGAATGCCAGATTCGCCGGGGCGACGATCAGGGTGCGTTCCACCAGCCCGCGCAGTTTCAATTCGCGCAGAAGGAGCCCCGCCATGATCGTCTTCCCGGCTCCGGCGTCGTCGGCGAGGAGAAAACGGATGCGGGGGAGCGGGAGCATGTAGTCGTAGACCGCCTCAACTTGGTGCGGAAGAGGGTCAACTCGGGAGATCGAGAGGGAGAAGTACGGATCGTATTCGTAGGCGAGGGCAAGCCGCTGCGCTTCAACCCCGAGTCGGAACTTCAGCGGATCGCCGTCATATGCACCCTCAGCAGGGGAGACGAGGATCTCACGAAGATGTTCTTCTTCGAGCAGCAACTGGTGGTAGCGACCTGAGCGCAGCCCTTCCGCGCCTATCCGCAGGCGGTCACCGAGCCGTTCAACGAGGACGACACGGACAGGCTCGGAAAGGATGGCGCCCTCCAGGACGGCGCCTCGCTCGATTGACAGGGGATCGCTCTTGTCGGTCAATCCGCACCCAGGGGCTGCATGTGGGGCCCTGCCCTGCAGCCATTCCGAAGTCTACTACACCGGTGGCTGATCTTCCCCTGTTGGGCTGGCTTGAGTTGTCGCGAGTGATCATGCACCGCGCCTCAGCGCGCGGAACCCTGCCCTTCCATTGAACGGTGATGGCCCGGCGCACTCGGATCTGGTGGGAGAAAGCCTGCTACCCGCCTGCTACCCTTTCCGGAGGAGGCCAGAAGGCCAAAACGCCCGTCCTGACTGGCTTTCCGGCCTCTGCGCGGCAGGCTTTTGACCCGCGCGTCGCAGGTTCGAGTCCTGCAGGGCCCACGAGTACCACCCTGCCACTCTGCCTCTACGCTTCCCGGGCGGGAAGCCTTCCGCGCTGCGCTCCCTGAAGTACCGCGCTGCGCCTGATGACTGAGACACTTCGGGCTATCAATGGTGCCGGAGCCGAACTGTCAGCACCGGGACATCGCTGTGCCGTACGACATGCTCGGCGACGCTGCCCAGGAGGACGCGGTCGAGACCGCTGCGGCCCTGCGTACCCATCACGATGAGGTCAGCGCGCAATTCCTTGGCCCAGTCGACGATTGTCGTCCGCGGCGCGCCTTCCACTGTGAGCGTCCGAGCCTTCGGATACCGGTCAGCTTCGCGCAAGAGGCGCAGCGCTGCCTCGTTGCGCATCCGATCCAGGAGCTCAGCGGCCAACCCGGGGGGAAGTTCTTCACCGGCGACCACAGGCGTCGACCATGCGGCCATGACCGGCGCCAGATCAAGGACGTGTAGGACGACCACCTCAGCATCGAAGGCCTTCGCGATGGACACGTCCAGGGTCGCCGCGGCGTCAGCGCTTGGCGAGAAGTCGGTCGGGACCAGGAGCTTCATGATTCGCACCTCCAGGCAAGTTGGTGTCTTCTGGCTCGCACGCAGCCGCCCATAGTGCGCGGCTCTGGTCAGGCCCCAGAATTCACCGATGACAGTGTCGCGTGAACTCTTGGCGCCCCGCATTGACGCTGGTCAAGGGTGGGACCAGACTCTGCGACCTGGAGTGAACAAGCCGCGCTGGAGGTAACCGGTGCATTGGTACGAATACCTGCGCCGAGGACTCGGACAGAGGCGCACCCCATGAAGCGTAGAGCCCGGCGAGTCTCCCCACCACCCAACCGGCAGGACGACCGGCCGCCGCCGCCCGCAGACTTCAGCGTTCTCGTGCCGGAGGTGCTCGCCCGCATCGGCCATGAGCCGCAGCGTCGGCGCTACAAGCAGTGGCAGCTCATCGCCTCAGCGGGGACGCGTGTTGACGATCTCCTGCTGGTAATCAAAGGGAGGGTGAACGTCGTCCACAACACCGCTGCCGGGCAATCCCTCATGGTCCGCACGGTTGGTCCGAATACCTTCGTCGCCGAACAATCGCTGCACGGCCTGCCCCTCACGGGGGATCTGGTCGCGGGCGAGCCCACCGAACTGTGGGCCATCTCGACCAGCGCGTTCCGTGCCGCCGTTGGCCACGATCCTCTGCTCGCCGGGCACGTTCTCACCGCCTTTGCCCAGGAGCTGACGCTCGCGGAGAACCGAGTGGTGGATCTGAGCCTCCACAGCGTACGCCAGCGAGTGGCGGGGATCCTCCTGCGTGTGGCGGCCCTGTGGGGCACGTCGACCATCAGCCCCCCGCGGGGATGGACGCGAGTTGCCGCCTACCTCGGCACGACCCCAGAAACGATCAGCCGGCAGTTGCACAATCTGGCGCGTGAGCGAATCATCCGCATGGTGGGCCAGAACACCATCACCATCCTCGATCCGGAGCGCCTCGAGCAGGTCGCGCAAGGCTAGACCCGCAACCCTTCCTTAGCGTTGGCCCACGCCGGGGTAGGCGATCAGCAGACGCCGAAGACGACCGCCGCGACTCCCTGCAGAACGATGATCCACCAGTGTTTGGCAAACTCTCTAATCACAAGCATCCTTCTCACCCCCAGCAGAAGGGAGGACGTGCCCAAGTCTTGATCTCTGTCAAGGCGCGGCAGGAGATCTGGCCCCATGCTGAGGACAGCAGGAGAGGTGTCGGACAGTCAATCGAAAGGAGAGAGGGCGATGAACAAGATGCTGGTAGCGGTGTTCCCCACGGAGGCGGCGGCCTATGAAGGGCTCAGCGCGCTCAAGGATCTTCACGGAAACGGAGACATCACACTGTACGAGACGGCCGTCATCGCGAAGGACTCCTCCGGGGCGGTGAACGTCAGGCAGGCCC
>CAZNRD010000126.1:0-3143 GCA_964575425.1 uncultured Anaerolineaceae bacterium | reverse complement strand
GGGCCGCATAGGTGTTCACCCAGAACGCGCGTTCCGGTTCGGCCTCACAATCGTCGACCCGGGTAAACGCGGCGGCATTGATCACAGCCTCCGGCCGGATTCTGGTGATCATCCGCCGCGTGTACACGAAATCACAGAGGTCCAGCTCGACCCGACTGAAGGCCGCGACGTCGTGGCCGGAGAGGGCTTGGACCAGCTCATGCCCAAGTTGTCCAGCAGCGCCGGTGACCACGACTTTCATGGGGTCCTCATCAGCCTCCTGAGCGGGGGAAACCCGTGCCCATCAACCCCTGAATTGCACCACCGCTGCCCGGCGGGTCCGCCAACAGTACTGCGCGACAATGCTGGCTTCATGCTACTGCGGCAAGTTCCTGCCTCCAGCAGTCGTCCGTGAGCTGCCCTGGGCCGGTTCCGGCCTCACAGCTCGACCTCGGAATCCTCGCCGACTACAAGCCGACAGGTGCCTTGGTTTCGCGAAACCCGGCGCACAACCGTGTTCCTGCCCAGGATGCTGTCCTCCAGCCGAGGTACACCGAGCACGCGCACGCCGTCCATCAGCACAACGTGCTCGACCATCGAGTCCCGGATCAGGCACCTAGAGCCGATGCTTGAGTAGGGACCTACGAACGACCGCTCGATCACGGCGCCGTCCCCGATCACGGCAGGCCCGCGAACGGTCGAGGCGATCAGGCGCGCGCCGGCGCCCAGTGAGACGCGGCCGTCCACCCGGCTGTCGGGATCAATCTCGCCGCGTAGATCGCGCTCGGTCCACTCGTCCAGCACCACCCGGTTCGCCTCAAGGAGATCGTCCTTCTTGCCGGTGTCCAGCCACCAGCCCTGCAGAACAGTACTGTGCACACGCCGTCCCTGTTCGAGCAGGCGCTGAATCGCATCGGTGATCTCCAGCTCCCCCCGCCGCGAGGGCTGGAGCGTCTCAATCGCCTGGTGAATGGCCGGCGAGAATAGGTACACGCCCACGAGTGCGAGGCGGCTGGGAGGGTCCGCCGGCTTCTCGACCAAGCGTAGCACGCGGCCTGAGCCGTCCACCACCGCAACGCCGAACAGCCTCGGGTCGGCGACCTCCTTCAGTAGGATGGCCGCATCCGCTCCTGTCTCGGCCAGCGAGCGCGCGAAGTCGTGGATTCCCTGTCCGATGAGGTTGTCGCCCAGGTACATCACGAACGGGTCGTCGCCCAGGAAGCCGCGCGCCACCTTGACCGCGTGCGCCAGCCCCAGCGGCTGGGGCTGCTCGATGAACGTGAAATGCAGTCCCCAGGGATTGGCCTCCAGCGCAGCCCTGATCTGCCCGCCGGTCTCCGGGGAAATGACGACGCCGACCTTCTCGAGGCCAGCGTCGCACAGGTGCTGCATCACGTAGTGGAGGACCGGCCTGTTGGCCACCGGCACAAGCTGCTTGGCCATCGTGTAGGTCAGCGGGCGCAGCCGCGTGCCCGTACCGCCGGCCAGGACAAGTGCCTTCACAGAACCTCTCCAGAGCGTGGCGCAAGCTCCGGCCCCAGCATTCGCCCTGTCCCCGATGTCACGGCGGCTGCCAGTTCCTGGTAGCGGGACACGACGGCGTCAACCGGTCCCAACGCCTCCATCTTCCCGTGAACCAGCAGGCAGACCCGATCACAGAGCGAGGCGACCGTGCGTAGGTTGTGCGAGACGAACATGATGGTCAGCCCCCAGGTACGGAACTGCTGCATCCGTTCCTGGCACTTGCGCTGAAAACCTTCGTCGCCGACGCTGAGCGCCTCATCTACCAGGAGCACGTCTGGGCTGAGGTGGGCCGCGATCGAGAATCCAAGGCGCGCGTGCATCCCGCTCGAGTAGTTCTTGACCGGGACGTCAATGAAGTCTTCGAGTTCGGAGAACTCGACTATCGCCGGATAGAGCCGATCGATCTCCCTGCGCGACAGGCCAAGCAGTGAACCGCTCAGATAGATGTTCTCGTGTCCTGTCAGTTCCTGATGGAAGCCGACCCCGATCTCCAGCATGGGCGAGACGCGTCCGCGGACGACGACGGTGCCGCGGGTCGGATAGTGCGTGCGGGCGATCAGGCGGAGCAGCGTGCTCTTCCCCGACCCGTTCGGCCCGATCAGGCCGAGGGTCTCCCCCGGCTGCACGCAGAGCGTCACGTCCTGCAGCGCCCAGAACGTTTCGCGGCGCTCGCGAAGGCGGGAGTCGAAGACGCCCATGATGCGCGACTTGAGCGTCTCGGCGCGATTGTGGCGTAGCACGAAGCGCTTCCAGAGGTTGCGCACCTCGATCGCCGGCGTCATGTCAGAGATCCTCCGCAAGGTACGGGGCCCGGCGCCGGAAGATCGCCCAACCGATCAGAAGCGCGCCGGCGGCCCATCCGGCCAGCACCAGGAAGTCACCGGCGCTGGGGGGGCGTCCCCAGTAGGCGATGTCCTGATAGACCGAAACGAAAGAGGTCATCGGATTCAGCCTGAAGACCGCCTGCATTCCGGCGGGTACCATCGAGATGTGGTAGACGATCGGCGTCAGCCAGAAGAGCATCGTCAGTGCCACGTCGATCAGGTGGCGCAGGTCGCGAAAGGCAACCGTCAGCGCCGATAGCCCCAGCGCCACGCCGAGGACGAACACCGCCTGTATCGCAAGCACAGCAGGGTAGAACACAAGCGTCCAGGGGACAGACCCCCGCAGCGCGAACAGCGACGGCAGGAAGACTGCCAGTGCGAGCATCGTCTGGATAAGGTTGAAGAGCACGGTGGCAGTGGGAAGTATCTCGCGTGGGAAGTGGACCTTCTTGAGCAGTCCGGCATTGACCATGAGAGAGATCGTGGAGGCCGTCGCCGAACTGGCAAAGAATCCCCACGGTAGCAGCCCGGCGATCAGGAAGACCGTGAAGTGCTCGATCTGAATCCTGATGATGTGTCTGAACGCCACCGAATAGATGATGATCAGCGCCAGTGGATTCAGCAACGACCAGAGCAATCCCAGCACCGAACCCCGGTACTTGACCTTGAGCTCGGTCGCCACAAGGGCGACCAGCAGGTCGCGGTAGCGGAGGGTGTCGGCGAGCATCCTGCTGCTAGGGCCTCCCGCGGTGGCGTCGCATTAGTACGTCAGCACCGAGAACAGCTCCGCGCCTTCCAGCGTTCCCCGGCCGTTCA
>CAZNRD010000125.1:0-3190 GCA_964575425.1 uncultured Anaerolineaceae bacterium | reverse complement strand
CCCATATCGACCTCCCTCTATTATCGGGTGTCCAAGGAAACCGGGTGCGGTGGAGGAGAACCGCCGTGCAATGGCTGCGCTGAACGGTTCATCCGAACGCTCAAAGAGCAGTGCCTGTGGGCCCGGAAGTATCTTGATCTCGACGACCTACGCACGGCCGTCCGCGCTTTCGTCGAACGGTACAACACCCAGTGGCTCATTGAACGGCATGGGCACCGGACGCCACGGGAGATCTATGCGCTCGCCACGCAGGTGGTGGCAGCGTGATCCACGAAGCCAAGAATCTGTCCAGGAAACCGGGACCGGTGCAAGGGTTCTTGAACCCGACGGCGGCGTCAAATCGCGGGAATCCTTGCGGCCCAGGTACGGCTGTCAGTCTTCCCGGAACAGGATGGATCGATCAGCATCGCTGATGCGGCAACCGGCAATCCAAGGGTCGTTGGGGAAGATACTAGCTGAGGGGCGGTGGATATCGTGAACCTCTCTTGCCCAACCTGCGGGTCACCAAATCGGGCGAGTGCTGGCTATTGTGCCAGATGCGGGTCTCCTCTTTCGGACAGCCGGAGAACGCACACCCCGATCGAGGCTTTCCATCCTGCACGACGCCGCTGGCTGGCTCCAGCCCTCCTAGTCCTCTCTGTAACGGCCCTGGGGGTAGGTGTCTGGCTTGTTGTCCAGTTCGCGGGAGGAACCAACCAGGAACAGCCCTCGGCTACAGCAGGGGTGTCCCGTCAGGAACGAGCCAGGGAGTCGGCGGCAGCGTTGGGACCAACAGCGGACGGCCGTCGCCATGTGGCAGAAGCATGGAATCTTCTGGAAGAACTCAAGACGCTGGAGTGGGCCTACTTCCAACAGTATGGGAGGTTCACAGCCAACATCTCGAGTCTGGGCTTCTCGGTGCCAGCAGGGACGGCGTTCTCCTACTCCGTTCCTGCCGCTGATGCTTCACGGGTCCTCATTGTGGCGTCTGGCGCCGATGGCCAGACATCCGGCATCGTGCTCAGTCTGACGCTGAATTCGGATGGGTCGTCCAGAAGGACAGAGAACCTGCCAGACACCGTGGCCACCCGGAAGCACGAGGACGCCGTCGCCGCCACGGTCAACGGTGTTCCGATCTACTGGTCGCAGGTCGATGCGGAGGTCGCCCGGGCGGCGGCACAGTTCGGTCTTGATCCCAAGAGCCAGGAGTTCGGGAAGCAGCGGGGCGATCTCACGAAGGCTGTAATCGATCAGCTCATAACGACGCAACTCGTCATGCAGGAGGCGCGGAAGCGCAACATCGTTGCTACCGACCAGGAGGTCGACGCGCAGCTTGCCGCTATCAAACAGCGGTTTCCCGGTGAGGCCGAATTCAACAGCGCGCTGGCCCGCAACAACCAGACGCCGGGCATGTTGCGCGATCTCCTCAGGGTCCAGATCACGCAGCAGCGCGTCGCCGAAATTGTGGCGCCGAGGACGGTCTCCGACGACGAGGTGCGGGGGCAGTTCGACAACAACCGCAGCCTCTACGACAAGCCGGCGCAGATTAGGGTCAGCCACATACTCTTTCGCATCGCCGAGAAGGGCGAGGAATCGGTCGCTGCAGCGAAAGCCCGGGCCGCCCAGGCGAAGCTCGCCGAAGGCGCGAAGTTCGAAGATGTCGCTAGACAGTACTCCGAAGACCCTGGCAGCGCGACGCAGGGTGGCGATCTGGGGTACGTGAGCAGGGGCACCCTGGTCAAGGAGTTCGAAGCGGTGGCGTGGGCACTGAAGCCCGGCGAAACCAGCCCTACGGTGCGCACCCAGTACGGTCTACACATTGTCCGAGTCTTTGACGTGAAGGCGGCCGAGCGAGCCAGTTTCGAGCAGGTCAAGGGCGAGATCCGTCTAAAGCTGCTCGCATCCAAGCGTGAGAAGGCATTCGAGGAATGGCTCGGTGGGAAGCGCAGGACCTCAAGGATCGAGCTGTTCGAACGTAGATAGGCCAGGAGACCCCGCGTCCGCGCGGATTGGCGGGAGGAGGAACGGTCCACCGATGGAAAGGGCATGACCCGATGCCATGCCTGGTGGAGACCTTCAAACCAAGAACCTATCCGTACTCCGTCGAACGGATGACAGTCGTGCCGAAGCCGCGAGAGCTCCACGTATTCGCTGTGAGGCTTAGGATCAAGGGCACCCTTCGATTCGTTGGGTACCCGATCTCCGCTCCGTCAGTCGGCTGCACCACTGCTCTGGTGTTCTGACCCAAGGCCGGGATGGTCAACCAAGGATCTTCGCTACGATCCCGGAGAGATACCTCGGCGGCGGCCTGGGGCTGGTCCTCGGTCGTCACGAGAAGTCACACCCAGCAGAAGCGAGTTATGGCGTCGGCCAGGAGCCTGCAGGCATCCACGGCGCGCCGATGGTCGGGCTGTACTGGCCCATTGCTGCTCTGGTGATCATCCACATCTCCTGGTTCTCGCAGTTCCTATCCAGGAACAGTTTGGTTTTCCGGCTGTTCCTTATGCTGCTGGCAGCCGTGGCGGGGTGGGCGGTCCCCCTCCTCTTCAGTGTGACCGGCCCGAGCGAGCAGATGATCAGCCGCGGCATCCGCGCCGAGGGCGTGGGGTGCTTCTTCACCGGCCTGTTCGGTGGATTCGCCAGCACGAGCTACTCCGAGAACATCGGGCTGATCGGGATAACGCGGGTCGCCAGCCGCTACGTGGTGACCATCGGCTCCTTCGTCCTGATCTTCCTGGGTGTCTTCGGCAAGTTCGGCGCACTCGCCGCGACGCTACCCGGGCCTGTGGTGGGCGCGATGTACTGCGCGCTCTTCGGGCTCATCGCGGCCATCGGCGTGCAGCAGGTGGCGCGCTGCGATCTTCGCAGCGACCGCAACCTGCTGGTCATCGGGTTCTCCCTCTTCATGGGCCTGAGCCTCCCGGCGTACTTCACGGGCGTTCCGGAGTTCGGCTTCGCGGCCCAGAAGATCGTCATCACATGGGCGCCCTGGCTCGCCGACATGATCAACATCGTCGGGTCTACGGGCATGGCGGTTGCCGCGATATTCCGGCCAGCCCGGCGGCGTGCTTTGGATTGCCCTCATTGGCGAGCCGTCCTCGCTTGGTCTCCGCTGGACCACGGCACTGATTGCTCAGCACATCACTCACCGCATCTGTGCGGGCCTGCCATGGACAGCAGGCTCCACCCACTTGGGAGCCCCTGAATGTGC
>CAZNRD010000124.1:0-3192 GCA_964575425.1 uncultured Anaerolineaceae bacterium | reverse complement strand
GGTGGCCAGCTTGGGTTCGCCCAGGCGCTCGACAACGGCGAGCACGGCGGCATCAACGAATCCCACGTCCAGGGCCACCAGGACGCCCGCGTGCAAGCGGGCGTGGATCCAGTAATCAACCTCCACCAGCACAGGGGCAGGAATGCCGAGCGGCTCATCCGCGGTTTCAATGAGCCGGCGGCAGACGGCATGGTCGGCGTCGCTGCGATCGAGCGATGCGTAGAGCGGGCCGGTGTCCAGAATCAGCGCCAAGCGCGCGGCTCCGGGCGCTCGTCAGCCGTGCGACGGGCGGTGTCGGAGCGGCCCGATGCTCCGATGCCAAGACTCCTGGGCCTGGGTTGGTGGCGAGCGACCGTATCCTCAATGGCTTCGCGGATCAGGGCGGCCATGGAGATGCGTGGCTGTGCCGCTATCAGGCGCAGGCGCACGAGCAGTTCCTTGGGAAGCGAGATTGTGGTGCGGTTCATGCTATCATGATTGCATATGCAATGCAGCACCACTACGGCGTGGATAGGTTCCGGCAGGGCGACGCGGTGGTGGTGGGGAGGGCGCGGCCCGAGGTGGTCACGAAGCGAAGCAAGCGGCTAGAGGATCAGATTACTCAGGCCCGGGGAGGGGACGATGCCGCAACAAGGTCCATTTGACCTCGCCCTGAGCGTCCCGGCGGAAGACATCGAGATTGAGCTGCGCGGTTTCACCGCGGTCCCGTGGTCGGGGTTCCTCCTCAACCCCAGGCGGCTGCGCGGGAGCGATTTCCTGATGCGTTGGTCTCAGGGGCGGTGGAGCGAAGAGCGGATCCTGGAAGCCACGAGTGCCACTGCTGAGTTCTTCGCCTTGCCCTACGGCCCAAGCGGGGTAGCCCCCAACGACGACGTCCGCGAGTTCGAATTGTACTTCGAACGACTGGAGAGGGCCGGGCTTGGTGGACTCAAGCGCCCAGATTTGCTCATCTTCCGGGGGACGGATCGTGAGGAAATTGCCGACACCGTGGATGCCCTCGGCGGCATCTCTGAGTTGCCGTTCACATCGGAAGACGACCCAAGGGTCACGAAGGTGCTCGGTCGCGCGATTCTGGCGGCCGAGTGTGAGAACAGCCTCTGGGTCGTGAAGAGAATGCCCGCCTACGGCTCGGTGTTGACACCACAGGCCCGTTTGGGAGGAAAGATGGGGCTTAAGAAGACAGCCGTTCTCCCGACCATCATTCTCAAGGAAGAGGACCGTCATCCGCTGCGGGAGTGGCAGGCGAAGGCGGATGTCCCCATCCACATCTGGCACATCTTCTTCGACATGGCGTACGGAATCTCGCTCAATAGGGCCGAAGAACTGATAGGGAGTGGGGCTATCGAGCCGACCGTGCAGACCTTCCAGGCACCGGGTGGTGCGACCACCAAGAAGCTGATCTACAAGATCTACTACCAGCACGCGTACCCGCTGGGGGAGTCTGAACAGGAGCCTCGCCCTGTGGCAAACTACATCATGGACAGCAACGGTCACATCCTCCCCTACGTGAGGTTTGAGGGCGGGAAACTGACCTTGCACACGGAGGCGCTGGGGGTTCTTCGTGTGGCGGCAGACCGGCCCCCTGGGAGGCTAGATGGCTAGTCGCCAGAAGATTCCTTCGTCTGGACCGGCCCGAGAGGCACTTCGAGCAAAGGGCCAGTTCTGGACGCCTGACTGGGTCGCCGAGGCGATGGTCGCCTACGTGCTGGGGCATGGGGCACAGTCGCTCTTCGACCCCGCCGTGGGGGCAGGGGCGTTCTTCAGGGCCGGCGTCAAGGTCGCCGCAGGCCTGGGCCGGAGGGTACGGCTCCTCGGCGCAGAGATCGACCCGGACGCCCTACTGCAGGCCGAACAGGCAGGGCTATCCCGGGAGGACCTGGCTGACACTCAGCTCCGGGATTTCCTCCTGGATCCGCCTCCCGGCCCCTTCCCGGCGATAGCCGCCAACCCCCCCTACATCAGGCATCACAGGCTTTCGCCAGACGTGAAGGCGAGAGCCAGGGCGTTTGCCGAGAGGCTCGTAGGAAGGCCGATCGACGGACGCGCCGGACTCCACGTCTACTTCCTCCTGCGCGCCCTGGACCTCTTGCAGCACGGCGGGAGACTGGCGTTCATCATGCCCGCGGACACGTGCGAGGGGGTCTTCGCGCCGGCGCTGTGGGGATGGATCTCCAAGCACTACCGTCTCGACGCGGTCGTGACATTCGATCCTGCGGCCACACCGTTCCCCGGCGTCGATACAAACCCGGTGATCTTCTTGATATCGAAGGAACCACCACAGCGGTCCTTCGCGTGGGCGCGCTGCCTGGCGGGGGATTCGGCATCACTGAAGCGCTGGGCTCTCTCCGGGCTTCCGTGCGTCTCTTCTCCTCATCTTGAAGTGGTGTCGCGCGATCTCGCAGAGGCGCTGTCTACCGGGCTGTCGCGGGCTCCGCAGCACGATGGCCAACGCGGGCTGATTCTAGCCGATGTGGCGACCGTGCTCCGGGGGATCGCGACCGGCGCGAACCAGTTCTTCTTCCTGACCGCCAAGCGAGCCGCGGAACTGGGAATACCTGAGGAGTTCCTGAGGCCGGCGATAGGGCGCACGCGAGATGTGCCGGGAGATGTCATCGCCGATGACCTACTGCATCGGCTGGAGGCACAAGGACGGCCCACCCGGCTACTGTGCCTCGATGGGCGGCCGGGGAAAGCGCTACCGAAGGCAGTACTGTCCTACATCGAGCAAGGCGTGCGTATGGGGTTGCCCGAGCGACCACTCATTGCGGGCCGGAGACCGTGGTACAAAATGGAGGCCCGGAGGGCCCCTCCCATCCTCTTCGCGTACCTCGGCAGACGCAACGCGCGGTTCGTGTTGAACAAAGCAGGTGTTGTTCCGCTCACGGGGTTTCTCTGCGTGTATCCCCGGGAGAACGGCGTGGAGTCCTTGCAGCGGCTCTGGAGGGCGCTGACGCACCCGACGACGCTGAGAAACCTCTCCCTGGTTGGGAAGTCCTATGGCTCCGGCGCAATCAAGGTGGAACCGCGGGCACTGGAACGACTTCGCCTCAGCCCTGAAGCCGTGGCCGAGGCGGGACTCCAGCCGCTTCTGCTCTCGCTGGGCGTGTAGCGCTTCCAGCAGCATCTGAGACCCTCTGTCCCTCGCCCCTACCTCCCTATGCCGATGGGCATCATCACCGTGCTCTTCACGCG
>CAZNRD010000123.1:0-3231 GCA_964575425.1 uncultured Anaerolineaceae bacterium | reverse complement strand
GGGTTTTGCAGACCCCTGCCTTACCACTTGGCTACGTCGCCTGGGGACCTGCCGCTACGAGGAGCGGGCGATGGGATTCGAACCCACGACCTTCTCCTTGGCAAGGAGACGTTCTACCACTGAACCACGCCCGCGTTTGGCGGCGGAAGAATACCGTGAATTGCGGGGGCTGTCAAGCAGAGGGCCTCGAGGCGCACCAGCCGTGCTACACTAGAATCGCCTTCGAGCGATGCGGCAGTCTTCGGGAACTGCACCTGGGAGGAGCCCATGAACGTCGTGCAAAGCGGCCTCGGACCGCTGCTGCAGCCGCCGGACATCAACGCCTTCCGCGAGTGGAACCGGTCGAAGCCGAAAGGCCTCGTGGACAAGCGCATGTCAGAAGCCGAGGCCATCGAGCGCTTCGTCCACGATGGGGACTACATCGGCACGGAACTCTACGGGACCGTGCGCTGCCCGATGTCGCTGGTGCGGGAGATCATCCGCCAAGGCAAGAAGGACCTCCGTGTGGCAGGCCAGGGCGTGCTCGAGCTCGATCTCTTGCTCGGCGCCGGCCTGGTGCAGGCCATGGACATCACCTACATGGGCCTGGAGGTGTACGGCGTCTCCAACTGCCTGCGGCGCGACGTCGAGAGCGGGCGGGTGCACACCTGCGTCGAGTGGAGCAACGCCAGCATCGCCTGGCGCTTCAAGGCAGCGGCCATGGGCGTCCCCTTCCTGCCGGTGCGGTCGATGCTCGGGAGCGACACCTTCCGCTACAGCGCCGCCAAGGTCGTGGAATGCCCCTTCACCGGCGATCTGCTCTGCCTGCTGCCGGCCCTGATCCTCGACGTCGGCCTGATTCATGTCCACCGCGCCGACCGCTACGGCAACGCGCAGATCGACGGCATCAGCGGCTTCGCCGCGGAGATGGCGCGCGCCTCCAGGCGCCTGATCCTCAGTGCCGAGGACATCGTGCCGACCGAGGAAGTCCGCAAGCATCCGGATCGCACGATCATCCCCTACTACCTGGTCGACGCCGTCGTCGAGGCGCCTTTCGGCTCGCATCCGGGAGAGATGTGCTACCTCTATGAGCGCGATGAAGAGGGGATCCGTGAGTGGGTCGATGCCTCGCGCCAGGAAGAGACCACCCGCGCCTATCTGCAGAAGTACGTCCACGACGTGCCCGATCATCAAGCCTACCTGGCCCTGATCGGGCAAGAGCGGCTCGAGCGGCTGCGCGCCATGGTCCCGCGGAGGGAATAGCATGACGCCCGACTACAACCCCACGGAACTGCTCATCTGCACCGCCTCGCGCTTGATGGAAGACGGCAGCACGGCCTTCATCGGCACCGGCATCCCGATGCTGGCGGCTTCGCTTGCGCAGCGCATGCACGCGCCGAACCTGGTGGCCATCTTCGAGTTCGGCGGCACCGGCGCGATCCTGGAAGACCTGCCGCGCGCCGTGGGCGAACGCCGCACCTTCCACCGGGCCCTAGGCGCCTCCGGCATCTGCGACATCGTCGAAACCGCCCAGCGCGGCTTCATCGAGTACGGCTTTCTCGGCGGCGCGCAGATCGATCCCTACGGGAACCTCAACAGCACCGTCATCGGCGACCACGACCGACCCAAGGTCCGCCTGCCGGGCAGCGGCGGCGGCAATGACGTCGGCTCTCACTGCTGGCGCACGATTGCCATCATGCGCCACGACCGGCAGCGCTTTGTCGGGAAGGTCGACTTCATCACCACCCCCGGCTACCTCAGCGGCCCGGGGGCGCGGGAGGCAGCAGGGCTCCCGCCCGACACCGGCCCCTACCGCGTTGTCTCCAACCTCGCTGTCCTGGGCTACCACCCGGCGAGCAAGCGCATGATGCTGCTTGCCACCCAGCCCGGCGTCACCGTCCAACAGGTGCTCGACAACACCGGCTTCGAGCTGCTGCGGGCGGAGGCCGTCCAGCAGAACCCACCCCCCACGACCGAGGAGCTTCGAATCCTGCGTGAAGAAGTGGATAGGGAACGCTTCTACATCTGACCCTTGATCCGATGAACGATCCCGTGCTCCCCCTGGACACGATCCTTGAAGGCGACTGCCTCGACCTCCTGCCCACGCTTCCCGAGGGCTCGGTAGACATGGTCTTTGCCGACCCGCCGTACAACCTGCAGCTCTCGCAGGACCTCTACCGCCCGAACATGACCCGCGTCGACGCCGTCCGGGATGGCTGGGACGCCTTCCCAAGCTTCTCCGACTACGAAGCATTCTGCCGGTCCTGGCTCGAGGGCTGCCGGCGCCTGCTCAAGGACAGCGGCACGATCTGGGTGATCGGCACCTATCACAACATCTTCCGCCTCGGCACGCTCATGCAGGACCTCGGCTTCTGGATCCTCAACGATGTCATCTGGATCAAGACCAACCCCATGCCCAACTTCCGCGGCGTGCGCTTCACCAATGCCCACGAAACCCTGATCTGGGCGGCCAAGGGCCGAGGCGCTCGCTATACTTTCAACCACCACGCCCTCAAGTCTCTCAACGATGACCTCCAGATGCGCAGCGACTGGACCCTGCCGATCTGCAGCGGCGCCGAGCGAATCCGGGTCGACGGCCGAAAAGCCCACTCCACCCAGAAGCCCGAGGCGCTGCTCTACCGAGTGCTCCTGGCCTCGACCCGCCCCGGGGATGTCGCGCTGGACCCCTTCTTCGGGACCGGCACCACGGGCGTCGTCGCCAAGCGCCTGGGTCGGCATTGGATCGGCATCGAACGCGAGCACGCTTACGTGGAACTGGCCCGCCACCGCATCGCCGCGACGCAGCCGCCCCTCCTGACGGAATCCGTGCTTGGCGGGGATCAGAGGCGCCTGCGCCCCATCCCCTTCGGCAGCCTGCTCGAGGCTGGCCTGCTCCGACCGGGAGACCGCTTGTGGTTCCGCGGCAGGCGGGAGGTCTCGGCGCTCGTCCGGGCGGATGGAAGGCTGGTGGTCGGCGATTTTGTGGGCTCGATCCACCAGGCGGGCAGGCATCTGACCGGCGCGCCGTGCAACGGATGGGAGCACTGGTACTATGAGGCCGAGGGTGGTGGGCTGAGCCCGATCGACGAACTGCGACAGTGGCTGCGGAAGGCACCGGCCGACGACGAGTGAGGCGGTTATGGGCGCAGAATACGTCGCGGCGGGCTGGTCGGGCCCGCCGCAGTCGCTTCGCCTGGTGCCGAGAGCCAGAATCGAACTGGCGACACCGCGATTTTCAGTCGCGTGCTCTAC
>CAZNRD010000122.1:0-3272 GCA_964575425.1 uncultured Anaerolineaceae bacterium | reverse complement strand
ACGGTCTCGGCGAGTTCGTGAGCGATGGTCTTAAGGATTGGTTCTCCGAGGATCTTCACTGCACTGTCGTTCGTCTCCAGCGCATCATAGAAGGCCAGTTCGTCCTCTGAGAGGCCGAGCTGGGACCCCCGAGCGTTCGCCTCGCGCATCTCCTTGGCCAGGGCAACGAGTTCCTCGATGACCTGGGCCGTCTCGATCGCCCTGTTCTGATACTTGCGGATCGCCTGTTCCAGCATCTCCGAGAAAGAGCGTGCTTGAACCACGTTCTTGCGGCTTCGGGTCTTGATCTCGCCTGACAGGAGTTTTCGCAGCAACTCAACGGCGAGGTTGCGCTGCGGCAAGCCCCGGACCTCTGCGAGGAACTCATCCGACAGGATCGAGATGTCCGGCTTCTTGAGTCCGGCGGCGGCGAAGATGTCCACCACCTCGCCGGAAGCGACGGCCTTCGAGACTATCTGTCGTACTGCGTGGTCCAATTCTTCGTCGGTCTTGCGATCGCTATCGGCGCCCTTCGCGAGGATGGCGCGCACCGCCTGGAAGAAGGCAACATCATCACGGGTCTTCAACGCCTCTTCGTGCGGCACGGCGAGCGCGAACGCCCGAGACAGGTCCATCACGACCCGCAGCAGGCGTGCTTTGCCGTCCTCTTGGGCGAGGATATGCTCCTGAGCCGCGGGCAGGATGGCCAACCTCTGCTGAGGCGTCCCAGTGATCCAGCGTGACCAATCGAAGCCATGAAAGAGGCCGCGGCAAATCTCGTACTTCTCCAGCATGATCCTTACTTTCCGCACTTCACGGACGCGATATCGCGCCATGCCGTCAGCGCGACGCTTTGAACAGCGCGGGAGGCAACCGCATGAGTCCGAGGATCTGCCTGTGCAGGTCGTTGAGGTCGGGTTCGAAGATCTGCACGAGCCTGCCCTTCCTGCGCAGGCGGTGCCGCTGGAGCGGCGCGAAGAGGTCCAGGATGCGCTCGGTGCTGGGGGCCTTGCACTCGCGCTCTTCGGGGTAGAGTGGCAGACGATCCAGCTTCTCGCGCGCCATGCCCCTGCGCACTTCGCGCTCCAGGAGCGCGTGGACCAGAAGCGCCACGAAGTAGAGGAACAGGAGCGCCTCGATCCGGCTCACGTTCTTCAGCCACATCGGCGCCAGGTCCTGCACCGACTTGAGTTGCTCATGTCGCTTCTCAAGCTTCGGCTGGAACTTGTAGGCCTCCAGGATCTGGCGCAGCGACAGATCCTTGCAGTTGGTGATCAGCGGGAACATCCCATCGGAGCGCTCATCGGCCGTCACGACCTCGTCCCGGACCCGCGCCGCCACCGAGAAGCGCCTCCGCTCCTTTCGGAGGTAGCGAGTGTTCGGGCCGGGGTGCCCGCGGTTCTCCTGGCGGTAGACGGGTTCCTTCCACTCCTCGATCACAACGCGGACCCAGCGCTCCGCGCCGGCCTCCTTGAGGATCTTCTGGACCGCTTCTTCCACCCGTTCCCTCAGCCGCAGGCGGCAACGCTTCCCCTGGAGCTTCGTCTGCAGGCGCTCGATGCCCACGTAGGCCTGCTCGATCCTCGCCTGCCGGGATTCGGCATCCTCCGCCGCCATCAGCGAATTCCACACCCAGACGATCCGGTAGCCCTCCGTGGACGGCAACGCGGCGTCGGCCACCTTCCACACGTCCTCCGGGCCGCTCCGACGGCGGGGATTCGGACGGCGCACCACCTCCTCCCAGGGCGGATCATGGGTCTGGATGTAGGTCCGGAACCACTTGTCCTCGCGCCGGTTCCTCGGAAGCACGGTGATGAAACGTCCCCTGTGCTTGTCGATGTGCGCCAGCGTCGCCTTCGCGCACAGCTTGCAGTCCGCCACGTACAGGAAGTCCGGCCGCCCCGCCAACCGACAGAGCGTCTCCCACGTCTCGATGTGCGTCGTCGAGTCGTTGGTGTTCCCGTCCAGCGCCCGGTAGTGGATCGGCACCGCGCCGTCCGCCGAGACCGTCAGGACGAACAGCAGCTGTTTGAGATCCGGCCGGTGGTCCTTGTTGTGCCCGTAGGTGACGACCAGGGTGGGCTGCCCGCGCACCTGTCGGCCCTGGGCATCCCGGTACTCCCCCGTGAGCGTCAGCGTCGTCGAGTCGTTGTGAAGTTGATCGAGCTCGACCTGGAACTCCCGGATGGTGCGCAGGACGATCTCCGTCAGCAGCGCCGCCCGATCGGCATCGAAGAGGCGGTCCAACGCCCGGCCGACCCGATCGTCGTTGAGGCACGCCCCCTGACCGTCGGTCAGGCCGATGAGGCCCGGCTCCGCCCGCGCCGCCCACTCGGCGTGGGTGTAGATGGGCTGGCGGTCGTTCAGCACGATGTTGCGCAGGAGTACCCCCAAAGCCCTGGCCGGGCTCACCCGGCCTCCCGAAGGCAGGGCCCGCTCCAGCAGGCAGTCGACCTTGAGGCGGTCGAGGATGGCGTTGACCAAAGGCAGCCCCCCGACGAACCGCGATTCGAGAGCCAGCGCAGATTTCACTTGACCGCCCTCTTGTCTAGCAGTATTATAACTGCTAGACAAGACCTGTCAAGGGGGTCGCATGGGCTACCCCGACGGCAAGACGAAATTCGAGGCGCTCAAGCGGGAGATCCTGACGCTGGGCTTCGTCCGGCCCGGAAGCCTGGTGCGCCGCTGGATGCCCTGCGGGAACCCGGCCTGCCGCTGCGCGGCCCAGCCGCCCCGCCTGCATGGGCCCTACTACCAGTGGACCTACAAGGTCGCAGGTAAGACCAGGACGGTGCGGCTTTCGGAGGAGCAGGTTCGGCTATGCCGGGAGTGGATCCGCAACCACAAGCGCCTCAAGCGGCTGGTGCGTCAGATGGAACAGCTCTCGCTCAAAGAGACCGACCGTGCCCTTGGCGCGATATCGCGTCCGTGAAGTGCGGAAAATCCGTCCAGTTGGCTTTGATGGACCACTTCGACGATGATTCTGCCCGGGCTAACTACTCCAATGCTGGCGTTGTGGCTCTTCAGCGCCCACATCGCTTGCGTGCAGGCTGTACTCGTCGGGAAAGGGCCCATTGAGAAGAGGTAGCCATTTCGGTTCTGTCCGTACACGTACCATCCGCCGCTGCTCGTCTGCGCAAACGCGGCGACCGCAGCGACTGTAAGGACCACGATGATGCTGGCCAGCGCATACCGGGGCAAATTGGCTCACCTCCTCATAATCGCGCAAGCCGTCTCTGCTGCCTCTTAGTGCTTTCCTGCGCAAGTAGCTTGCGGGCTAGAATCCGGTCACT
>CAZNRD010000121.1:0-3332 GCA_964575425.1 uncultured Anaerolineaceae bacterium | reverse complement strand
GCCCACCCATCGAGACCGCTCGATCACGTCTTCATGATACCATGAAAATCGAATGTGGAGGGTTCGATTTTCAGGGTCGGCTTCCGGCTCTCCCGAAGACGGCCCCCTTCTCTAGGGCCATCTGGATGGCCGGAAGGTGGGCAGCGAGCAAAGCCACCTGGCGATTCGGATGCCGTTTTGTTATGCGACGGAACAGAAGGACGGGCAGCCTCTTGACCTCGCGAAGCGCCCGCAACGTGCCGAGGTCAGTGTCTGCCGGGATCAACACCCGATCTCCCGCGGCCGCCCGCGCGAGAACCGTTTCGTCGGCAACGAAGGGGGAGGGCGTTGTCAATCAGAAATCTCAAGAGCGGGTCGCTGGGGCAAGTTCATGCCCCCACAGCCGGATGCCTGGCGGCGTCCGCACCCCTCGTCGGAGCGGGAACAACTCCCCAAGTCCTGGATGGGAACCGCTGGCTCGGATCTTGTTGCCGTCGCGGAGGGACCCGCTGGATAGAGCGCCGAAGCGACGCACTCGACGCGAGGTGGCGACTGTCGAGATCGCAGGAGACGGTCGCGAGGAGCCCCGGTCAGGGTGCAAGGACCAGAGCCAGGCCTACAAGGTGAACTCCGCTTCGCTCCTCTTGCGGCCCCGGAACTGGCTCTCCACGTCGTCTACTGCCCGACGAAGCGCGGTCAGGATTCGTGTCACCTGCTCGTCGGTGTAGTGCCGGGCCCGAGGCCGGGCCAGCGCCCCCACAAGGTACATGGCACGGAGAGCCCTGCGCGTACGCTTCGTCGCCAGGCGCTTGAACCTGTCCTCTGGTGCTTCCTTCTGCTTGAACACCTCATGAGCTACAAGGTCCTCAGCCACTCGCGCTCACCTCCCTTTGGAATCTCCCTTCTCGCTGATTCCGAGGATCCGACGGGCACGGTCTCTTAACCTCAGCCACGCATCTTTCTCGCTCGGGTCCTCTGACATCGCGGCAGCCGCGACAAGCAAGGCCGAGGCAATTGCCCCAGGGGCCGGCTGTGCTCTCCTGCCCGTCGGGGTAGTCGCGGTCAGCTCGAGCAGTCGGCGGAGTGTCGCTTCGGGCAAGCGCACTTCGAGCCGCTCCCGCGCGCGCGACCTAGCGCGGTCCGCCCTGCCAGGGGAGAACCGCGTCGCGATCTCTACAGCGACGCTCGGCGCATCGCGGTAGAAGCTCCAATCCTTTGATGGGTCGATCTGCGATGAAGACGGCACCAGCGTCCGGAACCTGAGGATCTTCTCCCATGCAGCCCTCGAGAGTGGCAAGTCCCGCAAGAAGTGCGGTTTGACGCCGTTGAGGAAGACTTCCGACTTGTCGTTCTCCTGCGAATACCGTAACAGCAGGTCGCCGAGCTTCCAATACAGATGAGGGCTAACACGGCGTCCAGGGCGACGCTGCTGCCCGATCTGACTGAGGATCACCCGCCCTTGGCGGACGGTCTCCCAGTAGCACCTGGCCACTTGCTCGCTAACGCGCTGAAGGTCGACATCTGGCTGTCCGAGCACCTCGCCCAAGGGGACCCTGGGGATCCGCTGCTCCGCGCCATCCGGCGTGCGAATCGCTACGATCTCTACAGGAACACGGCGCGCCCTTGCGCTCAAAGCCTTCCCCATCCCGCAAGAAATCGATTCAGCAGGTCTACGGCATTTGCATCGTCCGTGGCACGGTGATCCAAGAGCGCGAAAGCGATGCCGATCAGGTCATGGTAGGACTTGAATCCATGAGCATTGGCCTTCTTGAAAGCGGGATGCCCGGTGTTGATGACGACGTTGTCGGCGTCGACCCACCCGAGACCGCGATCCCCGCCGCCGTCAATCCACACCACATGGGGGCCTGTGCGAAGCGTGCGCCGAGCGGGTAATGCCCTGTGATCGCCGCCCGGCGAGGGATCAAACGACTCTCCTGCATCAGGCCCTGGGGCAACAGGGACTCCATCCGACGGCTCAGCGCCTCCCTCGATCCCTGCTACCCTTTGGATGCCGCTCTCCTTCTTGACCGCTGGATCGCCATCAGAACTGGGTATGCTCACGTCCTGGCGGGTGCGTGCGCCGAAGAACCCCTGGAACTCTGGAATCTCAGCAAGGATCTGACGGACGAGTCTCTCTAGCTTCTCGGCTTCTCGCGCAGCCGCAGGGCGTTCTGAGATCTCTCCCAGGCTCTCGAGCCATTTGCCCAGCTCCCGCTGCATCTCCCGATAGAACTGGTAGTACTTCTGTCCCTCAGCCCCGGTTCTGAGGAAGTCGCTCTTGGTGGTGTTGAGAACCTCGACCAGCCGCGGGATCTCTACGAAGCCGGTGATTCGAGCGGCGTCCCTAGGGTACTTTCGGAACCAGTCCCGCTTGATGACCTTGCCGTAGGTACACATCGCAATTCCCTGCAGATCTTCGGGGACAGGCTCTCGCGACAGCACGAAGTATCCGATGCCAACGGGCTGCCGCCGCTTCCCGCTTGCCAGCGAGAAGTCGTACCGGTTCTCCTGAGCCTCCTGCGGCACGACGGGTTCGTGATTGAGTGGCGAACCGTTGATAGAGAACGTGATTCCCCGGGGGTAGACCTTCGCCTTCTGGTAGATCGCTGAGAGGTGCGGATCGAGCAGTGGCCCGTAATGGAGGAGCAGCAGACGGCGGACCTCGGCATCATCAAGCAGAGGCGACCCCTCAGGCGGGCGCAGCGTCACGCGGGTTCCGGTCCGCTCCAGCGTGCGTTGATCGATCTCATCCCACCACGGCGGCCTGCGCCCTCGCGCGTACCACCGCGAGGCCGTCCAGGTTGCAGCGGACCTGGTCTCGGTGACGACCTCCTTGGCAAGGTACACTCCCAGCTTAGCCCCAAGACCCGCGAAGCCGATGCCCCGGCCCCGCTGCTTGGCTGTAACAGCCAGATCGTGATAGTGTACGAATTCGTCCCTCGTCATACCAAGGCCATCATCGGTTACAGAAAACACACCGGTATGGCCGCGGGTCTCAATGGCGATCGTGCTGGAACCGGCATCGAGGGCATTGGCGACCAACTCGACCAGGACAGCCTCAGCGAGGTTGAACGGGTAGGCCTGGACGATGTCGCGCATCAGGTGTTCGAAGTCGATGGTTGTCTCAGGCATGGATGACGCTCCATGGCTGAAGGGATACCTTCGCCATTGTACTTGCCCGTCTCATGCCGCCACCCACAGCTCCGACAGCACCTCCGCCTGCTCCAGCACCGTCAGCGTCGCCTTCTCCTGCTTGTCCGGCGGATAGCCGTACTTCCGGAGAATTCGCTTCACCAGCACCCGCAACTGCGCCCGGACGTTCTCCCGCACCGTCCAGTCCACCGTCACGTTCA
>CAZNRD010000120.1:0-3339 GCA_964575425.1 uncultured Anaerolineaceae bacterium | reverse complement strand
CTGGCTTCTTTGCCGGTTTCCCGACCATCGGTACCTCCAAAGCACTCTGACAGGCGCGCTACCATGCGCCGAAGGTGAGAATGACGCCGCCTAACTACAGTTGTGCCAAATGGCAGGTACCTGTAAGATGGGGGATTGAAACCCCCAATCGAACAGGAGGACTGCCAGATGAAAAGGCAAACCGAACGTGAACAACTGCATCGCTTGACGGTCAAGACGCTCGACCAGGTTTTCATCGTGCGGGCTCTCGAAGGGCTGGGCTGCTCCCAGTTCGAAGCCCAGGCCCTCACCGACCTGGTCAAGGAGGTCTACTTCCCCTGGCTCTCCCAGCCAGAGGCCGTTCAAGCTGGACAACTGGCTTTGACCGCCGTCTCGGCCGACGCGCCAGGCCATAAGCCGCTCTCGAAGTGCAAGATGGTACCGGTCGTCTTGACCTTCCACGCCGGGGAGGAGGACCACGAATACCGTCTTGCCCACGGCAGCAAGGGCGTGACCGCTCTGCGCCGGCGGCAGATCGAACGGCTGGCCCACGAGGCCCTCGACCAGGGGGCGCTGCTCACCGCCGAGGACCTGGCCTTTCGCATCTTCAACTGCGGCCTGCGCACCATCAGCCGCGACCTGAGGGTGCTGGCTGCTGAGGGCACGGTGGTGCCGCTCCGCTCGCAGCAGAAAGACGTGGGTCGGGCGCTCACCCATCGTGTCCAGGCGGTGGAGCTGTACCTGAAACGCTACTCCTTCACCCAGATCCGCCAGCGCATCCGCCACTCCCTGCCCGCCATTGCCAACTACGTCGTCACCTTCGCCATCGTGGTCGCCCACACCCGCGATGGCCACTCCGCGGAGGAGATCGCCTTCCTGATGCAAATCTCCCCCGCATTGGTGCGTCAGTATCAAGCGTTGTACGAGCGCCACAACACCCCGGAGTACCAGGAACGCATCGCCGAAATCATCGCCACCGTCAAAGCGCGAGGCTTCCGTCCTGGCCAGTTGGAAGACGAATCCGCCTCCGCCGAGGCGGAAAAAGGGGGGCTGCAGCGATGATCCGGCCCAAACAACCCCACTACGAGCTCCAATATCGCCCCCAGGCGGCCAAAACGCTGCACCAGGCGCTCATCACCTTCATCTCCCGCGAGTTCCCCCGCCTGGGCGGGCCCTGGGTCGTCGAGATGTTCGTGGACAAGCTCTTGGAACTGGTGAGCGCCTACTACGTTTCCCACGAATGCCTTACCCCCGGACAAACGATCTGGCCGGCCGTCGCCGTGGACGAGCGCCCCGGGTATCACAAGCCCATGACCCGCACCCGCCAGACACCGGTGATGCTCACCATCGCCAGCCAGGATGACGTCGCCAACCTGCGCACCGGCCTCAAGCACTCCGCAGTGCTCCAACGCGCCCTCGTGCGGGTGGCCCAAGAGGCTTACGATCAAGGCGGCGTGCTCACCTGCACCGATCTGGGCGTGTTGTTCCACCACAGCCCCAACCGGGTCGCCGAACTCATCCGCCAGTACGAGGAGGAGACCGGCGAAATCGTCCCCCGGCGCGGCAACGTCCACGATATGGGACGCACCATCACCCACAAGCGCATCATCTGTCGCAAGGCCTATCGCGAAGGTAAGCCCACCCACGTCGTCGCCCGCGAAACAGGCCACTCGCCGGAAGCGGTAGACCACTACGTCCTGGGCCTGGCTCGCGTCTACTTCGCCGTCTGCCAGCGCGGGATGACCGTCGAGGAAGCCGCCTTCGCCACTCAGCAGCCCGTCGGCATCGTGGAGCAATACGTGCAGCTGATCGAAGAACTTGACCTGGACACCCAACAGGTGTATGCTCGGAGCAACGCTCAGTTGTCAATGTGCGATGACACCACCCAAAATGAAAGACGAGAACAGGAACTCACCGCTGCTAGCGGCTTGCCTGGAGGTCTCGACTGCGCGCTCGATCGTACTTACGCTGAGTACTCAGCCGGAGCCCTCACAGAAGTCCCGTCCTCGCCTTCCCTGTGGGTCAAAACCATTCTACAGCAGAAGGCGAGGTAGGGCAAACGCAACTTGCTCACTCAAACGGGTACACTACGCGCCATTTGGCACAATCAGGAGCAAGCCAGAACTTGGCTGTATGGTGGTCCCGCTCAACGTGAACGTGTGGTGGCTCGCCTTGGTCACCCGAGTAGAAGAAGAACCTGTAGGGACCGACCCGCAGCACAGTTGGCATCGCGTCTCACCCTGGCAGTCTTATCTCTACTCTCAATATACTGGATTATGCACGAAACTGTCAATGTGATTCGTCATGGTGTCGTAGGGGTGGGGCTCGAGCGGGAGGAGGCCACCGGGGTCGAGGGCGCGGCAGGCCCTATCCAGAATAGCGCCCGCATCGGCCGGGCTGCCTCTGCGGCACGATCCGGCCCACCTCGGCTGCGGTTCCTGCTCGCGCTGGCTGCTGCAACAGAGCCGATCACCAGCGCGCCGATCGATACCGGGGCCATGAGCAGGCGCTCCAGGGCGCCGATGCGCTTCTCGAAGGCGATCACCACCGCCTCTATCGAGGTGGCGCCAAAGAGGACGGTCATGCCGATCAGCCCCGGCGCTATGGTGCGGATGTCGGCGGGCTCCCGCAGGTAGAAGGCCAGGATCAACACCGCGGGAAAGAGCATCCCCCAGCTGATGAGCGGCGGCTTGACGTAGTAGGTGCGCACATCCTTGGCCGTGATGTGCCAGGCCCTCGCGAGCTGTGCCAGGCTCATGCGGCACCTCCATTCCCGCCGCGTGCCGCGCCATTCCGCATGGCCTCCGCGTCGAGGCGCGTCAGCTGCGCGAAGGCATCCTCCAGCGACGGCGTGAGGGTGCGGATGCCCGTGATGGCCACGCCGAAACGCTGCGTGATGGCCGTCACCTCGCGCAGGGCACGGTCGAGTGACCGAACGGCCAGGTGCAGGGTGTCACCGCTGCGAGACAGGCTGGCGACCGCCCCGGCGCCTCGCAGGGCAGCCAGGAGAGGCTCAGCCAGCGAGGGGATGACCAGCTCCAGCACGCTCTCGCCCTGGCAGCGGCTGCGCAGGGCGGCCGGCGTGTCCACAGCGACGAGCCGGCCCTTGACGATGATGGCTACGCGATCCGCCAGGCGCTCCGCTTTGGCGATCAGGTGGGTGGTCAGAAAGATGGTCACCCCGCTCTCGTGCAGGGCGCCAATGAGGGCGCGGACGCCCCTGGCGCTCTGCACGTCGAGGCCGGTGGTGGGCTCGTCGAGGAAGAGGATGGAAGGATCGTGGACCAGCGCGGCCGCGATGGTCAGGCGGCGCTTCATCCCGCCGGAGAGGGTGCTAAAGGGGGAGCCCGCCCTCTCGGC
>CAZNRD010000119.1:0-3387 GCA_964575425.1 uncultured Anaerolineaceae bacterium | reverse complement strand
GCCGTCGAGCGAGACCTGGCCGCGTGCCAGATGCAACTCACATCTCGAATTCAGGGAGGGATACAGGAATGACCGATACGTTACTGACCGTTGTCGCCCTGCTCTTGCTGGCGAACCTGGTGCTCACGCTGCTGGTGAACGAGCGCATCCGGCGGGCGATCCGCGAGGGGACGCGCCAGGCGCGGGACATCGGCCTGGCGCGGCTGGAGGCGCTGCGTGAGCAGTTGAACCGCGAGGTGGTCGTGCGCCCCGACGAGGACGAGATCGTGAGCAGACTGGGACGCTTCGCCCTGGAGGCGAGCGGCGAGCAGAGCGGGATCGATCAGGTGATCCGCGTCACGGCCAGGCCGGCTCCGGCCATCGTCGCGCTGGGCCGGGACTTTGCCCATTACGTGTTCACCACTGCGGCGCCGGAGATGTTGCGCGACGGCTCGGGGCCGTTCGAGCGCCCGCGCCGCGGCCGCGTCCCCTCATACCCCATCGACGCCGCCACCTCGGGGCTGACGGCGGCGGCGGAACTGGCGGCCATCTGGACGCTGCTGGCGGAGCAGCATGTGCGGCCGGAGGAGCGGGTGCTGCCGCGCACGGCCCGCTGGTATCTCTACGTCGTGCCGCAGCCGTCGGGGGCAAAGCCCGGATGATGACGGTTGTCCGCCTGGCGCTGTCCGTCTGGCTGTGCGTCCTGGCCGTCCAGGACGTGCGCCGGGGCGAGGCGAGCAACCGGCTCACCGTCCCGCCGCTGCTGGCCGTAACGGCCCTGCGGGCGCTGACGGGGGGCTGGCCGCTGGCCCTGGCGCTGGCGCTCGTTCTGATTGGCGCGCAGTGGCCAGTGCTTACCGCCCCCGCGCTGGCCGGGATGGGGTTGTGCCTGCGGTGGGCAACTCCGGTGGGATTGGAGGTAGCGGTCGGCGCGTGGGCGCTGTGCTTCGTTCTGTGGCGGCTGGGTGTCATCGGCGGGGCAGATGCCAAAGTCGTGATGACGCTCACGGCGCTCTTCCCCGACGGGCAGCTGGCGTGGCTGCTGCTGGCGGCCTGGTTCGCGTGGAGCGTGGTCTGGCTGATGCTGCGGTACCGGGGTCGTGTGGCGCCATTGCTGCTGAGAGCGGCAGGTGGCTGGATGCGGTTACAGGTGGAAGAGACGGGTACGCGCGGTCCGGCGCTGCCGGCGGTGGCGCTGGGCGGGCTGGCGTACCTGTGGCTCTATCTTTGAAGAAGGGAGGTGAGTGCGATGGCGTTCCTGCGGGACAAGAAGGGCAGCAACCTGGTCGAGTACGCGGTGATCATCGTCCTGATCCTGGTGGCCGCGTATGGCGCACTGCGCGCCTTCGGCCTGAGCGTGTCCGATCTGTTCAACTGGCTGGCAGGTCTGTTCTAATCCTGCATCCTGCACCTTGCATCTTGCATCCTGCATCCTGAATCTTTACCGGGAGGTGAATATGTCACGATTCCTGCGCGACAGACGCGCATCTGAGCTGCTCGAGTTCGCCGTCACCGCGCCGCTCATCCTGACGCTGCTCCTGGGGCTGTTCCAGGTCGGGATGGTGGCCTATGCCTCGCAGATGGCCAAGGAGGCGGCGCGGCACGGGGCGCGCACCGGCTCGGTGGCGCAGGACAATCCGGCGGGCCGGGCGTGGGCGGCGGCGGCCGGCCACGCGCAGTCGGCCTTCCCCATCGGTCAGCCGCGCATCACCATCCTGGCCCCCGGCGGCGTGGTGGGGACGGAGCTGCGCATCCGTGTGACGTACACCGTGCCCAACCTCTTCGTCCGCCTGGGGGCGCTCGTGCCGGGGCTGCCCGAGGGGCCGTTCGAGGTCTTTGGCGAGGCCACGGCGCGGCAGGAGGGATGGTGAAATGCTGCGCGACAGACGCGGCTTTTCCATCGCCTGGTGGGCCGTCTTTTGCGCCTTCGTGCTCGTGCCGCTGGTGGTGCTCTCGATGGGCGCGGGGCGTTACGCCGTTGCCGCTGCCGAGGTGCAGGAAGGGGCCGACCTGGCGGCGCTGGCGGCGTCCCGCGACATCCTGGTCGCGCTGTACGAGGATTTCGGCTACGTCCAGTTTGCCGACCAGGTGCCGTATGAGACCGCGCGGCGCTACGCCAACCTGAACACCCACTACCTCGACCGCTACGACATAGATGTGGAGGTGGTGGACATCCTCGTGGACGACGCGCGGGACACGGTGACGGTGCGTGTGGCGGCGGACCTGGCGCCGCTGTTCCCGGACCTGGGCCTGTCGCTCGATCATACCATCGTGCGCGAGGGGGAAGCGCTGATCTGGATGCGTTCGCTGGAGTATTAGGCCGGAGGGGCGCCTGGGGAGTCCGGAGGAGTCCCCCGGTGGGGGGATTCCTGCGGGCTTCCCAGGCCGTGGGCGCAAGGGCGCCGGCGGGAGTCCGGCCATCCGGTCGTCGGACCGGGCCGGGGATCCCCTTTCCGCGGACGACCGGCATCAAAAAGGAGGTTGTCTATGCGGGACATGCTCTTTTCGGCCATTGTCATAGCCGTTTGGGTCGTCGTGTTCATCCACGTGCGCCCCTGGCTGTGGCAGTACCTGGCGCTGCTCCTTTCCATCGGCGCGCTCATTCCCCGTCGGTAGGGGCCACAGGGCCGGACGGCGGCAGGCGGTGGGGCGGGCTGCCCCGCCCCACCGCTTGACTTTGCAATCGTTTCCGATATACTGAAACGTACAGACAGCGCCTTCGGGCGTATCGAGACACCTCGCAATCGAATCTCCGGACATCCCCCTGCACATCGCAGGCATGTACTGACACCCCTGTCGGTTTACTCATCCGACGGCGTAGCACCTGAACAAACAGGCGCGCGCCGGCTCTGCCTGCGTGAGCCTCATAACCATACATCCCATTTGAGCCAATAGACACACATACAGGTTGACACCCACAGGTCCGAATACCGGGCCTGCCTCCCCCGGACGGCTGCGGCCCGTCCGGGACGGGCATTATTTCCATATCATTCGCATCCGCCTTCTTGAAGGGGCGGCGAGACACACCGTTCTCGCCGCCCCTTTTTCGTTTTCCCTCGTGTTCAACCGTCGGCTTATGCCGGCGTTGGACGGCCCCACACTATGACGCCCCGCTTCGGCGGGGGGCGTGACGACGTTGGGGCAGCGTGACGACCAAACTCAACACAAGGAGGTGATGCCTATCGAGTAACCGGCGTGGCCCCGGCCGCACGGGGCAGCCAGGCGCAGGCTATAAAACGCACCGGACACAGTACGGGCGTTCAGAACGCCCCCAGACACACAATCGGAGGTACAGCGATGGACATCCTCAGACACATCCTGAGCGCCGGATTGCCGGTGCTGGTGCTGGTATGCCTGTTCGCCGTGACGGTTTACCGCGCGGCCCAATCCACGACCCGGAGGTGGTGA
>CAZNRD010000118.1:0-3410 GCA_964575425.1 uncultured Anaerolineaceae bacterium | reverse complement strand
GTGATCCTGGTCCACAACCACCCCTCGGGCGATCCCGAGCCCAGCGGCGACGACCTCCGCATCACGGCGCGGCTGGCCGAGGCCGGGCGCATCCTGGGGGTTGAGATCCTTGACCACGTGGTGGTGGGCGATGGGCGATACGTGAGCCTGCGCGAGCGGGGGGCGCTGGCGGGGGTAGGCCCCCCGGTCGCCATACGCATGGGTTCTTGCGTCGCGGGTAGACCTCCGCCTCCCTCCATCTCCTAGAGAGAGGGAGCTGTGAGTCTCGACAAGCGCCTGATGCAGGCCCGGTCGGTTCCGGAACTGTGAAACCCGGGCGGCAGCGCTGATCTCACGGCATGAAGGAATCGCTACCGGCGTCGCCGACTTCGCCGAGGGGGCTTCTCTACCTCTTGACGGCAGGAGGCCTCATAAGTGTTATGCGCACCACAACATCACCGTGCGGAGATCCCATCTTCGACCTGAGTAACCAACCAGTACTTCCTGGGCTTATTCGCGGGGCCGATGCCACTATAGGCACAGAACCGCAAATACTGTTTCTCGAGTGTCTTACTCGCCTTGCATTGGCCAAGGATCGCATTAATAGCGGAATTGGTGTCCCAGCCATGCTTTGAAGCATTGGCTTCGTGCCGCTGAATGTCATTTCGTGCATAGCCGAGAAACCTGCTTGGTCCAAAGATCAGCCCAGTCGGAGTCTCAAGTGCGACGAAGCACCTCCCAAGCCTGATCCGATCGGCGAAGAATTGCCTCTCTATTGGATCAGATGACCGATGATAGGAATTCAGTGTGTGGAGATTCTCACGTATCTGAGACCATTCATCTACAAGATGCATCTCGCGTCCCCCCGCCGAGTAGCAGAATACTGTTCGGCTGTGCGCCTAACGACTCTGCCGCTCAGCAGCCGGCCGCACACGATTGCGTGACGCGGCAGAGCGCGTTGCGGGCGGCCGGCCTGCTGCAGCGGCAAGTTAGACGCGACCGTGTTCATTGCCGGGATTCTGCGGCACCACGCGCCGCCTCCGCGCCGTAGCAGTCTGGCGCACCACACTCGCATGGCTTGGAAGACCCCTTTGGGCACCCGGCCAGTATCGCGGCTGGCGTTGCCTCCCGCCCGAATCTGTTTGTGGGCGGCTGGTGGATGTGCACCAACTGCATTTCGCGCAGCCGCGCTCGCGCAGGACACTGGTGACGTTCGAGGATCTCGACCTGGATCTGCGCAACACCACCGTACAAGCTGACGAAGTGCTGCCACTGCTGGCTTCGGTTGGTGAGTGTGCGCGCGCGACGCTCGGACCCCGACCCGATGTGGAAGAATGCACGCTGACCCTTGACGCGGTGGCCATACACGACTTCGGACTCCATCGGTTGCTGGTGAGCCACTCGGCGTTCCTCCTGGGCCCGTCTAACTTGTGACTAGGCCGGTCGGCCTAACACCCATCCTGCGTCAGCCCTGCACGACAGGGGGTAGGAAGCTCTGCCGCCGCAATCGCCTGCCAGGCCTGAATCTTCGCCATTCGGCGTGCCCTCTCGGCAGGTATTATACTGCACAGCCGGTCGGCCTAACATCCCAGGGGGCAGCCTGCCTCATGGCCGCAGCCCATCCATCGGGCTCCGCACCCCCCTTGCCATCCCGGTTCATCACATGCGTACGGATCAGGTCGTGCTCACATCCCGATGCCCAAGCAGCTCCTGGACCGTGCGGATGTCGCGACCATCTTCAAGCGGATGGGTTGCAGGCGAGTTGCGGAAGGCGGGGCAAGTGCCGCGTCTGGCAATGCGGGTTTGGATAACGACTCTCCCGACGGCGCGACTTCGGGGAGCCGGGCGGGCGGCAGGGATCATGGTCGTTGGGCCTCGTGGTGGGCATGGTCGGGGATAGGAGGCATATCAGCCTGCGGGAGCGAGGGGCCATGAGGGATACCGGAAGAGTGACTCCCGACCATCCGGAGAGCCAGGCGCCTGGCGGCTCCAGCGCCAGGTTGCCAGCGTGCATGCGCCAGCTTCGGGACCGCGGACTCAATGCAGGATCTCTCCTGTCCAGCGGTCCCGACGCGCCCAGAATGGGCACTTGGGACACGGTTGACCATCGGGATAGTTCACGCCCTCCTCATGGGGACAGCCGATGATGCGGTCTGTCATGACGACCGACTTGACTCCGTTCCGCACGATGAACGCCAGGATCTCCCTGCCGATTGCCGGGTCACTGCGCACGTCCCGATCTTCGGCAATCCAAGCTTCCAGCGGGTCGGCGTCAGCGCTTTCTGAGGCTACGATGCCGGCGGCGGCTTTCTTCTTCAGGGCCGACCGCGGCCGACGTGTGAACTTCACTGCGGATCACCGAGGAATGTCATGCGGCGCCCAACGGAGCGCGTCACACGCCACGCCGGAGCGCAGCGGAGGTGCAGTCGGGTGCATACGATCCCTAGGCGTCTTCGTGGGCTTCAGTTCGAGTCCGCCCAGAAAGGAGCGCATTGACCAACTCTGTCGCACGTTCGTCAGGAGCAGCCGGGTGTGAATAGCCCAGGCGCCCGGCTGTCTCTCTCGTTAGCCACCGAAACAGATCCATGGTCGCCAGCAGCGCCCGCCTGATGTCATCTTCGCCATAATGGGCAAATGCATCGCGCAACCTTTCCAGAACGCGAGGGTCTACCCACTGTTCCAGGAAACGCCCGCCGAACCATGTGTCAAAGTTCGGGCCATATTGCGCCTGCGCGTGCCATTCCATCGCCCTGAGCAATAGGCGCTTCATGTAACCGTCGCAGCACGCCCTGGCAGTCCACAGTTCCCCACGGCGCAGCTTCTTCGCGGCCCAGACGGCGTGATACAAGAAGTCGTTGATGGCCTCAAGAAACTCGGATTGCGTGGGCAGACGGGAAGGTGCAGGCTCCGCAGAGAGCGGATTCAGTCGGGCTGCCAGGCCGTCTTTATCAAGAAGCACACGGCTCCCGCGGCGGATTACCTCCGCGACTTCGGGCGGGATGCCATGCTGGATCATCTCCTCCGCTTTCGCACAGGGTATGATCGAGAAGTCCACATCGAGACCGCCCGCGAATAGGACGCGGCGTTCCATTCCGCCCCCGGCGGCTGTCGGTTCGAGAAATGAGATCCAGGAATCGCCGATGTCCTCCAGCCAATCGGTACTTGTCAGATAGGGCCTGGGGTCAGTTGCGAGGATGAGGATGTCCAGATCGGACCATTCGTCTGCGGGGCGATCAACTCTTGCCCTAGATCCAAGAACAATCGCAGCACGGATGTCAGGACGAGTTTGGGCCCATGCGACGAACCTTTCTATCAATTGCTCGTAGGCCAATGTGGTTGGGTTCATTCCGGATTCCTCATGTGGCGCATGATGTCAGGCGTCAGGCGCGGCTGGAAGCCGTCGCCCGCACGCCTTGGTTGGGCCCTGCTCT
>CAZNRD010000117.1:0-3448 GCA_964575425.1 uncultured Anaerolineaceae bacterium | reverse complement strand
CGAAGAATCCGCCGCAGAAGCCGAAGCGGCCGGCCTACCCCAATTATCATAAGTAAACAGAGGGCAGGCGGGCATGCGCTGCGGCAGCTGCCCTGGCGCATGTCCGCACGGCGTCTGCCCGCCTTTTCCGCAAATCTCAGGCTGCCGTCAACGATGTTCTCTTCGATGGCGGCTTTTCCTGGGAAGCTGGAATGTGGGGCTGTAGTGTTTTGACGACGGACAGGTCTTAGTCAGCAAAGCCAGACGATTTCGGACAGGATGCGCCCGAACCAGCTCGACCGGTCGCTCAAGCATCAATACTGGTCCAGAAGCTTGGCGTCGTCGATCAGTTCGGGTGACGGGCGCGAAGCGCCAAGTTCCATCTCCTCCAAAAGTCTGCCGACGCGGTGCCCCCATGCGTCGGCATGGAGTCGCATATAGACGGCCTTGACGGCCTTCTCTGCCGCCTGTTGCGCTTCAAAACAGGCATGCTCGTAATACGCGTCGGCGACGTCCTTGGCGGCGTGTTCCAGGTCGCGTTTGGCCGGTGTCATCCAATCCCTGCTCCTATCGCTCATGAAATCCTCCGCGCGGACCGGCGACGTTTCTGGATAATGTATCCCGACGGGTACGTGCCGTCAACATACAGTCCGGTGAGAGAGTTGAACCATGACTCCGATTTTGAAAAACCTGTGTCAACCTCCGGCCTGATGGTCGATCGCGTCCCGACTGAAGAGTGGCATCAGATCTTTAACGAGGTCTGGCGCCGCTACCGCGACTGGTTTTGTGTGGAGAACATGCACGGCTACGACTGGGAAGCGCTGCGACGCCAGTATGAACCACTGCTCCAGCACGTGGCCCACCGCTCCGACCTGAACTATGTCATCAGCGAGATGGTCTCGGAACTGACCGTGCAGCACGCTTACATTGAGGGGGGCGACTTCCAGATTCCGCCCCGCTCGCGGGTCGCGCTCTCCGGCACCCGCTTCGAGCTGGACAAGGCGTCGGGCCGGTATCGTTGCGTCAAGGTTTTTGCCGGCCGGAACGAGGAGGAGATCCATCGGGCGCCGCTGACCGAGATCGGAGTGAACGTCTCCGCAGGCGACTGCCTTCCCGCCATCGACGGCGAGGAACTGCGGCCCGATGAGGATCCGTACCGCCTGCTGCGCAACAAGGCGGACCGCCCGGTGCGCTCAGATCAGGCCGGCCTCCAGAAGGAGGGGACGATTTGAGAGAATGTCGTGAGTCGAGCCCTCGGCCACAATGGTGCCGCGGTTCAGGACTGCCACCCGTGCGGCCAGGCTTCGCAGGAAATCCAGATTGTGACTCGTGACCAGGCGTGCAACCGGCAGTCGCTGCAGGATCTCGGTCAACTGGCGCACCGCCCGGCCATCCAGCTCGGCGGTCGGCTCGTCGAGGATCAAAAGGTGGGGGGCGCCGGCCAATGCCGCCGCGATCGAGGCCCGTTTGCGCTCGCCCAGGCTCAGATGCAGCGCCTGCCGCCCGGCCAACTCCTGCAGGTTTATGAGAGCGAGCGCCTGCATGGCCAGCTCTTTCGCCTGCTCCTGCGGCATCCCTCGGTTCAGGAGGGGCAAAGTGATGTCTTGCACGAGGCTCGGCATGAACAACTGGTCCTCGGGATTCTGAAAAACCACTCCCACTTCCTCCAGGGACTGCCTGTCCGGCGCGCGGCCCAGCAGGCGGACCGTGCCGCTTGCCCTGAGCAATCCCAGCAGGCACCAGATCAGAGTGCTCTTGCCTGCTCCGTTCCCGCCGACAATTCCGAGGCATTCGCCCTCATGCAGCTGGAGGCTGATCCCGCGCAGGCAGCAGCGGTCCCGCTCATAGCCGAAGCTCAGGTTGACTGCCTCCAGAACGGTTTTCACTTGGCCAGCCCCCGCAGAATCTGCCCGGCAAAAAAGCGCTCGGCGCGGGCGAGCGAACGATTGAAAAGCGATGTCAGAGCCGCCCCGAGCGAACGGAGCGCTCCCCTGCCATAGGGCCGTGTGATGCAGCACGATCTCGCTCGGAGCAGGCGGAGCGATTCCTGGTGCAGGATCGCGACAAAGTGGCGCGTAAAGAAAAAAAACAGAACCAGGCTGTAGCAGCGTGTGCGCGGTTTGAGCCAGGCCGGCAGCGCCGGTGGCGGAAGCAGCCTCGCCGCGGTGGAGACAAGCACACAGACCGCCGCTGCCTGTAAACCCAACAGACTGACGGTGGATTTTTTCATGAACTCCAGCAGCATTATCGTAGATGCGAAGAGAATGATCGGCAGCAGGGACCGGACGGCTTGGGAGAATCGACCGCAGAGCCTGGTACGCAAGAGCAACCCGGCAACAACCGCGATGGCAGGCCAGAGCGGATTCCGGGTCTGCGTCATCACCCCGGCCACCGTGAGCATGGCCGCGGCTGCAATCCCTCTGACAATCCTCATGAGAATGCCTTTTCCGCGCGCACGAAATACCAGTCAGGGGCTTCCTCTGTGCAGCGGGGCGCCGCTCCCAGGCCCGAGAGCAGGACGGCAAGATCTCTCGCTGGAATGAGGGTATCGGCGCCGACGGGGCCGCCCAGGCTGCGATGGAAACCGTTCAGTTCATCACTGCCCGACAAATGGCCGACGGCGAACACACCGCCGGGTCTCAGGACTCGAAGCAGCTGCCGCAGTGCTGCGCTCGGCTCGCCCAGGTGGGGAACCGCATTGAAGCAGAGCACGAGGTCGAAACAGCCATCTGCGAACGGCAGGTCCCGAGCATCCGAACAGACGTGGGCCACGGGACTGCGGGGAAACTTGGCGGCATTCTGCTGGAGCATGGACTCAGCCACATCCAGTTCGACCACGCAGTCCGCTGCCGGATGGGTTGCGAGGATGTGGGGCACAAGGATGCCGGTGCCACACCCCACGTCCAGAATCCTACGCGCCGCGATGACAGCAGCGCTTTCCAGAAATCTGAGGGTTTTCGCTGGTGCATCGGGCGGTGCCGGGATCCGGTCCCAGTTCGCCGCCAGCTCATTGAAGTATCGGCGCTTCGGATTCATTGTGACTCCGGAAGAGGATGCTGTTTCTTTTCATACAGGCGCGGACAACTGGGGGCACCACCATCAGCTGCAGAATGACGCCCGGCAGGCCGAAGGCCACCGTGCCCAAGGAGAAGACGGCCGGAGGCAGCCCGAACTTGCCCGCCAGAATCCACATCAGCACCACCGACACACAGCGGTCCACAAGGACGGCAGCGGAGAGAGCCGGCCAGATCCGGGGTCCGGTCAGCCTATACAATCCGGCGGCCGTGCCGGCCATCAGTGCACTCTCCAGGGACATCACCAGCGCCACCGGCGGATAAAGCGGCGGCATTCCCGTGAGAAAGGCGCTGGCCAGCGGCACCAGCGCTCCGGTCAACACAGCCCAGCACACCGGGGACAGAAAACCATTCAGCAGAATCGGCAGAAGCATGGGCAGGAATCTGTTGCCCAA
>CAZNRD010000116.1:0-3503 GCA_964575425.1 uncultured Anaerolineaceae bacterium | reverse complement strand
CGCTTCGACCTGGTGATCGTGGACGAGGCGCACAAGATGAGCGCCTACGTCTACGGCAACAAGATGGAGCGCACCAGCCGCTACCGGCTGGGCGAAGTGCTCTCGCGCAGCACGACCCACCTGCTGTTCCTGACCGCCACGCCACACAAGGGCGACCCGGAGAACTTTCGCCTCTTCCTGGATCTGCTGGAACCGGGCTTTTTTGCCACCGCCGACATGCTGGCTGAGTCCATCCGCAACCAGGATAACCCGCTTTTCATCCGCCGTGTGAAAGAAGACCTGAAGGACTTTGAGGGCAGGCCGCTCTTCCTGCCGCGCTACGTCGAGACTATCCCCTTCGACCTGGGCCGCGAGTCGGTGGCGGAGAAGGATCTGTACAACGCGCTCTCCCGCTACGTGAACGAGCAGTACAACCGGGCGCTGACCCACGGACGGCGGCGCAACGTCGCCTTCGCCCTGGTCATCCTGCAGCGGCGGCTGGCCTCCAGCACCTATGCGTTGCACCGCTCGCTGGAACGGCGCAAGAAGCGGCTGGAGGAACTGCTGGCAGAGGCGCGCAAGGGGGCCTACGAACCGTCCTACCCGGGCGATGGCAGCCTCGACTTTGACACGGTGGAGGACCTGAGCGAGGAGGAGCGCTGGCAGCAGGAGGAATTGTGGGAGACGCTCAGCGTAGCCGAGAACCGCCAGGAGTTGGAGCGCGAGGTTCAGACGCTGGATGGGCTGATCCAGCAGGCCCGCGCCATCATCCAGGGCGGGGAGGAGGTCAAGCTGCGCCACTTCCGCGCCGCGCTCGATAACCTGAATGGCCAGCACCCCGGCGCCAAGGTGCTCGTCTTCACCGAGTCGCGCGACACGCTCGACTACCTGGAGCGGCGCATCCGCGAGTGGGGTTACTCCGTCTGCACCATCCACGGCAGCATGCGGCTGGAGGAGCGCATCAAAGCCGAGGGCGTCTTCAAGAGTGAGGTGCAGGTGATGGTGGCGACCGAGGCCGCCGGGGAGGGCATCAACCTGCAGTTCTGCCACCTGATGGTCAACTATGACATCCCCTGGAACCCCAACCGGCTGGAGCAGCGCATGGGCCGCGTCCACCGCTACGGGCAGACCCAGGAGGTCTATGTCTTCAACCTGGTGGCGGAGGATACGCGCGAGGGCCGGGTGCTGACGCGGCTGTTCGGCAAGTTGGACGAGATCCGCGCCGCGCTGGGCAGCGACAAGGTGTTCGACGTGCTGGGCGAGGTGCTCTACGGCAGGAACCTGGCCCAACTGCTGCTCGAAGCAGCGGCCAACGCCCGCAGTATGGACGAGATCCTGGCTGAACTGGACATCGAGGTGGACGAGGACTATCTGGCCCACGTCCGGGAGAACCTGGGGGAAAGCCTGGCCACCCACTACATTGACTACACGCGCATCCGTGAGCTGGCCGACCGGGCGCGCGAGTATCGCCTGATCCCTGAGTACACCCAGGCCCTTTTCAAAAAGGCGCTGGAGGCGGCCGGTGGGACGTGTCACGACCGGGGCGGCGGCTTTCTCGTCGTAGATACCATCCCCTTCGAGGTGCGCCGCATCGCCGAGGAGGACGGGTTCAAGAAGCGCCACGGCCTGCTCCAGAAGCGCTACCCGCTGATCGCGTTCGACAAAGAGACCGCCCGCTGGCACGCCGAGGCCGAGTTCGTCTCCTTCGGTCACCCGCTCTTCGAGGCGGCGCTTGCCTGGGTCGAGCAGCGGTTGGGCGGCAGCCTGGCGCGGGGCGCGGTCTTTGGCGACCCCGATGGGCGGATGGACGGGGTGCTCTTGTTCTACGAGGGCGACGTGCGCGATGGCCTGGGGCAGGTGGCCGGCTGCCGGCTCTTTGCCCTCTACGCTGACCTGCCTGCTGGACAGGCAGGCCTGGCCGGTCGAACCATACGCCCGGCCAACCCGGCGCTCCTGTGGGACCTGGCCGAGAACGACCCAAGCGGCGCGGGAACAGGTCTAGCGCCTGTCCAGGATTTGGAAGCGGTCAAGCGGCAGGCGCTGGGCGTGCTCCTGCCCGCGCTCGCCGACTACCAGAAGCAATTGCAGGCCGAGCGCGACCGCCAGGCCGAGGTCAAGGAGAAGTATGGCGTCAAGTCGCTGGAGCACCTCATCCTGCAACTGGATGGCGACTTGATCGACCTCTACGCCCGGCGCGAGCGCGGCGACCGGGTGGACCTGGTGATTCACAACAAGGAGGAGCAGAAGCGCGGCTACGAGGCGGCGCTGCAAGAGTTGCAGCGCACGGTGGCCCAGGAGCGCAGCCTGACGCTGGGAATGCCGCGCTTCGTGGGGGCGGTGCGCGTCGTCCCGGCGGCGCAGGCCGAATCGCCGATGCAGGAAGACCCGCAGGTCGAGCGCGTGGGGATGGAGGTGGTGATGGCCTACGAGCGGGCGCAGGGCCGCACGCCGGAGGACGTCGCCGCGCAAAACCTGGGCTTCGACGTGCGCTCGCTCGACCCGCAGACGGGCCGGACGCGCTACATCGAGGTCAAGGCGCGCGCCGCTGTGGGGCCGGTGGAACTGACGCAGAACGAGTGGTTCAAGGCCGGGCGCTTTGGCCAGGACTACTATCTGTACGCAGTGTTGAACGCCGCCACGCAGCCCGAACTGTACGTCATCCAGGACCCGGCAGCAAACTTGCAGCCGCAGGAGCGCATGGAGGTGCGCTACCTGGTCGGCGTCAAGGAGATCGTCGCCGGCGGTCAAGCGGTTCGCCGGTAAGAATGGTGTATTTGCACTTTGGGCGAAAAACGACAATATGCCGGATGCCTGTTTGCGTCTCTGCAAACAACAGTGTGTCAGGAACCTGAGGGAGACCGATGGCTGATTCTGCTGCTCAAAAAGCTTTCACGGATGGTCTGTTTGCCGATACCCGCCCGGAGGCCGAGGCCGCGCTGATCGGGTTGCTGCGCCAGGCCCCGGCGTGGCGTAAAGTGCAGATGGTGGATCAATTGAACCAGACGGTGCGGCTGCTGGCGCTCAGCGGATTGCAGGCGCGCCACCCTGCCGCCACACCCCAGGAGTTGCGCCGCCGCCTGGCCGACCTGCTGCTGGGGCCTGACCTGGCCGCCCGCGCGTATGGTCCCCTGGCCGAACAGGAGGCGCACGATGCTGCCTGAACCGGTGGCCGTGACCCTGTTGGTGATCCAGACATTGGATGCGCTGGGCGTGCCTTACCTGATCGGAGGGTCCCTGGCCAGCGCGGTACACGGTGTGGCGCGCGCGACGGCAGACACCGACCTGGTAGCCGACCTGCGCCCCGAACACACGCAGCCGTTGGCCCAGGCCCTGCAAGGCGCGTTCTACGTGGACGACGAATCCATCCACGATGCCATCCGCCGCCACAGCAGTTTCAACGTCATTCACCTGGAAACGATGTTCAAGGTGGACGTGTTCGTGCGCAAGCCACGCCCGTTCGACCAGGCGCAGTTCGACCGGCGCGTGGCGCAGGTGATCGCCACCGAGCCGGAGCGCACGGCCTA
>CAZNRD010000115.1:0-3536 GCA_964575425.1 uncultured Anaerolineaceae bacterium | reverse complement strand
AGAGAGCCAGTGGCAAGACTCGCGACCAAGAGGCCCCGAAGGTCAATCTTCGGGGTCTTTATTGTTGTTCCTGGCATATCTATATGAACGCAACCTCCACTCTTCCTCCAAAGCTGCAAGAAGCCGTGCAGGCCGAAGCCGAGGCCCACGGCTTCGACGAGGCCGCCGCGCGTTGGCTGGCCCTCCTGCTCCAGGATGACGCTACCCTCCCCGCCCCGACCGCCGGCGCGATGGTCGCCCGCGTGCGCCAATTGCCCATCGGCGCCGACCTGGCTACGCTCGACGGGGCGCTGCGGCAATTGGGCGCGTGCGATCTGGCTGAACTGACCACCAGCGAGCGGCGCGTGGCCGCCATGCTCCTGCGTGACCTAGCGTCCCAGGCCCACGCGCTGGTGGCCGCTATGACGTGACAAGGAGGCTTAATCGTGAAGCTGCGCATCTGGAAATCATTGACCTTCTTCATCGGGCTGATCCTGTTCATCGCCGCCTTCGGCGTGATCCTGGTGGCAGGCAGCATCTTCAACCCGCCGCCCTACCGCATCGTCATCGCGCTGCAGGACATCCCGCCCTACACGACCCTCACCGGCGAGATGCTGGCCGTGGACGAGCAGACGATGAACCAGCGGGTGGCCTCGCGCCTGGTGCACGAGGCGGAGATCGAGCGTTACCTGGGCGGCATGGTGATCGAGGCCATCCACGCCGGGGAGCCGCTGCGGCGCAACGCCGTGGTGACGGCGGACAACCCGGCGGCGGTGCGCCGTCTCTCCCTGGCGCTGACCGACCCCGATATGATCGCGGCGGTGATTCCCGTCACTTCCAAGATCATCCCCGACAACGTGACGGCGGGCGACTATGTCAACGTCACGATGGGGCTGGCGGGCAACGTCAGCTCGATGGTGTCGTCCTCAGACAGCGCATCACAGTGGGGCGCACCTCCAGGCCTGACCACGCCGACGCCAACCCCGGAATTGACCTCCACCCTACCGCCCACCTCCACGCTCCTGACGCCTCCCGGCTCCCTGCCATTGAGCGGGGAAGTACCGGAGGTAGCCCCGCCCCTGGACAAGATCGTGCTGCCGCACCTGCAAGTGATCGACGTGACGCGGGAGCAGGTGGCCAACCCCAACTACGGGATGACGTTCGGGCAGGAGGGCGCGCAGGAACCGCCTTTCCTGGAGGGGAATCTCGAATCGATCACGCTCCTGGTACCCAGGGCGGCGGAGGAGCTGCTGTACTTCGCCGTGGACAACGGCACGCTGCACATCTCCGTCGTCCCGCACGCGGCGGTGCTGGAGCGCGTCGCCCAGCACGGGCGTGCTGTGGGAGGACGTCGTGCGCTTCTTCCAGGAGGAACGGCTGCGAGCACTGGGCGCAATTACCGATACTGCATCTTCCATCACGTCGCCGATTTCCCCAACAACGGCAATCACCGTGACACCGGCGCTGCCCGTACCGGCGACGCCTTCCCCGGCTTCGGGAACTGGGGAAGAGTTGCTCCCTACCCCACCACCCGCGACCGGCGCCTCATCAAACGGAGGGACAGTCAGTCTGGGCAGCCTCTCGGATTACCTGGTACCGCTGTGCATCGGCGGCGGGCTGGTGATCGGCCTGGGGGCGTTGGGGTACGCCCTCATGCGGCGGCGAAAGGGGCAGGGCAGATGAAGGCCAGGGAAGCGTTGACCGCGCCGAGTTCAGATCGGGCGCTGCGCGTGCTCCTGGCCCTCGACCTGGGGGCCGTGTCCGACCTGCAACTGCTGATGGGCGAACTGCAGCCCGGCAACCCGCACCACCTGGAGATCGCCGGGGTAGCCCGCGAGGGCACGCTGGTCTACGCCGATGCGGTGGAGAAGGAGGCCGACGTCGTCCTGCTCGCCCCGACCATCCCCGGATACAGCCCCGAGGTCATCCAGCGCCTCTACCACCACGAGGCGCGCCCCATCCTCACCGTGGCCCTGGTGCCGGCCGTGGGCGATTGGGCGGTGACGATGGAGAAGGCCGGGGCGGTCGGCCACCTGACCACGCCGCTCTCGCCGGAGAGCCTGGCCCGCCTGGCGGCGCTGCTGCCCCCGGCGGTGCGCGACGCCTATGCCCACCGCACCTCCGACAGCTACATCCCGCGCCTCTCGGCCGAGGTCGCGCAGATCGTGGACCGGGGCGGCTGGCGGCGGCAGACGGTGGGCTTCTGGGCGCCCTCCGGCGGCGTGGGCAAGACGACGCTCTCCGTCAACGTGGCCGCCTCCCTGGGTGTGATCGCCAACAAGCGCACGCTGCTGGTGGACACGGACATGAACAAGGGGGACGCCCACCTGCTGCTGGACCTGCAGGGCGAGGAGAAGAACGTCTACGCCCTGGCCAAGCAGCTGACCACTTTCGGCGGCCTGTCGGCGGTGGACGTGAAGCGCTTCCTGACCCCGTACCGGCAGAGCAACCTGGCGGTGCTGATCGGCATCCCGCAGACCTGGATGGCCTCCGACGGCTGCCTGACCGGAGAGCAGGGGATGCGCTTCGTCAAGCGGCTGCTGGAGCTGAGCGAGCCGGCCTACGACTTTATCGTCTTCGACCTGGGCCAGACCTACAACCACCCCGTGCACCTGACGGTGCTGCAGCACGTCGACCTGGTCTTCCTGGTGGTCAACTCGACGGTCACCTCGCTCTACGCCGGGCACAAGGCGCTGGGGGCGCTGCGTCAGGCGGGCCTCCTGGAAGGCGACCGGCTGCGGGTGGTGGTGAACAAGTACCACCCGCGCCACGGCATCTCGCGGCGCGAGGTGCAGGACGCGCTGGAGGGCCTGCCCACCTTCGCCGAGATCGCCGCCGACGAGAACCAGGAGGTGACGATGGCGCAGAACGACGGGGAGCCGCTGATCCTGGCCGACGGCAAGTGCCGGGTGGCGCAGGACATCCTGCAATTGAGCGCGACGCTCTACCCGCCCCTGGCCGACATCCGGCGGCTGCAGGGAGACCGGCGGGGCGGGCTTCTTGGAAAGCTCCTTCGGCTGGGCTCAGGATAAATGTTCGGAGGATAACGGCGATGGAACGATTGGCATTGGGACAGGGCGGCGAGGTAGACCTGGTGGGCCAGATGGTGCACCAGGCGGCCATGCGCACGGCGGCCGAGACGGGGCGCTCCCCCTTCGAGGTGGTGCTGGAAGCGGTGCGCCAGCGCGTCACGGCGCTGCTGACCCCAGCGCAACTGGAGAAGCCGGGAGCGGCCGAGCGGCAGGCGCTGCGCCAGGTGGTGGAGGAGGAGATCGCCCGCTACAACCAGGCCGCGCCGGTCTACGGCCAGGCGACCTTCGACGAGTCCGCCGACGTGGTGGCGGAGCGGGTGCTGGACGAGATCCTGGGGCTGGGGCCGCTGGAGACACTCCTGGCCGACGACCGGCTGGAGGACATCTACATCCTGGGGCCGCACGAGGTGGTCGTCGTTACGGCGGACGGGGAGCGGCGCTCCGTGGGGCTGGACTTTGGCGACCGGGAGCCCCTAACTGTCTTGTCATCACGCCGAGGTAGTGTATAATGGGAGCATTCTACCG
>CAZNRD010000114.1:0-3593 GCA_964575425.1 uncultured Anaerolineaceae bacterium | reverse complement strand
GGAGCAGCCGCTCGTAGGCCTCCGGGATGGCGCCGGGGCCGAAGTCGTCGGCGTAGTGGAAATCCATGTCGACGGACCGCATTTCGGCAAGGGTGTCCGGCACCTTGACCTCGAAGCGCAGGTGGATGCCCTCGTCTGGCTGGATGCAGATCGCCAGGGCGTTGGGGCGTATGGTCCGGCCGGGCGGCAGCGGGAATGCCAGGTGTGGAACGGATTTGAACTGGATGTAAATCTCGGTGGACTTGGCCGCCAGGCGCTTGCCGGATCGCAGGTAGAAGGGGATGCCCTGCCAACGCCAGTTGTCGACGAACAGCCGCAGGGCGCCGTACGTCGCCGTGGTCGAGTCGGGCGAGACGCCGGGCTCCGCGCGATATCCCCGGTACTGCCCGCGCACGCTGTGCAGGGCCACCTCGTCTGGCGAAATCGCCCGGATGGAGCTCAGCACCTTGGCTCGCTCGTTGCGCAGTGCGTCGGGCCTGAACGACGCCGGCGGCTCCATCGCCACCAGCGCCAACAGCTGGAGCAGGTGGTTCTGGAACATGTCGCGCAGAATCCCCACGCCGTCGTAGAAGCGGCCGCGCTGGGCGATTCCCGAGGTTTCCGCCACGGTGATCTGGATGTGGTCAATGTAGCCTCGGTTCCAGATCGGTTCGAAGATGCTGTTGGCGAAGCGGAAGATCAGGACGTTCTGGACGGTTTCCTTTCCCAGGTAGTGATCGATTCGGTAGATCTGGTCTTCGGTCAGCACTTCGTGTACGGCCTGATTGAGGGCCTGTGCCGATGCCAGGTCGCTGCCGAACGGTTTCTCGACCACAACCCGCCGCCAGCCGCGCTCCTGGTGCACCATCTCCTGGGCGCCAAGAGATCGAATGATGTCCAGGTGGGCCTCCGGCGGGGTGGCCAGATAGTACAGTCGGTTGGCCTGGCCGCCTGCCTGGTCTTCGATCCGCCGCAGCCTGCTGTCGATGGCCGCCAGGTCTTCCGCGCGCGTGGGATCGCCGGAGTGGTAGTTGAGGAGTTGGGAGAAAGCCGCCCAGGCCGCCGGATGCTCGGTTGCGGCAGGGAGTTCCCGCTCGAAGCCCTGGCGAAACCGATCGTCGGTGTAGGCCGTCCTGGCCATGCCCAACACGCGGAAGCCCTGCAGCAGCCGGCCCTTGCGGTACAGGCTGAAGAGGGCCGGGATCAGCTTGTGCCTGGCGAGGTCTCCCGAAGCGCCGAAGATGACCAGCGTTGTGCTGTCGGACACGCTCTCCTCGTTGTGGGTGAACATTCTAACAGGTGTTCGAGGCGAGGGAACGGGATGGCTGGGCTGTTATAATGCGCGCTCATGCGCGGGCAACTGCTGTGGTTTGCGCTGGGCGCGGGGATGGCCGCCCTGCTGTTGGCCCTGCTGTATCGGCTGCCTCCTGTCCAGGACCGCCTTGCCTGGCGCTTCGATGCTGCCGCAGCCATCCTCACAGGCTGGCGTCACTCAGGGGACATGCTTCCGACGCCACATGGTGCGTCGGCACGGCCGGCCACACTCACTCCAGCTGCGGTCCCTACCGTCACCGCAACGGCCGAGCGTTCTCCAACGCCCACCCTCAGCCCCACCCCGCTGCCGGAGAGGGTGACCCTGCCTTCGCCCACATGGGAAAGGCAGGACTGGAACAACTGCGGCCCGGCGACGCTCTCCCTTGGGCTGCGCTTCTGGGGCTGGCCAGGGAACCAGCGGGACATCTCCGCCCTGCTCAAACCCGATCGGGGTGACCGCAACGTCAACGTCGAGGAACTCGTCTACTTCGTCCGCACCCGCGCCGGCTGGCTTCAGGCGGACTATCGGGTCGGCGGAACGATTGACCAGCTGAGGCGGTTCCTGGCCATTGGCTTGCCGGTCATCGTTGAAAAGGGACATCTCATCCGGGAGGGCGGCGGAGGCTGGGCGGGGCACTATCTGCTGGTGAACGGGTACGATGACTCCCGGCAGGCCTTCCTGGCCCAGGACACCTACATCGGGCCGGATCAGTGGGTTCCGTATGAGGTGCTCAACGAAGGCTGGCAGGCGTTCAACTACGTCTTCATCTACCTGCACCCGCCGGACCGCGCTCCAGAGGTCGAGCGGCTGCTCAGCCTGGATGCGGATCTTGACGTCAACCGGCAGCGCGCTCTGGAGCGAGCACAGGCAGAGATTGAAGCCGATCCGCAGAACCCCTACGCCTGGTTCAACCTGGGCACGAACCTGCTCTACTTCCAGCGCTACGGCGAGGCCGCGCAGGCCTATGACGCCGCCCTGGCCATCGGCTTACCCTGGCGCTTCACCCGCTACCAGTTCGGCCCTTACATGGCCTACTTTCACCAGGGACGGTTCCAGGACGTGATCGACCTGGCCAACGCCACCCTGGCCCGCACGGCCAAGGCCGAGGAATCCCTGCTGTGGCGCGGTTGGGCGCGCTTCCGCCTTGGCGACCGGGAAGGCGCCCTCGAAGACTTCCAATCCGCACTGGCGGTCAACCCCAACTACCTCGACGCCCAGTATGCGGTCGACTTCGTGACTTCGGGCTCATGAGCATGCCTCGGGCCTGGCCAGGGGGCACCTTCAGCCTTCTTGACAAGGATGTCGAGGAAAGGTATAATACCGGCGGTATAATAGAGAGAGGTGGGGATGGCAAAGCCAGACCTGGATGACTTGCTGTCAGCCTGGGAAGGAAACTACAAGAAAGGCCTGCTCACCTTCTGGCTGCTGCTCCTCCTCCATGAGCGCGAGTCCTACGCCTTCGAGATGAGCCGCCTGGTGGCCGACGCCAGCCGGGGAACCATCCGCGCCGACGAGAACAGCATCTACCGGGCCTTCAACCGCTTCGAGGGCCTTGGCCTTGTCGCCTCATCCTGGCAGGAATCGGATGTGGGTCCGCCGCGGCGCTACTACCGCCTGACGAAGACCGGGCACGAACTGCTCCGGGCCTTCATCCGCCGCAACGTGCTTCTCTTCCAGGATGAGGCTGTCGCCCGGCGCATCCAGGCGGCTCTCAACGGAGCGCAGGGCCAGGAGGATTCCCCATGAGTGAGGAAGTGCTGACCAAGCGTTTCCGCCAGATCAAGCAGGCGCTGCTCGTCTTGTACGGCATCGTGGCCACCCTGTTCGTGGTGGTTCTGTTTGGCGACTACTCCGGCTATGGTTTTCCGGGCGGCTGGCTCACGCTGTGGCTCCTGTCGACAGTGGTCTGCATCAGCCTGGGCCTGTTCCTCCTCGTAGGGCGGATGTGGAAGGCAGTTCCCCTCGCCGAGCGTCGGGCTCCCGCTATGGAATACCTCCTTGGCGCCTTCTTCAATTTCCTCTCCCTCGCGCTGCTCATCGTGAATTTCCGCTACGAACCTGTCTTCTACTGTGTCCCTGCGGCTTACGCCTTCGTCCTCTTTCTGATCTACGCCCGCGTCTACACCATCGCTGACCGCGTGCGCGAGGAGACTTTCCCCTAGGGCACACAGTCTCCGCAGCCAAGACAACCCCGAGGCCTGAGGGTGTTGAAAGACATCAGCCGCGGCTGCCGATTTCGTTCCGGTCAAGCTGCGCGTGCAATGACAAGCGGCCTCCGCCTCACCCCCCGACCCCCTCT
>CAZNRD010000113.1:0-3636 GCA_964575425.1 uncultured Anaerolineaceae bacterium | reverse complement strand
ACGTTGGAGCGCATCTGCGCCGGCCAGGGTCGCGCAGGGGATATCGAATATCTGGAAGAGATGGCGCAGCACGTCGAAGCCTCGTCGCTGTGCGGCCTGGGGCAAACGTCGCCCAACCCGGTGTTGACCACGCTCCGTTACTTTCGCGACGAGTACGAGGCGCATATCCACGAGCAGCGCTGTCCGGCCGGCGTCTGCACCGCGCTGGTGCGGGCCAAATGCACCCACGCTTGTCCGGCCGAAGTGGACGTGCCCAGTTATGTAGCCCTCGTCGCCCAGGGCCGCTACGCCGAGGCGCTGGAAGTGCACCGCCAGCGCAATCCCTTCGCCCTCATCTGTGGCCGCGTCTGCCCGGCCTTTTGCGAGTCCAAGTGCCGCCGCGCCGAACTGGATCAGCCCGTCGCCGTGCGCCAGGTCAAGCGCTTCATGGCCGACCACGAACTCGAGCGACCCTGGACGCCGCCGCGCCTGGAGGAATCCAAGGCGGAGAAGGTGGCCGTGATCGGCGCAGGACCGGCCGGCCTGACGGCGGCGCTGCGGCTGGCGCAGAAAGGCTATCCCGTCACCGTCTTCGAGGCGCTGCCCGTGGCCGGCGGCATGATGGCCGTCGGCATTCCCGCGTATCGGCTGCCCCGAGACATCCTCGACGTAGAGATTGAGAATATCAAACGCGCCGGGGTCGAGATCAGGCTAAATGCAGCGCTGGGCAAAGAGTTTACCATTGACGACCTGATGGATCGAGGTGGGTACAAGGCCGTTGTTTTGGCCATCGGCGCGCACAAAAGCCGTAAATTGGGGGTTGATGGCGAGGAGATGGAAGGCGTCTATCCCGGCACACAATTCCTGTGCGACGTCGCGCTGGGGAGGGCTCCCGACCTTACCGGCAAGCGGGTGGCCGTCGTCGGCGGCGGCGACGTGGCGATTGACGCCGCACGCTCAGCCTGGCGGCTGGGCGCCGGGGAGGTGCACCTCAACTACCGCCGCAGCCGCGCCGACATGCCCGCCCATCACAACGAGGTAGAAGCAGCCGAAAAAGAGGGCATCCAGTTCCACTTTTTGACCAACCCCACCCGTGTAATAGGCGATGGCAGGGTGACTGGCGTCGAGTTGCTGCGCCAGGAGTTGGGCACGTTCGATAGCGGCGGCCGCCGCCGCCCCAAGCCCATCGCCGGTTCAGAGTTCACGCTGGATGTGGACGTGCTTATTCCGGCCATCGGCCAGGAGCCGGACCTATCCTGTGTGGACGGCGACAGCGCCATTGAGACCGGGCGTGATGCAACCTTTACCGTGAACAGCGCGTTGGTCACCACTCGCACCGGCGTTTTCGCCGCCGGCGACGCGGTCCTCGGCCCGGCGACGGTGGTCGAGGCCGTGGCCCAGGGCAACCGCGTGGCCGATGCGGTCGATCACTACCTGCGCACCGGCGAGGCGGAAGCAGTGACGGTCAGGCCCGGCTACGAGATCATCGAGCAGCCGTTCGATCCGGAGCAGTACGCCGAGGCTGTACGTCCGCAGACACGCGAGCTTCCCGTCGCGGAGCGGCGCGGCAACTTTGACGAAGTGGAGCTCCTGTTCGACGAAGAGACCGTTCAGGAGGAATGCAAACGCTGCCTGCGCTGCGACCTGGAATGGCTGGAGACGATGGGTTTCGAAATTGTCGCTGAAAGGCAGGACGTATGCTCACGTTGACCATAGATGGCCAGGAGATACAAGCCGCAGAGGGCCGCACGATTCTCGAAGTGGCGCGTGAACACGGCATCCATATCCCCACGCTCTGCTATCACGAAGCCTTGGCGCCGTTCGCGGCCTGCCGCCTGTGCGTGGTCGAGGCAGAGACAAGCCGCGGCCGGCAACTGACAGCCGCGTGCGCCTACCCTTGCAGCGATGGCCTGGTCGTGCACACTCGCTCGGACGTGGTGCTGCAATCACGTCGCGTCACCGTCGAGCTGCTGATGGCCTCGTCGGCCCACGTCCCCATTGTTCGCCAGTTGGCTACAGAGCTGGGCGTCGGCGAGCCACGCTTTACGCTGGAAGAGAGCGACTGCATCCTGTGTGGGTTGTGTGTGCGTGCCTGCCAGGAGATCGTCGGCGTGGGCGCCATCAGCGTCGTCAATCGGGGCATCGAGAAAGAAGTCAGCCCGCCCTTCCGTGTCGCCTCCAACGCCTGCATCGGCTGCGGCACCTGCGTCCTGATTTGTCCCACCGGCGCCATCACCCTGGCCGACATCAACGGCCAAGTCCAGGCAACCCACGCGTGGGCGTCAGAATTTGAAGCGGCGAGTTGCCGGATTTGGGAGCACCACGCCCTGGCCCCGCGCTTTGCCGACGCTGAGGCTCTGCTGGCCGAGGCCTCGCTGTCCGAGGAGGCTGCCACGTGAGCGAGATCAGGCCGGGCGTCTTCATCTGCGATTGCGGCGACCGGATCGCGTCCCACCTGGGCTTGGATACCCTGGAGCAGGCCGTGCGCGCCATGCCAGAAGTGGCCCTCGCCCGGCGGCTGCGCTACGCCTGCTCGCCCGATGGGCTGTCGGCCATCCGGTCGGCCATTGCCGAACACGGGCTGAACCGCGTGCTCGTCGCCGGCTGCACGCCGCGCACGCTGGAGCCTCGCTTCCGCGCCGCTTGTGAGGAGTCCGGCCTGGCCGACGACCTGTTCGATCTGGTGGACATCCGGGAAGGCTGCGCCTGGGTGCATCGGGACGAGCCTGAAGCGGCCACGGCCAAGGCGCTCGACCTAGTTCGCATGGGCATTGCCCGCAGCGTACTGCGTCAGGCGCGCCAGCCGGTCAGCGCCGAGGTTGTGCCTGCCGCGTTGGTCATCGGCGGCGGGTTGGCCGGCATGACCGCTGCGCGGACGCTGGCCAACGCCGGTCTGCCGGTCAGACTGGTCGAGCGGGAAGCGGCTCTGGGCGGGATGCTGCGCGATGTGCACACTCTCTATCCCGACCGGCGCGACGCCGCCGGGTTTGTGGCCGGGCTTGTCGAGACGGTGACCCGCCACCCGCGCATCGAGGCCCTGTTGGAGAGCCGGGTGACGGACGTTTCGGGAACGGTGGGACGCTACACGGTGAGCGTCAGTGGGCCAACCGGCGACTCGACCTTCGACGTGGGCGCGATCATCGTCGCCACCGGCGCCCAACCTGCGCGGCCCTGGGGCCTGTTCCGCTACGATGGGCGGCGAGTCGTGACCCAGATCGAGTTCGAACGAGAACTTGCGCAGCCTGCCAACCTCCCGACTAATGTGGTAATGATCCTCTGCGCCGGGCAGCGCGACGAGGTCAGGCCCTACTGCTCCGGTGTATGCTGCATGGGCGCGCTCAAGCAGGCGTTGGAGGTCAAGGCCGCCAATCCGCAGGCCCAGGTCACTATCCTGTTCCGCGACCTGTACCTGCTGGGCGAGGATATCCACGAGCGAGAGGTGCTCAAGGCGCGGCAGGCCGGTGTCGAGTTCATCCGCTACGAGCCGTCTTCGCCCCCGGTGGTGACCGGCGAGGCGGTCGAGGTGTACGACGAACCGAGCGGGACACCCCGCCGCTTGTCCTACGACCGCGTCGTGCTGGCTGTCCCATTGATCCCGCAGCCCGACGCCGGCGTGGTGGCTCACATGCTGGGCATCACGCAGGATGCACACGGCTT
>CAZNRD010000112.1:0-3804 GCA_964575425.1 uncultured Anaerolineaceae bacterium | reverse complement strand
GCACCCGTGGGTTCGGCCGGAAGATCGCGGTGACAAAACCGTTGACCTCCCAGACAGGCTCCGGGCAGCCCTGGGCACGGGCTTCGTCACGGATGCGCTTGATGCCGGTGCCGGCCTTCTCGATGAAGTCGATGCGATGGAGGAGATCGGCGATGAGGGCGTTGCGACGAATGCTCTTTCGGCCAAGGTCGGAAAGCGCCATCCCCTTGGGCAGACTGCCCGGGCTCACCACCTCGATGCGGTCAGCGTAGATCTCCACGAAGACGTTGGCACCGTCGATGAACCAATCGCGATGCATGACCGCATTTGTGATCGCCTCGCGCAGGGCCTTCATCGGGTACTCCGGCATGTCCTCGCGCCTGAGTCCCTCTATGCGCCAGGCAGTGCGCGTGTTGCGCTCGATGAAGCGCAGGGCGTCCTCGATGTCGGCGACGATGCCGCCGTCGAAGTCCTTGCGGTCGAGGACGTGCACCTTGTCCTTGCCACGCGCGAGCAGACAGGTGGTGTAGGCTTGATTGAAGAAGCGACGGACGTTCTTGGCGAAGAAGAGCACGCCCGCGTTGCGGAAGAGAAGCCGTCCACCCGAGCGTTCCGCCACCTCGATGTTCACCAGCACGTCCTCTGTGCGGGGCCGGCCCGTGATGCCGCTGAGTTTCAGCCAGGTCAGGTACTTCTGCCGGTCGAAGTCCTGGGGGTATCGGAAGCGCGGGCAAGGAGAGAGGTCGAAGCGAATAGCCCCCTCGGCGCGGAAGAAGTCGCGGATCTCGTCGCGGCTGAGTTTCTGCGTCACGGCCCCCTGCCGCCAGAAGAAGCCGTCGCTGCACTGCACGGGCTTGGCGTCGCTCGCGCGTACGTGGACCACCACCACGCGGCCGACCGGCTCCACCACCACATGCACCGGCGGGTCGCAGTTGCGGGCGACGTCCTGGATGCGGGCGCGCAGGGCGTTGGAATCCTTCACCCCCACCACCGTGCCGTCATCGCGGACGCCTAGAAGGATCCGGCCGCCGATCGTATTGGCCATCGCCACCAGTTCGCGGGCGAACGACGCGGAGAATCCCTCCTTGAACTCCAGCGTAGTACCTTCTCCCTCCTGGATGAGGATGGCCAGATCAGCGGATTTCATGACCGCCTTCTCCGCTGGCCGGCCGACACAGCCGCTTGGGCGACTACGACTGGTTCAATGTGCCCGGCCGGGAGGATCCCCTCCGCGTGACACAGCATCCGCAGGTCGCATTCCTTGCAGATCCCCGGCTCCGGGGGTGTCTTCACGTCGAAGTCTCTTGCCTGGATGCGCCGCACCACCGCGTCGAAGTGCCGGCCCGCTTCCTCCACTCGCGCTGGGTCATAGGGCAACATCATGAGCGCACCTGCTTTGCGCGGCTCCGAGGTCCAGTAGAGAAGGAGCCGGTCTACGCGCTTGCCGTGCCGCTGCTCCAGGATGTGCGCGTAGGTGCAGAGCTGCCGCTCGTAGGCGGCCACGAGGTCGGGACTGTCCTTGGGCCTGGGCGAGGTCTTGAAGTCGAGCAGCTCCAGCGTGCCGTCCCCGCCCAGCAGCAGGTCCACCTTCCCGGTCAGGATGTAGCCGTCCTTCTCGAGGGAGACGTCCACCTCGGTCTGAACGATCCGCCGCATCTCGTCGCGGTTCTGGCGGGCGTAGTTCATCACCTGCTCGAACGCCGCCTCCTTCGCGGCGTCGCCGATGGGCCGCACGTCGCTCATCGCAAGGAAGCGGAAGGTCCGCTCGAGCAGTTGCCGGATCTTCGCCCTATTCAGCGCGCCCAGCTTGCCGTCCAGGGCGATCCGGTGGATCTCCTCGATGGTCTGGTGCACGAGGAGCCCGAAGAAGATCACGGCCGACCGAGAGGGCGTGAAGTCGTACTCGCGGAAGAACTGGTACTGCCGCGGGCAGGTCTCGTAGATCTTGAGGTCGCCGGTGAAGCTGTAGGTGCGCTTGACCGGCATCCGCTCGCGCAGCTCGAAGCGCTGAGCGGCGAGCAGGTCCTTCTGGACGTAGGGCCATTGGGGCAGCCCCTCCCAGATGGGCGCGAAGTGATCCTTCGGGGGCTCGCCGGCCGTCAGCACGAGTACCTTCTGGGCCCGCGAGAAGGCCACGTAGTGCAGGCGCATGCGGTCGAAGAGGGTGATGCGGTTCTCCGGCTCGAAGGGCGGTCGGTGGTAGAAGGGGCCCAGGTCACGGTCGAGCTGCTTGGGGCTCGAGAGCTGCGCGCTGAGCGACCCGACGGCCACAACGGGGAACTCTAATCCCTTTGCCTGGTGGATGGTCATCACCTGCACGTGGCCCTTCGGGAAGGGCTGATCCGGGTCCTCGTACTCGTTGATCCCGCCCTCGTAGAGCAACCGGAGGAAGCTGTTGAAGAGATGGAGGCGCAGGACCTCCCGGTTGCGGTACGTGACGACCGTGTAGTGATAGTAGGTCTGGAAGGCGTTCAGGAGCTGCGAGAAGATCGCCAAGTTCCGCGCGGCGTTCTCGTTCTTGACCGCGGTCCTGAACGGCTCCAACGCCAGGAGCCGGTAGAAGTAGTCCGCCGGGCGAACGTCGAGCGCCTGGCCCTTGGCCAGGCTTGCGATCTCCTCGGTCCAGCGACGCAACGCTTTTGCCAGGGGACGGGGCGCGCCGAAACGCTTCCCGAGCTGCACGATGGCGTCGTCCACGTAGGCGGCGAGGTCGGCTGCCGCGCCGGCCACCTCGCCTCGGCCGTCGCCATGCCAGCCGAAGAGGACAGCGTAGCAGGCGATCAGATCGCGGATCTCCTCGTTCTCGAAGTAGGCGCGGGCGCGCGGGCAAAAGGCGGGGATGCTGCGCGCCCGGAGAGCTTCGAGATACGCGCCGCTGTGCTCCTGCCGCACGCTGTGGAGGAGGAGCGCGACCTGGCTGTAGTCCTCGATGACCCCATTGCGCTTCAGGTAGGTCACGAAGTCGGCGAAGCGCCGGGCCTCGTCCCCCGGATCCCTGCCCCAAATGGCAAAGACGGCTGGATAGTTCCGGTGGCGCGCGTCGGGATCTGGCTGAATTGTCTTCTCGTAGCGGAAGGGACGGCCTTGCGGATTGGACCAGTCCGCCGATGTCATCCACCGGTCGTACCGCTGGATGATGCGACGGTGAGAGCGGTAGTTCGTGGTGAGCCTGATGATCTTGCAGCCCGGCATCCGCTGCGGGAACTCCAAGATGTTCCGGACTGTCGCGCCGCGAAAGCGGTAGAGGCTCTGGTCTTCGTCGCCGACCACGCACAGGTTGCGCGTCTTCTCGGTGAGCGTGAGGAGGAGCTGCTCCTGGACGTAGTTCGTGTCCTGATACTCGTCCACGAGGACATACTTGATTCGCCGCGTGACGGCCTGCGCCACCTTCGGGTCGGTAAGGAGGTCGTGGACGAGCCTCTGGAGATGGGCGAAGTCCACCCGGTTGTCGTGGAACAGCGCTCGCCGGTAGGCGAAGTAGGCGTTCGCGATGGCGCAGAGGAAGCTCTCGCCGGAGCGGAGGAGCACTTCCGGGTCGATGAGCTCCTCGGTGATCTTGTCGAAGTACCCTCGGGCCCCCTTAATCGCGGTCCAGCGCGTCCGCCACCGCTGTAGGTAGAGGTCGTCCCGTGCGGGACCGATGATCTCGTCGAAGTGCTCGAACAAGAAGAGGAGCTGCGTCAGTTCGTCCAGGGTCTCACGGTTGTGCCCCAGCTCCGCCCGGTGGCGGTGTTGCATCAGGAGCCGGTTGCACAGGCTGTGGATGGTCGAGACGGTAAGCTCGGAGAGGTCGCCCTCGTAGCCGATCTTCCGCGCCGCGGCCGC
>CAZNRD010000111.1:0-3807 GCA_964575425.1 uncultured Anaerolineaceae bacterium | reverse complement strand
GCTCGCCGACATGCGGAGCATGGGCGTGAGGTGCGAGACCGACGAGGGCGCGGATCTACGGGGTGTCTAGGATCACCGGCGCAGACGCGGATCGAGGATGTCGCGGATCCCGTCGCCTAGCAGGTTGAACCCCAGAACCGCGGCGGCGATTGCCGACCCAGGAAGGGTGGACATCCACCACTGGCTCACGAGATAGCCGCGGCCGTCGCTTACCATGGCGCCCCACTCCGGTGTCGGCGGCTGAGCGCCCAGCCCCAGGAATCCCAGGCCGGCCGCCGTCAGGGCAATCGTCCCCATGCGCAACGTGAGCTGCACGATGACGATCGACACTGTCATCGGCACGATGTGACGGGCGATGATCCGAGCATCGCTGGCGCCCATGGCGCGCGCCGCCTCGACGAAATCCTGGGTCTTGGTCCGAAGCGTCTCACCACGGGACAGCCGCGCATACGGGGTCCAGGTGACGAGCGCGATGGCCAGGATCATGTTGGGGAGGCTCGGCCCCAGGGCCGCCGCGAACGCCATGGCCAGGACAAGGCTGGGGAAGGCCAGGAACATGTCCGTCAGGCGCATGAGGACTTCGTCCACGCGCCCACCGAAGTAGCCCGAGATCCACCCGACGAGCGTGCCCATGCCCCCGCTGATCACCGAGACAATGAGAATGATCTGCAACGCGATCCGAGAACCGTGTACGACCCGGCTAAAGATGTCGCGCCCGAACTGGTCAGTGCCAAAAAGGTGAGCGCGGCTTGGCGGCTGCAACCGAACCGAGAAGTCCTGCGCCAGCGGGTCGTGTGTGGCGATCCAGGGGGCCAGAAGGGCGACGCCGAGCATGAGCGCAATCAGGGCTGTGCCGATTATGGAGAGGGGGCTCCGGCGCCACATCCTGTAGGCCCGCCCGAGCTCGTCTTGGCGCGGCGAGACGTACGGGGCGTCCCGTCGGGCCGTCTCAGAGACGGATTCGCGGGTCGAGGATGGCATAGGTTAGGTCCACCACGAGGTTCACAAGCGAGAACACCACGGCGATGTAGAGGGTTCCTCCCATCACCGCCGGGTAGTCGAGCGTTATGTAACCGGTGGTGATGTAGCGCCCCAGGCCCGGCCAGGCGAATATCGTCTCGGTGAGCACCGAGCCTTCGAGCAACCCTCCGAACACCAGCCCGATGACCGTGACGGTGGGGATGAGGGCATTTCGCAGCGCGTGCCGCATGATCACCACACGCTCAACCAGACCCTTGGCCCGGGCTGTTCGGACGTAGTCCTGACCCAGTGCATCCAGCATGCTGGACCGCGTGATGCGCGCGATCGTCGCCGTGGCGACGTAGCCCAGCACGAACGCCGGCATGAGCAGGTGCGCGACAGCGTTGCGCAAAGCATCCCAGCTGCGGGAGAACAGGCTGTCTAGGAGCAAGAGACCGGTGCGACCGGGCGGGGGCAGCACCGAGAGGTCCAGGCGGCCCGGGCCCGGGAGCCACCCGAGCCGGTAGTAGAGCACAAGCAGCAGCACGAGTCCGGTCCAGAAGACCGGCATCGAGACCCCCACAATCGAAAAGACGCGGGCCGCGTGATCTGGGGCCTGATTCCTCCGGACGGCCGAGATGACGCCCATCGGCACGCCGAGAAGGACGGCGAGAAGGATGGCACTGAACGTCAGTTCCACGGTCGCGGGGAAGTACTGCTTTATGTCCTCCCAGACAGGACGGCCCGTGCGCAGCGAACGCCCCAAGTCGCCGCGCACTGCGCCCCATAGGTATGCCACGAACTGCTGTGGCAGCGGCTTGTCGAGGCCGAGCTGTCTGCGCAGCGCGTCAACCTTCTCGGGAGGGGCGTTCCCTCCTAGAATGGCACCCACGGGATCCGCTGGTACCACGTGCGACACGACGAAGGTGATGACGAGCACGCCAAAGAGCACGAGCAGCATCATCGCCAGCCGCCGGGCGATGTAGGTCGCGAGGTTCATGGCATGGTATGGCCGGGGCCCCTTCCAGAGGAAGAGGCCCCGGTCTCCTGTCGGACTGCTACCTTTCCTTCCTCATCTTCGTGAAGTCGAAGTGCATTGTGCCTATCGCGGCTGCCTCCTCGAAGCCCTTGATGTTGGAGCGAATCGCCCAGTTGTTCGTGGTCTGGTAGAGGATGACAAATGCGCCCTTGTGCAGCACAAGGTCGGTGAGCTCCTTGTATAGGGCCACCCGCCGCCCCGCGTCACGCTCGAGCATGGCCTGCTTGCCCAGGTCAGTGGCCTTCGTGTCAACCCAGGCGTTACGCCATGCCAGCTGCTTCACGGTGCCGTCGGCGAAGGGCTTGGCCAGGGCATCGGGATCCGGATAGTCCACCCCCCACCCCGCCAGGATCATCTGCAGCCCCTGCTCGCGGTACTTCTGGTACATCACGCCGGCCGCCATCTGCGCGATCTTCACCTTGACCCCTATCTTGCCGAGGTCATTCTGTACCACCTGGGCTATGTCGCCACGCGTGGCGTGTGGCGCGCTGGTGGTCAGCTCCACCTCGAACCCGCCAGGGTATCCACCCTCGGCCAGCAGCTGGCGCGCCTTGGAGAGGTCCTGCCTGAACGGCCTGGCGGAGTTGTAGCCGAGATAGCCGGTGGGAACGAATGTCTGCAGCGGGATGGCCTCGCCGAGCATGATGCCCTCGAGGACGGTCTTGTAATCGATGGCCCAGCGGATCGCCTCCCGCACCTGCTCCTTTGCCAGGGGGGCGTACTTCACGTTCATCCCGAGGTACTCGATCCCGTGCCCCGGGACCTTGACGATCGCAAGGCCGGGGGTCTTGGCCGCGCGGATCTCCTGGCGCATGTGGGGTGAGAGGTTCCAGGCAACGTCGATGTCGGCCTTCTCAATAGCAATGCGCTGCGCCGCGGGCTCAGGGATGTCCCGAATGATGATCCGCTTGACGGGCGGGATGCCACGCCAGTATGTGGCGTTCGCAACCATGTCCACGACCTCGTTCCGCTCCCATCGCATCAGGACGTAGGGGCCGGAGCCAGCGCTGTGGTCCTTCAGCCAGTCGACGCCAAGCTCGCCCTCGCGGATGTACTGCTCCACGACACCCGGATCCAGGACGCTCGTAAGAGGGAAGGTCAGGATCGACAGCACCAGTGTCGGCGCAAACGTCTCCGACACCGTGATCTGAACAGTGTTTGCGTCGAGCGCCCTTACCGCAGTCTCGGCGTTCTCCTTGGTGAGCCCGATCTGGTTCAGCAGCCAGACGTTGGCCCTGTTGAGACGGAGTGCCCGGCGTATGGAGTAAGCCGCGGCGTGGGCGTCCACGGGCCGGCCGCTCGGGAACCTCATTCCCCTACGGATGCTGAATGTCCAGGTCCGGCCGTCATCGGCGAGGCGCCATGATTCCGCGACCTCTGGAACGACCTGCATCTTGCCATCGACCATCTCGAGGTCTACGAGCTTGTCGTAGAGCTGGTCGACGATCACAGCACCTTCGACCTCGTACACCACTGCGGGGTCGAGCGTAATCAGTATCCCGGTGTTCATGCCGACCACCAGGGTACTCGGATCAACGGGGCCGCCTGAGGAAGGAGGGGATGCCAGGAACACTACCGTGACGAGGAGGAGGACGGCGGCCAGGGAGAGAGCACCTTGTCTCATCGCACTCGCCTCCCTTCGAGTGGTGCTCAAGATCATGCTACTCCCACCCGTGCCGAACCGCAACCGCTGACGCAGTCACTTGAGAGGGCCTCGGCCCCCGGCAGCTCCAGCCACCCCTGTAAACACCGCCTAGCCCGGACGGCGGAACATCTCTGCGCGGCGGCAGGCCTCCTGGACCAGCAGG
>CAZNRD010000110.1:0-3849 GCA_964575425.1 uncultured Anaerolineaceae bacterium | reverse complement strand
GGATCTGCAGGACGTAGGGGTTCTCGTACTTCGGGTCCTTGCGCAGGCTCAGGACGCGGGCCTGGCAAGTGCCGTCGCGGACCGAGCCCTTGTGGTCCGCCCACTCCCGGAAGGTCCCGTGCAGGATGTCCCAGCAGACGACCTCCAAGTCGTCGGCATCTACATAGTGCAGGGTGCGGGTGGTGGCCTTGAAGTCCCGCCCGAACTGCAGCAGGATGAAGTGCGTATTTCGCTGATCGTGATCACTGATTTCGCTCCATCGTGATCACCCGTTTCGGCGATCGTGATCGGAGCGAAGCGACGATCCCGGAGCCGCGCGACGCTGGGCCGGACGGGCGACGATCACCTCCCTCTTGATAGCGTTCGAGTACTTTGCCGTAGTCCCTTCGCTGATCAGCGTCTGGCTCCTGGAGGCGGCCGCGCGGGCCACGGAGCGTCGTCTGAGAGACCGTGCGCTCCCTCGACGCGCACACCAGGCCTCTGGGAAGCCCGTAGTGGCATTTCGTGAGGGCGGGGAGGCATCCGGCTACCCCTCCTGCGCCGGCTTGCCGCGGACTTTCCGCATCGACTCACCCTTGAGCTCGATGCGATGGGCATGATGCACGACGCGGTCGCAGATGGCATCGGCGAGCGTCGGGTGTCCCAGATAGTCATGCCAGAGGGCCGGCGCGAGCTGGCTCGTGATGATGGTGGCCCGGGTATCGTAGCGGTCCTCGAGGATTTCGAGCAGATCGTGGCGCTCCTGGTCCCCGACTGGCGCCAGCCCCCAGTCATCGAGCACGAGGACATCGGCCCGGGCGAGCCGGATCAGGAGACGGGGATAGGTGCCGGCCGCCCGGGCCAGCGTGAGCTCGTGGAGCAGGCGCGAGGTGCGCCAGTAGAGCGCTCGATAGCCTTTCCGGCAGGCCTGGTGGGCCAAGGCGCAGGCGAGAAAGCTCTTGCCGGTCCCGGTCGCCCCGACAATGATCACGGCCTGATGTTCGGCGACCCACCGGCACGTGGCGAGCTGTCGGATCTGACTGCGCTCAAGCCCGCGGCGTGCGGCGTAGTCCACGGCCTCAAGACAGGCGTGGCTCGGCCGCAGCTTGGCTTCTTGCAGGGCACGGGCGAGTCGCCGATTCTCCCGAGCAAGCCACTCCGCGTCGACGAGCAGCGCGAGCCGTTCATCGAAGGCCAGCGAGGTGATGCTCGGGTCCTGCTGTTGCGCTTCCCAGGCGGCGATCAGGGCGTGGAGCCGGAGGGTGCGCAGTTTGTCTACCGTCGGACTGGTCAGCATGGGTCTCTCCTTGTTCGGGTTATTGGTAATACTCCGGGCCCCGCAGGTGCTCGTGCGAGATCGCCGGCGCGGGGACGAGGGACGTCTGCACCGGCAGTGGCAGGCGATCGAGCCCGCGCTTGAGCATGGCATCCACCTGGCGGTAGGAGCGCGCGCCTACCGCTCGCGCCCGCGCACAGGCGGCCTCCAGCCGCGCCGTCCCGTACCGGTGGCCGAGGCGGAACAGCCCCAAGCAGGACCGATACCCTTGCTCGGGATGCGGCCGATCCTTGAGGATCGCATCGACGAGCGCGTGCGTCTCAGGGCCGATCTCCTGAGCCCAGTCGAGGATCCGCGACGGCGTCCACTCCAGGTGCGCCTGATGGGCTTTGGGCATGTGGGCGGCAATGGTGGTGTGCCCGCCCCGCACGTCACTGCGCCGGTGCGCGGCGACGCGTTGGCCGCGGTGGAAGATCTCGACCGTGGTCGCCGTGAAGCGCACGTCGACGGTCTCGTGGACGAGCGTGAATGGCGTGGAGTAGTAGTGCCCGTGGAGTTCCATGTGGTAGTCAATGTTGACGCGAGCGACTTTCCACTCACCGTACACGAAGGGCTCGGTCGGCAGCGGCTGGAGCGCCGGCTGATCGAGGCGCTCGAAGAGCTCACGCCGGCTTGCCTGATACAGGCGCATGGTCCGGCGGTTGAGCTCCTCGACGAGCTCGGCGATCCGAGCATTGAGCGCGTCCAGGGAGAAGAAGGTCTCATGCCGGAGCCGGGCCAGGATCCACCGCTGGGCCACCAGTACCCCGGCCTCGATTTTCGCCTTATCCCGGGGCGCGTGCGGGCGCGTCGGCAGGATCACCGCGCCATAGTGCCGGATGAGGTCCTCGTACGTCCGTTGCAGCCCCGGCTCATAGCGGCAGGGGACGACGACACCGCTCTTCAGACAGTCGCACACCACGGCCTCCGGCACCCCGCCCAAGAAGACGAAGGCCCGCTGGTGGCTGGCAATCCAATCCGGGCCCTGCTGCGTGCGGGTCGCTTCCGCGTAGGTGTAGTTGGACGCCCCCAGCACTCCCACGAACAGTTCCACGAACACGACCTCGCCGCTCACCGGATCGATGTACGAGGGCCGTTTCCCCGAGTAGTCGACGAAGAATTTCTCGCCGGCCCGGTGGGACTGCCGCATCGTGAGACGATGCCGATCCAGCCAGCGGTGGTAGATCCCGCAAAACTGGGTGTAGCGGTACCCGGTGGTGGGATGCTGCTGCAGGTACTCCTCATGCAAGAGCTGCAGCGTCACGCCCGGCTTGTGGAGCTCGGTGTGGAGATAGGCGCAATCCGGCACGGGACGCGCGCCGGTCGGCAGCGGAGCCCGCCGATAGAGCCGGGCGTCCAGCACGTCATCGGCCAGGGCCTCGACCTGCGGCCAGTCTAACCCCGCCGCGCGGGCCCGGAGCACCGCCAGCCCGACGGCGCCCACGCTGATCCCCAGGCTGCCGGCGATGTCCCGGTGGCTGCGTCCCAGCAGGAGCTTCTGACGGAGAATTTCGCGTGTCTGTCGCATGGATAGTCGCTTCGTCGCCACCGCCCCCTCCTCGGGGCGCATGACGTGTCCGACTACCCAGCGTCGCTGTGTGCCGGTCCCTTGTGCCGCCCCGCTCAGGATACTGAACCGGACGGCGGGACCCGATCAGGCGTTCGGGCTGATCATGATCCCCCGAAACGAGTGATCACGATGCCGAAACGAGTGATCACGATGGACCGAAACAGGCGATCACGATGCTCCGAAACGGGCGATCACGATGGGCCGAAACGCGCACCCTGTACCTGATGTTCAACAACCACGCCCGCGGGCAGGCGGCGCAGAACGGGCAGGGGATGATCGGACTACTTGGGTCCTAGTCGATCCTTAATAACCTTGCTCGGGTACTTTCTGCAACGTAGCGAAGCCGCTTCCAATCAGGACATCGAACCCTTCATGAGAAGGGAGCAGTGTGGTCGTCGGGATGCGATCGATGACGAGGAATGTGCCGTGCGGGACAAGAAGCCTCCCGACGGTCTGAAGCAGATGCCCTCGCTGCTCCGCGCCTACCATGTGAAGGAAGTCGATGGCCACTACCAAAGCGATACTTCCAGGCGTGAATTGCCTGATTTCTGCGATCTCCATCACCCGAAAGTCAACCGAAACACGGCATTGGAAAGCAAGAGCTCGCGCCTGGCCAATCGCGCCAGGGTCAAGATCGACAGCTGTGACTTCATATCCCCTGGCCGCGAGGGTGCAGGCTGTGCGGCCATTCCCGCAGCCGAGCTCCAGAACTGCAGCCGGCGGCCGAGGAGCCTGTGTGGACTGGAGGAAGGCAAGGAGGGCCGGGTGAATCCCCAACCCTCCGTTGGCTATCCCCGTATTGCTATGGCGGGCAATCACGGTCCACTGCCCTTGGCAGTCACGGTCCGTTGCCTTTGGCAGTCTCGATCTCTCGCTGCAGACGGTTGTAGTGCATCTCCAGCCATTGGATTTGCTGGGTAGTCAGGACCTGCGTACCCTGCGCAGCAGCCTTGAACCAGAGCATGTTCGCTTGGTGCTGAAGCTC
>CAZNRD010000109.1:0-3935 GCA_964575425.1 uncultured Anaerolineaceae bacterium | reverse complement strand
ATCGTGCGCAGGTTCTTGGCCGCCTCGAGCACGATATAGGTCATATCGTTGGTGACGTCGTTTCCTTCGGCGTCGAGGCCGCCCAGGGTGATGCCCTCCAGCTGCTGCACTCCCCCGTAGATTCCGGTGATCAGGGGGGAGAACCACATCCCGGACTCCTCGAACTTGAGCAGCAGATGCTGCACCAGCTCGACTGCCTCCCGCCTGGTGAGCCTGCCTTCGGCCAGGTCTCGTTGATAGAACGGATTGAGGAGGACATCCAGCCTTCCACCGCAGGTCAAGTTTGCGAACTCGATCTGGCCCTTGATCAGGTGCACGAACCAGAAGAACTGCAGCGCCTCGTGCAGCGTCTCCGGAGGATTCTCCGGCACCCTCTTGCAGATCCTGGCCATCTCCTCCAGCTCGGCCCTGCGCCTGGGATCGTCTTCGGCCGACGCCTCCTGGCGCGCCTTTTCCGCGTACCGTTTGCCGAACTGCATCGCCGCGTCCAGAGTGATGATCACGGCGCGCAGGAAGTCGTGCTGCTCCAGGTAGTCCTCGGGCACGGTCGCGATGACCTCGACCAGCCTCCGCTCGGCCTGCTCCTTGAGCCCCTTCAGGCCGATCCGGAAGAGCTTCCCGAAGTTTGGAACCGCGCCTTCATCCCACAAAGACCACAGGAACGTCCCCTCGAACTGGAAGTACTTCGCCAGGTCTCCCTCGAAGGCCATCTTGTGGAGGTCGCTCAGGGTCTTGCCCTTCCAGTAGTCGAAGATCTTCTCCATCTCGGCCCGGCCCGCCTCGTCGAGGATCTCGCGGGCGTCGTCGGAGTTGATTGCTCTGTAGGGCGACTTCCAGTTGACCTCGATCGGATAGAAGAGGTCATCCGGGCTCTCTCCCGAGTGGCCTACAATGCGCTCGTACGGCGCCACGAAGACGGGGAGGTTCTCGAGGATGTGGGCCAACGCCTTCGCCCGCCGCAGCACCATCGGCTGGCCCTCGGTCTCCTTGTAGGACTCGGTCAGCAGGCGGTTCCTTACCACATTCAGCCTGATGCTGGTGCGGTACATCCCCCGCACGTTCTCGTCCGTGATGTAGCCCTGCCGCACGTTCCTGGCGACCTTGATCGAGACGCTCTGCCTCAGGTTGCGAAGGTCGTCGCTCAGGTCAGGCCAGGGCGTGGTGGTGCTCTTCTCGTCGAGCGCCGTGCCTGTTGCTGTCCTCATCCTGCAACCCTCCCTCGGGTGAAATGTCTAGAACCGCTGCTCTGTTCGCGCGATGATGTGGTCCTGCAAACCCTTGGAGAGATCCACAAAGTAGGTGCTGTAGCCGGCAACTCGGACGATCAGGTTCTGGTGCCTCTCGGGGTGCTTCTGCGCATCCAGCAGCGTCTCCCCGTCGACCACGTTGAACTGGATGTGCGGCACGCCCAGCTCGCACCACGACCTCAGGTAGCTGATGAAGTGCTTCTTGTTGTCGCTCTCCAGAAACTGCGGCAGGAACTTCTGGTTCAAGAGCTGGTTGTACGCCTTGAGGGGCTCGATCTTGGCGCAGGAGGCGAGAACCGCGGTCGGCCCGTTCCTGTCCCGTCCGATCATCGGGGACAGGGTGGCGTCGGAGAACGGATCGCCGTCCTTCCTGCCGTCAGGCGTAGCCGGGGTGTCCCCCGACAGACCATACGTGGCGGAGACGGCGCTTCCATCGCCGTGGTACCTGAGGCCGTGCTCGTCGGTGAATTCCCGCAATACCTCCTCGGTCCTCTCGTGGACCTCCTTGGCCAGCAGGTCCACGTAGTCGTCGTCGTTTCCGAACTTGGGGATGTCGTTGATCACTCGTTGCCGAAGGTCCTCGTGGCCTTCCCAGTTGTTGTCCAGGATCTCGATGAACTCCGTCATGGACAGCTGGCGGTCGTCGAAGACCAGCTTCCTGATGGCCGCAAGCGAGTCGGCGACGTTGGTCGGGCCGATGATGAGGTTGAAGGAATTCAGATCCGAGGGATAGGCCCACTTCCTGGTGTCCTTGCCTCTTTCGATACACCCGTCGAGAAAGGCGGAAAGGAAGGGCCTCGGCGCATACTCCTGATACAGCCGGCGGGACGTGTTCTCGAGCTTGACCATCTTGTCGAAGAAGAAGCGGACCTGCTCGAGATAGGCCTGGATGACGTCCTCGATCCGCTCAAAGCCCGCCGGGTCCGGCGTGGCAGCCCCGTACTGCTCGCCGGTCTCCGGGTGGATGCCGCGGTGGAGCGCCCACCACAGGCACTTGGGCAGGACGAAGTAGCCGCTGGCTCTCCTCACCTGGTTCTTGCCGGGAAGCTCGATGTAGACACACCCGCTGCACGAGTAGTCATAGACGTCTTTCTCGGCGACGCCCCACTTGCGTAGCAGCGGTATGAGGACTTCATCGTTGAAGAGCGACGGATAGCCGCACCCGGTCCGGATGACATCGGTGGCAGCGGACAGCAGTTCGTCGGGAGTGTTCTTGTGCACCCGGAGCGCGATCGTCGGCTGCAGGACTTGGAGCCTCCGCGACGCTTCCAGAACGATGTAGGTCACATCGTTGGTCAGGTCGTTCCCTTCCGCATCGCGGCCGCCCAGGGTGATGCCCTGGAGTTGCTGGACGCCGCCGTAGATCCCGGTGATCGTCGGCGAATACCACATCCCCGATTCCTCGAACTTGAGCATCAAGTGCTGCATGAGCTCGATTGCCTCTTCCCTGGTGAGCCGGCCTTCGGCCAGGTCTCGCTGGTAGTAGGGGTTAAAAAGGAAGTCGAATCGGGCGCCGCAGCCGAGGCTTACCAGCTCGATCTGCCGGGTGATGAGGTTGATGAACCAGAAGGATTGCAGTGCTTCGTGGTAGGTGGTCGCGGGCATCGCGGGAACTCTGTCACAGACGGCCGCGATTCGTTCCAGCTGGGTTCTCCTCGTCGCGTCACTTTCACCGCGGGCCATCTCCCGCGCCTTCTCGGCGTACCGCCTGGCGAACACCATCGCCGCGTCCAGGGTGATGATCACCGCGCGCAGGAAATCGTGCTGCTCCAGGTAGTCGTCGGGCACGGCAGCGATGACCTGGGCGAGCTTCTTCTCGGCCTCTTCCTTGATTCCGAGAAGCCCCACCTCGAGAACCTTGCGGTAGTTGGGGACTCCCAGCTCGTCCCAGTGCGACCAGAGGAACGTTCCCTCATACTTGAAGTACTTCTCGAGGTCGCCTTCAAAGGCCATCTTTCGAAGGTCGCTCAGGGTCTTTCCCTTCCAGTAGTCGAAGATCTTTTCCATCTCGGCGCGACCCGCGTCATCGAGCAGGTGTTTGGCGTCGTCCGAGTTCATTGCCCTTTGCGGGGACTTCCAGTTGATCTCTATCGGGTAATACAGGTCGTGCGGGGTCGAACCGGAGTGGCCTACGATGCGAGAGGCCGGGACGATGATGATGCTCATGTTCTCCAGGATGTTGGCTAGGGCCTTCGCCCGCCGGAGCACCATCGGCTGGCCCTCGGTCTGCTTGTAGGATTCGGTGAGCAGGCGGTTTCTCTCGACGTTGAGGCGAACCCCCTGCCGGTACATCCCTCGCTCGCTCTCGTCTTTCACGTAGCCCTGCCGCACGTTTCTGGCGAGCTTGACCGAGATACTCTCGCGAAGCATCGTGATCTCGTCGCTCGATCCCAAGGTAGAAGTCATTGGCGCATCCCCTCCCATGAGAGCCCGAAAGGCGGCATTCGGTCACTGGACACCCAGCCACTTTAGCGCCATTCATTCGATCACCATATTAGCATAGGGCTAAAGCCCGAGTCAATCCCATGAGCCGGGGAGATGGCTCGATAGGGGCGGTGAGGGCGAGGTCCGTGGCCAGGCGATTGAGGGGAGCCAGGCCCTCGGGAGTGCCTCTTTGGCGCGGGGGCTGCCCATGGTGGAAGAGGATGAAGCGGCGTGCCCAGTCGACGTAGGCTTGTTCTGTGCGGA
>CAZNRD010000108.1:0-3961 GCA_964575425.1 uncultured Anaerolineaceae bacterium | reverse complement strand
TCGCCGCGCGCCAGCGAGGTGAGTGTGCCGAGCAGGACGACACCGGCGGCGGCGCGGAAGGCCACCCGAATGCCAGCGAACAGGCCAGCCGGATCGGACATCGGGTAGTGGGACAACACGGTGTTGAAGACTGCGCCGGCCAATCCGATGCCCACGACCATGCCGAGGTTGCGGGCTGTTGCCAGCACTCCAGACGCGGTGCCCTGCCGGTCGCGGGGGGCCGATCCCATCAGTGCGCTGGTGTTCGGCGACACGAAGATGCCCAGCCCAAAGCCTGTGACCAGCAGCCGGGCCGCCACCGCGTGCAGGGGCGTGGCGGGCCCGAGGTCTGAGAGCAGCAGCATCCCCAGCGCCAGCATGGCCATCCCGCCGCTGGAAAGGAGCCGCGAGCCGATGCGATCGGACAGGGCGCCGGAAATCGGTGCGACCAGAGCCATCATCAGCGGCTGCGCAGTCAGCAGGATCCCGGCCTGGGAAGAGTTCAGGCCGCGGCCCTGGATCAGGTAGAAAGGGAGCAGGAAGACGACCGCGTACAGGCCGATGTAGTTCAGCAGTGCGCTGAGGGCTGAGGCGGTAAACAAGCGCCGGCGAAAGAGGTTGAGGCCCAGCATTGGGCTTGGGGTGCGACGTTCGAGGAACAGGAACGCTGTCAGCAGGAGGGCCGCGCTGACGAACAGGGCCAGGATGCGGGGCGAGGTCCAGCCCCAGGCGTGGCCCTGGTTGAGCCCCAGCAGCAGGCTCACCAATCCGCCGAGGAACGCGCCTGCTCCGGCGAGGTCGAAACGGCCGGTGTTGGGTCGGAGATCATCCTGGGGGAGGAACCGCAGGCTGAGGACAAGGGCCAGCAGTCCGATCGGCAGGTTGATGGTGAAGACCGTGGGCCAGCCGAATCGATTGGCCAGCCAGCCGCCCAGGGAAGGTCCTGCGGTCAACCCGAGGTAGGTCATGGTCGCCTGCATGCCCAGAGCGCGGCCGCGGTGGTTGGCGGGGAAGGAATGGGTGAGGATGGCCGGGGCGTTGGCGAAGAGCATAGCTGCTCCCAGTGCCTGCAGGCCGCGAGAGCGGATCAAGGCCGGGGCACTATCTGCCAGCGCGCACAGCCCCGATCCAAGGACGAAGAACGCAAACCCGGTGACGTACACCCGCTTGTGTCCCCGCAGGTCGCCCAACCGGCCGAAGGAGAGCAGCAGCCCGCTGACGACGAGCAGGTACACCGTCACCACCCACTCGATCTCGGCCACGCTGCTGCCGAACGACTGACGGATGACGGGCAAGATGGTGTTGACCACGCTGCCGTCGAGGGCCGACATGAAGCTGCCCACACCGACGACGAGCAGCACCCACCAACGGCCGCGCTCGGCAGCAAGAGGGGGATGGATGTTCGTGGCTGTCATGTCGAGGGGATTCTACATCCCGGCAATCAGGCCGCCGGGCTGGCAGCGCCGGCAGAAGTTGGTGGTGCGGGCTTTGGCGTGGATGCCGGCGATCTCGCCGCCGCAGCGGGCGCACGACTGCCCGGTGCGCAGGTGCACCGCGAAGAAGCCGCGCGGCTCCAGGTGAATGGCCTCGCCCATCTCCTGGCGCACCCGGCAGATCGCCTCCTGCAGAGTGGTGTGCATGGCGTGGTGGAGGGCGGCGATCTCCTGTTCGCTCAGGGTGGTGCGCTTGCGAAAGGGGTGCAGGCGCGCTTGCCACAGGATTTCGTCGGCATAGGCGTTGCCAATGCCGGCGACGCACAGCCCGCGCGTCAGAATGCCCTTGATCTCGCCGCGCACGCTCAGCAGCCGCTGGCGGAACTCCTCCGGGCCGATGTCGAGCGCGTCGGGCCCCATCTCGTTGAAGGTCGGTACCGCCTCAGGGCTGTGCGTCAGATACAGCTGCCCCATGCGTTTCGCGTCCACATAGCGAAGTTCTTCGCTGGGCTGGCGGAAGTGGAATACGATGTGCACGGGGCCCGCCCTCCGGGCGTCCGGCGCGCAGAGTTGAAAACGTCCGGTCAACTTGGGATTGACGATCAGCAGAAGCGGCTCGGCCGCCTCGAAGGAGAACAGCAGGAACTTCCCCCGGCGTGAGGCCGAGGTGAGGCGCGAACCGGTCAGGCAGCGGATGAGGCCCAGGCCGGTCAGATCGCGCACGAGGATCGGACCGCCTTTTGGCCCGACGGTTACCGCCTCGATCGTCCGCCCGACGACGCGGCGGGCCAGGACCTCGCGCACGACTTCGAGTTCAGGTAGTTCGGGCATCGGCGCCGGCGGTGGGGAGGCCTGGTCTCATGACAGGGTGCTCTGCAGGTCGCGCATATGCAGCAGCTGATGGCCGTAGATGGCGGTGACCATTGCTTCGAGTGAGACCCAGCCCAGTGCAGGGTGGCGGCCGGTGCGGTCCAGGTCAGAGTCGTGCAGGGTGCGGAGCCAGTCGAGTGTGCGCTGGCGCTCGTCGGCGAGGGCGGTGAGCAGTTCGGCGGTAGGGCGGTCTTTCAAGCGCTGCCGCTCCTGCGCGTTGAACTCGTCGAAGTCGAATCCTTCGGGCGCACCTTCGCCGCCGGCGGCAACGTCCTGGCACATCCGACGCAGGCCCGCTTCGGTCGAGACGAAATGGGCCAGAAGGTCACGCACCGTCCACGCGGGCGGCCCCGCATATAGGCACCGGCCCCATTGCTCCGCGGAAAGGGCGCCGAGGATCTGCTGTGTCTTGCTGCCGCCCTTCTCCAGCCTGGCGATCAGTGCCTGGATGCGCGAAGACGTCATGTCGCATTCTCCCTGGCCGCGGGCCCTGCGGAGAGCCGGTGTCTGCAGCCGTGCAACGTGGTGTCAACCGAGCCTGGCATACTCGTCCCGGAGGAGGCCGTAGCATTCCAGATCCTCGAAGGAATCCCACTTGCGCATGTGCTGGCGAAGGCGGCCTTCGTACCGCATCCCGATCTTCTGCAGGACGCGCCCGGAGGCCGGGTTGCGGCGAAAGTGAGCGGCATGGACCCGGTGGAGGCCCAGGGTGCGGAACGCGTACTCGACGAAGGCGCGTCCCGCTTCGGTGCAGTAACCCTGGTTCCAGTATGGCATGCCCACCCAGTAGCCGAGCTCAGCGCGGGCGTGCTCGCGGGCGATTTCCAGCCCGATGGCGCCGATCAGCTCGCCGCTGGGGAGCAGCGTGATGGCGAAGATTGCGGCCTCACCGGCCGCGAAGCGCGTCGAGTGGGTTGAGATCCAGCGCTCGGCGGCGCCGTCCGGGTAGGGATGGGGGATGTTGGCGGTGGTGTCGGCGACCGCGCGTGCCCCCGCCAGGTGCTGCACGGTGGGGGCGTCCTCCAGGCAGAAGGGGCGCAGGACGAGTCGTTGGGTGCGGAGGATGGGTTGCGGGGTCACACTGGCGCAAGCCTCGGTCCATGCTACCACGAGTCCTCGGGAAGAGGGTCGTGGGATGTAGGCTTCGTTGAGAGGGGCCTCGCGGGGAACGGGCCGGCGGTGTCAGCCTTCGGGGTGCACCTCGGGCGCGTGGACGATGACCGGGGCCACCTGTCCTGGCTGCTGTCGATGGGAGCCATCGCAGAAGGGGAACTTCTTGGAGGCGAAGCAGCGGCACAGGGCCACGGTCTCGCCCGGTTCGAGGTGGACTTCGGAACGCAGCTTGCCGTTGCGCTCTTCGCTGGTGTGAGTTGCCATAGCCGATCCTCCGTGCGCGGGGCGATGCTGCGATTGTAATGCCGGCGGTGCAGGGTTCAAGGGGTGAGGGGATGCCGAACGAGCTTTCCTCATGTGCGTGGAGACAACTTCATCCCGGCCCAGACCGCGCTCAGTCGAGTCGGTCCACCCCCACCTTTGTGGGCAAAAACCCGACTTACCAGACTGTGCCCCGGCCGATTGCCTTGATCCGCTTTCAGTATCCACCATCGGATCGAGTGCTTTGTAACATGTAGCGAGCTCCGGTTGCGTGGCGCGAGTTGGTCTTTCAGTATCCACCATCG
>CAZNRD010000107.1:0-4000 GCA_964575425.1 uncultured Anaerolineaceae bacterium | reverse complement strand
TTGTGCGCCACGATGATCGAGGCAGCATTCGCCCGTATCGCAGGACGGAGCAGCTCCCCCACCCTCACCATGGTCTGGTTCAGCGAGCCCCGGTAGACTTCCGCGGGCTCACCGATCAGCCGATTGTGGGTATCCAGGATGAGCACGAAGAGATGTTCCTGCTCCAAGTGCTGCATTCTCGGGATCAGGATCGCTGCCGCGTCGTCGGGCGAGCCGACAACCGGCGCGGCTTGATCCACCTCCGTTCCCAACCGTCGCCCGAGCTCGAAGGCGGCCTTGAGTCGAGCAACAGTCGCTGGCCCCGCACCTTCCACCGACATGATCTCCTTCGGAGCGGCCACGACGAGAGCCCCGAGCGTCCCAAACCGGGTCACCATTCCCAGGGCGATTTCCATCTGGCTCTTTCCTCCGACGATCGCAGCCAGCAACTCAGCTGTGCTGCAATGCTCCGGGCGAAACTCGGCCCTCCAAGCCGGGCGGTCGCGGAGCGGCATCGCCTCCACAAGCGTGCGCATGAGATGCCTCCGTTTTGTTTGCCTTGGTCAGGCTGGGATCCGATGCCCCGTCTCAGAGTGATGCGGGCATCGGCAAAGAAGGTGCAGGGGGAGAACGTGCCTCTCCCCCTGCACAACCGCAGGCGGGGAGCCTGCCGCAGCGGCGATCAGCGCGCAGGGCTAGAAGGGGGCTTACTGGCGGGTTCCCTCCAAGAGAGCCGTCGAGTCCTCGGCGGACTCCCTCGGGGCGTCCAGGAACTCCAGAGACGAGGCGACTAACCGCCAGACCTGACGACTCTCGCCCTCCTTCGTCTCGAAATTCTCCTGGACTATCTGGCCCTGGACGAGGACGAGCCGGCCTTTCGCGCCGTACTGGCCGATGACCTCGGCGAGACGGCCAAAGGCCTTGCACTCGAACCAGGTGGGGCCGTCCGTTCTTCGGCCCTCGGCGACCGAGAAGGTCACCCAGGGCGTCCCATCGCCGCTGTAGCGCAGCTCTGGATCACGGCCCAGGCGGCCTGTGATCATCGTGACGTTCATGTCTCACCTCCGTTTCCCGTGCCCGTCTCCGGGCTAATGTCTCGTGCCTTCATTGAGGCAATCGCTTCCCTGGGCGTCGTTCCCAGCAGCTCTCCATACCGATCGTCAAGAACCATCAGAGGCATGTCGGGCGCGGCGGCAACGCGAAGCAGTGCCTCTCTGTGGTCGTCCAATGTGCCGATTGCCAGCAGATCAATTGCGCTTTCGATCTCTGAAGTCAGTCTCACCTCCTTCTGACCTGTGGCTTCACACAGGCCTTCGATGACGGTGTGAAGGTCCATCGACCCGCAGTCTGCGATGACGTAGTGGCGTTCGTGCTATGACCTCCTTGCCTCCGACGCGCCGGTGCGCCGAAGCAATCTGGACTTTGGCGGTGGGATTAGGTTTCAGGACGGGGTGCTTGACGACCGGTCAAGATGTGATATTCTTTGTCATGAAAATACCCGTTGAAAGGGTAGTTTCATGACAGAGAATGTAACATCCGAGCAGATGGACCGCCTGGGCCCTCAGGAACGCCGCTTCCTGACCGGGCTGGCCGGTGCGGGGAAACGCGTCTTCAAGACGGAGGACGCCCTACCCTACTGGCCGGATCGGAACCTAGCCAGGAAGGCTCTGAGCAGGCTCGAGAGCAAGGGCTGGCTCATTCGCCTCGAAAGGGCCACGTACCTGATCGTGCCCCTGGAGGCCGGTGAAGGCCGAGCATGGACAGAAGATCCCTTCGTCATCGCCAGCCAGCTTGATCCGGCGGCGGCTGTCGCCTACTGGAGCGCACTTCGCTTCTGGGGAATGACCGAACAGCTGCCCAGGACGACCTTTGTCCAGACCGCGCACCGACGCTTCAAGCCGCAGGTCGAGATCCTGGGAGTCCGATACCGCTTTGTGGTCGTGACGCCTCGCAAGATGATTGGGGTCGTCACCCAGACGAGCGACGGGCTTCCGTTCCGGGTGACGGACCGCGAGAAGACGATCATCGACGCTTGCGATCGTCCCGATCTATGCGGAGGGATTCAACAGGTCATGGGCGCCCTACGTGCGGGTCCAGAAGTGGATTGGCCCAAGCTGGACAGCTATCTAGCGCGGTTCAAGTCGGGCGCCACATACAAGCGGCTCGGTTTTCTAGTCGAGAAACTCGACTTGCCCATCCAAGAACGAGAGGACCTGCTCAGCACATGGCGTGGGCTGCTCACTGAGGGGGTCGCCGCGCTGGATCCCGGCGCACCCAGCGACGGTCCCATAGATACCCATTGGCGCATCCGCGTCAACGTTCGGGCCCTGCGGAGGAGGCGGTGATCTCGGAGGATCAGCTCCGCCAAGCCGCTGCCAGGTGGCGGATCGACCTCATGATCGTCGATCTCGACTACGTGTTGGGGTGCTTCCTCAGCCAGTGGAGCCTTGAACCTGCTACCGCCAAACTGCGGTTCAAGGGCGGCACCTGCCTCCGAAAGTGCTACTTCACCGACTACAGGTTCTCGGAGGATCTCGACTTCACAGCAGAGGAGCCAATCGACGTCGAAGAGGTCAGCCGCCTCGCCCAGAGACTCATCCGAGGCGTCGGCGACACGTTCGGGATTGACATGGCCGCGGCACCCCCTCTGTTCAGGAAGATGACCGAGGAAGAGGAGGAAGGGTCAGTCGAGGCCAGGCTGTACTATCGGGGCCCCCTCAGAAGGACAGGCGCCCCGCAGGCAATCAGGTTGCACATCTCCATGCATGAGCACCTCGGTTTCCCGGCGGCTTCCCGTCCGGTTCACCACCCATATCCCGATGCACATCTCACGGGGCCGACCGAGATCCACTGCTATGACCTTCGTGAGGTGCTTGCCGAGAAACTCAGGGCCGTCTCCGGCCAGCGGAAGCATGCCATCTCCCGGGACCTCTATGACCTCCACAGCCTGCTGACACAAGGCGGGCTCTCCCTTGACGCCGTTGAGACCGTACTGGGTGAGAAGTTCACCGCAAAGGGGCTGGATCTCAGCCGCGTCGAGCCCACTGCGTTCAGGGGGAGGCGCCGGGAGTTCGAGAGCGATTGGGACCAGAACCTGATTCACCTCGTCCCACCCCCAGACCGAATAGCCTTCGATGACGCATGGCAGACAGCCGACGAGGCAATCGCACACATCGCAGCTCTTGCCTGACCACTGTACACCACCGCATCGAGGCGGACAAGCGGGTCCGGAATCCCAATCCTGGGATCCAACTACTCACAGACAGGAGCTGCTGTCGCTGGTCCGCGAGCGGGCGACGCCACATTGGCACTCGGCCTCATGAGCGCATGGACCATCAGTCCAGCCCGGGCCCCCGCCGCCCTACTCTCGGATGGATTTGGCCTTGCCCGCAGGCGCCACACATGGCTGCAGGGTTCTACTACGAGCCCAAAGCTCAGACCATGCATGTTTAGGCAGATTGGGAGGTTGCAGCGACGGAGTCCTCGATCACGGTCTGAGATTGACTTGCCCCCCATGAACTGTTCCAGTTGTCGAGAGAGAGCGCGGCTGGGCCAAGAATGATGGACAAGGTGAGGCAGGACAACACGCCCGGAATGCGCGACACCCCGGAAGAGATCATCGGCAAGCTGGGGAGGCTGAGGTCCTCCTGAGTGACCTGCCCCCACTCCTTGTCCCAGGTTCCGTGGTAGCCCGATTGCCACCGCAATAGGGGTGAGCGGAGATCCCGGGTCAAGCACAGACGCGCCCTTGGCTGCTCGGCTATGCGCTATCGTGCGCCGGATTCCTTGACTTCGGTCCGGCGATGAGGTAGCCTGATTCCTGAACGGTGGACCCGCGTTTGTGTCTGTTGCCTGGCCCCAGAAGACGGTCAAGGGTCTGGGCTCGCCAGGCTATGCAGAATCAGCAGACCCTTACACGGAATCCGGCCAAAGGCGAGCAAGGGTCTGATTTGCCGCCGCCGGGTCCTGCAAAACCCCGATGCGTGGGTTCAAATCCCACCGTCGCCTCCTCTTCTCTGGC
>CAZNRD010000106.1:0-4010 GCA_964575425.1 uncultured Anaerolineaceae bacterium | reverse complement strand
TGGGGCATACCGCTTTTCTGGTGCAGCTCAGGCGGGTTGGGGAGGGCTAACGCTCAGCATCAGCGGCGGCGCGCAGCGCCGTCCGCTGCATGCTGTTGTTAGCCTCCCGCATTCGCTTGCTGATTGTGCATAAGAATGTCCCGTATCTCGCCCGGGTGGTGCGCCACAGCCCACCGCCAGCATCCAAACCCGCCATGCGCGTTCACGGCTTGTGTCCATTCGTCCAGATAGTGCCGCTTCACCTTGTCCTGCTCGGTATCGTGCCCCTTCGTTTCCAGAATGAGCATGTCGCCGTTCTTGAGACGAATCAGAAAATCAGGCCGATACTTCCGCACGACGCCGCGATAGACATACAGCACCTCGAAACCCAGGTGGTCGTTCTTCACCCAGGCGGCCACTGGGTCGCTGTCGTCCAGCACGAAGGCATCCGATGCCTCCCATGTGCTGTCGTACATGCAGACATTGATGTGCGAATTTCGCGTGCGCTCGCAGGGCTTACCCGTGTACCAGGTGCGCATCTCCCCCGTTGAGCGGATGGGATGATCGCGGTCGAAGACCGGGGTTAGCCTCTCGGTGTTCTCCTGCCGCACCGCCTCCCAGACATGCTGCACCAGCCGCGACATGTTGAGGGTGACGATCAGTCTGCGGCGCAGTTCATCCTGGTAGAAAAGCGGCGGCGAAATGGTGATCCGGTCGGAGCGGATGAACGCCTCAACGGCCCCCACCAACTGCGCCAGCAAGACCTCCCGGCTGCCCTGCCAGGTATGCTTCATCTGGTCGAACACGTCCCGCGCCGTCTCGAAGATGATGCGCTGGGTGCGAAACTCCCGCGCCAGCCGCTCCAGCTCGATGCGATTGATCTTGGTGACGTCCGGCTTGCCTTCGAGGATGGGCGCCAGCTCGGCCACCTGCGCCGTCTGCGCCGCGTCCAGCTCCAGCGTCCGCGCCTTCGACCAGTCCAGCGTCAGCATGGGTTGAAACACGCGCTCGATGCGCACCACGTTCGGCCAGCGGATCTCGAACTCCGCCTTGGTCGGGTCCGGTTCAACCGCCGTCTTGGGTGTCGGGGGCGGCGGCGGGCCGTCTTCGCCCCCCTCGTGCGGCAGGAAGGTGAACGGCACGCCGAAGATGTTCACGTACTCCGGCTCGAAGAGTCCCGTCTCCGAGTTCACCTCGTACGATGTGCGCCGCAGGCCGCGCCCCACAACCTGTTCGCAGAGGAGCTGGCTTGTGAAGGCGCGCAGACCCATGATGTGGGTCACCGTCTTCGCGTCCCAGCCCTCGCTCAACATGCCGACCGAGATGACCTTCTGGACCTTCTCGCCGGGCTGGCCCACCTTGCCGACCGTGTTCACGGTCAGGCGCAGCAGTTCCGCCTGCTCGGCCTTGGTCAGCTTGCGCTCGACCGGCGCATCCTGCTCTTCCGCATCATGGTTCTCGTCCGGCACGTCCAGCGGCGCGGCGGGTTCTTCCTGCGCTTCCGCCTCGTCGAGTACCTTCGAGTCAATGTGCAGGATGCGCTCCGGCTCGCACAGCTCATCGATGTGGATGCGCTTTGAATCGAAGGCGTGCTTGACCCGGGCTGCTGTCTCCGTGCGATTGCAGACGGTGATCATCACGGGCGGGGCGGCCAGCCCGGCCGCCTTCCACGCCTTCCACGCCTCCCGCCAGTCGTAGCCGAGCAGGTAGTAGGCGTTCAGCACCAGGTCGGGCAACGGCTCTTCCGGGCTCGCCTTGCGGTTCAGGTCGTCCTTGACGTCCGGATCGTTGTAGATGTGGTACAGCCGCGACTTGTAGGTTCTGGCGTCCGGCACCGCGTCGTCGCGCACCACCACGCGCGGGGTCTTGACCAGGCCCGACTCGATGGCGTCGTTCAGGCCGAAGTCGCTCACGATCCAGCCGAAGAGCGCCTCCTCGCTGCTCTTCTTGCCTGACGGCGTGAAGGGCGTGGCGGAGAAGTCGTAACAGGTGAGGATGCCCCGTGAACGGTGGAGCCGGTCGAGCCCGCCGATCCACACTGTGGCCTCTTCGGCGCTGTCTTTCAGGTCGCGGGCACGCAGATACTTGCCCTCGGCCTCCCAGTTCACCCGCCAGGCGTGGTGCGCCTCGTCGTTGATGACGAGCAGGTTGTGGGCGCCCGCCATCTCGCCCAGCACCTCGCGCGTGTAGGCTTCGTCGCTCTTGGCGCCGCGCTTGTCCACGCTGCGCCGCTTCTTGATCTGCTCTTCGCTGTCCCAGGCCAGCGCGTGCCAGTTGCGCACCAGCACCTTGCCCTGCCGCAGCTTGTCGAGCAGGGCCGACGGCACGATGTTGAAGGCTTCGTAGTAGTTCCCCTCCGCTGCCAGCTCCAGTACGGCCAGCCGCTTTTTCACCGTCAGCCCCGGTGCGATGACCAACACGTTCTTGGAAAAGTGCGCGTCCTGCGGGTTGGCGACCTTGTTCAGGATGTGCCAGGCGATCCCCATCGCCATAACGATGGTCTTGCCCGAGCCCGTCGCCATCTTGCAGCACTGCCGCACGAAGTCCCCGCCGTCGCCGGGTATCTCGATGCCCACGCGCTCGGCGGCGGGCGCCTCCGTGAGCCAGATCAGCGTCTCCACCGCCTCCAACTGGCAGAAGAAAAAGCGCCGCCCCTCGAACTCCTCCGGGTCGCGCCAGTGATCGAGCAGCCGCTTGGTGATGCTGGACACGCCCGGATAGCCCGCCTCGCGCCAGGCCTTCACGCGCGGGCGGATCTGGTTGACCAGCGGGATTTCCACGAAGATGCCGGGGTCGTCGAAGGCTCTTGAGTCGCCCGAGGCCACCACGTAGCCCGCCGGGCGACGGCCCTCCGTCAGATCGAACGTGCGCGTCTCGCGCTCGTAGCGCCAGTGGCGCGCCGGCTCCTCGTAGGGCGAGTTGATGATGAGGCGGTCGATGGTCGTCCGGGCCACTACTCCACCTCCAGCACTTTCAGGCTCTCGATGCCCCGGTCGTCCACGATCTTGACGGCGATGCGCTTATGCTCGCCCGGCTCAAAGGGCAGCGACACCGTGCCCCGGTAGGCCTCGATCAACTCCTCGTCGATCTCGGCCTTGAGGTTCTTCGCCAGCCGCGCCCAGCCCTCGTTCTCCCCGGCCATGGGGAAAAAGACCTGGCGCGGATAGAGGCTGCGCCCGTCATAGTCGGTATCCAGCAGCCAGACGGCGATCTTGTCCGCGCCGCCCGATTCGATGCCGCCGGTCTTGGTGTTGTAGTAGTCGAAGCCTGCTACCTTGACGCGCAGCTTGCCCTTGTCCTCGCCCTTGGCGATGCGCTCTACCTGCACGTCCGGCTGGCCGATCAGCCAGAACGACTCGTTACTGGCGCGCTTCTTCTTGAGATCATCGGTCAGGAGGTCGGCGTTCATCTGCGCCTTGAGCAGGCTGACGCCCGGCCAGTTGGTCTCGTCGATGTCCTTGGCCGCCTCCGGGTCGAACTGGAAGGCGGCGAAAACGATGAGCTTGGGCCTGGGCACCAGCGTCTGCGCCTCTTCGATGGCCTGCGCCACCTGGCGCTGCTCCAGCGGCGCGTGCTGCGGGCCGAACGACACGACGATGCGTTGTGGGTTGTAGGCCGTGGCGGTCTCCCGCACCCGATCGGCGCCCTCGGCACTGGGTCGGGTCTCCCCGTCGGCATGCAGCCAGCGGCAACCGGGTAAAGGCTCCAGGCGGGCGAAGCGGATGTGCTGGCCCGCCTTGCCGCGAATCCCGGCGCGCAGGAGTTCGTCCCGCCACTCCCCTTGGCGCAGGGTCTCGCCGGAGCGGGCGATGGAGGCGTCGGCTTCTTTCTCCCTCTCCCCATGGGAGAGGGCCGGGGTGAGGGTCGCTTCGATGGACTTCACCGCCGGGGCGGGCACGGCTTCCACCGTGAACGGGCCGCTGACGCGCGTTTTCTTGCGGTCCACGAAGGGCTGGTCGTAGAGCGTCTCCTGCGGCGCGTGGCGGGCGATGGCCGCGTCGATCTGCTCGCGCGTCATCCCCTCGCGGATG
>CAZNRD010000105.1:0-4109 GCA_964575425.1 uncultured Anaerolineaceae bacterium | reverse complement strand
ACGGCAGACTATCTCGAAGTACTGAATGCCCTTCACGCCGAGCCAGAGCACTGGCTTGCCGCGGCGGTCTTGCGAGTAGAAGGGGAAGTAGGTGGCATCGGCGCGCAGGCGATCCTTGTAGGCCTCGACGAAGGCAGGCAGGTTGCGGCTGCTGAGTTCTTCTTCTCCCTCCACCACGAACTTCACGTTCACGGGGAGCCGTCCGCGCACGGCCTGGATGCTCTCCAGCACGTTGAACAACCCCGCCAGCGGGCCCTTGGTGTTGTACACGCCGCGGGCCACCATGCTGGGCCCGAACCCGGGCAGGTCAACGATGTCACCGGCGAACGGAGGGGCGATCCACTCCTCGCCCTGCACCGGCTGCACATCGTACATGCCGTAGAGGATCAATGTGCGGGGAGCCCCGGCGGCGATCTCGCCGAACACCACGGGCCAGCCCGGGGTGGGGACGATCTCGGCGGTCCCACCGAGTCTCTGGATGGAGTCGCGCACCAGCTCGGCCATCTCGGCCATGCCCGTGCCCTCGCCGCTGATGCTGGGCTGGCTGACGAACGACCTCACGCGTGAGACGTGGTCGTCGAATCGGGCGTCCATGTGGGCGAATATGTCATTCATGCGCCGGCTCCTGTCGCACGCGGCGGGTGTGGGGTGCGTTATCCGACAAGGGCGTGCTGCCAGGAGAAGGGGGCGGCAATCCCCGCCCCCTACCCTGTCTACAACACCCCCCTGACTGCTCGCCTGCTACTGCGTTCCCGCGACCCAGCGGTAGACCTGGAAGTCGAACAGACCCGAGGCGTCGAACAGCACGTTGGTCATCCTCCGGGTGATGGCCGTCCGGGCATTCGGGTAGTACAGCGTGATGGTCGGCAACTCGTCCGCGAAGACCTCCTGGAATCGATCGTACACGGCGCGTCGCTTGGTGGGATCCGCGGTCTTCACGCCCTCGTCGAGAACCTGATCCAGCGAAGCGATCGAGTGGTGGCTGAGGTTGTACTGACCGCCGGTGCGATACTGCGAGGAGACGTCAGGATCGGTGGGGCCTGCCCATCCCATCAAGCCCAGATCGTAGTTGCCCGCTCGTACTGCGGCCATGTGCGTCGGGAAGTCGGCCTTCTGGATCTCCACCCTGACGCCCGCGGCTATCAGGTTCTCCCGAATGATGTCGGCCGAACGCTCGCGGATGATGTTGCCGGTCGGTACCCGCAGGATGATGGTCCTGTTGAAGTCCCACCCGGCCTCCGTCAGCAAGGCCCGTGCCCGGGCGGTATCGAAGGGCCACGGCCGAACCCTCTTGTTGAAGTAGGGGTTGGCCGGCGGAATCGGCCCCTCGGCCAGCTCTCCCTCGCCCTTGAGCAGCTGGCCGACTATCAGCGGCCGATTGATGGCGTGCGCGAACGCCCGGCGCACGCGCTTGTCCTGGAGGAAGGGTCTCTGGAAGTTGAACAGCATGTACTGGTAGCCCGGGGCCGGGAAGGAAACCGCGCGAACGTGTGCCATGCCCTTCACGCGGTCCCAGTCCTCGATCATGACTTCGCCGATCCCGAAACCGGCGCTGATGTCGAGATCACCGCGCTCAATCTGCGCGAGCATCGTGGCGGGCGGGATGATGCGCACGAATACGCGGCGCACGTTGGGGGCACCCAGATGGTAGTTCTCGTTCAGCACGAACTCCACGAACTGGTCCGTCTTGTACTGTACGAACTTGTACGGACCGTTCCCCACGGTCGGGTTGTGGAAGAACGGATGCCGGCCGAGCTGATCGGGCGGTACGTCCCCCAGGACGTGCTTGGGCAGAATGTAGACGTTGGCGCCGAACATCTCGAGGAACATGGTGGGGTCCACGGGCGTGGCGGTCTTGACCTCGAACCTCTTGGGCCCCAGGATCCGGAAGCCGAGCTGCGCGCCCGCCGCGCGCTTCCCTCGCGCGTCCAGGCCGGCAACGGAGGCGATCTGGGCGCCCCGATTTGTCTCGGTCCTGGGGTCGCTGATCGTCATGAGGGTAAACAGCACGTCCTCGGCTGTCACGGGCCTGCCGTCGTGCCAGGCGGCGCGCGGATGAATCGTGAACGTGTAAGTCTGGTTGTCCGCCCCGACCTGCCACGCGCTGGCCAGGGCCGGGAAGAAGTTCATCTGGTTGTTCTCCACCCGCGCCTCAACCATGCCCATGAACATGAATCGAACGCAGTAGAACCCGTAGGAACTGTCCGTGTTGATGGGGCTGAAGTTGTTGGGCGGGCTCCACATGCCTGCCACGGCAACGAACTCCGACCTGGGACCGCCCCAGACTCCCGCGGGCAGCAGCAGGCCGGCAATGAGGACGGCTATCACGCCACCGGCCAGTCTAGCGCGCAAGCCCTTCATCATTCCTCCCTCCTTGGCAAGCCGATCGTTGGATTTCACAAATCCTACCCTACTCCACCTGCGGTTTCAACTACGGCTACAGTTTCAGGCTCGGGTCGAGCGCGTCGCGCAGGCCGTCGCCCACGAAGTTAATCGTCAGCACCGAGACAAGTATCATGAACCCCGGCGGAACCCAGAGCCAGGGCATCTGCTCCAGCACCGTGAGCGACTGAGCGTCCGTCAGCATGTTGCCCCAGGACGGTGTGGGCGGCTGCACCCCCATCCCCAGGAACGACAGGGCCGCCTCGACCAGGATGGCGTTGGCCGTGCCGAATGTCGCGGCCACCAGCACCGGGGCCATCGCGTTGGGCAGCAGATGCCGCACAACAACCGCACGGTCCGAGGCGCCGATTGCGCGCGCGGCCAGCACGAACTCCTGCTGGCGCAGCGCCAGCACCTGCCCGCGCACCAGGCGTGCCACGGCAGGCCATCCCAGCAGGCCCAGCACAATGATGACGTTCCACAGGCTCGGCCTGCCAAAGACGCTGACCGCGAACAGGATGATGATGAGCGGCGGGAACGAGAGCATGATGTCAATCAGCCGGCTCAGCGCCAGATCCACGGCTCCCCCATAGTACCCCGCGATCGCGCCCACCGACGTGCCGATGAGTACGTACATGGTGACAGCCAGTATCCCGACGCTGAGCGAGACGCGCGCCGCGTAGATCAGGCGGCTCAGCACGTCGCGGCCCACGCTGTCGGTCCCGAGAAGATGCGTGGTGGAAGGCCTTCCCTGAAAGACCGCGGCGTCGATCGCCGTCGGGCTGTGTGGCGCAAGCAAGGGCGCCGCCAGGGCCATTGTGGCGAGCATCCCCAGCGCGATGGTACCGACGACCGCGAGCCGGTGGCGCATGAACCGGCGCAGAGCGAGCGACCAGAAGGAGCCCGTCCGGGAAGGCGTCCACTCAGTCATAGCGGATGCGCGGATCAACCAACGAGTAGGTGATGTCCGCCAACAGGTTGCCAAGCGTCACCAGCAACGCGGTGACGAGCGTTATGCCCATCAGCACCGGGTAGTCGCGCTGGTTGATGGCCTCGATCGTGAGGCGTCCCATGCCCGGCCATTCGAAGACCTGCTCGGTGATCACGGCGCCGCCAAGCAGGGCCGGGATCTGCAGGCCTGCGAGCGTTACCACCGGGATCAGGGCGTTGCGCAGCGCGTGCTTGCGCAGAACGCTGACCTCGGCCAATCCCTTGGCGCGCGCGGTCCGGACGAAATCCTGCCCCAAGACATCGAGCATGCTCGAGCGCACGTACCGTGTTAGGGCCCCTGCGCCGGCCACGGCCAGGACCGAGGCCGGCAGGATCAGGTGCAGCAGCAGGTCGAGCAGCCCACCCTCGCCCCCCAGGGTCATGGTCCCTCCCACGGGCAGCCACCTGAGGCGGAGCGCGAACACGTAGATGCCGGTCAACCCCAGGAAGAACGTGGGCAGGCTGATGCCGAGGAAGGCGAGGAAGGTGGCGGCGTAGTCAATCCACGTGTACCGCCGTGTCGCCACCACCACGCCTATCGGAATCGCGATCGCGTACGACAGCGCCAGCGCGGTGACGGTGAGGGTGAGCGTCGGGACCACGCGCTCTCCGACCCTCTTCGTCACCGGCGCCCCTGTGCTGTAGGAGTAGCCGAGGTTGCCGCGAGCCATCTCGTTGAGCCACTTCACGTAGCGCACGTGAACGGGCTGGTCCAACCCCAGCGCGCGCCGCTTGAT
>CAZNRD010000104.1:0-4251 GCA_964575425.1 uncultured Anaerolineaceae bacterium | reverse complement strand
GAGGCGAAGGGTTTCGCAGTCTTCGGACTTTAGATCGAATGGCGCTTCCTTAATCGAATGTCGCTTCCTTAATCCGAAGTCGTTGCCAGTAAAGCCTTTTTGTATTCGCTTCGTGGTGTCGTCAGGTATGGGTACGGTTTGGGACGCCGTTTGCGCGCCCGTGGCTCGGAACGGTCGGGGCGGTCGCCGACGCGCTGACTGGCGATCGCGGCCAGCATCGTGCAGTAGAGATCGTGAAGACGCGATTGCCGAGCAAGCCCGAGATGGATACTGAAGGCGTGGATCGTCTGCAACGCCCCTTTGAAACTCAGCGTGCGAGGCAGCACGCCATGCGTGTCGGCGGACTGGGCGATCACCGCGCGGATCAGGTTGTAGGCGAGCAGGTGAGCCCAGATCTCCTTGCGCACGATCTCCGGCGACTGGCCCCGCAGCACGTCCATGCCCAAGGTCGCCTTGAGCGAACGCAGGTCGAGTTCAGTGTGCCAATCATAATACCTCCTAAGATAGCACTTCTATCGCGCTAGCACAGCCGGTGTCCCAGCTGCTATTTCGTTGGGGTCTGGTTTCGGGGTAATCAATTCCGTCGGGTGGGGCTGTGGCCAGCCGCGCGGCGAGTTGCGGAGGCGACTGAGGCGCAGTAGTTCGTCGGCATCGGCATAGATCGCCCAGCGCCCGCCCGCCGCCGGCACTTTGCGCGAAGTGACCCAGCCGACGCGTTGCCAACGATGAAGCGTTGCGATGGGCATGGACAACTTGGCGGCCAGGTCCGCCAACCACCACTCGCTCGCCCGCAGATGCTGCTCGTCGGTTACGCTCCGCGGCAACGAGCCGCTGCGAACACCGCGTTCGCGCAGGAAGCGACTCAATATCCCTGGGGTGAAGCGGGGCGATCGCTTCGGTGGGCGAAACCCTTCGGCATTCAACGTCGCGGCGATCTCCGACAACGTCTTGCGTTGGGCGCGGAGGCCATCGACGCGGGCCACCAGCTCCTCGTAGTTCGACAATTGTTCATACGTCCGCACCGGACGAGACAGCGCGTGACGGCTGACGAAGCCGCCGGCCCAACGCAACTCCACGTCCACGCGATCGGTGTTGCCTTCCACCGTCACGGTGACTTGCTCCAGCAACAGCCGCGCCACTGTTTGACGATCTTCGGGCGTGGTTGTCGCCGCGCGCCACAACGCCGGTAAGTCCTCGGACAGCACCAGAATCCGTTCTCGCTCGTCCGGCGAGAGTTGCGTCGGGCAGTCTTGCTGGAAGTGGGCGTAGTCGGCCTGCAACTGTTCGTCCGCGCGGAGCGCTTCGTCCCAGCGGCGTTCCAACTCCCGTGCCACCAGGCGATGCTCGGGATCCACCGCCGCGTACTGCCGCCGCGCCTGGTCCGCCTCGTAACGCGAACGCACGAGCCGTTGCTGCCAGTGATCGTCCAGTTGCCTTCGTTCGCACTCGATGTCTTCACTCGCGGCGAGACTCAACTCCAACGACGCGGGAGAGACTGCTTGCAACAATCGCTCGACCACGAACGCCTCCAGCACCGCGCCCGAGAGGCTTTGGCACACCTCGGCGCCGTAGTCGATCGCGTCACGTTGGCAACTGTAACGCAGCGTCTTCGCCGCCGAGGTCGTGTTGGCGTAACCGACGAGCATGTGACGCGCGCAGCGGCCGCAGACCACCAACCCGGCCAGCACGCTCGGGCCGTGACGGGGCGCCGCCAGCAGCTTCCCCAACGCGCTGTTTTCCGCCAGTTTCCGCTGATTTGCCAGGAACTCTTCCCACGGGATGTAAGCGGAAAAGCGGTCGCGAATTAGCACTCGACACGCGTCGTGCGCGTGAAACGTGCGACCAGTGGTCGGCCTTCCGGGCACCTTCTTGCGCGGATCGACTTCGCGATGTCCCCAACGATAGGCGCCGGCGTAGATGGGATGGTGCAACATGTTCAGCAGGGTCGCCCGATTGGGCCGCCGCCATTCGAGCTGGCCGCGGTTGGCGCCAAAGTGAGGCCGAATCGGCATCTTCACCTCGTGGCGCACCAACCACCGCAACAGCCCGTTCACGCTGCCCCGCTGCGCGAATTGCGCGAAGATCAAACGCACCACGGCCCGCACCTGCTCGTCGGGATCGATCACGAAGTCGCCGCCAATCGTTCGCACATAGCCGATCGGCGCGTGATTGAGCACTTCGCCGCGCGCAGCCTTGTTCCACACGCCTTGCTGAAGGCGGCTCTTGAGAATGTGCAATTCCGCTTCGCTCATGGTCCCTTTCAAGCCGAGCAATAACCGGTCATTGTACTGGGCAGGATCGTACAGGCCATCGGCATCCGCCAGCAGCGTCCGATAGATCGCGCAGAGTTCCAACAAGGCATGCCAGTCCTTGCAGGAACGTGCCAGCCGACTCATCTCCAAACCCAAGATCAGTCCCACGCGATCGCTGCTGACCTCCGTCAGCAGCCGTTGAAAACCGCTGCGTCCTTCCGCGGAACTGCCGCTATGACCTTGGTCTTCGTCGATCACTTGCACCGCGGCCCTCGGCCAACCCAACGCCACTGCCCGATCCGCCAAGGCATACTGTCGCGCCGTTGACTCGCGATGTTCCAGCACCTGCTGCTGCGTCGATTGCCGCACGTACACGATCGCCAATCGTTGCAGATGGCCATCGGTGATCTTCTCCGAGCGAAGCCCTATCACTTGCGGATCGTGTCGAGTTCCGGCCGGTTCGACCGTGGCGGAAATGGCAACCGGTGGATCGCGCCGCGTCGGGCGGAGAATCGTCGGGTTACTCATCGGCCACCTCCTTCTCGCCCGAAGGAGTCAGCCGTTGAGCGAGAATGCGCGTCAGTGTTCTGAGCAGCTCCTGCCGCCTGGCCGCGGGTAGTCGCGTCCACAGTTGCTCCAGAGGCACCGTCGTCACGGGTTCCGCTGGAGCGATCGTTAGATACGGGGGGGGACGGGGGGCACCATAATGAGCCTCCTTGCTCGGGGTCGCTGGCAGAAATAATACGGTCCGCTTGCTGCCGCTGGCACCAGCACGCTAGCCGCAGCAACGCCGCGGCCGATATCTTAACCTCACACGGCGAGTTGATACAAGCGTAAGCTTGATGTGTATTCCGGCTGGTAGAGTTCCGCGTGCCAGCGGGCGCGGTAAAGACACGCGATCTCGGCGGCCGGATAAAGTTCGCCATCCAGCAACGTCGTGACCACCGTGATCTTCTGGCTGCGAAAACCGGGCATCTCCACGCGGACACGGATCAGCCGCAACGTGAGCTTCTCGGGCATCCGCCGGAAGGCACGCTTCGACAACCAACGCGGCCGCTGTTTGGGCCGCAACCATTCCACCAGCCGATCGCCGCGACCCAAACGTTTCCCCTGGCCGAAGTCGGCGCGCCGGGCCTGGTGCAACCGGCCCACGAAGTCCACGCCCATGGCGACCCAGTGGGCGATGTCGAAGTAGGCGCGGAAATGGCGATCTCCCAGCAACACGTCGCCGGGTTGCAAGAGCGACCACAACTTGCGGAACAGCCCTTTCTCGCTCTTCCCCTTGCCGCGGCACGCACCCAACGCCGCATCCAACACCGCTCCCGTGGCCAAGGAGAACAAGCACACCAGCCGGACCAAGGGAAAACCCAGACCTGGCTTCTGACGGCGCGACTGGGGGTACGCCTTCTGATTGGCTCGGGTATCGGGCATGGAGAGCGTCGTGCCGTCCACAACCTTCACCTCGCGCCCCTTCCATCTCCAGTTGGGCGGGGCTTCCCGCGTCATCCGGGCGGCGGTCTCCTGGGTCAACCGCGAGAGAACCTTCTCGGGCAACCGCCTGCGGGCTTTGCAGTAGCTGCCGGTCCTCGGGCTGCACGGCTTCTCTCCCCGGCTGGCGAGAAAGGCCACCAGACGCATCACGGCATGGCGACAGGAGCCGTCGGCACTGCTCACCTGAGAAAGCAACACCCACAACGTCGTCAAGGGGGTGAAAACCCTCTCCCTGAAAAAGCCACCGACCTCACGCAACACCCGCTCGACCAGCTCGGCCGAGAGGATTTCGCTGAAGGGCAGACCCGACCCCTGGGCAAACTGCCTCCGCAACCAACTCACTTGAAGCGAACGCCAATTCCGTGTACGCTCTCCCATTCCAAGGCCTCCTTGCCTGACGGATTTCGTTTTCCCCAAAACCCGTCTACCCAAGGACGGCCTTGGTGTCCATATCAGTTCACCACTTGAAGTTACGGCTTAAGGAAGCGACATTCGGTTTTCCATCAAG
>CAZNRD010000103.1:0-4269 GCA_964575425.1 uncultured Anaerolineaceae bacterium | reverse complement strand
GACCTGAGCGGGGTCGGCGAGAATGGGCATGGCGCCAACCGGCAGGTCTACTTCGAGGTGGATCGTCTCCGGCAAGATCCGGCGCACAACTTGCTGGTACTCGACGATCAGCTGGCCCAGGTCCACAACCAACTTCGGCGAGGCCGGCTGACGCCCATAGCTGAGGATCTGGCGCACCAGTGCTGCCGCCCGCTTCGCTTCGGCTATTGCCATGCCCAGCTCTTCCACCTCCTTCTTCATGGAAGGGATCGATCGCTGCACGAGCTGACAGTACCCCAGGATTGCGGTAAGGCTGTTGTTGAAGTCATGGCTGATGCCGGCAGCCATGATCCCGAGGCCGACGAACCGCTGGGCACGCTCGATCTGCGTGCGGAGGTGTTGCCGTTCTGTCAGGTCGGCGATCGCGATCAGGGTCCCACACGACAGACCGTCCAGGTCCAGTGGGGCCACACGCAGGAGCACGGGGACGCCCGTCTGGTCGGACCGCAGCAGCGTCGCCTCGACCGTGGTCAGTGCCATCGCGGTGTTGAGTTGAAGCGGATCCCCAGAATCGTTGCTGTCGCCGTGTGCCAGCAGATCCGCTAGCGAGAGCGCCTGCAGTTCGCACGTCGGTCGTTGCAGCAACTCCCCGGCTTTGGGACTGGCATGGACGATCACACCATCAGGATCTACGATTAGCACCGCCTCATGCAAGTGTTGGACCAGTTTTTCGGCAGTCTGCACGAAAAGGTTGAGCTGCATCGAGAGCGGGCTACGCGGTACAGGCACGCTGCACACGGGGGGGCTCTTCGCCTGGTCAGTTGGCAATCCCTGCTCGCGGCCGCGGGGGCCGTGCCCCGGCGGCATGGCACGCGCTTTGAACTGCTCCACGTCCGATGCGGGGGCGATCGCGCGTAAGTGGCCAATCGTACCGCTCGTGATCGCGTTCGCGATGACGGTGGTAGGCCGCTTCACCGAGATCGAGCATCTGGCAACAACGCTCCTGGAGATTCAATAGCCGGTGGGGTTGGCAGCCTTCCAGCAGGGGGCGTGCTACGCTGCGATCAACGCAGTGAAGGTGAGTGGCTCCTGGCGCGACAGAGCCTGAGTTCTCGTTGTCTGGCATCAAATCAACATCGTGACCTTCAGCCTGGGAGCGGTCGCCACGGAGCTGTTGGTGGACTATGCGGCCCAGCGCGGTGGGGCTTCCCCTCCGGCTTCAACATGGGCGCCCGGGATACGCGCCCGCCACACAGGCTCGGTGACAGGATGCTGTCCAACCTGAGATGGCAAGCCGTCGACATGACAGGGTGTGTGGCGCGGAGGAGGCGTGCCAGAGCGCGGGTCTCTGCTAGCTCATGTTCACGAGCTCCCCGCGCCGTGGAAGGGCAATTGGCAGGGGGTTTGGGAGCTGCACCGTGTCTATGCTTCAGACGTGAAGAACGGCCTCGGGGGCCGAAGATCGGCAGAGCGCCTCACAGAGCCATTAGCGAGCCTGACATGAATCCTGGTCGGGACTAAGGATTGGCCAAGTCCTCCCTTGCCGCCAGGCCTACCGCCCGTAGGGGCTGGGGCACGGAGCCGGCAGCCCCTGCCGGTACGAAGGCGCGCTTACTCCGCCATTCCCGAGTGCGGCACCTTCGGTGGCCAGCCGGGAACTCCCCATCCACGCCACGCGGACCGTAGCCGTCGAAACGGGATGAACCGGCCTCCCGGCACCAGGAAATTGTCAACAGATTGTCCTCGCCCAAGGTCCTCACCTGGAAGTCAGGCACCCCATGGGTTGCGGGGCTGGGTCCCGCTTCTGACATTGGGTGGGCTCTCGTCCGCGACACCCGCGGCGATGACGTGGGGGGCAGGGGCCCGCCGGCGGCTGGCAGGTTTTCAGACAGCAATGACCGGATAATCCGACAGCAGTTGGCGGATTGTCCGCCATCAACCGCTTGATTCTCCGGTCCCTCTCGGGCTACACTGGTGCAGTGTACGAGCGCAGCATCGCCCGCAACCTTCTTGACGCACTTGGCGACCGGCCCGTGGTTGTCCTCCACGGCGCCCGGCAAACGGGGAAGAGCTGGCTGGCCCAGCAGGTCGCCGGCGGGCCGCACCCCGCCGAGTACCTGACGCTTGACGACCCGGCCGTCCTCACCGGGGCCACCGGCGATCCCTCGGGGTTCATTCAGAACCTCCAGGGGAATGCCGTCATTGACGAGGTGCAACGGGCCCCGCAGCTGTTTGTCGCCATCAAGGCAAGCGTCGACCGCAACCGCCAGGCAGGACGCTTTCTGCTTACGGGTTCCGCGAACATCTGGCTGGTCCCTCAGCTGTCGGAGTCCCTGGCCGGTCGCATGGAGATACTCACGTTGTGGCCGCTTTCGCAGGGAGAGATTGAGGGGGTCCGGGATAACTTCATCGACGTCGCGTTCGCCGATGGTGCGTTGCCGCTCAAGCGGGTGCCGGTAGACCGTGACGACATCATCAGGCGGATCCTGGCGGGCGGCTACCCGGAAGCATTGGCTCTGGCGTCCGCCCGGCGCGTGCGCTGGTTCGCATCCTACATTACCGCGATCATGCAGCGCGACGTTCGCGAGTTGGCCCAGCGCATTGAGCGGATGACCGAGCTGCCTCGGCTCCTCACCGCTCTCGCAGGGAGGACCGCCACGCTGCTCAACGCCGCTGAACTGTCGAGGGCATCCGGGATCCCCGAGCGAACCGTGCTGCGCTACCTGACGCTTCTTGAGGCGACCTTCCTCATCATCCGGGTGCCTGCGTGGACGGCCAACCTCCGGAAACGGCTTCTCAAGACCCCCAAGATAGTGATGGTGGATACTGGACTGGCGGCGTACCTTCAGAATGTGGACGCGCGTAGGCTGAAGACCGAACCGGCGCTGCTGGGACCGCTGCTGGAGACGTTCGTCGTAACTGAGTTGCTCAAGCAGCAGACCTGGAGCACAACGCAGCCGGAGGTCGGCCACTTCCGGACCGCGCACGGCGAGGAGGTTGACGTCGTACTTGACGCGCGCGGCCGGCTGATCGGGATCGAGGTGAAAGCCGCGGTTTCAATCTCACCCGATGACTTCCGCGGCCTGCGCGCGATGGCCGATGCCACCGGCCGCCGGTTCCATCGGGGCATCCTGTTCTACCTCGGTGACACTGCCGTGGCCGTTGGCCCGCAGATCTACGCGTTGCCGCTCCCGGCTCTGTGGCGGACACGGCCGTAGGACAGCCGCCCGGTGCACCGTCGGCAAGGTGCCGAAACGTGGCGCCGGCGCATCGGGACGAGCGCAGTACGTTCCCTAAGCCACCCGAACGGCAATCTCCGAAACGGGGTGAACCGCCCTCCCGGCACCAGCGATCCATTCGTGCAGGACCGAGAGACCCTGGCCAATCTGGCATCGATATGGATGTCAGCGAGTCCTGTCCCATGATGCTCTGCGTCGGAGCCCGTGTCCTATGCCCGCCGGATCTTGCGCGCCCATGCCACAAGGCGCTCGGCGTGTTTGGTCGCGGTCTCGGCGTCATGCGCCTGGGACAGTCGACCTTCGTACTCGACGGTGTTCTTCCGGTCTAGCAGCGCCGCCAGTTGGTCCGAGGCCTTCTTGGCATCATCGTCCCCTGGGAACAGCTGCCGGATCAGTCTGACCTGGTCCGTGTGCGTCTGGCTGATCGAGCGAAGGCCTTCTCCAAGTAGTTTGCCGCCTGTGTCCGCGACGTCTCCCGCGTCGGAACCGTCGGCCGACGACCTGATGTCTGCCTATCCACCGGCGACAATCTCCGCGAGCCCGCGCCCAGCCAGCACTCGCCCTTCGCTGGCAATCGTCCGGACCAGGCGATCGCCCCTCCGTAGCTTCTCCCTGATCTCTTCGGCAGTCATCGCCAGCAGGGAGACGAATCGGCCGAAGCGTCTGCTGATGTGCCCGCGCACCTCGTCGGCGCGTCGCTCGACGGCTTCGCGTCCCGCCACAACCGTCGCCACCACGAGCACGTCAACGTCGCTCCCCGGCATTGCCGCGCCACGGGCCCAGCTGCCATACAAGACGACCGACTCGGCCGACGGCCGGAGGGCCATCAGGATTTCCTCGCCGAGTCGTTCCAGCCATCTCGCTTCACTACTGAAGGCCGGCTCCAGGATCTCAGCCACGATATAGGCCTCACGGTTCAATGAGTAGAGATAGGCCGTCCCGGCGCGACGCCGCTCGAGGAGGCCTTCCCGGGTCAGTCGTTCCAGTGCCTGCCGCGCCACGGAGTGGTGTACCCCAGTGGCGCCGGCCAGCTGGCGGCCCGTGATCGCCC
>CAZNRD010000102.1:0-4284 GCA_964575425.1 uncultured Anaerolineaceae bacterium | reverse complement strand
ATGGGCACCGCCTGTATGCCTCTGATCAGGCCAATCTCCTGGGCAAAGAGGCCCCCCCTGTTTTTGTCAATCGAAAAGGGAACCACTTGATGATCGAAAAGGGAGCCACTCTGGCATTTGGGCTTGCACCTTGATAGTCGAAAAGGGAACCATTTGATGATCGAAAAGGGAGCCACCTGGCCGCCGCAGTAGCCGTAGGGGCTGTGGGTAAGTGGGCAACTCGGAGGGCACCGGAGAGTTGTCCACTTACCCATCAGCCCCGTGCCTCGCCTTCGCCAGCCTCCCGCTGCAGACGTTCCCGGAACCGATAGGACTCGGCGCCGCTAAACTCCAGGATGTGCGCCTTGTGTGTCAGCCGGTCCAGCAGCGCCGCCGTCAGGCGCTCATCGCCAAAGACCTGCGTCCAATCGGCGAAGCGCAGATTGGTCGTGATGGTCAGCGCCACCCGCTGGTACAGTGCCGAGCAGAACTGGAAGATCAGGTGCGCGCCGGTGGTCGAGAAGGGGATGAACCCCAACTCGTCCAAGACGATCAAGTGCTGTTTCAGCGCGGCGTTGAGCAGTTTGGGCACACGGTGCTCATCCTCGGCTTGCAGCAGGTCATTCACGAGCGCCGCGGCGTTGTAGAAGCGCACCTTGAAGCCCTGCCGGCAGCCGGCTACGGCCAACCCGGTCGCCAGGTGGGTCTTGCCCAGGCCTGGATTGCCCACCATCAGGATCGGCTCGGCTTGGCGGATGTAGCCGCCCTGCGCCAACTCGAGCACCCGCGGCTTGCTCAGGCTGGGCACACAGCCAAAGTCAAAGTCGGCCAATTCCTTGAGCACCGGGAAGCGAGCTGCCTTGATGAGCCGGACCTGCCGACGCTGCTCTCGCTGTGTGATCTCCTGCTCGGCCAGCGAGAGCAGGTAGCGGTCGTAGCCCCGGTTCGCCTGGGCGGCGTCTTCCGCGAACTTGCGATAGTTGCGCAGGAACCCCGGCAGGCGCAGTTCCTTGAGGTAGCTCTCCAGGAGGAGGTTGGCTTCCATACTCACCTCCTGCCTACGGCCAACAACTGCTCATAGCGGCGTAGATCCGGTGCTGCGATCTCGCCCGCCAAGCGTGGATGGTCGGCCAAGTCCAGTGCGGCGACCGCCGTCTCGGGCTGCTGGATCTGCCGCAGGCACAAGGCGACGCCATCGGCATGGATGCAGCCATACTCCAGAGCCTGTGTCACGGCCTGCTCGACCAAGCTGGCCGGGTACTGCTCATGCAGCCTGAGGATGCGCACGAACTCACGCACACCCCGGCCATCCGCCTGCTCCGCCTGCAGCCTGGCCAGCAGCCGTTCGTAAGCCGGTGGCCAGGTCTCCCGCCAGCGGCGCATCGGCTTGGCGTGCTGGAAGGCGCCGGGGCGCTGCTCCAGGAGCGGCAGATAGTGCAGCGGGTCGAAGATGTCCTGGTTCTTGCCGTAGCAGCGGGCATGGCTGGCGATGATGGCATCCATGAACAGGATGTCGACCCGAAACGGGTAGGCCTTGAGCACCAGGTGTGACTGCGCCTTGTCTGCCGGCACCGAGTAACGGTTGCTTTCGAACTCCACCTGCCCGTAGGGTGTCAGGGACACCGGCCGGGTGACGCAGCACCGATAGTCCTTTCCGGGCAGCGGTCGCAGCGCCGGCTGTTCCATCTCCCAGGCCTCGCCGATGGTCACCGCCTGGCCGTCGACCTGACGGCCATCGTCTTTGAGGCACTCGGCCAACAGCAGTGCATTGAGCTCGGCGAAGGAGGCTACCCTCGGGATGGGCACCATAAAGTTGCGCCGCCCAAAGCCCACGCCATGCTCCACACCTCCCTTCTCGTGGCCCTGGCCGGGCGTGCAGAAGTGGCTCTCGAAGAGATAGTGGCTGCGGAAAGCGATGAAGGCCTGTTGCTCCTGTCGCGTGTGCCCCTCGAGGACCTTCTGGACCGCCGCCTTGAGGTTGTCATAGGCAATGCGGTGCGGCACGCCTTGGAACAAATGGAAAGCCTGCACATGCCCTTCCAAGAACGCTTCCTGCTTCTGCGTAGGGAAAGCCATCAGGAACAACCGGCGTGAGTAGCAGAGGCGCATGAAGAAGACCTGCACCGTCTCTCGTACACCCGCGTTCTCGGCCAGCGCTTCACCCCAATCCACCTGGGCATCAGTTCCAGGGTCGTACTCCAGCGGGAGGAAGACCTTGGGCCGCTTCTGCTGTTTTCGCCGCTGCCCGATGTACCCGCGCACCGTCGACTCGGCCCCCTGGTAGCCGGCCTTCACGATCTGCTCGTAGATCTTGTGACTGGTGTAGCGCTGCTTTCGCGGCAGCCTCCCATTCCCCGCCAGCAACTCGTCGATGCGTTGTTTGTACGGTCCGAGGACCGGTGCCAGACGGGGCTGGCCGAGAGTGTACGCTTCAGCCTCCGCCGACTCGATAGCCTTGACCACGGTCTTGCGCGCCACGTGCAGCTCTCTGGCGATCTGCCGCACGCCCTTGCCCTCGACAAAGTAGGCGCGTCGGATCTTCTCACGGTCTTCCACGCTGATCATCCTTTCCTCCGCTATCATGAAGTTGGTCGCTACATGATAGCAGACTCTAGGCTCAGGTGGCTCCCTTTTCGATCATCAAAATCCAGCCGACTGGTTCCCTTTTAGAATATCAAAAACAAGGGATAGCGCAACAAGTCCCTCGAGGTACAAGGGATGGCCAGTCTGCGTCAGCTGATCCCTATGTCTTGTAGGCGGAGCCGACTTGTTGCGCTATCCCTAGTACTACAACGTCGGTTCTTGTTGTTTCTTTGCACGACGCTTGGCGTGGGATCGTTTGGAGCGCTCGTTGCGCTCCTGGGTTGTCGAGAGCCAGGCCAGCAGGTCATTGGGGGTCCAGGTCCGCTGCGGGAGCAGAGCGCGCAGCACTCTGCTGACCTGTGGCAGCGTGATCTGGGGCATCTTTTTCCCCCCAGTCCAGCCGCAGCGTCAGCAGGAACGCTGCGGCTAGCATAGCCAGGACCATATGATGATGCCAACCTTGCCAACTGCGAACTTCATACTCGTCGAGGCCGGCTTCCCCCTTGGTGGTTTGGAGGTCTGTCTCAATACACCAACGCATCGAGCCCACGTGCGCCAGTTGCGACAGCAACGTGTCGGCAGGTGCGTTGGACAGGTAGTACTTGAGTTCGCTGCCATCCAGGTTGCGGCGCAGGACCAGCCAGCACCCCCGTCCCGGCAACCCCTCACGGCTCTCCCACACTCGTTGCGCCGCAAACCGGTAGCTGCGCGGCCCCTGGGCGCCTTCGGCGACGGTCAGCACGTGCCAGTCGGCAGCCGCAACATCCTGAGCGACCTCCTCAACGCTCTGCGAGCTGGGCTCACCGTCTACAAGGCGTGGCCGCGAGGGCTTCCGGCCGTTGCCGGCCCAGGCCGGTACTTCGGTCTTGGCGAACCGTGTAAACACCGGCGTTTTACAGGGCACTTCCAGAACGTACAACCAGTTCTCGGCGTCCAGCGCGTCCCGGAACGTCGGTGCTTTCCCATAGTCTTCATCGGCGGTCACCCACCGCCCCGTCAGGTGACCCGCTTCGCGCGCCTGGCGCAGACTGGCCAAGGCCAGGTCGGCCTTGCTCTGATAGCTCACGCCTGCCGGCACGCCTGCCGCCTGGCGACGCTCAGTATCCTCGGTCCATCCCTGCGGCAGGTACAGGCGAGCATCGACCAAAGCATGCCCCCGCTCCGAGACGTAGGTCAGGAAGACGCCGGCTTGGCAGTTGGCGATCTTGCCCAGGCGACCACAGTACTGCCGTGCTACCCCAACCGACTTCTTGCCTTGCTTGGGAAACTCTGACCCGTCGATGACAAAGAGGCCATCTCGACTTGCCAGCCGCCGACCAACATGGCGTTGCAGTCGATCAATGACCCGCTCGCTCGACCAAGGCGAGTTGCTCAAGAAGCGCTGCAAAGCGCGTGGCGCCACACCCTCAACGGCTTCCGAGATGTTCTCGGCGTTGCGCCGGTCCGTCTGTTGCACCAACAGGCCACGCAGGTACTGCTCGGCGTGGTCAACCGCTTCCGGACGACCAAACAACGGCGCGAACTCGCGATGAAAGTCGCCAAACGTCTCGGCGATACGATCGAATTCGGTTCGGTTCACGTTTCTTCCCCCCAGCTGATCTTGGGGGATATTATACCATAACACGCGACGTAGTAGTAATAGCCCCCGTTCCGGTTGGTGATGACATACTCCGGGAAGGTATAGCGGAACAGGGCGGGGAAAGACTCGGGGGCAGGGTCCGT
>CAZNRD010000101.1:0-4287 GCA_964575425.1 uncultured Anaerolineaceae bacterium | reverse complement strand
CGGCTACGGTCGCAGCGAAGCCTTCTACCGCGTGGCCCAGGCCATCTCCGAGACGTTGCCAAATGACAGCAAGGAGAAAAAACTGCTCGACGGGTTCCTGGTCGGGCGGGAGCGCGTGCGGGAGGAGGTGGGGAAGGCGGCGCAGCAGGGGAGGTTGTTATGAGAAAGCGAGGTGAGCGATGACTGCCTTTCATACCATTACTGTACCGCACGAGGATATCCTGGCCGGCAGGCTGACGCTCGACGTCTTCGCCGCCGACCTGTGGGAGGTGCACAAGGACCGCGCGCCGGATGAATACAAAGACGCCGCGCGTTTCTTCCAGAAGACCTACCAGACCGAAGGGCTGAGCAACTTGCTGGCCGTGGTCGAAAAGCGGCTACGCGGCAAGGGCGGCGACCCGGTCATCCAGATCCAGACCCCCTTCGGCGGCGGCAAGACCCACGCCCTCATCGCCATGTACCACAAGGCGGCGGAATGGGACGCCAAGCGGGCTGTCATCGTCGGCACGCCGATGGCCCCCACCGATACCATCTGGGGACTGCTGGCGAAACAACTCACCGGCAAAGGCAAGGGATTTGAAGGCCCCACTGCACCCGGGCGCGAATCGCTGCGGGTACTGCTGGAGGCCCACCAGCCGCTCTTGATCCTGATGGACGAGGTGCTGGAATACGCCACCAAGGCCGCCGGCGTGCCGGTAGGCTCCAGCACCCTCGCCGCCCAGACCCTGGCGTTCCTTCAGGAACTAACTGAGGCCGCTGCGACGCTTGACCGCACCTGCCTGGTGGTCACGCTGCCTTCGAGCATCCTGGAGCACTATGACGAGGGCGCCGAAAAACTCTTTCGCCAACTGCAAAAGGTGGCCGGGCGGGTGGAGAAGATCTACACCCCCGTCCAGGAGCACGAGATCACCCAGGTCATCCGTTGTCGCCTGTTCTCCTCGATCCACCAGAAGCAGATGCGGCGCGTCGTGGGCGAGTTCCTGGACTATGCCGTCGGCGAGTCGCTGCTGCCGGCGGGCGTGGAGCCTTCGGAATACCGCCAGCGCTTCGAGGCCTCCTACCCCTTCCTGCCGGAGGTGGTGGACGTGCTCTACCAGCGTTGGGGCAGTTTCAGCAGTTTCCAGCGCACGCGCGGCGTGCTGCGGCTGCTCTCGCTCGTCGTCCACGCGCTCAAGGAGAGTCAGGTTCCCTATATCACCCTGGCCGACTTTGACCTGGCCAACCAGGAGGTGCGCCGCGAACTGCTCAAGCACATCGGCCCCGAGTACGATAGTGTCATCGCCGCCGACATCACCGGCGAGGAGGCCGGCGCCCGCAAGGTGGATGGCGAACTGGGCGCGGCCTACCAGGGCTTGCGCCTGGGCACGCGGGTGGCCACCAGCATCTTCCTGTACTCCTTCTCCGGCGGCGTCGAGCGCGGGGCCACGCTGGGCGAGGTCAAGCGCAGCGCCACGACCACCGCGAATCCCTCCAGTGTTGTAGCCGAGGCGGTCGAGTTGTTGAAGAACCGCTATCTCTTCTACGTGCAGCAGCAGAGCGGCAAGTACTTTTTCACCAACCAGGCCAACCTGAACCGCATCCTGCTCACCCGCATGGAGAACGTCGAACCCGCGGAGATCGCGGCTGAGGAAGAAGAACTGCTGAAATCTCGCGTGGGCGGGCGGCGGCTCAAGGTCTTTTTGTGGCCTACCTCCGACGCCGGCATCCCCGACACCCCGGACCTGAAGCTGATCCTCTTGCGGGAGCGGGATGACGCGCTGATGACGACGATCCTGAAGCAGAAGGGGACCGTCCCCCGCGTTCACTGCAACACACCCCTCTTCCTGGTGGCTCAGGAGGGCGAGCGCCTGGCCCTGGAGACGCTGATCCGCAAGCGGTTGGCCTTCGAGATCATCGCCACCGACCCGACCGTCAGGCTCAGCGCCGATCAGGAGAAGGAGGCCAAAGATGGGCTCAAGAAGGCCCACGGCGACCTGGCCGAGGCCGTGCGCCGCGCCTACCGGCAACTGTTCATCCCTGCCCGCGATGGGCTGAAGGAGTTGGACCTGGGCATCCCCACCTATGGGGAGGACAAGCCGCTGGACGAGGAGGTGTACGACAAGTTGCGCCTGGAAGGCGAGGTGCTGGAGCGCATCGTCCCCCTGGTCATCCGAGAGCGCTATTTGCGGGAGCAGGAGTACGTGTTGACGGAGCAACTGGCGCAGGCGGGGCTGAGGACGCCGGGGGAGACGCGGGTGATCAGCCAGGCGGCGTGGGAGGCCGGGATCGCCGAGGGCGTGCGCCAGGGCCTGTTCGGGCTGGGATCGCTGGAGGGTGATCAGCCTGTGTGCCGGTATTTCGGGAAGGGTGAAAAGCCGTTCGTGGGGCTGGCGGGCAGCGAGGTCATCATCCGCGCCGAGGTCTGCCAGGCGCAACTGGCCGCGGCAGCAGAGCAGCCGCGCTATCCTCCTCCGTCCGAGGTCGGTGCGACCATAGGCGAGGCCGGGGCTGCGGGCATCGGCGCGGCGGCGGCTGGCGAAGCCGGCAGGCGCGTGCCGCTACATCTCCGGCGGCGCGTGCAGCTGCACTTTACGGTGCCCAAGGGCAAGGTCTCCGGCCTGATGGGGGTGATGAACCTCCTGCAGCACAAGTTTGGCCGGCTGGATGTTACGCTGGCGGCGGAACAGGGTGAAATCTCCGAGCAGGAGTACGAGGACAAGGTGCGCGAGGCGTTCCGGCAGTTGGGGATTGAGGTGCGGGAGGAATAGGATGTTCGTCTCTGGGTGGAGCAATGGATCACCCAACAACCTGACTGGAAGTGGGTATGGCATCCGCCTGTCGCACGAGGATAGGGACAGGTACTTCCGGCAGGAGTGGTCAACTGTCACTATTGAGGCTGGGAACATGGGTCCGGTTGAAGTCAATCTGACGCCTTCCTTCTGGCGTCGCTGCAGCGAACTGCGGAGCGTTGCTATAGGCAGATGGTTGCTCGACCGCGGCCTTGCTCCTTGGCCCAGGCGTAGCCCACCCAAAGTGCGACTAGAGCAGGCAGGTGATAGGCGTTTCAGGTTGAGTCTGTAGTGACTGCAGCTTGCGTGCAGGCTTTGAACTCTCGTGGCAATTAGAAGAAGACGCAGGTCATAGATGACCAGGCTGACCATCCCCGAACCCTATTCGGCGGGCATCTTTCTCACCTACAAGTGCACCAGCGCCTGAAGCACTGTATGTACGCCTGTTCGCCCCGTTGGGATGCGGACTGGCTCTCCCTGGAAGACGCCGAAACCATCCTGTGCCAACTGGCCACGACGCTGCGCGGCAAGTATCCCTTCCCCGGCCAGATCGGCGTCAACGAGGGTGTCCATTTTAGCGGCGGCGAGCCATTTCTCAATTTCGACCTCCTCCTGCGTCTGACCGAGATCGCCAGGCGGCTGGACATCCCGGCCACCTTCGTCGAGACCAACGGTTTCTGGTGCGCCGACGACGAGACAGCGCGGGAGAAGTTGACCGCGCTCCGGCGCGCCGGCCTGGACGGTATCCTGATCAGTGCCAACCCCTTCATCCTCGAACACGTCCCCTTCGAGCGGACACAGCGCGCCGTCCGCATCGCCCAAGAGGTCTTTGGCGATCGCGTCATCATCTACCAGCCATTCTTCTTCGAGCAATTCCGACAACTTGCTCTGAAGGGAACGCTGGCTTTCGAGGACTACTTGAGGTTGGCCGGGCACGGCTTGCAGTACGTGGAACTGTTCCCCAGCGGCCGGGCGTCGTACAAGTTGGCCCACCTCTACGAACACCACCCGGCCGAGCGTTTCTTCGGCGTCTCCTGCCGCCGAGAACTGATCCGCGATTGGCACGTCCACGTAGACAACTATGGCAACTTCATCCCTGGCTACTGCGGTGGCCTCTCCTTGGGCGATGCACGGGACCTGGGCGCCCTCTGCCAGGGGATCGACCTGGAGGGGATGTCGGTGCTCCAGGCCCTGTTGACTGACCTGAAGGCCCTCTACGACCTGGGCAAAGAGTTCGGCTATCAGGAGCAGGAGGGGTACATCTCCAAGTGCCACCTGTGCGTGGACGTGCGGCGGCATCTGGCGTTGGAGGGGGAGTTCAAGGAACTCAGGCCACGGGCCTTCTACGAGCGGCTGGCGGATTGAAGAGGCGGCACGTGGACTGTGATTTGGCGCGACGGCATTCGCTACTCCGGCACATCCATAATCCTATGCAGGCACACTCGGTGCAACACACCGCTCCGTGCATAACTGATATTATACGTTGACATTTTCCGCGAACTGGGCTAGAATCGGGCTA
>CAZNRD010000100.1:0-4368 GCA_964575425.1 uncultured Anaerolineaceae bacterium | reverse complement strand
AGATCATCGCGGCCCGGCAGTCGGTGGCAAGTCGGTGGGCTGAGCGACTAGCCCCCCTGGCAGAACGCGGCCTGCTGCGCCTTCCGTGGATTCACCCGGCGGTGACCAGGATGAGCTGGTTCGTCTACGTGGTGCGGCTGGCCCCGGGGGGCGACCGCGACGCCGTCCTCCACGATCTACTGGGCCAGGGCGTTGAGTGCAGGCCCTACTTCACGCCGATCCACCTACAGCCATTCTACAGAGAGATGGGCTTCCAAGAAGGGATGTTCCCTGTTACGGAAGCGGCAGGGCGGCAGTGCCTGGCGCTGCCGTTCTTCAATACCATCACAGACGAGGAACTCGATTACGCCGCAGACGCCCTGCGGCGTGCGCTTGACCGCTAGCTGCCAGATCAGCACCGACCACGATCAGTTGTAGTCCGATATGGCTGGTCTCGTCTCTATCCCCTACCATACCCGAAGGCGTGCCTTCTTCCTGGCCGGGGACGCCATACTGCTGGCCCTCGCCCTTCTCACGGCGGCGTGGCTGCGATTTGAGTGGCACTTGCCAGATCACGCCATTGCCCATTTGCGGATCGCCATCCCGCTGAGTCTGCTGGTCAAGCTTCCGCTCCTGGTGATCCAGCGGTTGCAGGGGGTAAGCTGGTCGCGGTTCAGTCTCGGGGATATGCTGACCCTAGCCCGGTGTCTTGGCGCTGGGTGGCTGATCTTCGCGGGGCTTGTCATGGCGCTCCGGCTAACCCCGGTGCTGGCCGGGTTCTCACGCTCGGTGCTGTTGCTCGACTTGGTCCTTTCCGTGGCGGCCGTGGGCGGATTCAGGCTGAGCAGGCGAATCTACCTGTACATCCGCAATCACGGCAGAAACCATGGCCGAGCCGCGATAATAGTGGGCGCCGGTGCTGCCGGAGACCAGTTGGTCCGGGCACTCCGTGACTCGCCCGAGCCACCCTTCTGCCCGTACGCCTTCATTGACGACGACCCCCGTGAGCACGGCGACCTCATCCACGGCCTCCCGGTGGTCGGCGGGCGCGCGGCCATCGGGGAAGCCGTCAGAACCTGCCACGCCGAGGCGGTGCTGATCGCCATGCCATCAGCGTCACCGGAGGTCGTGCGGGACGTCGTCGCACGAGCGCGGGATGCGGGCGTGCGGGAGATTCGGATCGTGCCCGGGATCGAGCGCGTCTTGAGAGGCGGCGTCACCCTTGCCGATCTGCGTGAGGTCCAACTGGAGGACCTGCTCGGCCGCCAGGTGGTCCGCACAGAGACCAATGCCATCCGGGAAATGCTGGGGGGCCGGACAGTCCTAGTCACAGGGGCTGCAGGCTCCATCGGCAGTGAGATCTGCAGGCAGATGGTGGGCTTCGGCGTGCGGCGGTTGGTCATGGTGGACGTGGATGAAACCGGCCTGTTCAACCTGGAGCTGCGGGTGGCCCGTGAGGCACGCAATTCGGTACCCCTGGAACCGACGGTGGCCGATGTGCGGGATCCCTCGCGGATGCGGCAGGTCTTCGAAGCGACCAGGCCCGATGTAGTCTTCCACGCCGCTGCCTACAAACATGTGCCCTTGATGGAAGCGCACCCGGCCGAGGCGGTGAAGACCAACGTCTGGGGAACCTGGGTGCCCGCCGGGCTGGCGAGAGATTTCGGGGTCGGGCGCTTCATCCTGATCTCGACTGACAAGGCCGTCCGCCCGGTATCGGCCATGGGTGCCAGCAAGCGGCTGGCCGAGAGGATCGTCGCCACGCTCAATCGTGACGGGCCGACCAGGTTCATGTCGGTGCGGTTCGGGAACGTGTTGGGCAGCCGAGGAAGCGTGGTGCCCACATGGCAGGAGCAGATCGCCCGCGGCGGCCCGGTGACCGTGACCGATCCAGAGATGCACCGGTACTTCATGTTGGTCTCGGAAGCTGTTCTGCTGGTGCTGCAGGCAGCGGCCGCCGGGCCCGGGGGCGAGGTCTACGTCCTGGACATGGGAAAGCCGATCCGGCTTCTCGACCTGGCCCACGAGGTGATCCGGCTCTCCGGCCTTGAGCCCGAAGTTGACATTTCGGTGGTCTTCACCGGCGCCCGACCGGGCGAGAAGCTCTCAGAGGAACTGCTCGCGTCAGATGACGGCATTGCACCGACTCCGCACGAGAAGATCTTCGCGGCACGCCCCGAGCCGTTCACTTCGGTGGACGAAATACGCCTGCACGTCGAGGCAATACGGGCGCTGGCGGAGAACGGGCATCCGGAAGTGCTGCGTGAAGCCCTCAGGTGTCTGGTTCCTCAGTACACCCCCCCGCAAGCCTAGCGGCACCCCACAGCACCACATCCACCGCAGCATGAGTGTGCGCAGAGTCGCTTCCAGGGCTGGTCACAGCCTGGCGAAGGACCTGCGTGCGGAGCAGGACTTGCACGAAGGGCCTGGAAGACCGCCGGGAGCCCGATGGGAACCACGAGGCCGAGATGAGAGTCGCCCCTGCGGCGCGATCGCGCGCCAAGCGCCTGCTTGACCTGGCCTGCGCGGCGGGCGCCGGCATCGTTCTTCTCCCTGTGGCCCTGCTGGCGGGCCTGGCGGTGTGGCTTTCCATGGGACCTCCCGTCCTCTTCCGGCAGGCCCGAGCCGGGATCGGAGGCAGGGTTTTCGTCCTCTACAAGTTCCGAACGATGACCGAGGCACGAGATCTGGCAGGAGACCTCACTACGAGCACAGAGCGTCTGACGCCTCTCGGGAGGTTCCTAAGGGCCACCTGCATCGACGAGCTCCCGCAGCTCGCAAACGTCCTGCGCGGGGAGATGAGCCTAGTCGGCCCGCGGCCGCTGCTTCCCGAGTACGTAGCCCGCTACACGCCTGAGCAGGCCAGGCGCCTGGAGGTCAGGCCCGGCCTGACAGGCTGGGCCCAGGTCAACGGCCGCAACGCCCTGTCGTGGGAGGAGAAGTTCCGGCTGGACGTGTGGTACGTGGACAACTGGTCGCTGGCTCTCGACCTCCGGATAATCCTGGCCACGGTGCCCAAAGTCCTATCCCGCGAAGGGGTCAGCGCGCCCGGGTTTGAGACGATGCCCGAGTTCATGGGCTCGCAACCGGAACCTTCCAAAACGGAATCCCCTGACAGGATGGCGAGGAAGTGAGGTAGGCCAAGGCAGTGCATATGCGCTCAGAGTGGACTCTCCGGTGGAGGCTAGCCACGGCGGCCTGGATGGTCGTGATGGTCGTCGGGGCGGTACTGCCCGAGGTGCCGTCACCCAGGCTTGGATCTTTTCGCCTTCTCGATGGGCCCGGGGGGCATATCGTCGCCAGCGGGATTCTCACAGCTCTCCTCCAGACCCAACTGCCGGATGCCCGTGCCATGGGATTAGCCTGGGTTTACGGCGCCATGCTTGAGGGTGTGCAACGGTTCGTTTCCTACCGGAGCGCTGAACTCGTAGATCTCCTCATGAATGCGTTTGGTGTCTTGGCCGCATGGGTTATGGTCCTGGCATGGAGACACCGGAAGGTTCACCCAGGCCGACCTCGCCGACCGGCATCGTAGGCCAGGCCCCGCCGAGCCGATATCCCTATCCGGGGCCGGCTGGCGGTGCCGGGTCTGGACTGGGCTGCGGGTCTGGACAGTACTGCGGAAGGGCGGGATGGTTGGGGAAAGGCCAGGAGGTGTACTGCCATGCCCGTCCATCTGCTGACGCGCCGCTTCACGGTGGGGGAATTGTGTGGGTCCAGAACCCCATCCGCCTTGGAGAGCATTCCGTGCCCCGGCGATGTCCTGCTGCTCGTTGAGGTGTCCGAGACGTCCGCCGACTCCGACCGCGAGGTGAAAGTGCCACTCTACGCCCGCGCGGGCATCCCCGAGGTCTGGCTGGTGGATCTGGAAGGCGAGGTAATCGAGGTCTACCGGCAGCCATCGGCAGAGGGCTACCGCGAGGCGCGGCAGGTCCGCCGCGGCGAGGCGCTGTCCCCCGAGGCCTTCCCCGACCTGACACTGGCCGCGGACGAGGTTCTGGGCTGATCACCCGCGAGGAGGTCGGCTGTCGTTATCTCACCAGAGCGCTCGGATCTCCACGCCGATCCGCAACTCTTCCCTCTGGTCTGGGGGCGCAGCATGCCGGCTCGATTGGCGTCCTCGGCTGCCAGGAGGGAATGCATGGGGCTGCAACAGATGTTGTGGCCGTAGTGCGAAAGGACGAGCACTGCTATGCGCCCCGTCGGCCGCCGCGGGGGCTTGGCCGGGGCACGGCCCCGCTCCAGATCGACCTCACGCTACAGCCGCGCACTCGCTGCGACGCCATAGACGTCACCGAGAGGGTGCGCGAGGCGCACGGCGATGCGCTGGCGCACTACCGCCGGGCCCTGTACTGCTCCTATCACACCACCGCGGGCTACCTGGAGCAG
>CAZNRD010000099.1:0-4423 GCA_964575425.1 uncultured Anaerolineaceae bacterium | reverse complement strand
GCTGTGGCGGTCCCCAGGCGCATCCTGTTCGTCTGCTACGGCAACATCGTGCGCAGCCCGCTCGCCGAGGCGATCTTCCGCCGCCAGGCGGCCTCCCTCGGCCTGGGCGAGCGCTGCGAGGTCGACTCCGCCGGCACCTCGGGCCTGTATGACGGCCAGCCGCCCCATCCGGCCACCGTCCGCCTCGCCGAGGCCCACGGCCTGCGGTTGAACCACCGCTCGCGCTCCTTCGCCCCTCACGACTTCGGCCGCTTCGATCTCATCCTGGCGCTCGACCGCGACGTCGCCCGCGACCTCGCCTCCCTCGCGCGCACGCCGGACGAGCGAGAGAAGATCCGCCTGCTGCGCACGTTCGACCCCCTCGCCTCGGGCCAGACCGACGTCCCCGACCCTATCGGCTCCGGCCCCGACGCGTTCGAGCGGACCTTCGAAATCATCGAACGTTCCGTACACGGCCTCCTGCAGTCCCTGGAGGACACCGACGCCTGACTTCACCCGCAGCCACACCGGGCCGACGCACACCGACCACGGAGGGACCCCGTCATGACCTACTGTTACGCCATCATCGGCTCCGGCCGACAGGGCACCGCCGCCGCCTACGACCTCGGCCGCTTCGGGCAGGCCGGGAGAATCCTGATGGCCGACTCGGACATCGAGCAGGCGAGGCGCGCCGCCGCCAGGGTCAACCGACTGCTGGAGGCCGAGATCGCCCACCCCATCGCCCTCGACGCCTCGGACCCGCACTCCGTCGCCGGCGCCCTGCGCCGCGAACAGGTCCATGCGTTCGTGAGCGCCGTGCCTTACTTCTTCAACCTCGGGCTGACGCACGCCGCCATCCAGGCCGGCTGCAGCATGACCGACCTCGGGGGCAACAGCCAGGTCGTGCTCGACCAAGTCGCCCTCGACGCCGACGCGCGCGACGCCGGCGCCTGCATCGTCCCCGACTGCGGCCAGGTCCCCGGCATGGGGACCTCGCTCATCGTCTACGCCCTCGAACACCTCGACGAGCCGCAGGACGCCTTCATGTGGGACTGCGGCCTGCCGCAGCACCCCGAGCCGCCCTGGAACTACCGCCTCACCTTCAGCATCGAAGGCCTGACCAACGAATACGACGGCGAGGCGCTCTACATCCGCGATGGACGCACGGTCTCGGTCCCCACGCTGGAGGAACTCGAATACGTCGACTTCCCCGAGCCCCTCGGCCGGCTCGAGGCCTTCACCACCTCCGGCGGCCTGACCACCGCCGCGCGCACCTACGCGGGTAAATTGCGCACCCTGCAGAACAAGACCCTGCGCTACCCCGGACACCTGGCGAACCTCCAGGTCCTGCGCGATCTCGGGCTGCTCTCCACCCGGCCCATCGAGGTGGACGGACAGACCGTCGTCCCGCGCCGGGTCCTGCACGCCCTGTGGGACCCGCAGATCCGCGCCGACCCCGAGACGCGCGACGTCATCGTCATCCGCATCCTGGCTACGGGCCTCAAGGCCGGCCGACCGACCGAGGTGCACGTCGAATTGATCCATCCCTACGACGAAGCCACGGGCTTCACCGCCATGGAGCAGGGCACGGGCTGGCACGCGGCCATCCTCACCGCCGCCATCGCCCAGGGCAGGGTGCGCAAGGGAGTCGTGCCGGTGGAACTGGCGATGTCGGGCAAGGACTTCGTCGCCGAGGCTGGGCGGCGAGGGTTCAAGATTGATCTGGCTGTGACAGAGATGTAGCGCGAGCAGGCCTGCAATCCCGGCTGCCTCTCACGCTTCTAGTGCGACCTTCGGGTGCACCGATTCGACCTTGTCATCTCCGGCCCACCCGCTCTGATCACGCGGGGCACCGACGCCAGCTGGGGCGAGGAGAACGACGTCTGGCTGGAAAAAGTCGCCGCTTCTCTGATCTGCGAGTATTACGTGGACGCCGTCGTGGGGAAGGGTCAGGAGACGTTCCTCGTGCCTCGCCCCGGCCCGAGCTACTGTCCCTGAGTCCCGTCAGACCTCCACCACAAACTGGCGGTACCGCTTGTATTCCTCTGCGCCCAGGCGGGTGGCCAGTTTGTTGGTCTGCGGGTTGTCCTCGGCCGTCAGGCTCATGTCCATCCACTCGAACCCTCGGCGCACGCAGTTCTCGATCAAACGGGCGAACATCAGCCCCTCCAGCCCGAGTCCCCAATACTCCGGCTCCATCGCCAGGATCTTGAACGACACCCCGCGGATGCGCCGCAGACCCCACCACAGGAGCAATGACTGCCACGGGTGCCGGAGGCCCCCGCAGCGCTGGAACGCTTCCGCCAGGTTCGGCAGAGCAAGGCTGAACCCCACCTCCCGCCCATCGACCATGGCGAACAGAACCAGGTCCTCGTGCAGAACCGGTAGGAGGTCCTGGACCATGCGCTGGAATTCCTCCTCCGTGACCGGGGCGAAGCTGGGCAGCGTTGCCAGGGACCGGTTGTAGATGTGCAGGGCGGCCTGGAACTCGCGCTCGAAGTGCTTCAGCTCGGCCTGCCGCACCGCGTAGCGCGGGTTGCGACCCACGCGCTCGGCGGCGTGCAGGATTTTCTCTGGCAAAAACTCCAGCCGATCGCCCACCGCCTTGCGGAAGGCGCGGTAGGCGATGGCATCGTGGCGGGCTTTCAGGCCGGCGCGCTCGGCGAAGGCTAGGTAGTACGGCGGCGAGTGGCCCTCGAGCAGAGCTGCCGTGCAGTCGCGACGGCCGACGAGGAACCCGGGGTAGTCGCTGGCGCCGAAACTCTGGGGGCCCACGAGGTGCGTGAGCCCCCGCACCCGGGCCCATGCCCGTGCCTGATCGAGCAGGGCTGTGAAGACGTCGAAATCCTCGACGAATTCGAAGAACCCAAACACTCCCCAGGAGCGGCCGAGGTGTCGATTGACGTGATGGTCAACAGCCACGCCGATGGTCCCGACGACCTCGCCGGCGCGGCGCGCGAGAAACCACTCGCCATCGCCGTGCTCGAAGAAGCCATGTTGGCGCCGCAGCCAGGCCATCTGATCCGGCCACAACCGCGGGATCCACATGGGGTCGTCCCGATAGAGACCATAGGGAAACGCGAGGAAGGCACGACGATCAGCATCGGTGGCGAGGCGCTTCAGGCAGAAGTCAGTCGGCGGCATGGACCCATCCTGGCCGGAAAGTGGACCGGGAGTATAGGCTGTGCGCGCACGGGCTGCAATGGGTCGTGTCAGCCCCAGCGGCGAGGGCGATACTGGAGCGCCTCGGCCAGATGCGCCGGCGCGATCCTCTCCTGGCCGGCCAGGTCTGCAATCGTGCGCGCCAGCTTGAGGACGCGGTGGAACGCTCGCGCGGTGAGCTGCAGCTGGGCCATCGCCTGACGCACCAGCACCCGGCCTGGCTCGTCGAGGGCGCAGTGGCGGCGGACATCGCCGGGGCCCATGTCGGCGTTGCACATCAGGTCGGTTCCCTCGAAGCGCGAACGCTGGCGCTGCCGCGCCGCCTCGACGCGCGCACGCACCGCGGCGGAAGGTTCGCCGGCGCGGTCGTCGGTGAGCTTCTCAAATTCGACGCGCGGCACTTCAACGTGAATGTCGATCCGATCAAGAAGCGGGCCGGAGATGCGTTTTTGGTAGCGGGTGACCGTTGAGGGCGAGCAGGTGCATTCCTTGGTGGGGTCACCGAAGTGCCCGCAGGGGCAAGGGTTCATGGCCGCCACCAGCATGAAGTTGGCGGGGAACGAATGGGAGCCGCGCGCGCGGCTGATGGTCACCACCTTGTCCTCCAGAGGCTGGCGCAGCACCTCCAGCACGCGCATGCCAAACTCGGGCAGCTCATCCAGGAACAGCACGCCGCGATGGGCCAACGAAATCTCACCGGGGCGTGGCCAGTTGCCGCCGCCAACCAGGCCAGCATGCGAGATCGTGTGGTGAGGAGAGCGGAACGGCCGCGTCTGGATCAGCGGGGTCTCTGAGGGAAGCAGGTCGGCCACGGAGTAGATGCGGGTGACGTCGAGCGCCTCGTCGATGGTCATGGTCGGCAGGATGGAGGGCAGAGCGCGTGCCAGCAGCGTCTTGCCCGCTCCCGGCGGCCCGATCATCAGCACGTTGTGCCCCCCGGCCCCTGCCACCTCCAGCGCCCGCTTGACGTGTTCCTGGCCTTTGACTTCAGCGAAGTCGGTCGCGGCCACCGGCATCGGTTCCGGCAGCCTCCGGCGATCGACCGGCGCGATCGGCACCACGCCCGAGAGATGGTTCACCAGTGCCGTCAAAGAGGAAACCGGGATGACCTCCAACTCGGGAATCAGCCCTGCCTCCCCCGCATCTTCTGCCGGGACGAACAACCGACGAAATCCCTCGCGGCGCGCCAGCGCCGCCATCGGCAGCACGCCGCGCACGTGCCGGACGGAGCCGTCGAGCGAGAGCTCCCCCACAACCAGGGCGCCCTCCAGCGCCTCCGCTC
>CAZNRD010000098.1:0-4446 GCA_964575425.1 uncultured Anaerolineaceae bacterium | reverse complement strand
CCGTCGGATCGAGCTTCAGAAGCGCCAACAGGATCTCTGGGTCGAGGAACTCCCGTCGCTGCCGCTCTGGTTCCGCAGTGACCCGGTGCTTGTGCATCGTAGTCTCACCGGGGTCCGGCCAACCGGTATCCCGGGTGGGCTTGTCTGGAACGTCCACGAGTGGGCGTGGAGACCATAGTGGCCCGGACCGTGAGCAGCAGACTGCACACGCTCGGCCGGCTGGCCTCGCTACTGTCTGCCGCCCTGTGTTTCGCTGTCGCCGGGCTTCTCCCACCGGCCGTCTCCCCGCAGACGGGGCCGGCTGCTGCTACGCAGCACGTCTTCCCAGGCCGATCCTGGGATTCGATCGGTTCCCCCGAGTCGGCAGGGTTTGACGGTCAACGGTTGAGAGCCGTCGAGGAGTACGCGAGAACCCTCAGGGCGACTGGCCTGATGGTCATCGCAGGCGGGCGCGTGCTGCTCCAGCTTGGCGATCTCCAGGAGTTGAGCTACCTGGCATCCGTGCGCAAGAACGTCCTGGCGATGCTGTACGGCAACTACGTCGCCAGCGGCGCCGTGAGGCTGGATCGCACACTGCGCGACCTCGGTATGAGCGATGTCGGCGGCCTGCTGCCCATCGAGCAGGAGGCGACAGTCGAGCACCTGCTCACGGCGCGTTCTGGAGTCTATCATCCCGCTTCCAACCCCGGCGACGACACCGCGCACGCGCCGCCCCGCGGATCCCAGGCGCCTGGGACCTACTTCCTCTACAACAACTGGGATTTCAACGCCGCCGGTCACGCATTCGAGAAGATGACCGGCAGAGACATCTATGACGCCCGCGATACCGACCTTGCCCGCCCCATCGGGATGGAGGACTTCGATCGATCACGGCAGCGGAAGTCCGGCGACTCATCGCGGTCTGCGTACCCGGCGTACCACATGTGGCTCTCCACGCGGGATATGGCCCGCGTCGGGCATCTGATGCTCCGAGAAGGCCGGTGGGCGGATCAGCAGGTCATCCCCCACGATTGGGCCAGGAAGATCGTCGGCGTCGTCACCCCCGTGCAGCAGATGAACCCGTCGGGATACCGGCAGGGCCCATTCGGTTTCGGCTACTGCTGGTGGGTCTGGGATGGCCCGCACTCCGCCGGCCCATACCGCGGCGCATACACCGGTCGCGGCGCATACGGTCAATACATCACCGTGCTGCCGGCGCTCGATCTGGTGGTGGCCCACAAGACCGCTGTCGCGCCGCAGCGGGAGGTGACCTGGAGTCAGTACCAGGGTATCTTGAACCGCGTGATTGCCGCGAGAGCGCTTGGGCGCTAGTCCAATTGGCGTCAGGTGATGAGAGCCCGAGGACCGGGACAGCCGGTGGTCTACCCAAAGGCGTCTTGGATGGGACATCTGACCGGAAGCACCATCATCGTGCTTGCCACAGCGGCGGTCCTTGCTGGCGCCATCGGCCTTGCTGCCCCTGCCCCTATGCGGGCCCAGGAACGCGGCGCCGCGATCACGATCTCCGTGCGCGACCCTGCCGGCCGGCCCGTCGCCGGTGTCGAGATGCTTGCGTCCGGCGCCGATTGGCACACGGGGACCACGGACGCGGGCGGGCAGGCGCGCTTCCGCGTCCTCCCAGGGCTGTGGGAGATCGCGCCCTCGCACGGCGAGCTCGCCGTGCTGCCCACCGATCGCCTGGTGCTCGTGCGCGCCGGTGAGAACAGGGGCCTGGAGTTCCAGGCGCTGCCGAAGACAGCCGCCGTTCGGGGGCGGGTGGCGTTTCGATCGCCCCTGCCGACGGCCCTGACAACGCCGCTCACCGCCGCCGCGTACGCGGTCGGGCGCGATGGCGGCAGCCTGCCCGTCTCAGCGACGCGTCTCTCAGAAGAGCAGGCCACCTTTCATCTTCCAGTGCCGCCGGGGCGGTGGAGGGTCCGGCTCCTCGAGATCGCAAGCGAGGACGCCGGGCACGAGGTCGTGGTCGAGGCCGGACGCGAGGCAGATCTCGAGATAGGTGTCGACTTCCGGGGGCTCGCGGGGGTCGTCGGTCTTGTCTTCGAAGCCGGTCTCATCACTGAGCGGATAGGTCCAGCGTATTCTATGACAACGGTCGGCCTGTACACGCCCTGGTCCGGCGGGCGTCACCGCGTCGTCGCCCAGACCCAGGCGCGCGCCGATCAGACCTATGCGGTGCTGGCGCCAGCATCCAGCGCCGGCTCGAACCACGCCTTCGCCTGGCGGCCCGGTGGGTTCCCGGTGCCCGCCGCACATCGCGTGCAGGGAGGCGCAGGCACCGTCGCCTTTGTCGACTTCCGATTCGTTCCTGCCTCGGGTGCTGTTGCCGGGTCGGTCGTAGATGCCGCGAACAGGTCCGTTCCGGATGCATGGGTCGAGGCCGTATCGGCGGTTCGCCACGAGGACTGGATGATGTGGGGGCGGCCCGTCAGGGCGCTCGATGGGCAGTTCCAGATGAAGGTCCCGCTGGGTCCCGTGCTGGTGCGCGCGTGGCGTGAGTCTGGAGGGGTGAGCGAGCCGGTGCGGGTGTCCGTTTCCGGCGGCGGGCCCGCGACAGTGCGGCTCGTGATTCCATAGGTCCCAGCGGTGGCTCCCGCGCTGAAGGAGGTTGGCGTGAGGCGACTTGCGGCTGGTCTTCTTGCCACTGCTCTCCTTCTGGCCCTCCTTCTCAACCCCCGACTGGTCGCCGCTCCGGCGCCGTCGTCCGGGCGCAGCGGCGCGGTCGCCACGAGCCACTACCTGGCGACCGAAGCCGGGATGGAGATCCTTAATGCTGACGGGAGAGTAGTGTTTCACGTAAGGATGCCGATCCGTCGGGCTGTCGGAGCGTGCGCCACTGTGCTGTTCGCCGGTGCTGCTCTGGCAGCGGCCCAGCCCCAGGACTACGAGATCCACGGCGGATCTCGGGTAAGCCACTTCCGCGTAGGCGTCCCGGTGGCCCGCATGACAGCGCTGCTGGGTCGCGAGGAGGCCTCTGGATCGTGGCGGACCCCCTGGGGGCAAGGGAAGGCGCTCTACTGGCCGAGCAGAGGTGTCAACGCCAAGGTCTGCGGGCGGTCGGAGGAAGTCGTCGAGGTGAACGTCTACGCGCCTCCTCTCCCCGCGGAGGCACTCAAGGATCTGATGGTAGAGATCGGCCGGTATCAGATCAAGCGTCAGTTCGGCATTCGAACCCCGTCGTTTCTCTTGCCCGAGTACTTCGGTGAGCCGGATACGCGCCGGATCGTACCATCGCTCCTCGGAGCGACTCGGGTGGAGATGTACTGGTACGACCTGGGGCTTCACATGGAAGCCGAGTCCGGCGAGGTGATGGAGATCGGGGCCGTCGTGATCCCGCCGCGATGCCCGTAGCCCGCGGTCCGTGGCTGGGTGGCCGTCGGTGAAACGTATCGTTCCGGTTCGGAGGAGGCCCCGCTGCTTGAGGGAGACCATGGCGCGAGCAGGCAGACGAACTTTGAGAGCAGGCGGTTTCATCGCAGGGGTTGTAGTGCTGCTTTGCGCTGCCGTGGGTGGCGCGGCGGTTCAGCCCACAGCGCAGCAGTTGTTCGATGCCTGCGAAGCCGCGCTTGACGAAGCACAGGTGGATGCGGCTGTCGAGAACTGCCTGAAAGCCATTGAGGCCGACCCGGCGATGCTGAGTGCTTATCTAGTGCTCGGACGCCTCTGGGTGAACATCATGGAATACCAGTCTGCGGTTGATCTCCTCCAGCGCGCGAAGCGCCGGGCCCCTGGGCATCCTGGTGTCCGCCTTTGGCTGATCGCCGGGTTGTTCTACTGGGAACGCTGCAAGGAGACTGTGGCCGAAGGGCGAGAGGCGTTGGCCAACGTGAGCTATCCCCCCGAGGAGCGGGCGACCGTCCTGTACTTCGTCGGGAGGTGTCTGCACGAGATGGGCGAGCACCATTCCGCCGCACAAACCCTCGAGGAGGCCGCTGCGGCGGAACTTCTGGCCAGGCCGACGCTCTTCGAGAGAGACGACCTTGCTCGGTTCATAGATCAAGCCCTGATACTTGCGTACTGGGGCCACATCGCCGCCAACCCGCGCGATCACGAAGCCAGGCTGCGCCTCGTTCGGGTTCTGCTTCGCCGCGAGGATGTGCTCGCGTCACTGCGAGAACTCATGATGATTACTGCGGCTCGGCCAGACTGGGCAGAGCCATACTACTGGCTTGGCGTGGTTCACCTGAGGCTGGCGCGTGCAAGCAGGAACGCGGATCTCATCAAAGAGCATTTCGCTGCGGCGCGTCGTGCGCTGGAAACCTACCTCAGACTCGATCCTGCGGCAGCGTACGCTGAGGAAGCCGGATACCTGCTGCTACAGATCCCACGCTTCTGACAGGATGCGGATGGCTCCGGCCGCCCGGTCACCGAGGCCTGGGTTGCGCCCCTGCGGTACGGCTGGAGGTGCCGCAGGCGCCGGGTTCGGCAGGCAGGAGATCGGCAAGAGAC
>CAZNRD010000097.1:0-4611 GCA_964575425.1 uncultured Anaerolineaceae bacterium | reverse complement strand
CGCAAAACCGAATAGTGAGGAGGCGAGCTGAATGGCGAACAAGAAGGTCAGCCGTCTTGCGCGAAGCCCGTCCATTGTTGGGGTGGGCTGTACTCCGTTCGGTAGCGTCCTGGACACCCCCGGCATCCAGGGAATGGGTACTCAGGATCTCGTGGTGGCCGCTGCCAAGGAAGCCATGGCGGACGCCGGGCTTCGTCCCACCGACATCGACGCCTTCTTCATCGGGGGTATGCAGAGCCATACCTCGCACGTCTACTCACACTACTCGCGCCTCTCGGACTGGATCGGGATGCAGTTCAAGCCCGGCCTCCACTTCACGACGGCGTGCTCCACGACCAACACCGGAATGGGCCTTGGAGCAATGGCGGTGGCTTCTGGACGGTTCGACACCGTGATCGTGGTGGCGGTGGAGACGCTGCTCTCGGAGCCTGCCAAGAACCCCACCGAGCGCACGCCCGTCGATCCTGCGATGCTGTGGTTCTGGACCGACTTCGGGGTCGACCAGGTGTACGCCTACCCGCACGGGTACGACATCCTGACCGCCTACGGCGCGCTCCCGGCGCTGGCCTACGGCAAGAAGTTCGGCCTCTCGCACCAGGATCTGGAGCGCGTGTTCATGCATCTGGCTACGGCGGTCCGGCGCCACGCCTCTCTCAATCCGAAGGCCGTGGTCAAGACAGACGTTCCCACCGAGGCCAAGGACAAGGGGTATTCGAGCGTCGAGGAGTTCTGGAAGTCGCCCCGCCACAATCCCTACGCCGCCTGGCCGCTGCGCCTGATGAACATCCTGTCGCCGGCCGACGGTGCTTCAGCGTACGTCATTACGGCCGCCGACGTGGCGAAGGGTGCCCCGAACCCTCCGATCGAGATACTCGGCTTCGAGTGGAGCGTGAGCAACTTCCCGTGGTACGAGGACCCAAGCTTCTGGCCTCAGGACAAGAAGGCCTTTGATGGGGCCTACGAGATGGCCGATGTCAAGGGCAGCGACATCGAGTACCTGCACATCCACGACTGCATGCAGTCCTACCATTTGCTCCTCTCAGAGCTGTCGGGATACGTGGGCGAGGGGCAGGCGTGGCGCGCCGCCCTTGACGGCCGCTTCATGTTCGACGGCGATAGGCCCATGAACACCTCCGGCGGTCGGCACGGAATGGGACACGCGTTCGGGGCATCGGCCGGCGCGGATGTCTACGAGACCGTGAAGCAGATGCGGGGGCAGGCCGGCCCGCGACAGATCAAGAGCCCGCCTCGGGTCGCCGCCGTCCACAACCACGGATACGGCATGCACTCCTCGGTCACCGTGCTGGGAAGGAGGGGCTAACCGTGGATATGATAGCCACCAGGTTCTACCAGGATCTGAGCCAGGGCAAGATCATGGCGCTGAAGTGCAAGGCATGCGGCGCCTACACGTTCCCCCCGGTGGCCTACTGCCGGAAGTGCAGCTCGGACGACCTCGACTGGGTCGAGATGAGCGGAGAGGGCGAGCTCTTGTACTTCTCGAGCAGCGCGCTCCCGGCCCTGAGGTTTGCCGATTACGCACCCTACGCGTACGGCCTTGTGAAGCTCAAGGAAGGCCCTGTGTGGCTGAGCATGATCAAGGACGTGCCGACGGACCCGGTTGAGATGGCTCAGTTCTCGGGCAAACTCCCGCTCAAGGTGCGCGCCACCAGTGAGGTGATCGCCGACCTGAGCATTGTCGTCTTCAAGCCGGCCTGAGTGATGCGGGCGGCCCTTCCTGGGCCGCCCGCGCCCCAGTTGCCCTCTGCCATGGACTCTCCGGTCGCCGGTGTAGGCATCGATATCATCAGCCTCAAGCGGCTGGCTGAGATCGTCGAGCGCAGCGGGGACCGCTTTCTGAACCGCGTCTACACCGGTACGGAGCTGGCCGAGGCCAGGGCGCACGGTGACTTCATCGCGGCCCTGGCCGTTCGCTTCGCGGCCAAGGAGGCCGTGTTCAAGGCGCTCGGCGCCGGCCCAGACGACGCGGTGGAGCTTTCGGAGATCGAGGTCACGGCGAGCCGGCGGGGAGAGCCGACTGCGGCGCTCGCGGGGCGCGCGGCCGATGTCGCGTCGCGGAACGGGATCCGCGGCGTGCTGGTTAGCGTGTCGTGGGAGGCCGAGTGCGCGGTGGCCGTCGCCGTCTCGCTTCGCGCCTGAGGGAGGTACTTGTATGAGCATCGAGGAGCGCACGAAGAAGATCATAGCGGAGATCTTCAAGGTCGATCCCGGCGCCCTGCTCCCGGAGACGGCCTACGTCAAGGATCTGAAGGCGAAGTCGGCCAACATCATCGAGCTCATAGCGGCGCTCGAGGACGAGTTCGGCATCACGATACCACTCGTGGAGTCCCGGCGAAACCTCACCGTCGGGGACACCGTCGCCTACCTGAACCGTCGCCTGCAGACCTGAGGCGCCCGCGGCCGGGAGGTGGCGTGCCACATGAGCGATCAGGTAGACGTCATAGAGCAGTTCAAGCAGAAGGCCCTAGCGAACCCCCAGACCATCGTACTGGCAGAGGGAGAGGATGAGCGGTGCGCGAGGGCCGCCGCCGTCCTCGCGCAGGAAGGGATCGCCAGGCCGATACTGCTGGGGGACGCGGCGGTCATCGCGCGGCGGGCGGCCGCCGCCGGGATCCCGCTGGCATCCATAGAGGTGATCAACCCAGAGGAGTCCGGCGATCTTGATGAGTTCTCCCAGCACTACGCAGAGCGCCGGGGTCTGCGCGCCGGGGCGGCCAGGCGCCTGCTGGTACGGCCCCTGTTCTTTGGCTGCATGATGGTCGAGATGGGGCGGGCCGCGGGCATGGTGGCAGGCGCGGCCAATCCCAGCGCGGACCTGATCTCGGCCGCCGAGATGGTCATAGGGCTGGCTCCTGGGATCTCCCTGCCCTCGAGCTTCTTCATCATGCAGATACCGGGGTTTGCTGGAGGCGAGGACGGCTGCCTGCTCTACGCCGACGCGGCGGTCAACGCCGACCCGTCGCCGCCTGAGCTGGCCGACATCGCGATCACGACCGCCCGCAGCGCCAGGGTGCTGCTGGGATGGGAGCCGCGCGTGGCCTTCCTGTCGTTCTCCACGAAAGGGAGCGCATCCCATCCCCGCGTCGACAAGGTCACCGAGGCGCTGGGCCTGGCCCGGGAGAAGGCCCCCGACCTGCTGATCGACGGCGAGCTCCAGGCCGACGCGGCTCTGATCCCGGCGATCGCGGCCCGGAAGGTGGAGGAGGCCAGCCCGGTGGCCGGGCGCGCGAACGTTCTGATCTTTCCAGACCTCGACGCCGCCAACATCGCCTACAAGCTGACGCAGTGGCTGGCCGGCGCGCGCGCCTACGGCCCCCTGCTGCAGGGGTTTGCCCGCCCGGTGAACGACCTGTCGCGCGGCGCCAGCGTCGAGGACATAGTGGGCGTGGCGGCGATCGCGGCCGTGCAGGCGCAGGCGCAAGGGGGAGGGCGATGATCCTCGTCCTCAACTGCGGGAGCTCCTCGGTCAAGTACAAGGTGTTCGAGGTGGACGGGGACTCTCTCAGGCCCACAGCCCGGGGGATCGTCGAGCGCATAGGCACCCCTGATGCGCGCGTGCGCCACGCCGGCGCGCAGGGCGAGCTGGACCAGGCGATCTCGGCGGGTGATCACTCGGCCGCCCTGGAGGTGGTCGCCGGGCTCGTGGCAGCCGGTGCGCAGGACGCCCGCCAGATCAGGTGCGTGGCGCACCGGGTCGTCCACGGCGGGCGGATCGCGCAATCCGCGGTGCGCATCGACGACGACGTCATCCGCGAGGTTGAGGCCTGCGTGGATCTCGCCCCCCTGCACAACCCTGCCAACCTGGCCGGGATCGTCGCGGCCACGGCGCTCTTCGGGAAGGCGCATCAGGTCGCAGTGCTGGATACCGCCTTCCACCAGACGATGCCCGAGGCCGCGTTCCTGTACGCGCTGCCCTACGAGTTCTACGAGCGGCACGGCATCCGCCGGTTTGGGTTCCACGGCATCTCCCACCTGTACGTCTCGCGGCGCGCCGCCGACCTGGCGGGCAAAGAAGGAGGCGCGGCGCGGCGGCTGGTCTCCTGTCACCTGGGCGCCGGCTCCAGCGTGACCGCCGTCCTTGACGGCCGCTCCGCAGACACCAGCATGGGCTTCACGCCGCTGGAAGGCCTGATCATGGCGACGCGCTGCGGGGACTTGGACCCTGCCGTGCCGCTCTACATGGCCGAGAAGCTCGGCATGAGCATCCGCGAGATTGACCAGGTGCTAAACAGGTCCAGCGGGCTGCTGGGGATCTCGGGCTCCAGCGCCGACGTCAGGGACCTGCTGGACGCCGCCTCCAGCGGGCACCGGCGGAGCGCCCTCGCGATCGAGATGTTCTGCTACCGGGTCGGAAAGTACGTCGGGGCCTACGCGGCCGCGATGGCCGGGCTGGACGCCCTGGTGTTCACCGCAGGCATCGGCGAGAACAGCCCCGAGGTTCGCTCATCGATCTGCGGCCGCCTGGGATTCCTCGGGGTCCGGCTGGACGAGGAGAGGAACGCCTACACGACCGGGGGTGCCGAAGGCGCCATCAACGCGCCGGGCGCTCCGGTAGGAGTCTTCGTCATCCCCACCGACGAGGAGATGGTAATG
>CAZNRD010000096.1:0-4800 GCA_964575425.1 uncultured Anaerolineaceae bacterium | reverse complement strand
GGTCGGAGCGCAGCGCATCCCAGACATCCACCACGGCGAAGATCCGCGCCGCGAGTGGGATCTGCTCGCCACGCAGGCCCTGCGGGTAACCCGTGCCGTCCCATCTCTCGTGGTGGCAGCGCGGGATGTCCAGGGCCGCATGTAGGAACAGGATGCCCGAGAGCATGTCGCGCGCGTGCACGGGGTGCCTTCGCATCACGGCCCACTCCTCGTCGGTAAGCGGGCCGGGCTTGTGCAGGATAGCGTCGGGGACGCCGATCTTGCCGATGTCGTGCAGCAGCGCGCCCCGGCGGACGTGCGCCAGGTCGGCTTCGGGCACGCCGAGCCGCGCGGCCAGACTCAGCGTCATCTCGACCACGCGCCGCGTGTGCCCTTCGGTCTCCTTGTCGCGCAGGTCCAGACCCCTGACCCAGCCTTCAAGGGTGGCCTCGTAGGCCAGCGCCAGATCGGCGCTGGAGCGCTGCAGGTCTCCGTACAGCACGGCGTCATCCACCGCGATCGCGGCTTGGGCCGCCAGGCTCTCCAGGAACGCCAGCCACTCGGGATCCAGGGTGAACGGCGTCCGGTGTGACAGCTCGAGTACGCCCCTGAGCTGGCCCTTGGCGATCAGCGGCAGAGCAACCTGCGCGACGAAGCCCTCGCCGGCGGCCAGCGGCGACCGATCCGGCCCCGACAGGTCGGCCAGGCGATCTGGGATGCTGATGGTGCGCCGCTCCAGGGCGGCGCGGCCGGCAGGACCTTCGCCCAGGCGCAGCCGGATGTTCCGATGCGCGCCGGTTGCGAAGCCGTGGACGGCGGCGTACTCGAGGACGTGCGTGTGCCGGCCGAACAGGAGCACGGCAGCGGCGTCAACGCGCAGATGCCCGACGACCTCGGAGAGCAAGACGGCCAGCGTGACCCGCAGGTCCAGGCTGGAGGTAATGGCCAGGTCAATCGAGTGGAGCAACCGCAGCCGGGCCAGGCGATCCTGGGCCTGGAGGTAGGCATGGGCGTGGGCGACGGCCAGGGCCACCTGCGGGGATGCCTCCTCGACCACGGCCACCTTGTCTTCCTGTATGGCATCGAGATCGCGGCTGGCCACCACGATGGTGCCGCGCCATTCCGCGCTCCCCGTGCCCGTCTGCCCGGCCGGCAGGAAGAAGGGGACGCCGACCCAGACCTGGATGCCAGCGCGCTTGGCGAACTCGAACATCCGGCCCTGCTCGTCGAGCGGCTCGCGGATGATCTGCACCTGCTGCCCCAAGTCGGTGAGAACGTCAGCGGGAAGCGCGCGGATCGCATCCAGCAGGTCGTCGGAGACGCCCTTCCAGACGCTGGGGACCGGCACACCGCCTTCCAGCAGGAAGATGCCACCCATCTGTGCGCCCAGGAAGTCAATGGCCCAGTCAAGGGTGCGGCGCAGACGCGCGTCCAGATCCCTAGTGCCTAGCAGGGCCTCGAGAAGGCGCGTCTTGGCAGCGATGCTGTCGGCGTGCCGCCGGGTAAGGTCGAGGAGACGTGCCCTGGTTACGGCGAGCGAGAGTATGCCTGCGGCCTGCTCGGCCTGCGCGATCTCGTCAGGGGTGAAGCTGTGGGGCCGATCGAAGGCCACGGTTATCGCGCCCAGCCCCTGGCCGCCTGCGAACAGGGGCAGCACCAGCGCCGATCTTGTCTCGAGCAGCCGGGCTATCCTGGCGCTGACGAGTGGAGAGTTGAGCGTGTCCTCAACGGCCAGTACGCGTCCTGCCCGCAGCGCGGATGAGGTCAGCGTGGGCTCACCCGGCTCGATGCGCAGCTTAGGATAGGTGTCGCGTTGCGGGCCGGCGGCCGCAGCAGGCACGACCCGACTTCCTGCCTCGTCCCACAGCCCGATGTAGCAGCCGTAGGCGCCGAAAGCGTCACCGATCCGGGCAGCGATCGCCTGCAGCGTCCCCTCGAAATCCGGCGCCTCCAGCGCCGCCTGCGTGACCCCTTGTAGCCGCTCGAGGCGCTCTTGATGCGCGCGCAGCGCCTCCTCGGCCTGTTTGCGCTCGCTGACGTCCAGCGTGCTCCCTTCGAACAACACGACCTGTCCGGCGGCGTCGCGCAGAGCCCGTACGTTCATCTCGCCCCAGAAGATCGTGCCGTCGCGCCGCCGCAGCCGCACCTCGAACCCACGAACGACCTCGGCGGTCTCGGCCATCGCCTTGAACCGTTCGCGGTCCGCGGGATTCTCATAGAGGTCCACCGCGCCGAGCGCCAGCATCTGCTCCCGACTCGGATACCGAAACATCTCCACGGACGCAGGGTTCACGTCGAGAATGCGGCCGTCGGGCGCCGTGCGGAAGAGACCGACGGGCACGTTCTCGAACAGCCGCACGTAGCGCTCCTCCAAGTCACGGAAGGCCGCACGCTGACGGACCCTCTCCAGCCCGGCACGCACTGCGGCCACCAGGCGGACCATGTGCCTGGGCGACTTCACGACGTAGTCGTCGAGGCCGTTCTTCATGGACTCGACCGCGACGTCTTCGCCGCCGGTCGCGGTGAACATGATAACCAGGCAGTCGGGCATCCTGGCCTTCACCGCGCGCATCACCTTGATCCCGTCGCTCCACCGCAGCCGGTAGTCGGTGATCACGAGGTCGAAGCCCCTCGCCTCGATGGCCCTGTCGAATCCCGCGGCGCCGACGGCCTGCTCGACCTGCAGGTCCGGGAACTCCCGCCGCAGCCGACGCTCGACCATGACCCGGTCATCGGGGTTGTCGTCCACCAGGAGCACGCGAAGGGGGGCGTTCACAGCGCATCCGGGGTCATGGGCTTGACCAGATAGGAATTGGCGCCGAGGTCGTAGGCCCGACGGACATCGGCGGGCTCCCTTGACGATGACAAGTCCACGACCGGCATCTCGATCCAGAACCTGCTCCCTTGCCCCGGGCTCGACTCCACCCCTACCCGACCGCCCATGCGTTCGACCCCCCGTCGCACGATCGCCAGCCCTGCTCCCGTCCCTGGGTAGTCCTCTGATCCGTGCAGCCGCTCGAACACCCGGAATATCCGCGCATGGTGCTCGGGCGCGATCCCGATGCCGTTGTCCTCAACCCACAAGCGCACCAGCCCGTCGCGAGCCTCCGCCCAGATGCGCACCCTAGGGATCACGCCGGCCGGTATGAACTTGAGCGCGTTCGAGAGCAGGTTCCAGACCACCTGCACCAGCACTGGGCGGTGCCCCATCACCGTGTAGAAGGGCTCCTCCAGGCGCACCACCGCATCCTGCCTGCTAACGTCCTCCTGCAGCATGGCCAGTGCTCCTCCCACAACATCCGTGAGACTCACCGGATTCAGGTGCATCTCCAGGCGGCCGAGGAGGCTGTATGCTAGCAGGTCTTCTATCAGGCGGTCCATCTCTTCGGCGCCGGCCACGATCCGCCGCAGGTAGTCCCGCCCTTCCTCGTCCAGAAGCTCCGAGTAGTCCTCACGCAGTGCCTGCCCGAAGCCTCGCATCGCGCGCAGCGGCGCCCGCAGGTCGTGCGCGACCGAGTAGCCAAACGCCTCCAGGTCGGCGTTGGCCTCTAGGAGCGCTGCGGTGCGCTCTTCCACGCGGCGCTCCAGTTCGGCGGCCTGCCCTCTGGCCTGCTCCAGCAGCAATGCCCTCTGCAGTGCCAGGGCCAGGATCGCTCCGGCCTGCTCGGCCCGTGCGATCTGGTCACGGGTGAAGCTCCGGCGCTTTCTGAAGAACATCGAGAGACCGCCGAGCTTCTCGTCGCCGGCGATGAGCGGCACCCCGATAGCAGACCTGTGCGCCACAGCGGAGACGAGGCGCGGGCTGACGAATGGAGTGTCAGATAGGTCCTCAACCGCAATCGCATGTCCTGCTGCCAGGACCGAACCTGTAAGCGTCACCGTGCCGGGCTCGATTAGACCCCACAGAACCGCGGGGGGATCCACTCCCGCGGTCGCGCCAAGGGTCGGCTGCTGCCGGGCCTGATCCCACAGGTTGATGTAGCAGGCGTCGGCGCCGAGCACTTCGACGAGCCGGTCTGCCATCGCCTGCAACATCGTCTGAAGATCTGGAGACGCCAGAGCAGAGCGGATGGCCTCGTGGAGCCGCTCAAGGTATTCCCGCTGAGAGCGCAGCGCCTCCTCGGCCTGTTTGGCCTCAGTGGAGTCGCGCACGATGTGCACTACAGCGACCAGCGCGCCTCGCTCATCACAAACGGGGTCAGTCGTGACATCATATGAGCGATCGCCTACCTGCATCGCCATGCTTCCCCGACGCAGGGTTTGCTTCATCCGCACGACGGGGCATTCAGGAATGGCCTCGTTGGTCCCGTGGACAACCTCCCAGCAATGCCGCCCCAGCATCTCGTCGGCGCGCCTGCCGAACATGGCGCTCATGGCGCTGTTGCAGGCCACGATGCGGGATCGGCTGTCCAGGAGGCAGACGCCATCCGCAACGGCCTCAAAGGTCTGCACCCATGCCGTGGCCGCGGTGTCCGTCAGCACATGCACCGGGCGGACGACGAAACGCTCGGCCCAGAGCGCTGCGCCGGCCAGCGCCAGTAGGACAGCGAGCACGAGCGCGAGCAGGCTGCGTGCCAGCGCCTGACGGGCGGGCCACAGGACGGCGGCGCTGCGGACGCCGACCGCGACGCGCAGGGCATCGCCCCCCTCGACCGCACCCACGGGCGCAAACGCCCAGAGGCGCGGCACACCGTCCACATCAAGGGCCTCGGCCGTGCCCTTTCCCCTGCTGGCCAGCACGGCTCTTGCGACCTCGGCCTCTGGAAGCGAGCGGCCGGCCCACTTCGCGTGGTCGGGATGCCGGGCGACGATCGCACCCTG
>CAZNRD010000095.1:0-4845 GCA_964575425.1 uncultured Anaerolineaceae bacterium | reverse complement strand
CCGCCGGGAGCCCGTACCAGGGAGTCCCGCACCTACGAACTGCGGGCGACCTGGAACCGCGCGGGCGCCAGAGCGGGGACGCAGGCAGTCTGGGAGCAGGCTCTGGGCGAGCGCGGCACAGCCGAGGCGTTCGATGCTGTCTTTGAGTGGCTTCAGGACCGTGGGTTCATCCGCGCCGTCTCCATCGGTCGCAACGCCAACGAAGTCACTGGCTCCCAGATCCCGGTGGAGATATTGCAATTCGAGATCGCACGCAACTTCACACGCTGCTCCGTCTGTGGACACGTTGAGGTTAACACCCAGCCGGGAGGCGCCTGCCCACGGTACGGCTGCATAGGGCGAATGGCGGCGTGGGAAGGCGCGTTGGCTGAAGGTAACCTCAACGCCCTGCTCGTCCAGGTCGAGACCTCGCCGGTACTGGTGGCCCAGGAGCACTCTGCGGCCGTGACCGACGAGCGGCGGGTGAAGATTGAGGAACAGTTCAAGGCCACGCCACCACAAGTGAACGTGCTGGCCTGCACACCAACGCTGGAACTGGGCATCAACATCGGTGACCTCGAAGCCGCGGCGCTGCGCAACGTCCCACCTCGGCCGGCCAACTATGCGCAGCGCACCGGGCGGATCGGCCGTCGGTCGCGGATGGGGATCGCGGTTGGGTTCAGCCGCAACACCCCGCACGACGGGTACTTCTTCGACCATCCCGACGAGATGATCACAGGCACCATCAGCGCGCCGCGGTTCAATGCGACCAACATGGAAGCCCTGGCCAGGCACCTCCGCAGCTTGGTGCTGGAGGAGGCACGCGTGGATTTCCCTGCCAACTTGGCCCCCTATCTCACGGAAGAAGGAGAGATCAACGAGGCGAACGTTGGCCCGCTGCTCCGCCAGGTGGAGGGGGCACAGGCTGCGGCCCTCAGCCGGGCGCTTGACGTGTTCGCCGGCATCGGGACGGTCCCGCGGCCGTGGATGGAAGGCGTCATCACGTTGACAGGACGCGATCTGCGCGAGGCCCTGGAGCGACGTGGCCGTCTGATCGCGTCGGCCGTACGCCGGATGCGCGAGTTGGGCCAGAAGGTCGCTCAGAGCCTTCGCGACCGAGAAGCCGAGCAGGGCTTTCGGAACATGGCCAACCGGTTGCGCCTGGACTTCCGATACGCCTACCTCCCGCGCGTTCTGGCGGAGGAGGGCCTGCTCCCCGGATACGCTTTCCCTGGAGATCCGGGCACGCTGACTCTGGGGCATGATGCGGAGCCGATCTTCGCCTCGCGCACCCAGGCCCAGCGCGAATACTGCCCTGGCCAGATCGTTTATGCGCGGGGGCGCCGCTGGGTCGTCAAGGGGCTCGCACTACACCGGCCGGGCTCGCTGGGCCGTAGCCGGGGGCAGGAGCGGTTCGCTTTCACGCTCTGCCCCACCTGCCAGCTCGCCAACCCGGCGGGAGCCGCGAACAACTGCCTGCGGTGCAACACGTTGCTGGACGAAGGTACGCAGGTTGCGGTAGATGCCGGGGCCTTCCAGGCCTGGCCGGCGGAGGTGGAGCCCGAATCCGAGGAAGAGCGCGCGCTCGTCTTCTTCGATGTCCGAGCCCACCCGCAGCGCGACGCTTCGGGCACCGCCTTCGCCCTGGGCCCATGGCACCTTGAACTTCGCCGGCAGGAAGATATATGGTGGATCAACCACGGCCCTCTAGAGCGGGCGCTGGATCCGGGCCCCAACGTCAGAGCAGCAGGCTTCCGGCTCTGCCTTACCTGCGGCGAACACCTCCCCCCTCCGCCGCCTCCGGCTCAGGGCGCGCAGGGCAGGCGAGGCCGCCGCGTCGCGCCCACAGCGCCCCAGGCGCAGCGAGATCCCCACGCAGAGCGTTGCAGCGGGACGCCGGAACACCTGGTCCTCGGGCACCAGGCCCGGGCAGACACCCTTCGCCTGGTGGTGGCCGGCCTGGAGCACCTCGGCGAGGAAGGTGTGGCCTGGGCGTGGAGTTTTGCGTATGCGATCGTTGAGGGGGCGTCACATGTCTTCGAGATCGACGGGGAAGACCTGGAGCCCCTGGTCCTGACCCGCCGCGTTGAGGGCGACGGCGAGTCTCGGGAAGCCGTGATGGAGATTGTGTGGGTCGATCGGATACTCGGGGGCTCTGGCATTCTGGAGAACGTCGCGGCCCGGTTCCCCGACGTCGCCGCGGCGGCCGTGCGGCATCTCGATCGTCACGATTGCGTGAAGGCCTGCTACCGTTGCCTGATGACCTACAGGAACCAGAGGGTGCATCGGCTGCTCGACTGGCGCCTGGTGTGGCACCACCTCGAAGCCGCCGCCCAAGAGACAGTCGAGCACCGCGGGGAGGTTCGCGTCTCACCGCACATCACCGAGGGGCCTGAGTGGGACGAGGCCCGGCAAGAGGGCTGCGAGTCGCCGCAGGAGCTGCGTCTCCTGCGGGCCATTAGGGCAGCCGGGCTTCCCGAGCCGGAGAAGCAATACCCGGTGGAGGACGAGCGAGGGATCCCGTTTGTCCGCGCCGACTTCGCTTACCCCGACCGGAGGCAGAAAAGGAATCTGCTGATCTTCGTCGACGGCTTGAAGTTCCACTCGTCGATGGCACGGCGATTGCACGACGCACGCCAGACGCAACGGCTGCAGGAACTGGGCTATACGGTCCTCAGATTCTGGGGGTTGCAGGTGCACAAGAAACCTACGGAATGCGTGGAAACCATCAAGACCCTGATGGTGAGCGCCTCATAGCGATCATCCCCAGGAAGGCTGAAGAACCCTCAAGGAGCGCCTGAAAGGCACGGCCACAGGGTGCCTCTGACGCACCGCCGGGCGCGCCGGACGGGCAAGCGATCTTGGCTTGCCCGGACCAGCCGCGGCGGTAGGCCGCCGAGTCACGCCGACCCCGGACGCCACACGGCCGAAGTCCGCCGGGCCCCGCCCGTGACCGGTGGACCGCCGAAGCTGCGGAAATGGGAAGATAGGCCCCGGTCACACCGGCGGAAATCCGCGTCCTGCCTGCATCTGCGACCGGTCCACCCCCTTCGCGTGCCTGGCCCACCGGTCCCGGCTCGGTCCCAGCGGTCGGTCCAGGCCAACGGGGGCGACAATGGCAGCCGGGCCCGTTTCGCTCTGGTGCTAGGTGCAGCGGCGGTGCGTCGCCGTTCAATCCACCGGAGGTGTCCCGGCTTCTGCGCCGACGCTGGAACTCTTTGTGCCCCTTCCAGGTGAGCGCCAGGCAGTGCCCCGCCGGCTCCCGGCCGGGAGCTACAGGGCGCGCTGGTCCGGATCGTGCCGGAACCACCCTCGCATCCGCCCGGCTCCCCCATAGCGCTGTGGATGGCGCCAGGGCGTGACACCGGAGCAGACGCTCCGCGAGACGCGCACCGACCGGTGCTGGCGGAGCGCCACCAGGGCTACGTCCCATCCGGTCTGCTTCGGCCACATTCCTCCAATGGGGCTCCCGGTGACCGCCGAGCAGACAGTCAAAGTTCTGGCCATGATGAAGGAGCGCCAGTACGTGAGGGGAACCTCCTCTCCATCCCGAGTTTGGAGGGGAGGGCTTACCATGCGAGGCTCCGTCGTGCGCCGGGGCAACAGAGTCTACGCAGTGGTGTACCTGGGTTTCGAGGCTGCGACGGGCAAGCGACGCTACAAATGGATTTCCGGCTTCAAGAACGAGCGGGAAGCCGAAGCGTTTCTGGTGCACGTAGCAACGAACCCCGGGTACGGTTCGGGTGTTGGCCCTCGCGGGTCTACGCGCCTGCGCCTCGCAGATTTTCTCGACCGGTGGCTTCGCACGGCAGCGAAAGCGCGTTGCGGTGAGGTTGAGCTCCGCGCGAGAGAATGCCTGATCCGTAGGCACATCAAACCCCGGCTCGGGCACATTCCCCTTGCGAAACTTGCCCCGGCGACTGTCGAAGAGTTCTTCGCGACGCTGGAGGGTGTCGATCCACAACGGATTTTCAAGATTCTGCGGGCTGCCCTCAACAATGCAGTTCGACTTCAGTTCATCCTCGCCAATCCGTGCGATCCCATCGAGGCGCCTAGGGCTCGCGAGTATCGGCCGGTTCTGTGGACACCCGAGGAGGCGCTTCGGTTCCTGGGAGAGGCCAGACGGTCTTCCCGCTATTACCCGGTCTATTTGCTGCTGATTACGACAGGCGTCCGGCCAGGTGGTGAAGTCGTGGCAATCCGCCGCCGGGACGTGGATCTCGATCACGGCGTGCTGCATATGAGCCAGAGTTTTGAGCGACCTCGGGGTGGCGGATTCTCCTTCTCCACCCTGAAGACGCCACATTCGCGGCGGCCGATTCGCTTGCCTGAGGAAGTCGTCCGCGAACTCCGAGCACTACTGAGGCAGCAGGCCGAGGAGCGCCTTCGAAGAGGCCTGTGCACCGATGAAGAACGATGTCGAAATCCCCGATGTCCGCGCTGGCATGATTTCGATCTGCTATTCACCCAGGGGAACGGGCGGCCGCTCCACTGGCACAACGTGGTGCAACGTGACTTCACGGCAGTTATCGAGCGGGCCAAGGTACCCCGTATCCGGCCATACGACATGCGACATTGGCACATCACCCGGCTGGAAGCCGAAGGTGTCCCGATCAAGGCGATCCAGGAGCGGGCCGGCCATAGCCGAGCGGCGTTCACTATGGACCGGTATGCGGCGCACCTGCCGGATCAGCAGGTCGAGGCGGCCCGGGTGATGGACCGAATCCTATCTAATCAGTCTCTAATCAATTCGGTGGCTTCTGAGAGGAACCCAGGGGCGGGGGGTAAGCCAAAAACCGCGTCCTGCTTGGGTTTTTCTGGCGCGCCCGGCGGGACTTGAACCCACGACCTTTGGCTCCGCAGGCC
>CAZNRD010000094.1:0-4977 GCA_964575425.1 uncultured Anaerolineaceae bacterium | reverse complement strand
ACACCGCTCGACCCCGGCAACCACCGCTCGCGCATCACCGAGACGATCCTGCGCAACATGGCCGACGGGCTCTACACGGAGATGCCGGACGGGAAGCTTGTCCCCGAACTCGCCGAGGGAATCAGCAAGATTGACCCAGCCACGTGGCAGTTCAGGTTGCGCAGGGGGGTTGTCTTCCACAACGGCGACCCGCTTGGGGCCGACGACGTGGTGTTCACCTGGATGCGGGTGACGCAGGACGGGGCGATGGAGGGCAGGACCTCGCCGCGCAAGAGCCTGTTCATCGGCGTCAACCTGATCCAGAAGATCGACGACCACACGGTGCGGTTCCACCGGAGCACGCCCGTCTCGCAGTTCCGGATGGAGACGACCGCGATCAACATGCAGATCATGCCCAAGAGGTACTTCGAGCAGGTCGGTCCCGACGGCTTCCTGCGGAGGCCCGTCGGCGCCGGGCCCTTCAAGTTCGTCGAGGGTGACATCAAGGAGCGCATAGTGCTGGAGCGGTTTGACAACTACTGGGGCGGATCGCCGGAGCTGCCGGGGAGACCCGGGCCGCCTCCCATTGACAGGGCGATCTTCGAGTTCATCCCCGACCCGGCGGCCCGCGTGGCGGCGCTCCGCTCGGGCGCGGTTGACATAATCCAGGGTGTTCCGGCGGACATGGTTCCGGTCCTGCGGGCAGATCCGGGGATCAACGTGGCCACCGTCAAGGGCACCAACATGCTGTTCCTGTCCCTGAACGTGACCAAGCCTCCATTTGCGGACAAACGCGCGCGCCAGGCGATCGCCCACGCCATCAACTACCAGTTGATCGTGGACAAACTGTACGGCGGCATGGGCAGCGTGCTGGGCGGGCGCCCCTTCATGGATACCAGCGAGGTCATAGATCCTGCCCTCACGCCCTACGCGTACTCGCCAGCCAAGGCCAGGGCGCTGCTCCGCGAAGCCGGGGTGTCCGGCGCCAGCCTCGTCATAGACACTTCGCCGGACGGCAAGGACCTGGCCCAGGCGATCGCGCAGATGCTCGACATCGTGGGGCTGCGCGCCGAGGTCCGGGTGTGGGAGCTGGCCGCGCTCAGGCCCCTGGCCCAGCGGGGCGAGCGCACCGCCGTGGTGGACCAGTGGGGGAACGCTTCGGGCAATCCCATGTGGGCCTACTGGACGTGCGGCTCCGACCAGTCGGCCAACTTCTCGCGCTACGCGAGGCCCGAGTTCGACAAGTTGATGAACGACGCCCAGAACACACCGAGCCAGGCCATCCGGACGGCCAAGTTCCGGCAGGGATACGCGATGATCTACGACGAGCTGCCGATAGTCACCCTGCTCGTGCCGCAGGTCATCGAGGCGTCGCGCAAGCGCGTACTGAACTTCACGCCGCACCGCAACGGGCGCGTCAACCTGCACAGGGTGGACCTGGAGCGCTAGGTGCCGACGCGGTTCATCGTCAGGCGCGCGATCCACCTCTTCCTGGTGGCGATCTTCATCATGCTGGCCATCTTCGTGGTGATGCGTTACGCCCCGGGCGATCCAGTGGACCTGATGCTGCGGGGCGGAGAGGGTGTGACCAGGGAAGACATCGCCCAGATGCGCGCCGAGCTGGGGCTGGATCAGCCCATACACGTTCAGTTCATCCGGTACATCCGCGGCCTGGCCTCCGGGGACCTGGGTACGTCGATCGTCCTCAAGCGCCCCGTGGCCAGGCTGATCATCGAGCGCCTGCCGGCCACCGTGGAGATGGCGCTTGGCGCGCTGCTCTTCTCGTTCGCCCTGGGCATCCCCATAGGCGTCATCGCTGCGGCCAGGCAGCATTCCGCAATCGACAGGATCAGCATGGGTATCAACTTCCTCGGCATCTCGACCCCGGGGTTCTGGCTGGCGATCGTCCTGATAATGGTCTTCAGCGTGCACCTGAAGGTGCTCCCCAGCATCGGCCGCATCGCCTACGAGCTACAGCCCACCCGCCTCACCGGGCTGCTGGTCCTGGATTCGGTGCTGACCCTGAACCCCCAGGCCTTGATGAGCGCCCTGGCCCACCTGATCCTCCCGTCCGTCACGCTGGGCGCCCACTACAGCGCGATCATCGCCCGGGTGCTGCGTTCGAGCATGGTGGAGGTCCTGGGGCAGGATTACATCCGCGTGGCCAACAGCAAGGGGCTGGCCGAGGCCCGGGTGCTGCGCCACCACGCGCTGCGCAACGCCCTTCTGCCCACGGTCACCGTGGCCGGCCTGGAAGCCGGGGCGCTGCTGAGCGGGAACGTCATCATCGAAACGGTCTTCGCCTGGCCCGGGATCGGCCTGCTCATCGTCAACGGCATCTTCGCGCGTGACTACCCTGTGGTCCAGAGCGGGGTGATCTTCTACGCGCTGCTGTTCGTCGGGATCAACTTCCTGATGGACGTGGCCTACTCAGCGCTCGACCCACGCATCCGCTGGGGGTGACGCGGTGCGCAGCCCTCTGTGGAGACTGCTGCGTCATCCCTCCGCGGTCGCCGGCGGGATCATCGTGCTCGCCTACCTGTTGGTGGCGCTGTTCGCCCCGTTCATTGCCCCCCAGGATCCGGCGCGCGGTGATCTGGTGCTGCGCCTCAAACCCCCGGCCTGGAGTGATGGCGCCGAGCCCGGATACTGGCTCGGCACCGACGAGCTGGGCCGCGACCTGCTCTCCCGCCTGGTGTACGGCGCCAGGGTCTCGCTTGGCGTCGGCTTCGCGACCGTGGGGCTAACCTCGGCGGTGGGTCTGGTCCTCGGTCTTGCGGCAGGATTCCATCGGGGCCGGTTCGACGACCTGATCTCCCGCTTCGCCGACTGGCTGCAGGCGTTTCCGCTGCTGGTCTTCGCCATTCTGATGATGGGGGTCCTGGGGCCCGGCATCGGCAACCTGATATTCGTCCTCAGCGTGAAGGGCTGGGTGGGCAAGTTCAGGGTTATCCGCAGCCAGGTGCTGACCGAGCGCGAGAAGACCTACGTGGAGGCGGCCTGGGCCATCGGCCGCAAGCCGCTGGCCATCATGCTCAGGGAGATCGCGCCCAACGTCATCCACACGCTACTGGTGCTGGCCACGATCCACATGGGCACCGTGATCCTCTCCGAGGCCAGTCTCAGCTACCTGGGCTTCGGCGCCAGCCCGCGCGTCCCCGCCTGGGGCTCCATGATCGCCGGCGGCCGCACGTTCCTGTCGGTGGCGTGGTGGCTGCCGACCCTGCCCGGCCTGGCCATACTGACACTCGTGTTGAGCCTGAACCTGCTGGGAGAGGGGCTGCGCGACGTGCTCGACCCCCGGCTCCGCAGGTGAGTGATAAGGCACCGGACTGGAGGACCAACGTGGACGAACTGCGCGTCTTGTCGGCAACAGGGGCCCTTGGGGCCACCCCCATGGACGAGGACTCCTTCTGGCGCGGCGTCGAGCGCGATCCCCACCTGATTGGCGCCGACGCGGGCAGCAACGACGTCGGCCCATATGGATTGGGCGCGGATGTCTGCTACTTCCCGCGCGAGTGGGTCAAGCACGACCTCCGGCTCATGCTGCTGGCGAGCCGGAGGCGCGGGGTACCCATGGCCATCGGATCGGCCGGCCACATGGGCACGGACAAGGGCGTTGACTACGCCGTCGCCATCCTCGAGGAGATCGCGCGGGAGGAGAACCTGCCTCCGTGCCCCCTTGCGCGCATCTACGTCGAGTTGGACAGGGCGACGCTGCATAGGGCGCTCGACGCGGGAGAGGTGGAGACGCTGGACGGCAGCCCGCCGCTGTGCCACGAGACCATTGACGCGACGGACCACGCCGTCAGCGTAATGGGCGTCGAGCCCTACATCGAGGCCTTCCGGCGGGGCGCCGAGGTCATCGTCGCCGGACGCTCCTGCGACGACGCCATCTTCGCCTCGTACCCGATCTTCAAGGGGTTTGATCGTGCGCTTGCGATTCACCTCGGCAAGGTGCTCGAGTGCGCCTCGGTCGCGGCGACGCCCTACATGGCGCGCAACTCCATGCTGGGGACGATCCGTTCCGATGCCGTCCTGTTTGAGCCGATGAATCCCAGGCAGGTGTGCACGCCGGTATCGGTTGCCGCCCACTCCATGTACGAGGAGGCGCATCCGCACCTGCACCGCGTCCCGGGAGGTGTCGTGCACCTGTCAGGATGCGCATTCACCCAGCACGATGCGCGCACGGTCGCGGTGACCGGCGCGCGGTTCGCCCCGAACGAGCTGCGCCTCAAGGTCGAGGGCGCGGGGTTCGTAGGGCACCGCTTCGTCGGCGTCCTGGGCATCAGGGACCCGCTGACGATTCAGAACCTCGAGGCCTTCCTGCGCTTTGCGCAGGAGAGGCTGCGCACCCGGTATCCCCAGTGGGTGCAGGGGCGCGACTACGAGGTGTACACGCACGCCTACGGCGTGGACGCGACCATGAAGGACCGGGAGCCCAGCCGCCGCGAGCTCCCGCACGAGATCGGCATCGTGGTCGAGGCCGTGTCCAGGGACGAAGATCTGGCCAGGCTGATCTGCCGCCTGTACCGGAAGTCGCTGATGGTGGCGGAGTACCCCGGCCAGAAGGCCACGACCGGCAAGGCGGCGATAATGGCGGACGAGGAGCTTCGCGGGATGGACGCCTATCGCTGGACCATCTACCACACCGTCCGGGTATTGGACCCCATGGCCCATGCCCGGGTGCAGATGGGCATCCTGGGAGGAGATGGGACGTGACCGCACCCTTGCGCATTCGCGATCTGGCGTCGGCTGTCCGCAGCAAGAACGCCGGGATATACTACATCACGTTCGACGTCATGTTCGATGACTGGGAGGCGTACCGGCTGGTCCGCGACGCCAACGTCATCACGCGCGAATCGGTGGCCGCCCTCTACAAGATCCCGCAGGAGCAGGTGGTCACGGTGGTCAACCACGATCCCGGTCAGGGGATCAAGGTCACGATCCTGCGCAGGCAGTCGAGCGGCTCGCCCGGCGACACGGATGTGCTGGGCT
>CAZNRD010000093.1:0-5013 GCA_964575425.1 uncultured Anaerolineaceae bacterium | reverse complement strand
GGCGCCGGCAAGCCGCTCGCAGGCGAAGATGAGTCGCTGATCCATCCCCAGTGGCGGCTTGCCTTTCGCTTGCTGGAGAACGCCGGCTTGCGCCGCTGTGGATCGAGCTGGACGGAGAGGTGGAGGCCGGCCTTGCCCGGCTGCGGCAATCTCTATCGGGAGCAGCGCGCTGGGGGAGGGCAGTTGTATCTGGCGGGAAGCCCGGCGGCAGGCGAGCGGCGAGATGCAGCGGCTCAACCGCCTGATCGAGGAACGCGACCTGCGCTGCCCGTGGAGGCTGCAGCGCCCGCGCCTGCAGATGGAATCAGAAACGCGCCAGGCATTCGGCGCGTCTCAGTTCTCGCAGCACGATTCGCAGAACGAGTGAAGGATGTGCGTCAGGAAGAGGCAGTCGGAGGTGGCGGCTCCTGTTCTTCGCTCGCCGCCGGCTTGCCTTCGTCGTCGCCCTTCAAGCCCTTGCGGAACTCCCGAATCCCGCGGCCGATGTCGGCGCTCGATCGGAGCAGGCGCGGCCCGAAGATGATCAACACGATGATGAGGATGATGATCCATTCCGACCCGCCAGGCAGTCTCATCACGACCTCCTCGGGCGAGGGCTTACACGCCCCATATACTTCTATTATAGCATAATGTGCTGCCGCTCTCGGAGGACCGCGCCGCCGATATGCAGGGCGGTGCGAGGTGCCTCCGGCCACGGGGACAAGGGCATGCCTTGCGTTGCCCGAGGGCGTCTGATACACTCGCCCGGTGGAGCGAAACCAGCCTGATGCCCCAAGCTCTATACCGCAAATGGCGACCGCAGTCCTGGGCTGAGGTGGTGGGCCAGGACCACATTATCCAGACTCTGTGCAACGCGGTTCGGGCCGGCCGGGTGGCACATGCCTACCTCTTTGCCGGGCCGCGCGGCACAGGGAAGACGACCACCGCTCGCCTGCTGGCCAAGGCGGCGAACTGCCTGGCGGCTGACCTTGCCGCCCGCCCGTGCAATCGGTGTGGGCCGTGCCAGGCCGTGAACGACGGCCGCTTCCTCGACCTGATCGAGATCGACGCCGCCTCGAACACGAGCGTTGAAGATGTGCGCGACCTGCGCGACAAGATCAACTTTTCTCCCAACGAAGGCCGCTACAAGGTTTACATCATCGACGAAGTCCACATGCTCTCGACGGCAGCGTTCAACGCGCTGCTGAAGACGCTCGAAGAGCCCCCCTCGCACGCCATCTTCATCCTGGCGACGACAGAAGTGCACAAGATCCCGGCCACAGTCCTGTCGCGCTGCCAGCGGCACGAGTTCCGGCGCGTGCCGGTTTCGACGATTGTCGACTACCTGCGGGGCAAGATCCAGCAGGAGGGACTGCAGGCGGAGGAGGGGGTCCTGGAGTTGGTGGCGCGCCAGGCAACCGGCAGCCTGCGCGATGCCATTTCTCTGATCGATCAGCTGGGCTCGGCCGGGGGCCGGATCAGCTTGGTGCAGACACAAGAGGTCTTGGGGACTGCCGCCGCACTGGCGGTGCGTCAGGTGATCGAGGCCATCATCGGCGTGGATGCTGCCCGGGGCCTCACGGTTATCAACCGCGCCCTCGACAGCGGGGCCGATCCCCGTCAGTTCGCACGCCAGGTGGTAGACTACCTGCGCGGGCTGCTCCTGGCACGGATGGGCAATGCACACCTGCTCGAGGTGACGCCGGAACTCCGCGAGGAGATGGCGCGCCATGCCCAGGCCCTGACCCTGACGACGCTCCTGGGAGCCATCCGCGCGTTCAACCGGGCGGCTGTGGAGGGCCGCGCCGGGTGGCAGCCGGCGCTGCCCCTCGAGCTGGCACTGGTGGAGGTGATTGAGGGCCAGCCGGGATCACCACCGCAGAGACCCGCCTCCATCACTGACCGGCCCGAACCGTTCGCGACGCGGGATGCCTCGCCGAACCCCACGCGGTCTCCAACCCAAGACCGGCAAACACAGCCCCCTCCACACGCCGCCGCATCCCCAGCCGCGAGCCTGAACTTCCAGACTGTGCTCGACCGCTGGAAGGATGTGCTGGCTGCCGCCCGAAAGCGCGATCCCCTGCTTCAGGCCTTGCTCAACTCCTGTCGTCCCCTCGGCCTGAATGCCGGGGTGCTGGTGCTTGGTTTCGCCAGCGACCTGCTGCGCGAGAAGATGGAGAAGGGGCACAGCCTGGCACGCGCGCAGGAGGCACTGCAGGAGGTTTTCGGCCAGCGCGTGGAAATCCGGCCAGCGCTGACCTCGGGCGCGGCCTCGCCCGAGAAGACCGAACCCGCACCCGGGCTTCTGCAGGAGAATGGCATGGTCGCCACTGCGCTGCGCGACCTCGGAGCACACGTGGTCGACGTCCGCCCCGTTCCGCCCGAGGAAGCGCCGTAGCGGTGCAATAGGGTTCGCGGCGATCGTGGAAACGGGCGAATGGGAGGGGCTCGGGGTTGGGCGATCCGGAGCGGTCGGTGCGAATCGAACGGGTCGGCGCAGGAAGAGTGAGCCAGGCATCTCGGTCGCTGGCAGCGCATGAGTGGTGGTGGCTGCCGGGATCAATGCCCATCGCGATGGCATCCTGATGAACGCCTCGCTGCCGCGTCCGGTGGTGCGCCTGATTGAGGCCTTCGCTCGCCTCCCAGGCATCGGGCCGAAGACCTCGGCCCGCCTGACGTACTTCCTGCTGCGCGCGCCGGAGGAAGAGAGCCGAGAACTGGCCGAGGCCGTCGCCGCCATTCGCAGCGGCACGGCCTACTGCTCGATCTGCTTCAACATTACCGAAGCGCGCGTCGATCCGTGCCTCATCTGCTCGGACGCCGATCGGGACGCCTCGACGGTCTGTGTCGTAGAAGACATGCTTGACGTGGCGGCACTGGAGCGCACGGGCCGATTCCGCGGCCGCTATCACGTGCTGCACGGTGCTCTGTCGCCCATCGAGGGGATTGGGCCGGAGGACCTGCGCATCGAGGAGCTGGTGACACGGCTGGGGCGCGAATCCATTCGGGAAGTCATCCTGGCCACCAACCCCACGATGGAGGGCGAGGCCACGGCCATGTTCCTGCGGCAGCGGCTCCAGGGCCGGGGGGTGAAGGTGACGCGCCTGGCGAGGGGCTTGCCTTCGGGGGGCGACCTCGAGTATGCGGACGTGACCACGCTCACGCGGGCGCTGGAAGACCGCTCCGAGATGTAAGGCTTTCTCGGGACTGCGGCATGGAAACCGCTGTTCTCGCCCTGCTGTCCAACTCCGAGCACAGGCACGCTCCAGTTGACGTGGAGGCTGACATGAATAGCAGGAGACTGTCTCTCCTGGCCGGCATGACCTTTCTGGCTGCCGGCGGACTGGCTTGCGCTGCCCCGGTGCCCACCACTGCGCCTCCGCCCACGACCGAGGCAGCGCCGACTTCTCCAGCACCACCTCCCGGTCCGTGCATGATCGTCGCTGCTGGGGACGTGCCAGCCTACTTTCGGCCAAGCGCGGCTTCTGGCATTTTCGGCACGATGCACGCTGGAGAGAGTTACCCCGTCGAAGCGAAGGCCGCCGACGGCTGGTTCGGCTTCGGCCCGGGCGTGGCGCAGGCCGCCAACACCGGGCTTTTCCGCCTTCGCTGGGTGCTGGAAGGCTCAAGCGACCTCACCATCGAGGGAGATTGCAGCGGCGTGCCGGTCGTTGTTGGGCCTGAGGCCGGTGTGTGCTACCTCATACCCATGTTCTCGACCCCGGTGTACGAGTCGGCGGATGTGGATTCGCCGGTTCTGGCCACGCTCGAGCTCAACGACTACGCCGCCGTCATTGCCCGCCCGCCGGGATGGGCGCAGGTCGACTTGAGCCGAGGGAACACAGGGCTCAACGGTGTGGGATGGGTGGAGGAGAGCGGCTTCAACTTCAACGGCCCCTGCGAGGAGCTCCCGGAGGCGGGAGGCGCGGCGGCCACAGCCACGCCCGGGCCGCTGATGGCAAGTGCGCGCACGGAAGGGCTCACCTGCCGCTTTCCGCCGGGGAGGGGGTAGGGAGAGGGCGGCGTCGTCCGTCTCCCGTGTGACGGTCACGATGGAGCCCGCCGAGGCTACCATTGCCTGTAACCTGTTTCCCTCCACCTTTGGTGTGTGCTTCGAGATCGAGGTCACCGGGCCGACGACGGTCGGGTTCCGGCGCAGCCTGAGTACGGTCACGTAGCGCTGGCGTTGATGCACAGCCCCGAGTAGGTTGCGGGCGGGGAGGCATGAGTTGGATGCTCCGGCAGGGGTGTCAACCCCCCTTCCGGGTCGCCATTGGGCGCGGAGGCCTTCCTGCGGGGGTTTCCAGGGTGCGAGTGCTCTGGTAAGACCTTGACAGCGGGAGGCGGGGCCTTATAATAGATACAAGAGAAGCTCTGCGGTCTTGCCTGCGCAGGCAGGCGGACCTGGACAACCGAGCGAGCAGGTCGTCAGAGACCAGGGTCCGGCCGGAGGGGGCTGTACCTGATCGGTCTGAAGCCAGCCGATGTGAGGGTCGGAGGTTGGCATTTGTGTCTCTGCCCTTGACAGGGTTGGGGCGGGCTGGTAGGATAGGCCCGCTCAAGCGACGGCACCTTAACAACTGAAGAGTGATAGGAAGCCCACGTGAGCACGGCTCCGTCAGTTCGACTCACTCCATGTCTTCGGACGTGGACGAAGTCCTTACGGAGAGTTTGATCCTGGCTCAGGATGAACGCTAGCGGCGTGCCTGATACATGCAAGTCGAACGAGGGCGTCCTTGTAGCAATACAGGGGCGTTCCTAGTGGCGAATGGGTGAGTAACACGTTGGTGACCTACCCCGAAGAGGGGGATAACAGTTCGAAAGGGCTGCTAATACCCCATGTGATCCCGGGAGCCAGAAGGCCCGGGAGGAAAGGCGCGAGCCGCTTCGGGAGGGGCCTGCGGCCCATCAGCTAGTTGGTAGGGTAACGGCCTACCAAGGCGACGACGGGTAGGGGGCCTGAGAGGGTGGTCCCCCACACTGGCACTGAAACACGGGCCAGACACCTACGGGTGGCAGCAGTAGGGAATATTG
>CAZNRD010000092.1:0-5272 GCA_964575425.1 uncultured Anaerolineaceae bacterium | reverse complement strand
ACGCGTCGATATGGCGCGCATTTGATGTCATGATGTGCCTGCCTCCTCGCGGTCACTTCTGCGCAAGCCAACACGTGTCATCAGGGTCCAGGAAGGCGAAGGCCGTCGCGACATAGACCTGCGCGCAGCGCACCAGTTGCTCGACCGGAACGCCTTCGTCGAACCCGTGTATGCCCGGGCCGGCCGGGCCGTACTGCACCACCGGGATCCCGGCGGCCCTGAAGTGCCGGGCATCGCTCGTGGCCCACTGCAGCAGGAACTCGGGCGGCGAGCCCAGCACCGTGGCTGCGCCCGCGGCCAGGGCCCTGGCGATGCGCGCATCGGGCATCGTGTAGTTGGGCTCGGAGAAGTCGAGCGCCTCAATGCTCACCGCGGTCCCTTCCAGTGCCGCCTCGATCTCCTGGCGCAGTCCAGCAGTGGAGCAGCCGATCGGCACGCGGATGTCTATCTCCGCGATGGCCTCTTCCGGCACGACATTGACCTTGGTCCCGCCGCGCATGACGCCCACGTTGACGGTCACGTGATCGAGAGCATCGGTCGCATCCTCGCCGGCCAGCGTGGCCATCCACGCCTTGCTCCGCGCAAGGATCCCCCGCAGTTCTTCGGGGAACTTCCCTGGACGCCCGGCCAGGCGCTGGATCGCGGACAGGGCACCCGTCATCTCGACTATGGCGTTTCTTCCGACATAGGGGCAGAGGCTCCCGTGCGCCGGCTCGCCCCAGGCGCGAAGCCGCAGCCACAGCGCGCCCCGCTGGCCGATCGTGCTCACCCCTGGCGTCGAAGGCTCGGCGATCAGGCAGCCGTCGCCGGACACGCCGGCATTCTCCAGCAGCCAGCGGCTCCCCCACCGCCCTCCGGTCTCCTCGTCGGACACGAGGGTGAGCACGATCCTCCCGGGCAGGTCGGCGCCGCGCAGCACCATGATTGCGCCGAGCAGGGCCGCCACCCCGCCCTTCATGTCCGCGGCTCCCCGGCCCCAGAGCCATCCATCCGCGCATTCTGCGCCAAAAGGCGGCCGCGCCCAGCGCGCAGGATCGCCGGCGGGCACGACATCGAGATGCCCGTTGAGCACGAGCCTGCGGCCGCCCTCTGGGCCCAGGGCGGCGACCAGGTTGACGCGCCCGGGCGAGGGCTCGTGCCAGTCCACCGGGATCCCACATCCCTTGAGTGCCTCGGCCACGAAGACCGCGGCAGAAGTGACGTCTCCGGGCGGGTTCTCGGTCGGGATGCTGATCAGACGCCGCGCCATCTCGACGATGTCGTCGCCGCGGCGCGCCACCTGATCCACGAGATCACCTACCGTCGCTCGCATGCGGCCTCCCAGGCTTCCCCGACCTACAGGCCCCTCGCGGTACGCGGGTCGAGGAGATCGCGCAGCCCGTCGCCCAGGAAGTTGAACCCCAGCACCGTTATCATGATGGCAAGCCCCGGGAACGTGGACACCCACCAGGCCTGCCCCACGAATCCTCGGCCTTCGGCCACCATCGCGCCCCACTCGGGCATCGGCGGCTGCGCACCCAGCCCCAGGAAGCTCAGCGAGGCGGCCCACAGCAGCGCGGCGGGCATCTCCAGCGTAGTGTACACTACCACCGTGCCCAGCGCGTTGGGCAGGATGTGCCGGCCCAGGATGCGGGCGTCTCCGGCCCCCAGTGCCTTGGCCGCCTCCACGTACGTGGAGGTGCGGATCACCAGGACCTGCCCCCTGATCAAGCGGGCGAACTCCCTCCATCCTGTGATGCCGATGGCCAGGATCATGTTGCCCAGGCCGCCGCCCAGTACGCCGGCAATCGCCAGCGCCAGCACCAGCGTCGGGATGGCGAGCATGACGTCCACCAGGCGCATCAACAGCGCGTCTAGCCAGCGGCCGAAGTAGGCGGCGCAGGCGCCGAGCGCGATGCCGATGATCGCCTCGATGAGCACGACCGCCACCCCGATCAACAGGGCGAAGCGTGTTCCGTAGATCACGCGGCTTAGGATGTCGCGCCCCAGCTCATCGGTCCCGAACACGTGCTTTGCGCCGGGCGGCATGAGCATGGCCTCGATATCGAGCGCGATCGGGTCGTAGGGCGCCAGGTAGTCAGCCAGCAGGGCGCAGCCGGCTACGGCCAGCACCATCACCGCGCCCACGAGCATGAGGCGGTGACGCCCAAGCCGCCGCAGCGTCAGGGCGGCCGGTGAGAAAACGCGGGAACGGGGAGCGGTCGGCATCTCACTCGTAGCGAATGCGCGGGTCGGCCGCTGCGTAGAGCAGGTCCACCACGAGGCTGCTGGCAACGACCAGCATGGCCATCGTTACGACTATGCCCTGCACGATCGGATAGTCGCGCTTCAGGACGGCGTCCACGAGCAGCCGCCCCATGCCTGGCCAGGCAAAGACGGTCTCGGTTATCACAGCGCCGCCGAACAGCCACGGGAGCCGCAGCCCGATCAGGGTGAGTATGGGAATCAGCGCGTTGCGCAGGGCGTGGCGGATCACGACCGCTCGCTCGGCCAGCCCCTTGCTGCGCGCCGTCCGGACGTACTCCTCGCCGATGACCTCCAGCATGCTGGAACGCGTGAGGCGCGTGAACAGGGCCGCCGGCGGAAGGCCCAACGTGAGAACTGGAAGCACGTGGCTGCGCAGGCCTTCCAGCGTCCAGAGGCCGCCGGCCCGCCCCGAGATCGGCAGCAGGCCCAGCCAGACCCCGAAGATCATCATGAACAGCAGACCCAGCCAGAAGGTGGGCATGGACATCCAGAACAGGGCCGCCACCCGCGACAGGTTGTCCACGGCGGTGTTCCTGCGGATCGCCGAGAGCACGCCGGCGGGCAGGCTCACGGCCAGGGTCACGAGCAGGGCGAGGACCGTCAGTTCAAGCGTGGCCGCGACGCGTGGGCGGATCATCGCGGTGACGCGGTCACCGGTGGTGATGGACCTGCCCAGATCGCCGCGCACGGCCCGCTCCAGCCACCGCACGTATTGAACCGCCACCGGGCGGTCGAGCCCCAGTTCTTCGCGCCGCTGCTGCACGATGTCCTCGGGCACGTTGAGCCCGAAGAGAAGTCGGACGGGGTCACCCGTCAGGTGCAGCAAGCTGAACACGACAAGGGTGACCCCGATCGCAACCGGAATCAGCGCCAGCAGCCGGTGAAAGACGTACCGGGTCATGCCGGTCCTGCCAGGGCTACTTCCTCGTCAGCGCGAGCGCCCTCAGGTGAGGAGGCCACCAGGGATGCGACGCCAGCTCCTCCAGTCCGCCCACCGATTTCTTCGCGGCCAGCAGGCTCGTGTTGGAGACCAGCGGAACCCAGACCGCGGACTCGACTATGATGCGCTGCACGCGGTTGAGCGCCTGGTCTCGCTCGTCATCGTCAATGGCCGCCCCTGCTGTCTCCAGCAGCTTGTCGAGCTCACGGTTGGCCCACCGCGAGAAGTTGCTCACCGGGATATTCGTGGAGTGGGTCAGGAAGTTCAGGTAGGGCTGCCCCAGCCACCACGTGTTGCGGAAGATCCCGATATCGAACGTCCCTGCCCGGGCCCTATCGTAGGCGGCTCCCACCTCGGCCGTCTCGACCTTGACGTCAATACCTACCTGCCTGAGCTGGCTCTGCACGATGACCCCGGCGCGGCGCCACTGATCGATGTTCGAGAACGTGACCAGCGTGACCTCGAAACGCTCGCCCTCGCGGCGCAGGATGCCGTCCGGCCCGGGCCTCCAGCCGGCCTCTGCGAAGAGTTGCTTGGCCCGCTCTACGTCGTACTTGTAGGCGTAGTTCCGGACACCCGGCCAGAACCCGATGGTCGCCTCGTTGATGAGACCCTCCAGGGGCCGGCCGACCCCAAGCCATGCAGCCCGCGCGATGGCCTCCTTGTCTATGCTGTGCGCGATGGCCTGGCGCGTCTTCGTGCTCTGGAAGAACCAGCGCTCCATGTTGAGGACCATGTACTGGACGCTGTAGGTTGGCGCCTGCATGACAACCACGTTCGGGTTGGCGCGCAGTTGCGCCAGGCCGGCCGGGGTCACGTCGAACGTCAGGTCCACGTTGCCCGCGGCCACCTCCGCCGTCATCGTGGCGTCCTCGGGCACCACCCTGAAGACGAGGCGCTGGAAATGGGCAGGGCCGCGGTTGGATGAGAACGCCGGCCCCCACCGGTACCGGTCGAAGCGCTCCATGACGATGCGGTCACCCGGCACCCACTCCCTGAAGACGTAGGGTCCTGTGCCGATCAGGGCCCTGATGCCGATATCCGCCGAGGGCGTGCTGGCTATGAAGGACGCCGGGAGGATGCCGGTGTGCGCGTCGGACAGGTCGGATATCATCGCCAGCGGCTTGGGCTGCCCGAAGCGGAAGATGATGGTGCGCGCATTGGGCGTGTCCATGCCGACGATCCCGCCGGTGCGCGGCCTCATGTAGGAGGACAGCGGCGAGACTGTGATGTAGCGCTCAAAGGTCGCCTTGACGTCGGCCGAGGTCACTGGCGCGCCGTTGTGGAAGAAGAGCTCGGGCTTGAGCGTGACCTTGAGGGTCTTCTTGTCCGCGGACCACTCGTGCGACTGCGCCAGCAGGGGAACCACCTTGTAGTTCTTGTCCAGCGTGAACAGCGGCTCGGCCACGTAGCTCAGGACGACCAGCGAGTGGAACCGGGTCGTCCGCTGGGGATCCAGGTTGTCGGGCTCCTCCCCCAGCCCCTGGACCAGCGTGGTAGCGGCCTGCGCGCCGACGAACTGCGGCATTCCTGGCAGGAGCAGGGCGACCATGCCTGCCAGGGCGATCGGTGCTACCCTCCAACGCATCACGCACCTCCTTCGATCGATTCTCGTCCCTGAATCTGCCCGGCGGTCAACCGGGCAGCACATGCGATTGCTTCTATCCACCCTCACCGTCTCCCTGCGCGGTTCGCAGAACGCCAGGGCACTGCCAAAACGACAGGACGCGGGCTTGCTAGAACGGCGGCCTGCATTGCGACCTGCGTTGCTGCTCCAACTGCTGCATCACAACGCTCTGCAGGTACTCCAGGGCTGCATCCTTGTCACGATCCAGAAGAATCGCCTCAAGCCGAACGACCTCCTGGTCATCGAGGACCACCACGACTTTGGCCAATCGTCGCCACCTCCCTCACTCCACTCCGGCCGCGAACTCCCGCATCAACTGGCGGAGGCGGTCCCTCACCTCCCGGAACGCCGCCAGACGCAGCTCTCCGTCACCGTCCACCGAGCTCGGATCGAGCAGCGACACCTCGAGGGCGCGAGCCAGAGCGCTACTGGACGCATTGCTCTAGCCGGCTCCCTCG
>CAZNRD010000091.1:0-5276 GCA_964575425.1 uncultured Anaerolineaceae bacterium | reverse complement strand
CCGAGGACAACCACTCAGCCCAGAGCGACAGGTCGCCGTTGGTCCAGTCGCGCCGGCCGTCGCCGAAACCTGGATGCGCCACCAGCAGGGCAAGGACGCGGCTCGGAGTTGACCCGCGCCCCATTCGCAGCGGATTCCAGAAACCGTTCGACTTCCGGTACGGGTTGTGGAACGGGATCGCGTTCTTGCGGAGGACGGCGACGAGTGGCTGAAGCATGTACCCGCAAGCCGCCAGGAACATGACCGTCTGGCCGCGCTCGAGGTGCTGGATTGCGGTCTTGAGGATGAAGTACTCCGGCGACTTGTATGTGCCGCTGGAGAGCCGGATGCACTCGCCGTCCGTCGACCGCGGTAGGTAGTCCTTCTCCTGCCGTCGCGTCACCTGCCTGATGAGACGCATGGCCGGGCCGTGGACCGCGCGAGGGACGCGATAGCTCTGCTTGAGAATGATCTTGTGGTCGGCGGGGATGTCCGGATCGAGAACCGCTTCCGGGGTGGCGCCGGTGAAGGAATAGATGGTCTGGTCGTCATCGGCTGCCACGATGAAGTAACTGGCGTGCTCACCCCACTTGCGGATGAGCGTGAGCTGCATGCGGTTAAGGTCCTGGGCTTCGTCGGCGAAGATCACGGAGGGGCGCTTCGGGGCCACGTACACGTCTCGGAGAGCCACCTCGATCAGGTCGCAGAAGTCGAGCAACCCATGCGCGTCTTTGTACTGCCTCCATCTCTCGGAGAACTCGCGCACCACAGCGGGCCACCCCTCGGGCGGGATCATCATTCCGCGCCACCGGTTCAGTTGCTCCAGGCACTCATCACCTTCCTTGCCGCGTTCGGAACCCTCGTCTTCACCCGCATCCTCACCATCGAGGCGCCCGTGTTTCTTCTTCGGCGTGATCTGGAGGTGCGGATTGTCTTTGTTCCATTCGTCGACGTTGCACTCGGCGATTTCCGGGGCGCCGAGCGCGTGATAACAGTGCGAGTGCAAGGTGCCAATCCTGTCGGGGTCGATGGGCAGGTCGCGGCCTGCGAGCTCCGCGGCGGCGGCGCGGGAGAAGCTGGTGACCAAGACCGAATCGGCGCCGAAGCGCTCGACGGCGCGGCGGATTTGCCGAGTCAGGTTGGTCGTCTTGCCTGTTCCCAGTCACGGGGGGCCGAAGATGCGGAATTCCCGCGTTTCTTCGGCCCCCGCCTCCGCGATGTCATGGATTCTGTCTACCTGGAGGGCGGACTCGTCAGCCTTCATGCCGTCCTCTCTTGCGCCGGTAACCGTGAATGCGTGCGTGCTCTGCCTGAGAAGGAAGCACCTCGAGGTTCTCCGGACAGTTGTCCCGTTTGTCACCGTTGATGTGGTGAACCACTTCTCCGGGCCGCAACGGGCGGCCAATCTTTGCTTCGGCGAGAACACGGTGGATGTGGCGCCCGTGGAACTTCACGTAGCCATCCGGCGAGCCCTCCCACCGCAGAGCGGCACCGCGCTTGTACTTGCTCCTCCGGGCAAGCTCGGCATTCGCCTCCGGCCTGCACGTCCAACGCCTCTGGCAGAGGACCGTGCAGAATCGTTGTCCGGCCTTCTTGCGAATCGGGGTAAACACCGCGCCGCACCACTCGCATGGACGAGGCTGAGCATCCGGCAACGTCCGCGGTCGCCCCTTGCCCTTCTTACCCGCCATGAGGTTCCCCCTGCGTCGGCTCCGGCACCGCGGTGAAGTCCGCCGGATCGAACATGTCTTTGGGCAACAGCCAGCGGCTCTGGTCCCGGAGCCTGGCGCCGCGGATGCGCACGCTCCTGGCCCCCAGGACGGTGAGCATCTGGGCGATCGCCTTCACAGTGAGGCTGAGGAAGAACGCTTTGTTCACGTGCATCTGAAGATCGCTGGCGGAGATGGCCACGTGACCGTCAATCACCGTGGGCTTGCGGATCGACTGGATGGGCTGCGTTTCGATGGAAGGGATGAAGGCGGTTTCGGTCAGATAGCGCGTCAGGTACATCTTGGTGACGCCGACGCACTCGGTTTCATCGCCGCCCTCCTGCTCGATGAGGGCGTCGAGCATGGTCTGCACCAGCCGCTCCCAGGCTTTCGGCTTGATGCGGGGGATGAGGCGGTTGACGGCGGCGGCGACCGCAACGCGGACGCTCGCCTGGTCGATCAGCCGGCCGACGCCGGCGAATTTCACCGTCGCGTTCTCCAGTTCCATCACGTACGTCGGCTCCTCGCCGGTGATCTTGAGAAGCCGCAGTACCCGGACCCCCAAGGCTTGTGAGATCCGCTCGCAAAGGAGCGCCTTCGCAGTGGCGGGATCCTGCTCCTGTTGCGATGGCGGTGGGTCGCTTTTGGGAGCTTGACCAGGCTCGGTAACCGGGGTCCCGGCCGAAAGTGGATCGATGCCGCCACTCCTCTGGAAGGCCCGTGCCAGTGTGCGGCGATAGTAGTCGATGCGGTTGCGCTGCTGTTGCCCGTGCATCCGCCGGTGATGGACGATCAGGTCTACGATCTGCTGATCCGACAGCCCCGCGTCCGCACCAAAATCCGCAAGCGCCAGATCGTAGCCCGACTGAGACTGATCCTTGAGATCATGACGTTGCCGGAGCCAGGTGTTCTTGAAGCGCATGTCGGCAGCTATGTAGCGCTTCAACAGGTCGTCGGGCACAGACGCGTCGTGATTGATGATGAGCGGCGCGTCTTCCAGGCGTGCCGCCCATTCGCGCTCAGCCTCCCGCTGGGCAGCGGGACTGGGGATGGCCGCGTCGTCCAGGAACTCGGCGAAGTCGCTGGGATTGTAGCGGCGGCCGGCATTGGAGTAGACCGAGACGGGCTTCGGATTTTGCGGGTCCTTGTTGTTGAGCGTTCCGGGGATGCGCAGGACCCGCGCCAAGTCGGACAGCCGGTCAAAGGCCCATCCCCGGTTTGCCGCGTTGAGGCGCAGCAGGGTCTGCCAGCGGGCGACCAGATCGGCGGCCGCGTTACGCTCGTCGCTGGAGTCGAACACCAGCGGCTCCTTGAAAAGCCACCAGGCGTGGGCGCCGTTGCCGGTGGCCACCACGGCCGTGGGCGGCATGGCCGCCGGGATGATGCTGAGTGCATCGGCGATGGAGCGCGGCAGCGCGGTCTTGCTATGCGCCTCCGACTTCAGGTCAAGATCCGCCCAGAATCCCACCAGCCCGAGGATCTGATCTGAGGGGCAGCGGTGCGTCGCGCCGAAATCCCGCGGGGACAGGCCGACGCCGACGTAGACGTCCCGGTCATGCACGGACTCGATGAACGATGCCGCCTCGTCGATCTCACGGAACCAATGCGAGCGTTTGTCGGCCAGGGTCCAGATGAGGATGTAGGACTCATTGGGCTTGTCCGCGAAGAGACTCTGGAGAAAACTCCGTGGTTCGGTCATCGACAATCCTCCAGGCCTGCCAGCAGCGGCCGCGCGGCATCGAGCTTTCGGCGTCTGGCGGCCCGAGCGTTCCGAAGATGCTCGGTGGCGTCGTGCGCCAGGTGGCACCGCTGGCAGAGCGCGCGGAGGTTGCTCTCAGCGTTGTTCTCCGGCGTATGGTCGAGATGGGCAACCGTCAGCACGATGCACGTCAGCCGGACACCTTCAAGGGAGGCGACCTCCGCCTCCATACCCTCGAACCGCTCAAACGTGCCGTCTCGTCGGCGCCTGCCGATCGCGCTGTTTTCGATGCCGCAGAATTCGCACCGGTGCCCGGCGCGCTCCAGGATGCGCTTCCGGATCGACTTCCAGTCCTTCGGGTAGCGGTGGCGATCACTTGGCCGGGTCGGCATCGAGCGCCTCCTTCCCTGCCTGGGCCGTGCGTGCCTCCGGACGCCATCCGCCCGCCGCCGGTCCGTACCAGGCCTCGGCGGAGCGCATGGCGTGTTCAAGAAATGGCGACGCGAAGTCTCGCCGCCTGCTGCCGGCTTTCCGGGAGCCCGCGAACATCAGCCAGCGGTCACCGTCCTTGACAAGCCACACTCTGGTGCCGCCGCAATCGGCGCAGTAGGCCGACGCGTCGAGGGGCAGAGTCTTCGGCGGCGACGCCTCGACAGCGAGAGGGGCTGTGGCAATCCACCTTTCCCAGGAAACGAAGCGCTCGCCATTCCAGAAGCCAATAACGATCCCCTCATCCATCTCGGCGTCGGGCGGGATGTCGGCGAGGCTGAGACCGGCAGAGGCGGTGGATTCCGGTTGCCGCACCTTACGCTCGCGGTAGCGCCGCCAAGCTTCGAGGCTGTAGGTGGCCGTACTCATTTCGCCAAACCCGATACGGAGAGGCCGAGGATCGCAAGGGCCTCCGCGACGCTGCGTGCCACGCCGACCAGCGCGCCGGCCCTGGCCCAATCGCGCAGGCGCGCCTGCTGGAGTTCCGTGACCACGCCGTCCCGGCGCTTCACTTCCAACTCGAAGTGCCGGCCGCGGATGGAGCCGTAGATATCGGGATCGCCGGCGACGGACCAGGCGCTCCCATGACGTTTGCGGGCCACCACGCCCGGCGCCGACCGAAGCGCCGCCAGGATCTGCTTGACCAGCGCTGCTTCGCGCGGATCATTGCGCCGGCTCATTGATCCACCTCGATTCCCGCTGCGCGCGCCAGTGCCAGAGTGATCGTTCGCGCCTTCGGCTCACCGGACGCCCGCCCGACTCGGTGTGCCAGGCGCACGGAGGCGGTGAAGACGCCTTCTTTGCTCTGAGCCAGGGTGAAGGTTGCTCGTGAGTTGTCCAGGAGCAGAAAGGCGTCCTCCAGCCGTTCCAGAGGTGCGAAGCGCCACTTCGGAATCCAGCTCCGGCTGGGCTTGACGAAGCGGCCGGAAGCCACCCTCCACCCCATTACGCGAGAGGCAAGCGCGTCGATCAGTTGGGCATCGCTCATGATTTGCTCACCGTTTCGAGTTCGAGACGGATGCTGTCTCGCACCTTGCGGCCGTGGTAGTAACCGACCTCGACTGCTTCGCCCACCGCCCAGAGCCAGCGGCCGATGCGCCGGAGCAGCAAGGCGAGGGCGAGCGTGATCGGCCCGCCCTTGCCGTGTTGCCACCTGTGGGTGAGCCAGAGCATCACGACCAGCGCTGCTACGGTCGCGACCAGAATTCCTCGGTTGCTCATACCAGCCCTCCAGACGTCAGAACGGCACCTGCTCACCGCTCTGCTCCCGCACTTCCGGGTCGAGACCAGTCGGCACGCGCACCGCCAGCGACCGGCAGAGTTCGTGATACTGCTGGGCGCGGGTGGCTTCCTCGGCCGTGAGCCGGCGCACGAACCGCATGACCGCTTTGCCGTACTGG
>CAZNRD010000090.1:0-5333 GCA_964575425.1 uncultured Anaerolineaceae bacterium | reverse complement strand
GAATCCGACCCCGTTCGTCTGGACCAAGAGCGCCGATGAGATCATCGAAAGAGCGGTCCGTCGTTAACATGATTTCCGGAACGGGACACTAGGATGCGCGATAGGGTGTGGACCGCTGCCCGAGCCACCGGGCAGTCGCGAAGCATCCCGGGAGCGGCTGGGGCTGCCCCTCGGAAGCTCGAGGTGCTGCGCGACCGCAAAGGGGTGCTCACCTGCACCGCACCTGCGGTTCGCCGCAGGTGCCGCAGAGCTCGAGCCGCCTGGCAGCCCGATGCCCCGCAAACCAGATTAGCCGGTAGGTTTTTTGGAGCGATGCCGCGCTACCTGCCGATTTCGACCGACAGCCCCATGGCCTCGAGGCGGCTCTTGAGCTCTCTCACCTTCTCTTCGGCCAAGAGAGGGGCATCTTCCATCGGGTAGGCTCGGCCCAATTTGGGGTACTTGGATGATCCGAGATTGTGGTAAGGAAGAAGTGAGATCTTCTTGGCCCCGATCTCACCGGCAAGATGCGCTACCCTCATCAAGTTTGATTCCGAATCGTTGAAGCCCGGTATGAGAGGAATCCTGATCCAGGTGGTGGCCCTTTGGGCGACCTTCCGGGCGTTCTCCAGAATGATCTCGTTTCCGACTCCGGTTCCCTTCTTGTGAGTGGCGCTGTCCATGTGCTTGACATCGAACAGGACCAGATCGGCATGCTTGATGACCCGCTGCAGATTCTCCCATGGAGCAATCCCGCTGGTATCCAGCGCGGTGTGTATGCCCTTCTCCCGGCATCTGCCGAGCACGCTCGAGACGAATTCCCATTGAAGCAGGGGTTCCCCCCCCGAGACCGTCATGCCGCCGCCGGAGTTGTCATAGAAGATGCGGTCCTGCTCGACCTTCGCAACCACCTCGTCGACCGTCATATAGCGTCCCACGCATTCGATTCCTCTGGCCGGGCACACCCTGGCGCATTCGAGGCACTCATCGCACTTTCCCCAGTCGATCTTTCTACCTGCTTCGGTGAGGGTGATCGCGCCGGCGCCGCATGCCTGCGCGCACTTCCCGCAGCCGATGCATCTGATGTCGTAGGTCATGATCTCCTGTCTGGCGCTCATCGACTCGGGGTTGGCACACCATCTGCAGGCGAGCGGGCATCCCTTCATGAACACCGTCGTCCTAATGCCCGGGCCGTCGTGGAGCGAGTACTTCTGGACATCGAAAACGAGCCCGCGCAGGCCCGCTTCCCCCACCTCGAACTGCTCCATCCCGATCCGCAATGATGTTTCCCTCGGCCTCACGGCTTCAACCCCCTCGCACGAAACACTGTTCGGTCCTCTCGATGATGTGGTCCTGGAGCCCTTTGGAAAGGTCGATGAAGTAGGCGCTGTAGCCCGCCACCCTTACAGCCAGGTTGCTGTGCTCCTCGGGGTTCTCTTGGGCGTCGATGAGCGTCTGCCTGTCCACGACGTTGAATTGAATGTGGGATATCCCGAGATCGCACCACGTCCTCAGATAGTTGTGGAAAGCCTCCCTGTTCGCGCCCTCCAGGAACGGCGGGGTGAACTTCTGATTGAGCAGGTGGTTGTACGTAGTGAGGGCGTCTATCTTCGAGCACGATTTCAGAACGGCCGTCGGCCCGTTCACATCCCTCCCCGGCGTCGGGGAGAGCGATCCGTCGGCGAAAGCCTCCCCATCCCTCCTGCCATCCGGCGTGGCGGGGGTGTCCAGGGACAAGCCGTAGGTGGCGGAGACCGCGCTTCCATCCAAGTGGAAGTCCGAACCGTAGGTGTCCGAGAACTGCTCCACCACCTCTTCGGTGCGGCGATGGACTGCGTAGGCGATCGAATCGACGTAGTCATCGTCGTTTCCGAACTTGGGCGCGGCGAGCATCCTCCGGCGCAGTCCTTCGTGCCCCTCCCAGTTCGAGTCCAGGACGTCCACCAGCTCGCTCATCGTGACGGCCTTCTCCTCGAAGACAACCCTCTTCAGGGCCGCCATGGAATCCGCGACGTTGGTCGGACCGACAGCGATGGAGAAACTCTCCACCCGCCCAGGGTATCGCCACCTCCTCATATCCTCACCCCGCTCGATGCACCCATCCGTCAGTGCGGATTCGAAAGGCCTCGGGTAATACTCGGCGTAGATCGATCGGGTTACATTCTCGACTTTGATCTGCTTGTCCATGAAGAACCGGACCTGCTCCAGGTATGCCTCCATCACGTCCTCGATGGAGTCGAACGTCGCCGGGTTCTTGGTGGCTGCACCGAACTGCTCGCCCGTCTTCGGGTCTTTGCCCCGGTGGAGCGCCCACCACAGGCACCGGGGAAGGGAGAGGTATGTTGCGTTCCTCCGGAGGATGTTCTTGCCCGGGATATCCAGGTAGACGCATCCGCTGATGGTGTAATTCCTCGCGTCCTCCAGCGGGCAGTTCCATCTCATCAGTAGTGGGATGAGCGCCTTGTCGTTCTGGAAGGAAGGGTAACCCACACCGGTCTTTACCACGTCGATGGCCTTCTCGATCAAGGCCCTGGGAGTGCCGTCGTGAATCCTCAGGACCACGCTCGGTTGCAGAGTCTTGAGCGCCAGGACGGAATCCAGAAGCAGATAGCTCGTCTCGCCGGTGACGTCCCGTCCCTCGGAATCGACCCCGCCAATTACGATTGACTGGAGGACCTGTACACCGCCGTACACCTGTGTGGTGGTGGGCGAGTACATCTGGCCGAGTTCCTCCAGATGGATGCGGGTGTGGATGATCAGTTCGATCGCATCGTCCCTGGTGATTCTCCCTTCGGCCAGGTCCTTCTGATAGAACGGCTCCATGATCCTATCGAAGCGCAACCCGCAGCCCAGCGTGATGAATTCGATCTGGTGGCCGATCAGGTGCACGAAGATGAAGGACTGGAGCGCTTCACGGAAGGTCGAGGCGGGCTGCGCGGGAACCTTCCTGCAGATGCGGGCGATCTCCTCCAGCTCGGCCTTCCTCACCTCGTCCTTCTCTTCCCAGGCGAGTTCCTCCGCTTTCTTCGCGTATCTTTCAGCCCACCGGATGGAGGCCTCCAGGGCGATGATGACCGCCTGAAGGAAGTCCTTCTGCTGCAGGTAATCGTTGGGAATTGTTCTCTCGATTTCCTCGAGCTTCTGCCGCGCCTCGCGGATAATCCCGTTCAGTCCGAGCTTGAGCGCTTTTTCGTAGTTGGGGACGCCCTGATCCGACCACTGGGACCAGAGCATGGTGCCTTCGTATCTCCAGTACTTCTCAAGCTCGGGTGAGCCTTGGAACACTCTCTTCCGAATATCGCTCACCGTCCTGCCGTTCCAGTACCCGACTAGCCAGTGGAGCTCATCTCTGCCGGCGTCATCAATAAGCGCTTCGCCCTCCTCGCTGTTCAGCAGCCGGTGAACTGACCTCCAGTTCTGTTCGATGGGCCAGAAGACGGCATCGGGCGAGGAGGCGTAATTGCCGACGATCTTCTCCCATTCTCGGATGTAGATCGTCATGTTCTCCAAGACGTGTTCCAGCGCCCTCGCCTGCCTGATGACGGGGGGCAGGCCATCGGTCGTCCTGTACGACTCGGTCATCAGCCTGTTGCGTTCCAGGCAGACCCGGACCCCGGGGCGGTAGATCTTCCGGCCTTCCTCGGCCTCCTGCCCCCGGCGGACGTTGCGCACCGCCTTGATGCTTATTCTTTCGTTGAGGTCCCGGTACTTCTCGGATAGGGCGATCTCCATGCCTTCTCCTCTGTCAGGACTGCTCCCGCCCGACAGCCGTTTCCAGGCTGGAACCCGCGGCCGGAATGGCCGGCCACACAGCATCTGAGAGCAGGCCTGCCACTTCTTTCATCTCTTCCAGCTTCTCGAAGTGCCTGTCGCTCTGCGCGAGGAACCACCGGAGGGCCATATGAGTAAGAGCCCCGAGAAACATGTTTCTGAAGACCCTGATGTTGACATCTCGCACGCCGCCCTCTTCCAGGATCCGCTTGATCATCTTTTCCAGTTCGGTTACATACTTGTACTGGCTCTTGTATGCGCGCGACCGATAGAATCTGCGATTGAACTGGATATTGGTCAGGAAGACGATGATGTAGTCCAGATCGTCGAGGTACTGCTGGAAGTAATACTGCATGAATAACATCAGCTTCGTCCGCGGGTCGCTACCGTTGAACGCCTGCTTGAGGTGCTCCAGGTCCGCCTTGAAGTGGTCCTCGGATGTCGAGAGCAGCAGATCCTCCTTGTTCTCGAAATAGCCGTAGATCGTGCCATTGGCGACGTCCGCCCTGCCGGCTATCTCGGAGATGGTCGCCTCTGCGTACCCCTTCTCCGAGAAGGCCTCGATCGCCGCCCGCAGGATCCGCTCTCTCTTGCCCGCGGGCTCTCCTTGAGGCCGGTATTTGGTCAAGAGCATTCTTTCGAGCAACCTCATGATGTCGGCGTGGTCCTGCGTGGCGTCGGGCTTCTCCCTGGTCACGAAGAAGCGGATCGCCTCGTAGTCCATGAGGCCAAAGATAACGTCCCTGACCAATGCCAGGTTCATGTCCGGCCTGAAGACGCCCTCCCGGATGCCTTCGTCCAGAATCGACAATAGGATGCCCGAGTACCTTCGCACGAGCTCGTAGGCGGCCGACTTGTAGAAGTTCCTGTTATTCCTGCAGTCAAACAGCACGACACTCATGAAATCCCGGTTGGTATCGCTGTATCGCAGGTGACACCAGATAAGCTTGCTCAGCTTGCTTTCGGCGCCGCTGATGCCCTGCAGGTGTTCGTCGAGGAAGAGCAGATACCTCTTCATCTGCTGTTCAGCTACGGAGAAAAGCAGGCTTTCCTTTCCCTCAAAATGCAGGTAGATGGTGGGTTCGGTTACGCCCGCCTCCTGCGCTATCTCACTAAGCGTGGCACCTTCGAACCCATTCCTCGCCATCACCGAGGTGGAAGCGCGGATAATGCTCTCCCTCGTCGTCAGCGTCGCTTCGTTTGTACCCATCTCATACCCTTCTCGGACGTTGTTCCCTACGCCGACCTACGGATAACAGGACTAGGGCGTGCGGTTCTCCCTTCCTACCGCACGCTGCCCAAATACCGGTATGCCGGCGACCTGGTTCAATCTCGGACTTCTGCTCTCAGAACGTGTTTCAGCGTCTTGCCGATGACGGACTTCGGGAGTTCCGTCCGGAACTCGACGATGGTGGGCCACTTGTACTTCGCGAGCTTGTCCCTGGCAAAATCGATCATCTCTTCTTCGGTCGCGCTCTCCCCTTGCTTGAGAACCACGATCATCTTCGCCTGCTCTCCGCGGGTCGGATGAGGAACGCCGATGACGGCCACCTCGGCCACCTTGGGGTTCTCGTGGTATACCC
>CAZNRD010000089.1:0-5672 GCA_964575425.1 uncultured Anaerolineaceae bacterium | reverse complement strand
GCTCTTGACCGAACACGAGGTCACTCGGGCGCTTCAGATGCGCGAAGCGATCCAGGAACGACTCGGTGTTGTGCACGATCCCGAGAGCGACCTGGCACAGCTCGAAATGGAAACGAAAACCGAGGATATCCTCGCCGAGATCCAGCGTCTGGGACGGCGACCCCCTCGACCTGGCCATGGGCAGGCCCAATGAGGCGTTCTTGAGGCACCTCCAGCCTCCGGGGCCGGTAAGGGCCGCCGTTCGGGCGAGGTCCGCTGTCGGCCTCGCGGGCTGAACCACTTGCCGGGTAGTTCCCAGTCAGTTCGCGTCCCGCGTGCAATCCTCAACCCCCTTCCTGGCCATTCCCCGGGGGCGAAAGGACGGACCAGTCCCAATCGGTGCACGCGATCGGCCCGGCGTGAACCTGGGTGTGCCAGTCGGACCGCGCAAGTCTTGATCCGCGTCAATGCACTCCCCGCCCACCCGCGCGACACTCTTCACGGACGTCCTGATAGGCACCATGGTGCGTAAGTTCTTGGGTCTCGTTGGTAGATCAGACACCCTGGAGGTGAGACGGATGTCAGTTCTGAAGGACCTCGCTCGAAAGTGGTGGGTCATCGTACTTCAGGGGATGGCTGCCGTGCTGTTCGGCGTGCTAGCCTTTGCCCAGCCTGGCGCGACCCTCGCTGCGCTCCTGCTCCTGGTGGCCCTCTGGGTCCTCGCCGATGGCATCCTGGCTCTTCTTGCATCCGTGGGCGCGGCGGAGGCCAAGGAGCCCTGGTGGCCCTGGGTGCTGCATGCGCTGGTCAGCATCGCAGTCGGATTGATCGCCCTCCGGTGGCCGGGGATCACCGCGTTCGCACTCCTCCTGCTCATCGCCTACTGGGCGATCCTGAGGGGCATCCTCACCATCGTCGCGGCGATCGAATTGCGTCGGGTTATCCAGGGCGAATTCTGGATGATCCTTGGCGGGATCATTTCCGTCCTGTTCGGAGCGTGGATCGTGATTGCACCCGCTGCGGGGGCGCTCGCGGTAACCTGGTTGATCGGTCTCTACGCGGTCCTGTTCGGCGTCACGCTCATTCTGGCAGGGCTCGGGCTCAAGAGACTCAACGCCCAGAGCTGAGAGAGGGGATGTTTCGGTCATGAAGACACAGCTTGCGCTGGGCTTACCAGTCAACTGCCTGGACGGCAGGGCAGGTCACGTGAGCCGGTTGGTCTTCCTCCCGGGCGGTCGCAAACCGACCTACGTCATCGTCAAGGTGGGACGTGGACCCCGCAAGCGGGAGATCACCGTTCCCATGTCCTACGTCATTGAGACGACGTCCGCAGCCGGCGAGCTTGGGCTCACCCGACGGGAGTTACGGACGTTTCCGGCATACGAAGCGAAGGTGCGCTCAGGCGACTACCCCCCACCCGTTCTCGAGCAGTTGGGCTTGCTGCCGACGTCGCGGGCTACCAAGGGCTCCATGGTTCTGCGCCAGCGCAGCGTCCCAGACCGGGCGGCCGAGGTTCGGAAGGGCATGCCGGTGCGCGATTCTCACGGGCGCGCCATCGGCAGCGTGAGCAACCTCATCGTCAACCGCGCTCATCGGCAGATCACCCATGTAATCATTCGTCGCGCACGTCGTGGCCGCGATCACCGCAGCGTTCCAGCCGGTCTGGTCGCTGCGGTGAGAGATGGTGCGGTCTATCTTAGTATCCCCTTCCGCCGAGCCGACGGGCTCGAGGTCTATGGGCTCAAGGAACTCAAAGAGCGCAAGGCGGGATAGGACCGACTCACGGGGACCGCGCTGGCACCTCTGCTGGCCAACTAGGCAGAGGTGCTGGCGTGGTCTTGCCCATTGACGTGGGTCGCCCGCATGAACGAGACTCCTCACGCGGGCGACGTTCACGCTGGCGGCGATGGCTTCGTGAGCACTCGGACCGCCCTGGGCAGGACGTCGACACTGATGGGAGTCGTGCCCCACATTTCACCGTCGACTTGCACAGGAAGAGGCGGATCGGTCCCGATCGTGATGTGACGCGCCCTCCAGTGTTGAGCGATCTCAGCGCGGGCGCGCCCTCCGCGGGGTGCTGGCGTGCGGCCGGGCAGCGGTGATCCGGGAAGCAGCTCGTGAGGGCGGCGCAGAGCGAAGACGTCGAAGAACCCGTCGCTCACACTGACCTGGTGTGAATGTGACAGCCCAGGGATGCCGACGGTACCGGCATTGTCGACGACGCACGCGATTGCCTCGCATTCAGCCGCCTGCCCGTCGAGTGAGAACCTGAACCGCGCGGGTTTGGAGATCCGGAGCGCCTGCGGCGCGCCCAGCGAATAGGCAAGAACGCCGTAGCGGTCCTTCATCTCTCGCGTGGTGGCCTCGACCTTTCGGGCCTCGAGTCCGATGCCCACACGAAGCATGAAGTGACGGTCTCCCGCCCTTCCCAGATCCACCACGCGCGTGACGCTGTCCTCGCGCGCGGCGATCGCTGCCGCCAGGGCGAGATTACGGGGAATCCCCAACTCCACGGCCATGAGGTTCGCGGTACCGCCGGGCAAGATCGCCATCGGGGTTAGGCTCCCGAAGAGACCACTCGCCACCTCCATCACGGTGCCGTCCCCGCCGCACACAGCCACGACGTCCACCCCGGCCCCCACAGCCTGGGTCGCGAATCGCGCGGCATCGCCGCTGCGCTGCGTGACGGAGACGTCCCAGAGGATGCCGGCCGGGTGGAACACCGAGTTCAAAATGCGAAGGATGGGCGCGCCCCGGCCCGCAGCCGGGTTGACGATGACGTGGATGCGCGAGGGCATAGCGGGTCACGACTCCCGAACGTCTGAGCGATTCAGTCCGGCCGGGAGAAAGCCTCGCAAGCCACAAACCCAGCCGTCTCCCCAGGTATTGAGATGGGACGTCAATGACCAAAGGGCCTGCTGTGTCCCCCACGCTCGTTGAGTAGTCCCGCCCCCGACAGGGTTGTGAAGGGAAGGGACGGCGCGGGAGCGCCGTCCCCGTATACTCTGCCGGTCGCGTCTCACCTACGGCGCCAGGGCGTCCCGCACGAGCTTGCCGGCCTGCTCGAGCTTCGCACTGCGCACCGCGTAGTCGGCTTTCACCTCGGCGATACGCTTCTCGATCTTGGCCTTTTCCCGGTCATTGGCCAACTTCAGCTGCTCACGCATCTGATCGACTTTGGCCTCGAGCTCGCGCCTCGCCTGCTCTGCCCGCGCGGCGGCCTGCGTTCGGATCGCCTCAAGCTTCTTGTCCATCGCATCGATCTGGGCCTGCATGGCGGCCTTGGCTTGCGCATTCGCCTGGGCGAGGTCCTCGCGGAGCCGCTGCCTCTCAGCGCGCAGGGCGGCGGCCTCCCGGGCCAACTGGTCTTCGACAACCTCCGATCGCAAGCGCCGGAAGACGATAGCCCCGAGCGGCCGCAGCCGGGTGTCGACTGGAGTCTCCCAGGTCTCCTGGATCTCCGCGAGCACCGCGACCTTACCAGGGGTCATGGTGTTGGAGACTTCGCTAAGGAAGCCCGCGTCGATGCCCGACTCGTCCAGATCGACCACCATCCCTGCCGTGGCCCCGAGCGAAGCCCCGGCGAGCACCCCGACGGGTCCGCCCAGCAGGCCGACGACACCGCCGGTCAACGCACCAAGCGCGGTGGCGAGAGGCCCCTCACGGACGGCCTCCTTCACGCTGACCTTGCCGGAGGCGTCCTTCGTGATCACCGCCGTCGCGTAGAGCGCAATGTCCGCGGTCCTGTCGAGGTCCTTCAGGGCCGTCAGGCCCTCGTACGCTGCAGTCTCCGTGTTGAACACCGCGACAAGCATCTTGTTCATGAGTCTCTCCTCCTCCGAGTGTCGTGCCGTCACCGGCTACATACTGCCTGCCTTGGAACCGTCCTCATCATGACGCGGTCTCCCCGGCAGCGCCTTGACGCCGGTCAAGCTCTGAGTGAATCGCCTGGCAAGGCGCAAGGAACTCGGGATCCCTGAGGCCCTCGGCGACCTCTAATCGGCCGGGCGGAATTTGGCCACAAGTGTACCCACGATGACCTGCAGCGCCGCGGCGACCGGCACGGCGAGCAGCGCGCCAGTGGCGCCCAGGAGCTTCGTCCCGACGATCAGGGCGATGGTGGTCAACAGCGGCGAGAGCCCGACCGACGCGCGCATCACGCGGGGAACCACGAAGTTCGCCTCGACCTGCTGGATGAAGGCGTACCAGGCGATGACGAAGATGAACTTCCACGTGGGCTGAAAGAAGGCAAGGAAGACTGCAGGGATCGCGCCCAACACCGGTCCGACCATCGGGATGAGCTCGGTGATGCCGGCGACAATGCCGAGCAGGATAGGATACGGCATGCCGATCGCAGACATGCCGATGAACGCCGCGGCGCCGATGATCAACCCCAGGAGCAGCTGTGCCCGCACCCAGCCGCCGAACTTGACACCCACTTGCTCCACGACGTCCGCGACCGCCGTGTGGCCGCGCCGGGGAAAGAGCGCGATGAAACCCGCCTTGACTGACGGCCCCTCGACCAGCATGTAGAAAGCTAGGAAGAGCACGGTGCTTACGGTGGCCAGCCCGCCAGCGAACTTGAACGCCGCGCCGGCGGCGGGCGCGAGGTAGCTCGTCAGCCTGTTGACCTCCTGGGGCAGCCGGTGAATCAACCCCGTGAAGTCAGGCAGCCAATCGTAGCGGTCTTCCCAGCTCTGGACAAGAGCTTCGAGCCTTGCCAGGTTCTCGGGCAGGTTGGCAAGGAACTGCTTGGCTTCGATAATCACCGGAGTGACTAGCAGGCCGGTCAGCGTCAGCAATAGCGCGAGGATGAAGAGGAAGATGAGGAGGATGGCACAGGTCCTCGAGAGGTGCCAGCCTCGGGCGCCCCACCGCAGGCGCTCCAGTCGTTCGGTGATCGGGGCCACCCCCGTGGCCAGGATCGCGGCGACGAGGATGACGATCAGGACGTCGACGATCTGGGTGAGCAGGCGGGTCAGCCCAAACAAGGCGAGGACGGTGATAGCGATCAGGGCCGTCCGCGCGACGAGTCGGTACGCGCTCATCGGTGCACCTCAGCCCGGCAGGCGCGTGTCCCTTCCGCTCCAACCAGGGCAGGAACCTCGGCTACGCCAATGCCTCCTTGATGAGTTTCCGGGCCTGCTCGAGCTTGGCTGTGCGGGCCGCGTAGTCCGCTTTCGCCTCGGCGATGCGCTTCTCAATCGCTGCCTTCTGCCGGCTGCCGGCCTGCTTCATCTGGGCTTGCATGGCGGCAATCTTTGCGTCTCGCTCGGCCCTCGCCTGCTCGGCCCTCGCCTTGGCCTGGGCTTCAACTGCCTTCAGCTTCTTCCTGGCTGCGTCGATCTTCTGCTGCAGGGCGGCGCGGCCCTCGGCGTCCGCCTGGGCCAGCTCGTCCTCGAGCTGCTGCAACTCCGCTTCGAGCGCCGCGGACTCCGTGGCTAGGTAGTCCTCGACGACCCCGGCGCGGAGGCGCCGGAAGATGACACCGCCCAGGTTCCCGAGCCTCGCGTCCACCGGGGTCTCCCACGTCTCCTCCACCTCTGCGAGCACCGCCACCGTGCCCGGGTCCAGCTTCTTCGACACTTCATCCACAAAGCTGACGTCGACCCCCGCCTTGCCCAGATCGAATATCAACCCCGTCAGTCCTCCCGCTGAGACCCCAATCGCAGCGCCGACCGGCCCGCCGAGCA
>CAZNRD010000088.1:0-6224 GCA_964575425.1 uncultured Anaerolineaceae bacterium | reverse complement strand
GTGGCAGCCATGACCTTCCTTCGCGGAATGCACGTGCGGGCCAGAGGCAGCCGGTTCGTTGTCCTCAGTGCCGAACCCCTTGGCGCGGGTGATGGCGAGGCACCGCTGGTCAAGTTGCGCCTGCGCGGGCTGGAGGGCCCCTGGCGCAACGAGGAACTGCCGCTCATCCACCCGATCGATGACGTCCGCCCGGAGGAGGTCCCGGAACTCCGCCTCGACCGCCCTGGACGCTTCGGCCGGTTCCGGCTGCTGCATGATGCGTTCCTTGTGGACCTGGCGCCGGAACCCTCGCTCCTGGTGGGGTTCAGCCGTTCCCGCCTGACCTTCGAGCCCTACCAGCAGGTCCCTGCCCTGCGGGCGCTTGGCCTCCCCCGCCCCCGGTTGCTCATCGCCGACGACGTGGGCCTGGGTAAGACCATCGAGACCGGCCTGATCCTGAGGGAACTCAACGCCCGCCGGCGTGCCGACCGAATCCTGATCGTGTGCCCGCCGGGCCTGATGGAGCCGGTCTGGCAGACCGAACTGGTCGAGAAGTTCGGCTTCGAGTTCGTCATCTTCGACCGTGATGGCCTGTATGAGGCAAGACGGTCGCTGGAGGCAGGCGCCAACCCCTGGAAGGTCTGCCCGCGCGTCATTACCTCGATGGATTTCGTCAAACGGCGCGACGGGGCGTTCCGCGAACTGGCCGCCTCCACCTGGGATGTGATCGTTGTCGATGAGGCCCACCACCTGGCGGGCGGCAGGAACGAGGACGATGTCACGGATCGTCACCGTCTCGGTCGCTGGTTGGCAGAGGCCACCGACGACTGCCTGTTGCTGCTCACTGCGACGCCGCATGACGGCTTTGACGAGACCTTCGCGTCGCTGCTGGAGTTCCTGGAACCGACCCTGGCGCCGCCTGGGCAGCCATTGAGGTTCGAGCGATACAGGCGGCACCTGGTGCGGCGGTTGAAACGCCACATCGTGACCGCCGACGGCCGGCCGAAGTTCCTGCCACGGACCGTGACCCCTATGCCGGTCAGCCTGCTGGAGCCAGAGATGGCGCTCCACCGCGCGGTCGAGGACGAGTACCGGCGGCTCCAGGGCGTCGCGAATGCGATCGGCGGTGCGGAGGCCGAGCCGATCTACCTGCTGGCCACGGTCCTACGAAAGCGCGCGGCGTCGTCACGGGCGGCGCTCCGTGCCACCCTTGACGAGCGGCGCCGCAACATCGAAGAAGACGTGGCCGAAGTCGAGATCCGGCGGGAGCATCTCCGGGCCCTGCGGCGGGGTGAACCAATCCCCGACGACGCGGTCAAGCAACTGGAGCGCGATCTCCACCGGGGCTACCTGAGCCTCCTCCGGCGTCTGGGGCAGCGCGCCTGCCGCCTTCAGGACGAGGAGGCCGCGCTGGGCCGCATCGCAGCCGGGCTGGATGCCTGCGTGGCCATTCCAGAGAGTAAGCTCGCGGCGCTCAAGGCCTGGCTGGCAGACCTGCACGGGCGCTCGCCTGGCGAAAAGGTCATTATCTTCAGCGAATACGCGGACACCGTCCATTCGGTCGCCGACTACCTCACCGCCAACGGATACGCGGAGTCGGTTGAGATGCTGACCGGCGACCTCACTCGGCCCCAGCGCCGCGAGGCTCTGGCGCGATTTGCATCCCCGACCGTGCGGGCGCTGGTCGCTACAGATGCCGCGGGTGAAGGCTTGAACCTTCAGGAGCACTGCCACCACTTGGTGCACTTCGACCTCCCGTGGAACCCCAACCGGATCGAGCAGCGGAACGGCCGCATCGATCGCTACAAGCAGACGAGGCCACCGCAGATCGCTTTCCTGTACGCACAAGACACCTACGACGGAGAAGTGCTGGGCCGTCTCGTCCTCAAGATCGAGAACCAGATCAGGCGCCTGGGCGCTGTGGGGGATGTCCTGGGCTGCCTCCAGACCGAGTGCATCGAACAGTGGCTGCGCCAGGCGCCCGAGAACGAACGCGCGGCGGTGGAAGAGATCGACCACCAGCAAGACGACCTACTCAACCGCGCCTCGACACCCGAAGCGCTGCAAATTCCCCAGCAGGATGAGGAAGCCCGGTCTGAGATTGCCCTGGCGGAAGAGGCTGCCAGGCGCGGCGGCGAGACGGCGGTGTCACTGGCGGGCTTCGTCGAGCGCGCCGTGCGGGCAGCCGGTGGCGCGGCCGAGTCGCGTGGGGGCGTGATCACCGTCAGCACGCCACCGTCCTGGCAGGGCGGGTCCGTTCAGGCCCGGTACCGGCTTGCGGCTGACTCTGGCGATCCCGGTTCTTCTGCCGAGGCTGCCGCGGATGTCCTGCATGAAGACCACCCGCTGGTGCGCGCCGCCGTCCGATGGGCACGGGCCGGCCGCTTCGATCCGCGAGATGACCATCGGCTCGCCTACACCGTGGTTGACGATCTGAGCGAACCCGACCTCGTCGTGACGTTCATCGTCACCGTGCGCGACGGATCCGGTCACGAGATGCAGCGGCTGGAAGCAGTCCGGGTGGCGCATGCGTCTGGCGATCTCCGTGCCTCGCAGGACCGCGAAGCGGACCTAGCCCGCCTGCGGGCCGAAGGCGGCGGCAACGTGCTGCCCGAACGCCTGGCGGCGCTTCTTGGCGATTGGTGGCATAGGGCGCGGCAGCGGGCTGAAGAGGAAGCCCGCCGCCGTGCAGCCGAATGGGCGCGGAGCGCGGCCTCCGAGCGCGCCGAAGAGGGCAGGCGGTTGCAAGAAGACCTCGAGCGCTGGGACGCTGCGTGCCGCGACGCCATCCTCGGCTCCTACCGTGTTGAGTATGAGCAGATGCAGTTGCTTCCGGGCCCCTCCCGTGTTCCGCCCTCGATCCTGCGTCGGATGCGCCAGCACCGCGAGCGCCTCCAGAAGCGTCGGGCGCTTCTCGAATCCTACATGAGCCTGGGAGATCCTCAGGTCGAACCGTTGGGCGTCCTACTGCGTGTCCCGGCGGCCATGGCCGAAAACCAGCGATGAATCCGATCACCTTCGCCGGGGAGGCGTTCAGCGAGTACTTCTGCACCCGCCTTCTCTGGGAAGAGGGGCGCCTGCGAGAGCGCCTCGCGCCGCAGGGCGCCGCGGGCACCCTGCGGCGCGCATCGAGCGCCCTTCGTCACGCTCGCCGAGAGCTGCGCGACCGCCGGCAGGCCACCTCAACTCGCACGCTGCTGCTGAACCCCCTGGCGGAGATCCTCGGCTGGCAGCTGGGTCAGGAGGAGAGAATTGAGACTGCCGAGGGCACCGAGGAGGCCGGGGCTCCCCTGCTGGACGGCGACGGCCGTGTGCTGGCCCGTGTCCGGGTCGTAGCGCCCGACGCGCACCTCGACCTCGCGCCCTCCGGTCTGCACCGGCGGTACGCGCCGCACCTGAGTCTGGTGCGCATTCTGGAGGAGCAGGGTCTTTCGTGGGGTGTCCTCGCCAACGCACACGAACTCCGTCTCGTTCGTCGCGCCGAAGGATTCATCGCATCGCACATCGCCCTCAGCCTGATCGATCTTGCCGACGGGTCGCCCGCCGCGCCTGACATCTGGCGCCTGATATGGGGGCTGCTCAGACACGACGCCTGGGCGCCGCTGTCGGTCCCCGATCAGGTCGTCGTCCTCAGCCGCGAGCACCAGGCACGGGTAGGTACAGGGCTGGGCCGGCAGGTGCAGGCAGCGGTCGAGGCGCTGCTCCGCGGTATCGTCAACCACCCGGCCAACCAGGACCGCCTGCCGGAACTGGCGCCCGAGGTGCTGCGTGATCTCTACGCGCAGAGCCTGCGCCTGCTCTACCGGCTGCTCTTCGTCCTCTACGCCGAGGCGCGCAACCTGCTGCCCGTGGACTTGCCGACCTACCGCGAAGCCTACTCCCTCGTCCGGCTGGCGGCGCTGGCGACCGACCCGCGCACCGATCCCCGGCGTACCGGCGAGGCCGGCTTCCTGGAGGCCTCGCTGCGGGCCCTCTTCACTCTGCTGGGCCGGCGTGCGGCTACTCCATTGGGAACGGAAGGCACCATCCCCTCGCACGCCGGTGGGCTGTTCGCGACGCTGCGGCATCCTGGCGAGGCCATCGACCTGGAAGCACTGGCCTGGGCCGACGGCACCCTAGCGGAAGTGCTGGAGCGCCTGACGCGGGTGCCCGGACGCCGCGGAGGCGAGCTGAGGGTCTCCTACAGGGAACTCGATGTCGAGCAACTCGGCTCCATCTACGAGACCCTGCTCGCCCTCACCCCAGCCATGGCCGCCGACGACCAGTGGCGCGCGGTCGTGGATGGGCGAGATGTTGTCCTGACAAACGCGCAGCGGGCCGACCTGGCCCGACGCCGTGGCGAAGTCGGAGAAACGGTCGGGGTCGCTGAAGACGTCGGCGCCGAAGAGGATGAGGGGCAGGAAGAAGCCGAGGCCGAGGACGCCGAAGCAGACGAAGAAGCAGAGGCGGACGAAGATGAGGATGCCGGCATCGAAGAGGAAGAGGGCGAAGCCCCGGCCCCGCGATCGAGGAAGCCGATCCGCATCCTGGCCGCCATTCCCCGCGGCACCATCTTTCTCCGGCCGGCCATGGGCCGCAAGCAGACCGGCTCGTACTACACCAACCGCGCCGTCGTCGAGTTCCTCGTCCGGCGCGCTATCGACCCGCTGGCCGAAGGCAGGACGCCCGAGGAGATCCTGCACCTGCGCGGTGTGGACCCGGCCATGGGCAGCGGGCACTTCCTGGTCGGCGCGTGCCGGCGCCTGGCCGAGCACCTGCGGGACGCCTACAAGAAGCAGGTCGAGGACTACCAGCGCCGCTTCCCTGAGACGCCCGCCCTCCTGCTCCTGGAGGAAGCCGGAATTCCTCCCGAGGTCGCCCGCGCCTGGGATCGCAGCGACGAAGAAGTGCTGGCCGCCTGCCGGTTGCTGGTTGCCGCCCACTGTCTCTACGGTGTCGACAAGAACCCGCTGGCCGTCGAACTGGCCAAGGTGTCGCTGTGGCTGGCCACCGCGGCCCAGGGCCATCCACTGGCGTTCCTTGACCACCGGCTCCGGTGCGGCGACAGTCTGCTGGGTCTGTCCGCCGATGATGTCGTACGACCGATCCCACCTCGGACGGGCCGTAACCGGGGCCGCAAGGTAGGCCGCGGCAGGGGGGACGGGACCGCCCAGCAGGTTATGGAGGAACTGTTTGTACCGGCGCAGCGCCAGATGCGCGAGCGCCTGCGCCGCGCGCTTGCCTGCATCGGCGTGCTAACCCAACGTGTCGGCGACGATCCCGGCGACCTGGAAGCCCATCGCCTGGAGTTCGAGGCCGTCCTGGGGACAATTGAGCCTCTGTGGGAACTCCACCAGATGCGCATCGGACGGCGGTTCCTGCCCGAAGCGCATCCGGCCGCCGACGTGACCCATGTGGACCGATGGCTTGATGAGTTCGGCCGGATGGGTCACATCTCAGAGCAGATCGCGGCACCCGCCGAGGCCGCGCGTCGGAAGGGCCAGACACTGGGCGCCTTCTGCTGGCCCTTGGCGTTCCCCGAGGTCTTTTGCGACCCGGACGGGTCTTGGAAGGCAGAAGGCGGCTTCGACGCAGTACTGACAAACCCGCCCTGGGAAAAAGTCAAGCCCGACCGCAAGGAGTTCCACGCCGCCTATGATCCCGCCATCCGCGACTTCCAAGGGAGAAGTCTTGCCCAGCGGATCCGGGAACTCCATCGTCAGAACGGCATCGCTGAGGCTTGGCGGGCCTACGAGGTTGAACAGAAAGCCCTGGCCGACACGCTGCTGGGCTTCTTCCTCCACCAAGTCGTCACGGTCAACGGCCGGCGCACCGGCGGCGATCCCGACCTCTTCAAGTTCTTCGTCGAGCGCAGCCACCAGATACTGTGCCCTGGCGGCGCTGCCGGGCTTGTCGTGCCATCAGGTTTGCATTCCAGCCAGGGCGCCACCGGCCTGCGCCGCCTGCTGTTAGATGAGAGCCAGGTGCAGGTGCTGTGCAAGTTCGACAACGAGCGGCGTGTCTTCCCAGGAACGCACCATAGCTTCAAGTTCGACCTTGTCGTCTTCCGCAAGGGCGGCCCCAGCGGGGAGTTCCCGGCCATCTTCCTCTCATGGGAGACGGAGGAGGCGCTGGAGCGCATGGAGCGCCATCCAGGCCTCGTCCGCCTGACCCCGGACCTCATCCGAACCGTTTCACCGGACACACTGACCATCCCCGAGTATCGGTCTGAACGGGACATCGAGATCGTGCGGAAGATGCACGCG
>CAZNRD010000087.1:0-6232 GCA_964575425.1 uncultured Anaerolineaceae bacterium | reverse complement strand
CAAACAAAAAAAGAGCGCGGGGGTCTTTCCCGCGCTCTTGTGTGTCTCCGGTCACCACAGCGCCAGTTGTCCGTCTGGGACGGAAGCCGCTTTGCGCCGGCGTCCGGTTCTGACATCCTGCATCGTCAGCCCCTTCGCCGCCAGCCACGCCTGCCAGTCGCAGACGGCCGTCGAGGGCAGCACCACACTCCCCACGACGCTCTCGGTGACGACCTCTGTGGTGTCCGCAAAGATGTGCGCCCCGCGCTCCAGCGTCAGCGGCTCGCCCTCCTCGATGGCCTTGATCAGCGCCATCACCAGCGAGGCGTCGCCCACGTCCTCGACCAGCGCCGAGTCCACGTTCTCGCCGTATAGGAGCTGCGCCGCCTTGATCTTCTGACCGATCAAGGCATACGCCTTTTCCTCCAGCGTGGACTCGTAGGCCAGGTAAAAGACCTTCACCGGCCTGACCTGCCCCAGTCGCCACACCCGGCGGCACGCCTGCCATAGGGTGTAGAGACTGTACTCGACCTCGTAGAACACCACGGTCGAGTACTGCACCAGGTCGAGGCCGGTGGCCACCAGGCGCGGGTTGGTGATCAGCACGTTGACGTGGTTCTTGCGCAGCCATTCCTCGCGTTTGCGCGGCGCGATGGATTCGCTCAGCACCTGCACGCCGGGGACGCCCGCCCGCTCCAGCACCTGCACCAGCCGCGAGCGGATGTCCCTGGTTCCCGTTTGCCGCACGTAGACGACGACCTTGCGCCCCGCCGCCAGTTCGGCCTTCACCGTGTTGACCAGCCATTCTTCCTTGGGCAGCCGCTCGCCCTCCCCGACCACCGGCGGGAGCGTCAGCTCCCGCTCGCAGTACCCCTCGACGGTCTCGGCCCGGAAGCAGGAGTTGGGCCGCGCCAGGTTCCACTGGAGCCACGCCGAGGTGTAGTGCGGCCAGTGGTCTTTTAGTTCGTCCCAGGTAAAGTTCTCGAGCGCCTCAAGGTCTGTTTCCATCGCCTGCGTCGGGGCGAACGTGACAAACTCTTCCCGGAACTCGGGCAGAGCGATGCCCAGGTCCTTCAGGCTGGCAAAGATGGTGGTGGGCAGCGTGTAGCGCACGATGCCCGGCGAGATGCCCGGCTTTTCCTTCGCGCTCACGCGCTTCCTGCGCCTGGCGGTGTACGCCCCGTACTCGTCCTCCTCGTACTTGAAGACCGTCTCGAGAACGCCGTAGTTGCGTACCCAGCGGGCCTCGTCGTCGAAGCCGTAGTCGGTGCGCACGCTCCCCTGGGTGCGGTGCAGCAGCCAGAAGATGGACGACGAGGGGCCGCCGAAGAACGTGCCCGTCAGGGTGATGACCTGCGGGATGCACCCTGCCAGCAGCCCGAAGGCCCACCCCTGGTCGCTGTCTTTGGCTTTGTACTCGTGGACCTCATCCGCAATGAAGACGCGGAAAAAGCCGCGCATCTTCCTGCGGATATAGTCCGCCAGCGGCCAACGCCGGTAGCCCTCGAACCGGTACAGGGCGGCATGGCAAGGGTGTTCCTTCATTTCGGCATCCTCGATGCTCCAGGAGGCGATCCTTCCCTGGCAGTACGCCGGCCTGGAACTCTCCCGCGCTTCGCGGGAGAGCGGTTCGCCGCATTCCGGGCAGACCGGGACGGTCGAGACCCGTTCCAGCGCCGCCCGCCGCGCCTGCACCGCCTCCTCGCGCAGCGCCGCGACGGTCGCATCGTCTGCGCCCTCCCGCCGCGCCGCCAGCAGCCGGTCACGCGCGGCCCGGTATGCCTTGACTCTTTCTTGGAATAAGAAGAGAGTGCCGGTGTCTTTGGAGAGCCATTTGCGGGTGGCCGCACACGGCTTCCAGCCGGGGCCGAGCTTGATGTTCGAGCGCGAGATGATCACGACGAGCTTCTGCCCCGGCGTGTACGGCGCACGCAGGGCCTCCAACTCGCCGATGCGCTCGATGATGTGCGCCTCCGCCCCCGGCACGGCAGCCCGCACCTCCCGCGCCCACTTGTCCACCAGGTGAGGCGGGCAGACCACCAGCGCCGGGTATGCGCCCAGCAGCTCGACGGCGGCCAGCGCAGTGCGCGTCTTGCCGAAGCCCATCTCGGCCACCAGGTGGCCGACGCCGTAGCGCCTTACGGCGCGGGTCAGGGCCACGGCGCACTCGCGCTGGAAGGGGAGTAGCCCCCGCCTGGCTGCACCCGGCAGCAGGCTGTCCATGCTCAGGGTGTCCAGGATACGGTCCTCGACAGGCCCGGTCGAGTTCCCGTAGGGCCGGAAGTGTCCGGTGATGTAGCGCCTGAACACGTCCGCGTGCCTTTGCAAGAAGTCGGCCACGTCCGAGGGGCGGCTCAGGTGAGTCAGCCCCGCCGGCGAGACCTCGACCACGTGCGTTTCGTAGCGGTCGAGGGCGATCTCCTTGCGGTCGTCCTCGGGGTCGGGATGGACCTCCGTCACCTTGACCACCCGGCCTTTGAAGACCCGGCCGGCGGTCTCGATGACGCCGGTCAACCCCGCCGCCACGATCTGTGCGATGTGGCCGACTTTGGGCGGCATCAGCGGCTGCGGCAGTTCGGCCTGCGACGCCAGCAGACGCCCGGCCATCTCCTCCTCGACCTGCGCCTGCACCCTGGCAGCCAGGTCGGCCATCTCTGCATCGGTGTAGCGCGACCGACGCATTCTGGCATCCCTGGGCGCCGACGGCAGTGCGTAGACCGTGCCCTCCGGTAACGCCGTGGGGACACGATCCTTGACCGGGCCGCGGCGATACGTGTAGCTGTCGCTGTATGTCTCGTAGAACTCGCCGGTCGCCTGCGCGGCTCCCTCTTCGTACAGTGTGCGCAGGCTCTCCCTGCGCCGGGTTGCCAGGATGACGATCTGGTTGAAGGCGTCGAACCCCGCCGGCCCTTCCTCGTCGCCGAAGCGAAAGACGCGGATGTCCTGGAAGTGCCGGTACAGGTACTCGGCCATCCCCCACGATACGGCGGTTGTGGGGATGATGAACACGAGCACCCCGCCGGCGACGAGCGCGGGCATGGCCATCGTGAGAAACTCGTACTCCATCCGCCCGTACTTGTTGCTGTAGTCATAGGGCGGATTGAGGAACACGAGCGAGGCCACGCCCTCGCGGACGTGGTTCCAGGTGACCGTCTCGAACGGCGCCTCGATCACCAGGTCGAGCCGTCCGGCAGCTTCCGCCGCCCGGTCGGGGGATATCTCCACTCCCCAGGTCTGCACCTGTGCGCCGTGCTTGCGCAGCAGGGCCGCCAGATGTTCCAGCGCCAGCCCCTCGCCGCAGCAGGGGTCGAGCAGGCGGATGACGCCGCGCCCCTGCGCCGGGGCCAGGTACGAGGCGATCTGTTCCACGATAGAGAGCGGGGTGGGGTAGTATTCCCCTTTCTCTACAGCGGCCAGGCGGCTCATCGCTCACCTCCTACGAAGGCGAGTTCGCCCGCTTTGGCCGCCGCGTCGATCACCTCGTCCCAGCCGATTGGGCTGACGGCGTAGGCCCAGGGCAAGCCGTGGGCATCGAGCTCCTGCACCAGCTTGCCGGCCTGGCCGCGCGCGAGCAGTGTCGCGCCCCATTCCAGCTTGACCGGCCAGAGGGTATGTTGGTTCAGCAAGTGAACCAGTTGCTCCTCGGCGGTCCGCCCCTGCAAGGGGACAAGTAACAGGTAGGGCGCGGTGGGGCCGGGGTCGGGGAAGAGCACCCAGCGGTGGACGCCCTGGGCGTAGGGGCGTTGCGCCGCAACGCCCGTACTGTGCCGCAGGACGACGTACTCCACGTCGGGGTCGCCGTAGACGGTCTTGTAGTGGAGTGTGAGCGGGGTGCGGCGGGAGATCACCGAGGCCCAGATCGCCTTGACGGCCGTCTGGGCCCCCACGAGGGAGAGGTAGGCGATCTTGTGGTTGGAGGTAACGGCGGCGCCATCGGTCAGCGCCACCATTCCCTGTTTGTTCTTGATGCGCAGAAATTGGGTGTCCATAGTCTGTCTCCTTTGTTGCCCCGCGGGAGACAGACGGCGCCCCCTGGCAGGGGGATTGCGGTCCGTCCCCCTGCGGGGGGATGTCTGGGGGCGTTCTGAACGCCCGTACTGTGTCCGGTGCGTTTTATAGCCTGCGCCTGGCTGCCCCGTGCGGCCGGGGCCACGCCGGTTACTCGATAGGCATCACCTCCTTGTGTTGAGTTTGGTCGTCACGCTGCCCCAACGTCGTCACGCCCCCCGCCGAAGCGGGGCGTCATAGTGTGGGGCCGTCCAACGCCGGCATAAGCCGACGGTTGAACACCGGGAGAATGATCAATGACCAAGGATGAGTGCAGGCCGGGGAGTCCGCTCCCCGGCATTATGGTTGTGTCTGGGATTCAGCCTGACCCCCCGCATCTCCAGCAGGGCTGCTCATTGAGATTATCATCGCTGGCGTGGCTAACCCAGTCACCCAGCTCCTGAGCGCACCTGTCGCACAGCCAGCAGAGATTTCCCTCGGGGTCATCGCTGAGCAGCTGGCCTGGTGTCCAGTCGTAGTACCAGGCTGTATGTCTATGCTCCGTTTCCATTGCATCCTCCGTATCAGGAACGGTGAGGGTGCCGTCCAGGAGTACATCGGCCGTGCTGTACCACCCGATGGCCCGGTCGCCGACGGTGACCAGTACCATCGTAGACTGCACGTTGGCGACGGTGGCGTTTTCGAGGGTATGCCACACCCAGTCCACGCCCCGTACCCGCGCGCCTTCCCTAGAGTAACCCACGCTCGCGCAGGCTCATCCAGCGCCCCCTCCCGATCACCAGGTGATCGGTCACCTCGATGCCGAGGAGGTCTCCCGCCTGGCGCAGTTCGCGGGTTACCCGGACATCCTCGGGTGAAGGGGTCGGATCGCCCGAAGGGTGATTATGGGCCACGATGAGCACTGCACAGTTGCGCTTGATGGCCTCGCGAAACACCTCGGCCACCCGAACGTGGGCAGTGTTTAGGCTGCCCACGTACAGCGTATCCGAGCCGAGGAGCCGATTGCGCGTATCCAGGTACAGGACGCGGAAATGCTCCTGCTCCAGATGGCTCATCTCGGCCATCAGCAGGTTGGCGACAACCTCTGGCGAGTTGATGACCATACGGTCCTCTATCTGCGCCTGGACCAGCCGCCGGCCCAGTTCCAGCGCCGCCTTGAGCGCGGCGGCCCGTGCACGTCCGAGATGTGGCGTCTGCGCCAGCGCCTCGACCGGCGCAGACGCGATCCTGGCCACGTCGCCAAAGCGATCCAAGAGCGCAAGCGCGATCTCAATCTGGTACTGGCCGCCAACAACGGCGGCGAGTAACTCGGCCAGGCTGACCGCCTGCGTTCCGGCGTAGGCTACCCGCTCGACCGGGCGCTCGCGCAGGGGAAGACTGCGCAACAACAGCCGGGGATACGTGGAAGTCGGTGAGAAAGTGGGCAGGTAGAGTTGGCTCATTGCTCCACCTCCCCGATTGTGTCTGTTTTCCATTGTCCGTCCTCCTTCCTGTGTGTCTGGGGCAGGGAGACGGACGATTCCCCCGGCAGGGGGAACGCCGTCCCCCTGCCGGGGGGTTGTCTGTTGATGGGGGATGTCTCAGAAGGGAATTTCACTCTCCGCGGGCGCAGGCTCGCGTCGCACACGGAGCAGAACCCGTGCGGCTTTCGCCGCGACAGGATACTTTTGCTCCTGCCGGACGATGTACTCCAGCGCCTCGTCGCCGAGCGTGTGCAGCGGCGTGCCCGCCGCCGCCGTTCGGGCGTCGAACGGCAGCGTCTGCTGCATCGCCCACTCCCACGTCCCCTCCGCGTACCAGTTCGCGGGGTCGCCGGGGTCGGGCGCGTCCTCGCCCCCGTCGGCAGTGTCTTCGCCTTCGTCTTGGCCTTCGCCGTTCGGCCCCGGCGTCCTCCAGGCATTGGCCCACTCCTCGACCGCCGACCACACGATACTGTCAACCGCCTCGTCTCCGATATAGTCACGGTCGGGGTCGAGGTCCCCGTCCCAGGTAACATTGGTGATGGGGGATTTCTTGACCTTGCCCACCATCTCCACGTCACCGGCACGGAACGTTGCCCAGAAGGCGTAGGCCGGGGCTTTGCCTTTTGTTGCCTTGTGTACGGCTTTGGCGAACTCCCTGCGGGCGACGTTGAACCGGCTGCCCGCGAGACCGGTGAAGGTGAGCATCACCGGCCCCACGGCCCGGCCGTCGTCGAGCCGCAGCAGGCACAGCGCCTGGGTCTTGCCACGCGCTCCCTCCACGT
>CAZNRD010000086.1:0-6603 GCA_964575425.1 uncultured Anaerolineaceae bacterium | reverse complement strand
GCATGGCTTGCCTCCTGCCCAGAGTATAGGACGTTAGTTATACAGGTGTCAATAGCTCACGGAAGTCGGATCTCGGTTGGCGTAGAGGTGGGAGCGCCGATCTGCCCAGCCTTCCTAGCAGCTCGCCCAATCCCCATTCTTTGCGGAGACCTTGACGCGGGAACAGGATCGACACACCACGGATACCGTAGCGGTCGGAATAGTCGAGCAGTACGTATCCCAAGAGCTGGTGAATCCATTCTGGGCGAACCCTATTTGTGATTGTTGTCTTGACCTCCCAGAGTACGCCGTCAAGCACGAGGTCCGCGTCGGCTCCTCCTACGTGGGAGCTTCCCTCGAAGACAGGGTTGAGCGTGAGCCTGTGACCGGGAGAGGTGAAAGGCTCGATCGCTTGCCAAGAGGCGCGGACGAGATTTGCTAGGTCATCGAGCCATGTGGGACGGGCCAGAGCTAACAGATCGCCAATCGCGGGATTTCGGGGAAGAGAGAACAGGGGCGATCCCTTTCGGGGGCCTGCCCGAAAGACCTGTTCGAAGAGGGCTAGGACGACGCAGTATCTGTTGAGCCATGCCTCGCTTTCCGGCTCGAGGAGGCGGCCGACCGGGCGAATGCGATCCAAGGCCCTCCGGAGGCTCGCGAAGAAGCCGCCAATGAGCTGTGGGGGCAGCTCGAATCCCTCAACCCTTCCGAAACCGGCACTCGGAAGATCGGGTCGAATGCGCATGCCGTCTATGTCTGGAACATCGGGCAGATCCTCGAACTGCCACTCGCCCTCACCGCCGCAAAGGTAAGTCCACGCTCCTAGCCAAGCAACCGTGGCCTCGGGCGGGTAGATGGCGAGGAGATACCGCAGGCGGTAGTCATGCGATGTGCCGATCAGACTGTACTCCCAGTTCTCGTACTGGCCGGGTGGCCGGAGCGTCGCCGCCTGAGCCAGCTCGGAACCGACTTCCCTTGCCAAGGCACCCACCCTCTCCAGCGGGAAGCGATCGCGCAGGAACGCTCGGACCGGGCTGGTTGGATCCTTCAGGTGAGATGTCAGCGACATGCGCCGATGCCCTTTCCAGGGCGCGCTCAGCGATGGTCGCCGAGCCACCTGACCTATTCTCGCGCACAAGCTCTGAGGAGACTATCAACCTGATAGCACTGAAATCTCACTTACCGGGAGGATCCTTCGAGGGCTGTCCTCGAGCCACTGCCCACGACTGCAGCGGCTCAGGCGTGGGGACAGGCAGAACGCGGGGTTCGAGGCTCGAATCCCCTCGCTCCGAGCTTGCGGGGTCGCCCGCGCCGATGGCGCCTGAGGGCCAGAACATCTGCCCGGCGGACGACAATCAGCCCGCCGGCCTCCCTGTGCGCGAGGCGGCCTGACCAAGTCCTCCACTTGACGCACTCGCCAGGGACACACCACTTTTGTGGCGCACGGCTGCATGACGTCTGGAAGGCGATCCTCTCGGAGCGCGAGAGGGGCCGATTCCTGTGCGGCCGTTGGGGCCAGGCAATCAGGACGATTGCCTACACCAGGCTGAGAGAGTATCTCTCCGCCCGATACGCATGACGGTGGGGCGCGGTGTCGATCCCCTGCCCGGGTGGGCACAACTTGTCGGAGCGGCGCATTGCGTGCCACACGGTGCGGCACTCGAGCAACGGGCCTGGGAGCATATCCCCCTAAACACAAAAAGAGTCTCCAAGCGCAGCCGACCGGAGTCCTCGTGCCAGGGGAGGCGGAATGAGCCGCAGGCTACCTTCTGAAGCCTGCGGCTCATTCGCGAGACCCAGGGTCACGGAATTGCGTTAACCGGAAGTTGCGCGACCGCGGCACCTGGCCTTGCCCGGAGTGCGCGATCCCTCTCCGGCAAGCCACAGGCCGTAGGCCTGCGCGAAGTTTGCTAGACAGAGCTCCGCAAGGTCGGCCTCGGTCCGCAGCTCGGCCTCAACGGAAAAACCTGTCGTTCGGACACCGTTCGGCGAGTCCGCCTCTGATAGGAAGTGCCACTCCAGCACGCACTGCAGCCACTTCAGAGTGCCGGCGTTCGTTCGGGGTACCCACAAGGTCCGCTCCGAACAGCTCTTGCGGACCATCGTTAGTAGTCCGGTCTTCCCGTGTTTGCTGACCAGGCCCGCCAGGGTCTCGGTCGCCGCCTGCCAGGCGATGCAGCATCCCACAACTGCTTCGGGGCTGATGGGCTTCCCTGTGGTCAGGGAGAGCCGACCGGCAAGCTCCACCGCCGTGAGGGTCGTCACAAAGTCCCGTTCCTGGCCGTCCATGTCGCCAACAGCGAGGTTGAGCCTCAAAGCGGAGGAGCGAGGCAATCGGAGGGTGATGAGCACGGCCGACCGGGGTAGAGCGGAGGGCTGGTTGGCCACGTGGTTCCGCCTCGACCCATTCACTCGCCGGGCGGCGCTGGCCAGGGTTCGGCCTCGGCAGCAGCTTGCGGTTTCTAAAGGACGCTGCCCTCCAGCCGGTGGGACACTTTGCTCACGGGGAACATGGCCCCGCATCGCGTGCAGCGGACTGAACCCGACGAAGGCACTGCGCCCTCGTACTCCGTTCGCGAGCACTCCGGGCAGCGCCACGCATACCCTGAGGAGACCAGCTCGATCTCGGCCATGGGTTCCCCTGTCCTCGCAGACGATGTCACTTCCGTGGCCTGTCAGGGAGTCGGCTGCAGTTCAAGCTCGGCTGTCACCAGCATCTGGTTCCGGGACCCGATCTCCGTCACCATGTCCCACAGCGCCTCGACCTCGCTCAGGTTGTCGGACAGTCGCTCGCGCAAGCCAGCCACCCGGCGCAGAGCCTCCTCGGCCCGTCCCTCTTTCATCAGCTGCCAGATCTGGTCGGCCCGCATTTCGATCCCTGCGCGGCGTTCGAGATCTCGGAGCGCGGCCTGGATGTTGCGGTCGACAATGGCGACATCGCTTCCGCCGCTGGAGGCGTCATCCTTCGAGAGCCGCCTGAGCCCATCAAGGGCCTGCTCGAGGGACACATTGCCCGGCGCCAGGGCGGTCAACGCCTCGAGCCGCAGAGCCCATGACCTCTGTGTCGCGGGCGAAACGGTGGAACCGGGGGAGATAGCGCCGGTGATCTCCCGGGCAAGCCTCACGAGAGAGGCCTCGACCTGCGCCACAATCTCCTGAGCCTGTCTCACCTGGGGGTCGATGGCCTGGCGCAGAATGCGCTCCCGCGCCAGGCGCTCCTCCTCCAGCTGGCGGACTTGCTCCTCCTTGAAGTGCCTCTCCAGCTCCAGGATGTGCTTCTGCTCTCTGGACTTCTCGGCTTCTGCCTCCAGCCGTTGTCGCTCCGCGGTTCGGACGTCCTCCAGAATTCGCTCGATCTTCTCGGGGAGCGGGCGCTCCATAGGAACCAGCTCCATGCGGATCTTCTTGACGACGTCCTCCTCCGAGGGAAAGCGCACCTCGAAGGTTCCCATGCTGTGCGCCATGAACCCCCCCCTCGTCGAGAGCGTTCGCCCGACCGAGACGTGCCATGTTCTCATAGGCCGCCTGCGACGCTTGGCGCCATCGCTCACGAGCGCCGCGCCGGATGCCCTCGTAGTCCCTGAGAAGAAGCCGGTCGCGTGTTTCCGAGAATTCGTCGATCAACTGGAGGACCGCCTCCTCGAACCTGGTTGACGCGGCCAGCGGGACCCACCAGCCCCGCCGGCCGCCTTCCCATACCTGGATCGCTCCTGCCCTCCGGCAGACGGTCGCTTCGCGCGAGGCGATGGCGCGCAGGACATTCGGGATGCTCCTGTCCACCAATCCGCCCCGTAGCTCCCGGAAGACCTCACACCGCGGGTCATCTTCCGGGATCCCCACCTCGGAGAGCAGGGCCGAGGTCTCGAAGATGCCCAGGCCGAACGCGCGGATGAGGCAACGCATGCCGTCAGTCCGCGCGAACAATTCCTGCGGTGGCAGGATCTGCATCAGGAGCGCCAGTCGCTCGTCCTTCGGCAGTGCGTCGAGTCGCTCGTACACCTGGCTGTAGACTTCCATGTGCAAAGCCTCCTGCGGTGAACAAAGGGCGCAAGGCCGGGCCCCCGAAGGAGTCGCAGCCCTGCGCCCGCGGTTCTTTGGTGTCCGGAGAAATCTGGGAGCCTGCGGGTCCGGGGCCCTGACCCTACAGAACGGCGGCGACGGCCTCCGCCAGACGGTCACGCTCTCCCACCAGGTCAGAGACCAGGATCACTTTGTCGGCAAAGTCCGCCTGCGCCGGATGCCCTTTAGTCACGACGGCCACGACCTTCACCCCGGGATCGTCTCGGGCCTTTGCGAGACGCTCCAGGAACTCCGCCGGCGGCGGTCCGAACGTCCCATCGGTGATGATCAGAACGTCGCCCTGTCGGAGCGAGGGATCTTCTTGGACGAGGTCGATCGCAGTCAGCAGCGGCGCGTAGGGCTCCGTTCCGCCTCCATAGAAGCGCTCGAGATGGTCGATCAGTGAGAGCGGGTCGGGGCTGGGCCCGGGGTCGAAGACCTCGAACTCGCCCGGGCCGGAGAAGGGAATGCACACGAAACGGCGCCGCTCCTGGAGAGCCGTTCTCATGAGAGCGAGTTCGACCGCGCATGCCACCGCGTTGGGCTGGCCCCGCATGCTCCCGCTCTTGTGCATCAGAACGACGAATGGTCCCTTCCCGGCTTGGTCGTCGCCTTCGAACTCCCTGTGAAGGAGCTCTCCGTCGGCGGCGCGGCGCAGGAAATCGAGCGCCAGGGGCGAGCCGCAATCCAGTTCCATCAGCCCGACCAGCTCCTCCGGCGCGATGGTCTCCAGGTCCATCTCGCGGGTCCGGTAATGAGTGAACTTCTCGCGACCGTGGCGGGACTTGCGCCGTTCGGCGGAGACCATCCGCCTGGCCCAGCCGAGGGCGTCGAGGATCCGCTTCAGCTGCTCGGAATTCCTCAGCCGATCGGCGAGTTCATGGAGGCCTTCGATTTCCTGGCGCGTCGCCCCTGCGCTGGCTCCCAGGGCCCACCCGAAGCCGAACTCCTGCGCGGCGTTCTTCAGGTCGCTCAGCCCCCGGGCGTCCCCGGTGATGCTCTGGGCCAGGGCCTGCTCCGTCCGGGCGGCTGCATTCGCCAGGGCATCGGCTGTCTGCTCTTGGGATGCACGGAGCCGGCGCTCGGCGCGCTGCCTGCGGCGCTGCATGCTGCGGACATGCCGGCTGGACTCCTGCGAGGTGGGAGGTGCGCCCGGACCTGGAGCCCCGGCGGCAGGGTGGGGAGCCGACTCCCGCCGCGGCGCGTCGCCCGCCTTCAGCGCCTGCAGCTGGGCCTCGAGGTCCAAGAGGTCTTCGAGGGCGCGCTGTGCCTGCTGCATCCTCTCCTTGACTTCGGGAGGAAGCCTGTCGATCAGCTCCTTCGCGAAGTGTCCGGCTCCGAATGCGGCGGCGATCTCGTCGGCCCCGATCGTCGGCCGCAGGGACTTCCACTCCTCCATCCGCTCAGCCCGCTGGAAGATCGAGTGGGCGACCCTCATGTCCTCGGGCGCTTCCCCGCGCAGACGGCTGGCAGGGGAGTAGAGGCCCAGCCACGCTTCGGGCGTCAGGTCGCTGCCATAGGCCTGTGTACGCTTCTCCGCCGCCTTCAGCACGTCCATGTCCCGGACCTCCAGCCACGCGGCATGGTCGGCCTTGAGGATGTCTTCCCAGACCGTCTCGGGCGGATCGAGCAGGTACTCTTCGCTCGCCAGCAGACTGTCCCCGGTTGTCTCTGGCACGGTCCTCCCTGTCTCAACGGCCACGTCGACCGTCACCCCCTGGCGTCACCGTGAACGGCCATCACGGCGACGCCCCGCTCGACCAGAAGGCCCTGGACCTCCTGGATCCGCTGCAGCACGGCATCCCGCTCGCTTCCCAGCTCGGGATCGGATACCTTGCTCTGCAGGAGCTGCTGGTGCTTCTTGAGCTTCGTCTGCTAGGCAACGAGCGCCTGCATGTTCTCCTCGCCCGCGGCCCTGCTCAAGATGTCCTCGACATCTGCGGCGGCAGCGAGCAGGGCCTGCCGCTCCGGATCGCTGAGCTGGGCGACGACGTTCCTCACCTGGTCCCGTTCCTCCAGCCCGATCCAGAGGATGTGCTGTCCGATCAGGAGCGACTTCGAGCTGACCTCCTGCTCGCCCCTGAGCATGGAATGGGCCGTCGCCGCGCGCGCCCAGCCGCGGAACCGTCGGGGTGAGATCGGGATGCCCTCCTTGCTGAGGCGGGCGCGGATGCGCACCATTCGGGCGATGACGTCCTCGGGAAGATCGGTGGCGCGGTGTTCGATGTAGGCCTGGACGAGCATGATCTCCTGGGGATCGAGCCGAGTGCTGATGGGGCGGCGTCCGCCCTCGCTGCGAAGGAGCCGCGACCAGTCTTGGGGCCGGTTCGGATAGCTCACCTCCTTACGCAACAGGATGCGGTCCCAGGCCGCGTTCTGCGGGGTGGCGTTCACGAGCTCGTTGCTGGCGGCGATCCCGAGGAGCAGGGGGAGCCTGTGGGTCCCGTCCGGCTCGGAGAGGGTGTGCTCCTCGTAGGCCTCGAGCAGCATGTTCAGGACCGAACCCGAGGCCTTGAACAGCTCGTCGATGATGGCCACGCTGGCGGTGGCCAGGCCGGACAGCTT
>CAZNRD010000085.1:0-6822 GCA_964575425.1 uncultured Anaerolineaceae bacterium | reverse complement strand
TCCTCCACAGGCTGAGCCGGAAGGCAGGGCTACCCGAACACCGACGCCTTCATCCCCACGCGCTTCGGCACTTCGCGGCCACGAGCTGGCTACGGGGCGGGGCGGGGCTGGATGAGGTGCGGAGGCTACTCGGCCATGAGAGCCTCAGCACGACACTTCGGTACAGCAGCCTGGTGGGAGCTGATCTGCAGCGGGCGCACCGGAAGGCCGGGGCGGTTGAGCGGCTCCGGTTGGACGAGCCGTAGTGCGCGGGCAGGCTGCACATCTTGCGCCGCGGGGTCTGGGGGTGGTCGGGCTCCTATCTCCACAGGAACCCAAGGGGTTTCATGGAAAGTATGCTAGCGGTGGACTGCTGGGCCCCGCGGTCTCTGTGAGAAGGGGAACAGCGTAAGGGGAGGGTCGCCTGGATCGGACCTCTCGTCATGCGCCAACAGGCGCCCGTAGCATCTGCTCATGACCGGCTTCTGAAGAGAGTTATGCAACGTTGGGAGGCAGTCGGCAAGGACAGATGAGCAGACTCGAGGACCTCCAGCCAGGGGCCGCCGTCCGCGGCATCCTTGCCGACTCCCTCGTGACCGTTGTGAGCGTCCAGTGGTTCGGTTCTGACGCGCTCGAGCTGACCTACAAAGACCCCACCGGCAGGGTCGCCAACACCCTCCTCTACCGCGACGACGAGCCCCGCCTGGAAGTCATCGAGCATGGCCGGCCTTGGAGCTTCGACGGCGACGGGCACCTCTTTCGTCTGGTTTCCGAGGCCCACCGCATCCGGCTGGCGCACCTCTTTGACCCTGTCCTGGCCGTCCACACGTCAATCGTCGAACCGCTCCCGCACCAGATCACGGGGGTCTACGAGGCGATGCTGCCCCGCCAGCCCCTGCGCTTCCTGCTCGCCGATGACCCAGGCGCCGGCAAGACGATCATGGCCGGCCTGCTCATCAGAGAGCTCATCGCCCGCGGCGACCTGCAGCGCTGCCTCGTCGTCTGCCCCGGCAGCCTGGCCGAGCAGTGGCAGGATGAGCTCTACCGTCGGTTTCACCTCCCCTTCGACATCCTGACAAACGACAAGCTGGAAGCCGCGCGCACAGGGAACTGGTTCCTCGAGAACAACCTGATCATCGCCCGCCTCGACAAACTCTCCCGCAACGAGGATGTCCAGGCCAAGGTGGCCGCGCCAGACGGCCGCTGGGACCTCATCGTCTGCGACGAGGCGCACAAGATGTCGGCCACGTTCTTCGGGGGAGAGGTCAAGTACACCAAGCGCTACCGGCTGGGTCAGCTCCTCTCGACCCTGACACGGCACTTCCTGCTCCTGACCGCCACCCCGCACAACGGGAAGGAAGAGGACTTCCAGCTATTCATGGCGCTGCTCGACGGTGACAGGTTCGAAGGGCGTTTCCGCGACGGCGTGCACGCCGTGGACGTCTCCGACCTGATGCGCAGGATGGTCAAGGAGCACCTGCTCAAGTTCGACGGCACGCCTCTCTTCCCGGAACGGATCGCCTACACCGTGCCCTACAAGCTCTCCGATCCGGAAGCGGCCCTCTACAGGGATGTGACCGACTACGTCCGCCAGGAGTTCAACCGGGCCGAGGCCCTCCAGAACGAGGGGCGGGCCGGCACCGTGGGGTTTGCGCTCACCATCCTGCAGCGCCGCCTGGCATCCTCGCCCGAGGCGATCTACCAGTCGCTGAGGCGCCGCCGGGAACGGCTCGAGAGTCGGCTGCGTGAGCTGGAGCTGCTGCAGCGGGGCGCCCAGGTTGCGGACACGCTGGCAGGCGCCGTGCCCGCGCTGGGCCTGGAGGATGTCGAGGACCTGGAGGATGCCCCGGACAGTGAGGTCGAGGCCGCAGAGGACGAGATCCTCGACCAGGCTACGGCCGCGCGCACTATCTCCGAGCTGCGGGCCGAGATCGACACGCTGCGCGACCTGGAGGCGGGGGCGCTTGCCGTGCGCCGCAGCGGCAAGGACACCAAGTGGCGGGAGCTGGCCCAGCTCCTCGCGGAGATCTTCACGCCGCCCTCAATCGCCGGCGAGATCGGCGAGGCCCGAGCCCCGTACCGCTCGGGTCCGATAGCGCCCCCGGTACCTTCGCCCCGCCAGAAGCTGATCATCTTCACCGAGCACCGCGACACGCTCCGCTACCTGATGCAGCGCATCTCCGCCCTGCTAGGTCGGCCCGGCGCCGTGATCTGGATTCACGGCGGCATGGGACGCGAGGAGAGAACGAAGGCGCAGGAATCCTTCATGCACGACCCGGAGGTGCAGGTGCTCGTCGCCACCGACGCCGCGGGCGAGGGCATCAACCTCCAGCGGGCCCACCTGATGGTGAACTACGACCTGCCCTGGAACCCCAACCGGATCGAGCAGCGGTTCGGGCGCATCCACCGGATTGGCCAGACCGAGGTCTGCCACCTCTGGAACCTGGTAGCCGAGGAGACTCGGGAGGGCGACGTCTACCGCACGCTGCTCAACAAGCTGGAGGAGGCACGGCAAGCGCTCGGCGGGCAGGTCTTCGACGTGCTAGGCAGGCTCCAGTTCGGGGGCAGGCCTCTCCGCGAGTTGCTGATCGAGGCGGTGCGCTATGGCGAGAGGCCCGAGATCCGCGCCCGCCTCACCCAGGTGGTCGAGAACGCGTTCGACCGTGAGAGGCTCCGCGATCTGCTCGAGGAGAAGTCCCTCGCGCACGACGCGATGGATGCGAGCCGCGTCTACCGCATCCGCGAGGAGATGGAGCGCGCCGAGGCGCGCCGCCTGCAGCCTCACTACATCGAATCGTTCTTCCTCGAAGCCTTCAAGCGGCTGGGCGGGACGATCAGGGAGCGCGAGCCGCGCCGCTACGAGATCACGCATGTTCCAGCGTTGGTGCGCAACCGCGACCGTCTGATCGGTGTTGGTGACACGGTACTGCCTCGATACGAGCGCATCGCGTTCGAGAAGCCCCTGATAGCGCCTCAGGGTCAGCCCCTGGCAGCGTTCGTGTGTCCTGGCCATCCGCTCCTCGACGCGACGATCGACCTGGCATTGGAGCGCCACCGCGACCTGCTTCGACGGGGCACCATCCTGGTTGACGAGCGCGATCCCGGCAGGGAGCCGCGCGTCCTCTTCTACCTCGAACACGCCATCCAGGATGCGAGTCTGACCCGATCGGGCGAGCGCCGCGTCGTCTCCAAGCGGATGCTCTACGTCGAGGTCGATGGCGCGGGCGCGTCCCGGCACTTACACTACGCGCCCTACCTTGACTACCGGCCCCTGAGTAGCGAGGAGCCGGACGCCAGCGCAATCCTCAATCGGCCTGAGTGCGCGTGGATCCGCCGTGATCTCGAACACCAGGCCGCCAGTCATGCCATCACAAGCGTCGTCCCCGACCACATAGAGGAAGTCCGCGGCCGGCGCCTGGAGCTGATCGCCAAGACCGAAGCCGCCGTGAAGGATCGACTCACCAAGGAGATCAACTACTGGGACCACCGGGCGGAGGAACTGAAGCTCCAGGAGCAGGCGGGTAGAACCAACGCCCGGCTCAACTCTGGAGAGGCGCGGAAGCGGGCCGACGCCCTGCAGGCCCGCCTAGAGAAGCGCCTCGAGGAGTTGAAGCTTGAGCGCCAGCTCTCGCCGCTTCCCCCTGTGGTGCTTGGAGGGGTATTGGTGGTGCCAATGGGACTCGTGGCCGCAACGGCAGGTCTCCCGGTCTCGGCTCCGTGGGTATCGAAGGACACCCAGGTCTCCGCAGAGAGGGCCCGCGCGATCGTCATGGAGATCGAGCGCCGCCTCGGCTTCGAACCAACTGACCGGGAGGCGGAGAAGCTCGGCTACGACATCGAGAGCAGGATCCCTGGAACCGGGAAGCTGCGTTTCATCGAGGTCAAGGGACGGGCTGCAGGCGCCGACACAATCACAGTCACAAAGAACGAGATCCTCTACTCGCTGAACAAGCCCGACGACTTCATCCTGGCGATCGTGGAGTTTCTTCCAGACAACGGGCACCGCGTGCACTACATACAACGCCCTTTCCAGCGCGAGCCCGACTTCGGAGTGACGAGCGTGAACTACGGCCTTACCGATCTGCTTGCCAGAGCGACAGACCCACATTGACTGGGGGGTTGCCGATTGAAGCCACCCATCCTAACGAAATCGCGGATTCGGTCACTCCGCGCTCATCTGCAGGAACGTCGCTTCGCAGTTCCCAAACTTCAGAGGAACTTCGTGTGGAATGCCGGACGCGCAGCGAAGCTCTTGGACAGCATCTACCACAACATGCCGATCGGCTCGCTGTTTCTCTGGGAGATGGACCGAAAGTCGGCCAACCTGGTGCGGCAATCGGCTGAGGTGTTGCCATTCTTCAACACCAAACACAGAGACATCTGGTTTGTCATCGACGGACAACAGCGCCTGTCAGTCATCCACCAAGCCTTCGAAGCCCAGGTCCGCGAGAACGACGCGGGGCGGGAGATTGACTTCGGTCGCCTTTGTTTCGTTCTCAGGCCGGACCGAGGACAGAAGAATCCTATCCGCGTCACCTACCGGAAGCCGGTCGACGGCCAGTATGTCCCTGTCCGAGACATCCTAGCCCCAGATTGGAAGAGTAGGCTGAGAAACCTATCCGGGAAGTACATGACAAGAGTCAAAGCGTGTCGGCAACGCCTGCTGGAATACCCGGTTCCGGTTGTGAGGGTGCGTTCGGCCACTCTCGATGAGATCGGCGAGGTGTTCATACGGCTGAATTCACAGGGCATGCGCATCACCTCAGCAGATCGGGCGATAGCGCTCATGGGCAAGCTAGACGTTCGTGCGATGGCCAACGAGCTTCGCCAGAAGGTCCGCGACGAGGTCTTCGCCCTTGGCGGTATAGATCCGATCCTGATGGGCTTCAACTTAGTCACGCAGCCCCCCAAGCCTGATGCCGACCCGCCGAAGCCTGAAGTGGTTGCACGCGACTGGTCCCGCCGCATAGAGAAGGACGAGAGTGAGAAGAAGAGGTTCAAGAAGATATGGTACAGGTACCAGAAGGCGTTTCTGTTGGCCGTGGATTACCTGCACCACCGCTTCTGGGTGCACGATGAGTCGTATCTGCCGTCGGCCAACATGCTGGCAACGCTTGCTGTCTTCTTCTTCCACCACTCCGGTCAGCCAAGCAGGAGGCAGGCGGCCGAGATTCAGAAGTGGTTCTGGGCAACCGGTGTGGCGCAACGTTACACTGGCAAAGGCTATCATCGCAACATCGCCGCGGATGCACGGTTCTTCCAGTCCCTAGCTCAGGGAGGTCGAAAGCGCTTCATATTTCGGGATCGTCTCGACCCGATTCTTGACATACAGGGAACACAGTACTCGTCCCACTCCGCACGTGCGCGCGCCTTCTTCTGCCTCCTTGCCTCTCGGAGACCGCGATATCTCGACAACGGTGAGCCCATCCCTCTAGGCCAGAGCGTTCTGAGCCACGCGAACCGGAAGCACCGACACCATGTCTTCCCTCAAGCGCAATTGAGGAAGCACTTCGGTCAAGGGGTCTACAACAGCCTCTGCAATATCTGCTTCCTCGTTTCGCGAGACAATGAGAAGATCGGAAAGCGCCTACCCCGCAACTACCTGGCTGACTACCGGGATGTCGGGCGCAAGCAGTTTCGCCGTGTGATGAAGAGCCATATGGTACCGGTGGGAGATGACAGCGGAGTGTGGGACCACGGGGCTATCAGGGCATTCAAGCGATTCCGGCAGCAACGGCTTGCACTGATCTGTTCAGGATTCGAGAAGGCCGCTGGTACTAAACTCTTCAGAAAGGCTTGATGGGCCTGGAAGAGCAGGTGAAGCGAGTGGCCGTTCGCAGAAAGCTCATCGAAGTCGCCCTCCCTCTCGACGCCATCAACAAGGCCTCCGCCCGCGAGAAGTCCATCCGCCACGGCCACCCCAGCACCCTGCACCTCTGGTGGGCACGGCGGCCACTCGCTGCGGCTAGGGCCGTCATCTTTGCTCAGATGGTTGACGACCCCTCGGCCAGCCCAGACCTCTTCCCCACCGAGAAGGCCCAGGAGAAGGAACGCCAGCGCCTCTTCCGCATCATCGAGGACCTTGTGCAATGGGAGAACACGACCAACGAAGAGGTACTGGAGCGGGCGCGGGCCGAGATCTGGCGGTCCTGGCGGCGGGCCTGCGCCGAGAACGCTGACCACCCGCGCGCCAAGGAGTTGTTCGACCGGAACAAGCTCCCCGCGTTCCACGACCCCTTCGCCGGGGGCGGCTCGCTGCCGCTTGAAGCGCAGCGGCTCGGGCTCGAAGCCTATGCCAGCGACCTGAATCCGGTCGCCGTCCTCATCTGCAAGGCCATGATCGAGATCCCGCCCAGGTTCGCGGGCCGGCCACCCGTCAACCCCGAGGCGCGGGGAAGGAAGGAGCTCATCGCCCGCCAGTGGCGCGGCGCCCAGGGTCTGGCCGAGGACGTGCGCTACTACGGCCAGTGGATGCGCGACGAAGCAGAGAAGCGCATCGGCCACCTCTACCCCAAGATTGAAGTCACGGCTGAGGTGGCGAGGGGGCGCCCTGACCTGAAGGCGCTCATGGGACGCAAGCTCACCGTGATCGCCTGGCTCTGGGCGAGGACCATCAAGAGCCCCAACCCAGCCTTCAGGAAGGTGGATGTACCCCTCGCCTCGACCTTCATGCTCTCTACGAAGACAGGCAAGGAAGCCTACGTCGTGCCGGTGATCGAGGACGGCGGCTACCGGTTCACAGTCAAGGTTGGGAAGCCGAAGGACGCGGAGGCGGCGAAGGCTGGCACCAAGCTTGCACGCGGGGCGAACTTCCAGTGCCTGATGTCGGGCGCGCCGATCGCG
>CAZNRD010000084.1:0-7509 GCA_964575425.1 uncultured Anaerolineaceae bacterium | reverse complement strand
GTCTCCAGGTCGCCAACGTGCCCATCCCCTCCCCGAAGCCGGATGAAGTCCTGGTGAAAGTGCACGCCGCCTCCATCTGTGGCACCGATCTCCACATCTACAACTGGGACCCCTGGTCCGCCAGCCGCGTCCGGCCGCCTGTGGTCGTCGGTCACGAAGTCTGCGGTGAGGTCGTCGACCGCGGGTCGATGGTGAGGTCTCCCGAGATCGGCGACTTCGTCTCGCTGGAATCGCATGTTATCTGCAACACTTGCTCCTACTGCCGCACGGGCATGGGCCACATCTGCCCCAACACTCGCCTGATTGGCGTCGACCGCGACGGCGGCTTCGCCGAGTACATCGCCATCGCTGCCCAGAACGCCTGGCCGAATCCGCCCGACCTGCCGCTGGAAATCGCCGTGCTCCAGGAGAACTTCGGCAACGCGGTGCACACCGCCTTCGCCGTCGACCTGCGCGCCAAGAAGGTCCTGGTCACCGGCTGCGGCCCCGTGGGCCTGATGACCATTGCCGTTGCCCGCGCCATCGGCGCCCGCGCCATCTACTCCACCGACATCAGCCGCTACCGCATCGACTTCGCCCGCCGCATGGGCGCCGACCTCGCCCTGCATGCCGACGAAGACCCCGTGGTGGAGGCCGTGCGCGAGGCCACCGACGGCGAAGGCGTCGACGTGCTGCTGGAGATGTCGGGCGCGCCTTCGGCCATCGATCAGGGTTTCCAGCTGCTCAAGCCTGGCGGCGATGTCGCGCTGCTGGGCGTGGCCCCGGGGCCGTTCCAGTTCGATTGGAACCATCACATCGTTTTTAAGTCCGCCCACGTCGTCGGCGTCTACGGGCGCCGCCTGTGGCAGACATGGTACCAGGCACGCGGCCTGATCCGATCCGGCGCCGTCGACCTATCGCCCATGGTCACCCACCACTTCCGCCTTGAGCAGTTCGACCAGGCGTTCAGCACAATGGCCGGTGGGGACTCCGGTAAGGTCATGCTCGCGCCTTGAAGGAGGGCCCGCGATGAGAGCTGTCCGCAAGCCCCTCGTCGTCCTCACCGTGCTGGCGAGCGCGGCACTTGCCTGCACCCTGCAGGAATTCCTCACCACCGAGACACCCCCGGGACCCGCGGACACTGCACTTCCGCCTGGCGTTACCTCGCCGCTGGCAATCACGCCGGGCGAGTGGCAGCCGGCAGGCCCTGAGGGGACCCAGGCGCCGCGCCGCATCGACCTGCCGCCCACTCCCACACCCCTCACCCTCACCGATCCTAACGACTCGCGTGCGATCCTCGACCTGGCCCGCCCGGACCACTTCGACTACTTCGACAACCCGGATACGTGGTTCGACTACAGCAATGACCAGGTCACCTACCGCATTGAGAACGGGCATCTGTTGGGCATTGACCACAAGCCCGGCTCCCCTATCATCTACTGGTCGTTCAACTCGATGCAGGCGGGGAACACCTACGCCGAAGTCACGGCTTCCAACGGGGACTGCATTGAGAAGGACGCTGTGGGCTTCACCATCCGCCTCGATCCCGAGGCCACCTTTGCCGGCTACGGCCTCGAAGTCTCGTGCGACGGGGCCTGGCGCTTCCGATTGTTCCGCGGAACCGGGGCCAAGGCCCTCGTCGACTGGACACCCTCCGAGGTCATCCACACTGGCCCCTTCGCCGTCAACCGCCTTGGCATCTGGGCCAACGAGCGCATCTTCGTGATCTTCATCAACGGGACCCAGGTCGGTGACGCCAGCGACGAGCGCTACACGTACATCATGGGCTACTTCACGCTCTACGTGCTCGCCTCACGCACCTACGACCTGACGGCGACGTTCGACGACTTCGCCTTCTGGCACATCCCGCGGCAGCGATGAGAGGACCGACCTGCTTGGTGTTGTTCGGTCTTGCAGCAGCTTCGCTTGCGGCCTGCAATCGCTCCGCCGGCGGCGAGCCGCCGGCCTATCTGGCGTTCACCTCCGTGGCTGCCACGCTCACCGCCGCGCCCACCCTGCCACCTCCCGGCAGCCCAGCCACACGCACGCCGCCGCCCAGCGCTACCCCCATTTCGTCGCCAACGCCTACCGATACGCCCACCCCAACCCTCGGACCCACACCCTCCGCAACGCCCCTACCACTGCCCCCTGGCGATCCCCGCACCGGCCTCAACCTGGCCTCGCCCCACTACCAGGATGACTTCAGCAACCGCCTGACCTGGATCGGGCCCAGCAGCCAGGCCGCCGAAAACGAATTCGAAGACGGCCGCCTGCGCGCCACCGACCGCCGTCCCGACGCCTACATCTGGTGGAGCACCACCGTCCCCGAGGCCAATGCCGGCAACCTGTACGCCGAGGTCACGGCCACTATCGGTGGTTGCGCCGGCAAGGATGGCTACGGGCTTGCGGTCCGCGTCGGCGGCCCCCACCTCGACTCCGGCTACAGCCTCGAGTTCTCGTGCGACGGCGCCTACCGCTTCCGCGAGTTCAACGCCGGTTTCGTCCGCATCCTGCAAGACTGGGCCCCGAGCGAGGCCATCCGCCTCGGCCCCAATGCCACGAACCGCGTCGGCATCCTTGCCCGCGGCCAGACCCTGGTAGCCGTGGCGAACGGCGTCGTCATCGGCCAGATCGATGGCGCTGTCTTCGGGGTGGGCACCTTCGGCTTGTTCGCCAGCGCGGACCACTCACCCGAGGTCACCGTCCACTTCGACGATTTCGCGCTGTGGTGGCTGAGATCTTGAGGCGGATGACATCGGCCGCGGTCGCAGGCCATGCAGCCATGAGCAGCGCAGCGCGCCTTTCCGGTAAGCGGGCTAACCTGTTGATCCTTCTCCCGGCTGCCGCACTGCTGTCCGGCTGCATCCCCCTGGCCTCCTTCGCGCCTCCCACGCCTACCCCGACACCCACCCCGCTGCCGCCCACCGCTACCATGGCCTTTCCTACGCCCGTGCCCACCGCCACACGCACCCCGCCTCCCAGCCCCACGCCTACGCCGGACCTGACGGCCAGCTTCGGACCCGTTCTCTATGCCGATCCTTTCGACACCAACCTCGGCTGGGATACCGGCGCCGACGCCATCGGCGGTACAAGCCTCGTCGAAGGAGGCCTCACTCTCTCCGTCCGCCCAGGCGGCATCCTGCGCACCGCAGTGGCCCCAGCGCCGCCGGTCGGCGACTTCTACTTGCAGGCTCGGCTGCGCACCGAAATCTGCAGCCCGCGCGATGAGTTCGGCCTGCTGTACCGTGTTGGCCCCGACCTCAGCCACTACCGCTTCGCCCTCACCTGCGACGGCGCATGGAAGGTCGTCCTCGTCCTTCCGGAATCCGCCCGCGGCCTCGTGCCGCTGACATTCTCCCCGGACGTGATCGCCGGCACCCCTGCCGACAACCACCTCGCAATCTGGGCCAGCGGCTCGACCTTTCGCTTCTTTGTCAACGGCCTGGAAGTCTTCAGCCTGCGAAATCGTCTCCTGACCTCTGGAGGCGTCGGCTTCTTCGTTCGCTCGCGCAGCGGCGGCCAGGTCACCGTGACCTTCGACGACCTTGTGCTCCGTTCCCTCCTCCCAACCCCCATACCTACCCTACAGCCATAGGAACCCATGACCCCAAAACGCCCTCTTGTCAATCGCCTGAATGACCTGACGCCCAGAGAGTGGGTCCGGTTCCAGAAATCGTGGTTTGTCCACAATCCACCGGGGCGCAAGAAACAGGTCCTGCGCCACCCGGCGAAGTTCCCCGAGACCCTGGCGCAGGAGTTCATCGAGTTCTTCACCAAGCGGGGACAGACCGTTCTCGATCCGATGGTGGGCACCGGCTCGACGCTTGTCGCCTGTCTGCGCTCCGGCCGCCACGGGATCGGCATCGAGCTCAACCCGCGCTACGCCGACATGGCGCGGCACGTCGTCGAACAGGAGCGCGAGGCGCTCGGCGAGGCAGCGGCCGCGCTGCGCGCCGAAGTCGTCCAGGCCGACGCCGCTAACATCGACCGCCTCAGCCTGCCCGCCATCGATTACGTACTCACCTCGCCGCCCTACTGGGATATGCTGCATGCGCGCGGTGCAGCCACTCAGCGCACCCGCAGGGCTTCCCCCGCGCTGGACGTTGTCTACTCCGACGATCCCGCGGACCTCGGCAACATCCGCGACTACGAGCAGTTCCTTCAGCACCTGGCAGCCATCTACCGCGCGCTGCAGCCATGCCTCCGCCCCAGGGCCTACCTCACGATCATCGTCAAGAACGTCAAAAAGGGCGGGCGCATCTACCCTCTTGCCTGGGACCTGGCGCGCGCTCTCTCCTCAACCTACGCCCTCAAGGACGAGCGCATCTGGTGCCAGGACGACGTCCGTCTCGCTCCCTACGGCCTGGGCAGCGCCTGGGTAAGCAATACCGTCCACCACTACTGCCTGCAATTCCGCAACGTCTCACCTCGGACCCGTGACGCTTCGACCTGAAGATCTCCTGCGCCTGCCGTGCGACACCAGCTTGATGCTCGCCGCAGTGGCAGCCGCTTGCCGCGAGCGCCCGCGTCCCGGCGCGGCTCCCAGCATCCGCGACCTGCGCAGCCGCGCTGCCACCCTCCTCGGCGAGCTGTCACTGCGCCGATGGCTCGACCACCATCATCTGCTGTATGACCTGCGCCTCGAGACACCCCTCACCGCACCGGAATACCCCAAACTGTTCCTCGGCGGCCGCCGCGCCGAGGTCCTCATCACACGCACCCCCGGCCCCGCCGCCGCCCGAGCCCTGCGTCGCCAGCCCGACCGCCTTCTTGCGGGTGCGCTATCCAGGCCTCCACTTGCAACACCAGGCCTGCCTCCCGCACCTCAGGACATCCTTGTATTCGGAGCACTGACCGGACTTGCAGCCCCTGACCTCCCCACAGCCCAGGCAGCCGCTCCCCTTTCTCTCCCCTGCCAACTCGTCGCTTCCCCGCCCGAGTGGTTCCGCAGACACCTGAACCGTGCCTCTGCCGTTGAAGTCTCTCATCTCGGCCACCGAAGCCTCGAACTGACGATCATCGCATGGCGCGGGACCAGGACAATCGCTCACCGCCTCTCGCTACAGCCGCAGCGCCCCTCCGTCCTCACTGGCGAGATCGGGCAGATCACCTGGCTCCATACCGCCCAGCCAGCCGATGGCCCACTGCTGATGACTTCACCCTCACGCATCCACTGGACGCTCCGGCCGACACGCTGGCACAACGTCTGCCTCCACCCCGCCGAGGTTATCCTGGTTGGCTGGTGCACGCGCCAGGAACTCGAAGCCCTGCTCCAACACCGCCTGCACGCCGCGCAGCCGGCGCGCCTGGCCGACCTCCGCCCACTGGCCGACCTTGCCGCCCGACTGCGTCCCACCTAGCCCGCGCCCCAACTCCTGTCCCCAGCATGATTGATGTTGATTGCGTTCTACACCGATCGCTAGTATCCTAGTCATATCCCAATCCCACCAGGAACCCGGCATGTATCTGGCCATCGAAGGCGTGATCGGCGTCGGCAAGACCTCCCTGGCCCGCTTGCTCCAGCCAATCTTCGGCGCCGAGCTCCTGCTGGAAGTCTTTGAGGAGAATCCCTTCCTCTCCGACTTCTATGCCGACCGCAAGCGCTACGCCTTCCAGACGCAGATCTTCTTCCTGCTCAGCCGCTACTGCCAGCAACGAGAAGCTGTCTCCCAGGCCCTCGCCCGAGGCAGTCTGATCGCCGACTATACCTTCGAGAAGGATCAGCTCTTCGCCCGACTCAATCTCAGCGGCGACGAACTCGAGACTTATGAGCGCCTGCACGAGGCCCTGTCCGAGCGCGTCCCCCGCCCCGACCTGATCCTTTACCTGCGCGTCGACACCAACACTGCCATGCGCCGCATCGCCTTGCGCGATCGCTCCTACGAGCGCAATATGGACCGCGACTACATCGACGCCCTAAACCGCGCCTACGAGTCCTACTTCGGCGGGCTGCACCCCGGGCCTGTGCTCACCATCGACAGCACTCCGCTCGATTTCGTCGGCCGCCCCGAGCATCTGGTCTACATCGCCAATCGCGTGCGCGACGCTCTCGCCATCCCACCTTTTCAACCGCAGCTCCCCCTCACGGGAGGCCAACTGGCGTGACGACCGAGCGCCAGCGGCGTATCAGGCCGGTCCAGCGCGGGGCACGTCGCGCCTCCCCCGAGGAATCCCGCTCCTGCCGCCCCGCCCCATCGCCTAAACGGCATCCGCCCTCCCTTTGCCCCGAACCGTACAGACGCCGGCATGGTGTTCATCCCCTACGGCTGCTGAACCTGCCTCGCCCTCCTTCAGCCAGCAACTCAGGACATCCACGGGGGGTCTCGCAGTCCCTATCGCCGATCGGTTCGGAGCCCGCCTCACGTGATCGGTTGAGAGGAGGCTTATGAAGAAGTTCATCGCCATCGCGGGCAATATCGGGGTGGGCAAGTCCACGCTGGTGGAGCTCCTGGCGCGGCGCCTCGATTGGCAACCGTTCTACGAGCCGGTCGGCGAGAACCCTTACCTGGCCGACTTCTACCGCGACATGCGCGCCTGGTCGTTCCACTCCCAGATCTTCTTCCTCACCCGCCGCCTGCGCGCCCACCGCCAACTCTGCGACCACCCGGGATCGGTCATCCAGGACCGCAGTGTCTACGAGGACGCCGAAGTGTTCGCCCGCAACCTGTACCTGCAGGGGCACATCTCTGAGCGCGACTACGGCACCTACCGCGAGCTCTACCAGGTGCTCACCGAATTCCTCCCACCTCCAGACCTCGTGGTCTACCTCAGAGCCACGACAGCCACCCTGCGACGCCGCATCGCCCTGCGAGGACGCGACTACGAGCAGCGGATCCCGGACGACTACCTGGAACGTCTCAATGCCCTCTACGAAAGCTGGATCCGCAATTTCACCCTGTGCCCGGTGCTGACTGTCCCCAGCGACGACCTCGACTACGTCGCACACGACACCGCCCTCGAGCTGGTGGTCTCCAAGATCCATGAGAAGCTTTCAGGCAAGGAGGAAGTTGTCTTCGACGAGGAGGAAGTCGCCCGCGTCAATGGCCCAGCCCCGCCGTCCGGCAAGCCTTCCGCCTAGCCCAATCCTCCGCCTGGATTACGCCCCTGTCCCCGATCGCGCCAATCGGCCAGGCAACCAGCCATCCTCTCTCCGCCCAGATGCCAACGCCGCAGCGTACTGCGGCTGCCGAAAATGTCCTGGGCCTCTCAGTGCCTATACTCGCCTTCCGCCGGCGGGCCCACGCTTGTGCCCATCCCTCCGATTCGTACCCTGCCCCTTCCACCGCCGGGTCCTCAACCGGCGTCAAGGCCCTGCTCAAGACGGCTGCCAGGGGGTGAGGCGAAGGAGCCTCCTTGCGCCTCATGCAGCCGGGTCGCTGTGCTCCGCCCTGGTCGAGGGTCAGCACCGCGGGGCGCAGCTTCAACACCCACGATCAGAGGCAACTGATTGCGTTCATACACATGTGAGACAACGACGGTAGCGAGAACGGGGCATCGGGGCCATCCTTGGGGTGTGCTACCACAACCAAG
>CAZNRD010000083.1:5433-7525 GCA_964575425.1 uncultured Anaerolineaceae bacterium | reverse complement strand
CCACGTTACGCCGAGGCGCCAAAAACCGCAGTTTGTGCCCGCGGGCAGTATACAATACTCTGCCCAGTCACGGAGCAAATCGGAGTAACAATGGGATGGCAGGCTCAACTCGGCGTCCAGAGGGCAGAGGCCTTCGTGTCCTGGGGTGTGGAAGTAGTGCCGTTTGAACCGCACTTTACCAAAGACGGAATAGTACGTTGTCCAGCGCATGCCCTGGTACTTCAACCGGGTACCGTCGGAGGCACAGACCGGCTCGACGGGACGCGCAGCAGCCCGATGGGTAAAGAACAGGCATAGTAACTGCCTGCCCAGTTTCAACAGTTCCCTGAACAAGGTCAACTCGACCTCGTAGGCCGTTTGGGTTTGAGCCTCCTCACCGGTCACATATTCGATCAATCCGCGGAAATCGCAGTGAAGTTGGTCTACAATTTGCACCGAGTTGGAAGACATCACAACCTCCCTGGATCATTGGTCTCATTGCAAACAGATTATCCTCCAAAACGCGATGTCTCTCAACTCGCCTGTGCTGTTTGATGCCCTGCATCACTCTTGCTACAAATTTTAGCCACACTCTACAGATAAGTGGGCGGCCATGAGACAGGTTATTCTCACCGCACTGCACCCCGCTGTGGTCCCGCCCTGGCATAGAACACCTGTTCTATTATAGCGTCGGTGAACGGGGTGTCAAGTGCAGCAGCGGGTGGAGATGGCGCTGCTCAAGCGACTGGTGTGCCCGACTTCGAAGGGCTTGGGGCGCGCCGCCCCTGAGCGCAGATGGAGCGGGCGTACGGCGAGGGGACCCGGCGCGCCGGAGGTGGCCTTCACGGATGCCGGGTGAACGGCGCCAAAGGGCCTTGCGTCGTAGTATCCTGAGCGAAGGGCCGAATGCGATGGGTCACGAGCAGGGGGCACAAACGCTTTTCGCTCTGCGCTCGTCTTGGCAAAAGCGGATGAGCTGTGGTACATCATGACTGCCAGGGGACGAAACTCGGCTCCGCGCCGTGTGAACGTCCGGCCGTGGTCGAGAGGTTCCTATATCCCCGGCAAGCCTTTATGCTCCTGCGTCGGTCTCCCCTTCAGCGCTGCGCTCGTCAGGGCTGCTGAAACAAGCCGCCTCTACCCATTCGCGCCATCCTGGTGTAGAATGAGGCTATATCACGGCCTGGGTGTGCAGGAGGCGAGCCGATGAGCCTGGAAGAGGTGGGTTTCTGTGGCCTGTACTGCGGCCTGTGCGCCGGCCGGAGGCGCATTCCCCGGCAGGCCGCCACACTGCGGGAGACGCTGCGCCAGGAAGGCTACGACCAGGGCTACTTCGACGTCCCCGGCCTGGAGGAGGTTTTCGCCGCCTTCTGGGAGGGGCTGAACCAGCTGGCCGATACTCCCTGCCCCGGGTGCCGGGGCGGTGGGGGATTCCCCGGCTGTCCCATTCGCGCCTGCGCCCAGGAGAACGGCGTGACTGCCTGCCCGCTGTGCGACGACTTCCCCTGCCCGCGCCTGGAGATGCTGCACCGCTACCCCACCTTCCTGGCCGACGGCCGGCGGATGAGAGAGATCGGGCTGGAGCGGTGGATCGCCGAGCAGGAGACACGGGCAGCCACCGGGTTTGCCTACGCCGACCTGCGCCTGCCGGAATAGGAGAAGCGGACGATGGTGACACAGCTGCTGCGCCGGTTGGAAGAGAAAGACTATCGGGGGCGCATCGTACCGATCGAGCATCTGCGCGACCTGCAAGAGGAGATCGAGGAACGCTACCGGCAAGGCCTCTTCGACGAGGAGTTCTACCAGGAACGCCTGGCCTGGTTCAAGTTCAGCCCTCCTGACGGCCTGCCGGAAGCCCGCTCGCTGATCGTGGTTGCCGTGCCGCAGCCGCAAATCCGCTTCACCTTCACCTGGAACGGCGAGGCGATCCCCCTCGTTGTGCCTCCCACCTACCTGCATTGGAGAGAAACCGATAAGCAGGTCGAAGACCTGGTCGCGGAGATCGTAGGCGCGCAAGGGTACCGGGTGGCCCAGGGGAGGCTGCCGGAGAAACTGCTGGCCGCGCATAGCGGGCTGGGTGCATACGGCCGCAACAACGTCTGCTACGTGGAAG
>CAZNRD010000083.1:0-5423 GCA_964575425.1 uncultured Anaerolineaceae bacterium | reverse complement strand
TGGGCAGTTTCCACCGCCCGGTGGCGCTGTTCTCCGACCTGCCCTGCCCGGAAGAGGCCTGGCAGGAAGCGCGGATGATGGAGCGTTGCCAGAAGTGCCAGGCATGTATACGCGCCTGCCCCACCGGCGCGATCACGGCGGAGCGCTTCCTGATCCACGCCGAGCGCTGCCTCACGTTCCGCAACGAGAAGCCCGGCTCCGTGCCCTTCCCGGCGTGGGTGGACCCGGCGTGGCACAACTGCCTGGTCGGGTGTATGAGCTGTCAGCGAGTCTGCCCGGAGAACCAGGAGTTCCTGGGATGGGTCGAGGAAGGGGCCGAGTTCTCGCAGGACGAGGCCGCCCTGCTCCTGGAAGGTGTTGCGACTGATCGGCTCCCTGCTCCGTTGGTTGAGAAGTTGGAGCGCTGGGACCTGGTTGATCTGCTCGACGTCTTGCCGCGCAACCTGGGTGTGTTCCTGCGATGAATGGCAACCGGTCGCATGACTCGGAACGCCATCTCTGCCCGATCTGCGGGTCTTCCGTCCCTACCAATCCGCGCTACCCGACCGCTGTGTGTCCGGGGTGCACCAAACGCGCCGTGGACGAGCACGGTCGCCCGCTGCGGTTCTACAACCGCTCTCTGAGCGGCGGCTTCCAGGCCATCTACGCCGACAGCGGCGAGGAGCATGTCGGTCACGAGTGCTGGATCGACGGCGTCCGGTGCCGGGCCGACGAACACCGCCTGGGCGGAATCGTCGTCTATCCGCTGGAGGCAACTGTTCAGCAAGCCACACCCCGCGCACCTACTCGACCAGCAGTCTCTTCAGCGTCCTCGCATTCCGCAAAGCGTAACCGGCCACATCGTTGTTGAAGTAGACGAAGACGTCCAGACATGGCCGCGCCAGTCATCGATGCGCTTGGCCCAGATCTCAAGCTTTGCTTCCTGGTAGTCGCCGCCGTGGGCCGGGTCTCCGTGAAAGCGCACGTAGACCGGTGACGCGGTGATCCGCAGGGGGACCTGCAGCAGGTACATATCGTGAATGCAGTGAGCGACGCCGTGGCGCTCCATCAGCCGGCCGGAAGACGTCCTCGACGAGCCAGCCTGGATCGCGAAACTCGACCACGTGGGAGATGCGCGCGCCCTGCGGGTGCTTCGGTGGCAGGGCGGCCAGGAAGTGCTCGAACCGCGGCAGGTTGACCCGCCAGCGCGGCGGAAGCTGGTAGAGCACCGGGCCCAGAGCCTCGCCCAGACGGCCGGCGCGCTCGAAGGATCTGTGGAGCGGTTCCTCCGGGTCCTTGAGCTTTTTCAGGTGCGTGAGCAAGCGGCTGGCCTTGACGGCGTAGAGAAAGCCCGGGGGCACCTGCTCGCCCACCTGTCGAACGCGGCCGCGCCGGGCAGGCGGTAGAATGTGCTGTCGTGCCGACTCGAATGATCACGGTTCGCCTGACATCTTCCCGGCTGGGCGCTGGCTCCATATGGATCGTCGGGAAACGGTACACCACGGCTTCGCCCTCATCTCTTACTCGACTACAGCACTACCCTATCACCGCCGGTGTGCTGTGAGGCACTCAGTATCTCCTCCGCCATCCACTCGGGGGCAACCTCTACAATCCCACACAGCCGCCGCTTGTAGGCTGATAGGAGCAACCCGGCTATCACACGCTCAAACCAACCGCTTGGCTCTATAGCCTCCAGGGCCTCGATGGCACGCACGAGAGCCTTGCCCTGGGCCAGGATGCGGTTGGTGAGTTCGAGGTTGGGCTCAGCCATCGTCCTTGCCTCTCAGAATGTCCTCAACCTCCCGGAACAGCGCCGCCTGCTCCTCTTGACGTCTCCGTATCCCTTTTGCGACTTCCGCGGCGATCAGTTTGCAGCGGGGGCAGTCGCTCGCCTCGTCCAGGGCAAACCCGCAGATGCCGCACACGACCGGCCCTTCCTCGGCCTGGCCTGTCGCGGCGACGACCAGCGTCAGCTCGCAGTCGCGGTACCTGCACAGGTACTCGCTCAGGTCCAGGTCGCCCAACTGCCAGCCGCCGGTCTCGCTGGGGTAGCGCAGCGGGCCGCGCAGCACCTCGGCGCCGACCTCGCGGGCGACGTTGGCTACCTCCTCTGCGTTGGCGGGGTGGATAAAAGCAGGGTGCTCTTGATCCATAGATCATCTCCATCGTGCACGCCGCCCATCAGTTCTCCCTGAGGGCAGCGTCACTTGTCAGGCTGTAGCAGCTCGGTCACTATTGTTCCTGCAATTGTCCGATAGACGGCACCGGCTATCGCTCCGCACATCATGCCAAGAGATACACAAGACTCTACTGCGATACGAGTGCCATTCAGCCCGAGCCGGTCGTCCGCTGAAATAGCCCCCTGCGGCCCCGGCAAAGACCGCCACTCTCATGGAAGTCTCTCTGCAATGGATAGGATGGTCGGGATGACTGGCGCAGGACTCATCCGCGCATCAGGATCTCGCGGACATCGGCGGCGTACGCCTCGCTGTCTGGATCGTCGGTGACCAGTTCGATCTCCTCGGGACCCCCTACGCCAAGGCCCAACTCCACAGCCCGGGCGATCTGCTCCTGCCGGAAGATAGGCCCCTGGCTGACGGCCGGCGTAGTCCCAAAGTAGCGCAGGATGGCCACGCCGACGGCGTCGAGCGCCACCCGGTCGCTGCCCGCCAGGATGACCTGCGCCGCGACCTGGGTGCCGCGATCCGGCCCGCCGTCCACAAAGGCCTCCACGCCATCCAGCAGGATCAGGTCGGGCCGGTAGGCGGCGTTGATCTCGGCGATCATGCAGCGCTGGTGGGGGGAGCTGTGAAGCTCGTGCATGTAGTCGTAGTCCTCCCCTGGCAGCCGCTTGGCCACCAATCCCACCGAGTTCTTGAGCGACAGCGTGAAATGTCCCCCGTAGCGATGGGTCTTCAGGCAGCAGGTCTGCACCATCCCGTCGGCTTCGAGAACCGCCTGGGCCACGGCGAACCCTCTCTGCCAGTCGCTCTCCGGAAGCTGCACCTTCTTCCAGTCGTCGGCGTCCAGTTCGTCGAACACCACGGTCTCGAAGCCCAGCTCGTCGGCCATGCGGAAGATGCCCTTCTCTCTCATCACATCCCGCGTGCCGCCCATGCCGCTGCGATCACCGACGGTGATGCGGGCTGCGCCCATGGTCTGCAGCCGCCGCACCAGGGCGCTCAGGGTGTCGCCGTGGGTAGAACCGGGCGGCATATCGGCGCTGTTGAAGTTGGGCTTCAGGAACAGGTCCTTGCCCTTCATCGAGGCGATTTCCAGCAGGTCCAGCGCCTTGTTGACGCCGGCCTGCCGGTCTTGGGTCTTGACAAAGGCCACTCGCGTCATCGCTTTCCTCCTGTCAATCGGTTGAGTTGGAGACGAGAGGATTACCGCCCACCGAGGCCATCCCCATCTGTCACCCAGGGTCGCAGAGGGCGTCGGCCGCTGCTCTCCAAGCCGTCCCGGTGTTTGGACGGAACCACGCACCATACGACGGTTCGGTGGAACGGCGCTTTCACGCGGCGTTCAGCACCTCCAACCTGTGAAATGCAGCACCGCTGCGTCAGCTCGCCCTTCGCGCACAGCAGCGCCGGTCGAACGACCTGCCAGGCAGGCAGAGCGACAGGCTTGATGCCGGCGGCCGGCCCGCCTTCCTTCGAGCCCGCTCAGTGTACGCAGATCCGCTCGACTACGACGAAGCAGGCTGAATCTCCACGACCAGGTTGCTCGCCCAGGTGCGGATCGCCGCCCAGTCTCGGATGTCGCTTGCCGGCATCTGTTTGAGGGCCGGCAGAAGATTCAGCGGGAAGCGCAGCTTCGCCGGGTCGAACTTGCCGCCAAACACTTCGAGTGCGGATGGTGTGAGCCAGGGGAACTTCACAAGCTCTTTATTAGAGTTGATTCACAATTGAGCGTTTTTGCGGTATCATCCTTGCAGGTTTGTTGAAAGGCACTTCAGGCGCCACGCAACGGAGGGGAAGGGATGATAACCGAAGTGTTCTTGCGCAGCCACGACAAGTGGGTCAAATACCTGACGGGGTTGACGGCCCCCCAGTTCTGGGCGATGTTTAGCAGGATCGAGGCGAACTTTGAAGAGTACGAACGACAGCGGCATGAGCGACCAGGCCGGAAGCGGGCGGTGGGGGCGGGGCGTCCCTTTGCCGTGCCTCTTCTCATCCGGGTGGTAGCCGTGATCACGTATCTGCGGCTGCATCTGGCGCAGGAATTCATTGGCATGTGGTTTGGCATCGCTCAGGTTCAGATTTCGCGCGATCTGCGTCGGCTGCTGCCGTTGATACGGCAGCATGTGCCTGCGCCGCAGGTTCTGGAGCTGCTGCCCGAGGGGGAGAGACCTGTAGACCCACTGGAGGCGCTGCAGGCAGCTTTCGGCGAAGAGGGGATCGCTTTGCTTGACGCCACCGAGCAGCCGATCAACAGGCCCAAGGATGCCGAACGACAGCGAGAGTTCTACTCGGGCAAGAAGCGCCACACCATAAAGACACAGATCGTGACGAACAGCGCAGGAGATATTGCAGCGATCACACCGCCTGTTCCAGGCAAGACGGCCGACATCAAACTGGCTGAACAATCGCGGGTCGCTGAACGGTTGCCGGAAGGAATCGACGCCTACACTGACAAAGGGTATCAAGGACTGGACAAACGTGTGCCGTCGAAGGGAGGGACAGCGGATGGTGGTGCCGGGGCTATGGAAACCGTTCCGCGTCTGCGAGTGCACACGCCAACCAAGAAACCCAAGGGTGGGACATTGACGCCCGAACAGAAAGAGCGCAACCGTGCGATTGGACGCGTGCGCATTCGGGTGGAACACGCGATTGGCCGGGCTAAGAACTGGCATATCTTGGCAGACCGTTTTCGCTGTCATCTGGACATCTATGAGGAGGCTTTCCGTACCATCTCTGGATTCGCAAACCTGCAGGCCCAAGACCGTCGCCGTCTGGCAATGGCAGCAGCGTGACCGCTTCATGAGGACAATGGGCTTGGGCGAGAAACATCCTCCGTCTTATTGTGAATGGGCTCTATTGAGCTGTGCGCGCACATCCTGCCACTCCTTCTCCTCATCGTGGAATGGGCCGAGTGCGAAAATTGCCACCGGCCGCTCCATGAGGGCTTTGCGGTGCCGCGATAGGAAGTGGCGCGCGTCCCTGTGCCAACGGAACATGTAGAGCGGCGCCCCCAGCACAACCGCGCTGTACCCATCGAGTGTACGTACTTTTCGCATGGGCTGAATATCTACCTCAAGCCCACGTTCGCGCAGCGTCGCCGCGACTGCTTCGGCAACTTCCTGCGTTGAGCCATACTTCGTTGCATATGCTACGAGAACCGAGCCTGGCATGATTGTCTCCTTCTGGATATCATCATCTGTAGCGAATCTATTGATCTTCGTTAATTAAAAGGAACAATTACAACTCCAGTCCAGCGTACCG
>CAZNRD010000082.1:0-7692 GCA_964575425.1 uncultured Anaerolineaceae bacterium | reverse complement strand
GCTCAAACCCCGCAGCCCCAAAGGGGATTCGCAGGATTCTTATTCAACAGTCTCAGCCCCGCGCATTGACAGCCAGCGACGCTCTCGGGTAAACTGCATATTCCCTCCTGGGACACGGTCAATGCTACGAAGCCGACAACACATCGAAGAAGCGGAAGAGCGCTCGCTTGCCCCCTACGGGATCCGCAGCCGACTCTCGCGCGGGCGCGCCCACCCCGAAGACGAGCCGGGCTACCGCACCGCCTTCCAGCGGGATCGCGACCGCCTCCTCCACACCACCGCGTTACGTCGACTCGAGTACAAGACGCAGGTCTTCGTCAACCACGAGGGGGATTACTACCGCACCCGCCTAACGCACACGCTCGAAGTCGCCCAGATCGCGCGCACGGTCGCCCGCGCCCTGGGCGCCAACGAAGACCTCGTCGAAGCGATCTGCCTGGCTCATGACCTCGGCCATCCTCCCTTCGGTCACTCCGGCGAGAAGACCCTCAGACGGTTGATGGCTGATCACGGCGGCTTCGACCACAACAGGCAGTCCATGCGCATCGTCACGGAGCTCGAGCGCCGCTACCCCGAGTTCCCCGGCCTCAACCTGACCTGGGAGGTGCGCGAGGGCATCGTCAAGCATGAGACGGAATATGACGTTGCCGATGCCGCAGGCTACGACCCCGACAAACGAGGCCACCTCGAGGCCCAGATTTGCAACGCCGCCGATGAGCTCGCCTACACCGCGCACGATCTCGACGACGGCCTGCGCTCCGGCCTGATCGAGCCCGCCCAGCTCTCCGGCCTCTCTCTATGGGAGCTCCTGCTCGACAGCGTCGGGAGCCGTGAGCGGCCGCTGGATGAACTGACCCGTCATCGGCTCATCCGTCGCCTGATCGGCCTCGAGGTCACCGACCTCGTCGAGGCGACAGGGCGCCGCATCCAGCAGGCCGGTGCCCGGTCGCCAGCGGATATCCAGCGCCTCGCCTTCAACATCATCGACCACTCCGATTCCATGAGCGCCATCAACCGACAGCTCAAGGGCTTCCTCTTCGAGAACATGTATCAGCATCATCGTGTCGTTCGAATGCAGGTGAAGGCGGAGCGGATCCTGGAAAACCTGTTCGAGGCGTATGTCAGCCGGCCGGAGGTGCTGAGCAGCGAAGTCCGGGCCCGCGCCCGCGATGCAGGCCTGGAGCGCACGGTCTGCGACTACATCGCCGGCATGACCGACCGCTTCGCCCTACAAGAACACGACAAGTTGTTCGACCCGGCCACGCGCCCGTAGCCCTGTCCCTCCATGAGCGACCGAGCGATCTTCCTCACCCCAGAGGGCGCCGAGAAACTGCGTGCGGAGCTCGCCGAGCTGCGAGGGCCTCGCAGGGAGGCCCTCGCCCGGCGGCTGCGCCAGGCTGTGCAGCAGGGCGATCTGTCGGAGAACGCCGACTACATCGCCGCCAAGGAGGAGCAGGCCTTCCTGGAGGGACGGATCCAGGAACTTGAGGCCATACTCAAGGAGGCGGTCGTCGTCGAAGATAAGGGCCCGCGGACCGAGGTGACGATCGGGGCCACGGTGATCGTCGCCATCGAGGGCGGCGAAACCGAGACATATCAGATGGTGGGCATCAAGGAAGCCAACCCCCGGCAGGGCAAGATCTCCCACGAATCCCCGATCGGCATGGCCCTCATGGGAAAACGCCCGGGGGAGGTTGCGGTCGCCAGAACCCCAGGGGGCACAATCGAGATGCGCATCCTCGAAGTCCGCTGATCTCCTGGCCGTCGCCTTGGATCCGAACGAAAACTCCCGGCTGTCTGCCGGGAGTTGCCTTGTCTGCCGGGTATCTACGCCGGGCCGCCCGCCCGGGCCCAAGCCCTGAGTTCAACCGTCATACGCTCAAAATACGATCCCTGCGGCAGCGGCCCCTGACCGTACGTCATGTCGACAATGCGGGCCTCCACCTCGAGCGAGGCGGTCTCGAGGTAGACCACCCCGCCGCTCTCCGCCTCCACCGGGTCCCCTTTGGCCGCCAGTCGATTGCGCGTCGCCTCGTCGTGGAAGGCGTAGCGGCTCATCAGCACCTTCGTCACGGTCTGGATGTCGTTTTTGTCGAAAAGCCAGATCTCAAAGGCGGACACCTTCTTGGGTTCGCCCACTCCGATAACGTCTCCGATGCCGACGCCGCATTCTCCCACGAAGTCCCCGGAGGGTGTCTCAATGCTGAACGAGTCATCGTACAGATCATCGCCCAGGGTGTAGGTTGTGCGGAACGTCGCCAGCGGCTCCCGCTCGCCAGTGATGGGCTCTCCCGCCGCACTGTAGCCCAGTTCCGCTTCGCTCGGCATCTCGAACATGCGGCCGCCTTCGATCGTGCCTGGCGCTGCACCTTCCATTCGACGCCGGATGAGCAGCGCCAGGAAGAGCAATACCCCGAAAGCAAGCGCTATGCCGCAGAGAGGAAGAATGAACCTAGACGCCGGACCTCCCAACAAGCCCCCGCGTGGCTCCTCTGTCGGTCCTTCAGGTGCGAGGATCTCTATCGCGGCGCGAAAGCGCTGGATCGCCGTTGGGTCGAGCTCGCCGGGCTGGGCTGCCACGGCGGCCAGCGCGTCGGCCCCGGCGGCACCGAGCCCCCGGTAGCGCTCCAGGGCCAGCGGCGCGTCGCGGTTCGCAGAGTAGGATTCGATGACTAGGCGCAGGTAATCCTGCTGTAGATCGGCGCGGAGATGCTCGGGCGTGGCATTGACCCACTCTACCGGGTCGATGACCCAGCCATACAGCAGCCCAAGCAGGATGCCAATCACCAACGCGCCCGCGGCCAGAACCCATTTCCGCTCGAGAAGTGCCTTCAAGGACTCCATATCCCCTCACTTATCGCGCCCTGCCTCGCCACACCCGACCTGGCAGCGCGATCCGGTCCGCTCATTATCGATTGTAACCCGCTCCCCCCTGGGGGGCAACCGCCTCGATGCAGGGATCATGCCACGTCGGAAACACGCTGCGGCAGCTCCGCCTGCCTCCGCCGCCCGCCGCACGACAGACAGACAGCCTGGTCGCGGTTATCGGCGACGAGCATCCCGCCGCAGTCCGGGCAGGGCTGGGATAACGGCCGCTTCCACGAGGTGAAGTCGCAGTGCGGGTAGTTGGCGCAGCCGTAGAAGACGCGTCCACGGCGCGTGCGTCGCTCCACCAGCTCACCGCCGTCCTGTGGGCAGCGAATTCCGAGGCGCTCCAGCCACGGTTCGGTGAAGCGACACTCAGGGAATCCCGAGCATCCAATGAACTTCCCAAAACGGCCATGGCGGATGACCAGAGGCCGGCCGCAGCTTGGGCAGGCGCGGTCGAGCGTCTCCGGCTCGGCCTTCACCTCCGGCATGTCGGCTTCGGCCTGCTTCACCTGCTCCGAGAAGGGACCGTAGAACTCCTTTACCACGTCGACCCAATCACGCTCGCCCTCGGCGATCTCGTCCAGCTCCTCCTCCATGCGGGCAGTGAACCCCAAGTCGACGACCTCCGGGAAGTGCTCGACGAGAAGGTCGCTGACGACCTCCCCGACCTCCGTCGGCACAAGCCGCTTGTTCTCTCGCCGTACGTAGCCGCGCTGCTGGATGGTCGTCAGAATCGGCGCATAGGTCGAGGGCCTCCCGATCCCATACTCCTCCAGCGCCCGCACGAGCGTTGCTTCTGTGTAGCGAGGGGGCGGCTGCGTGAAGTGCCTCTCAGGATAGATGTCGATCAGCGTGAGCACGTCCCCCTGCTCCACCTCGGGCAGGCCAGGGAGACGCAGCTCTCCCTCCTCTTCTCCCTGCTCGCCGTTCTCCCCGGGGACATCCTGATAAACCGCGAGGAAGCCAGCAAACCGCAGGTTCGAGGCGGAGAGACGAAACAGGTACACATGGTTCGGGCTTTCCGCCCGGACGTCCACGGTTCCCGTATCGTACTCAGCCGGATTCATCTGCGAAGCAAGGAAGCGCTGCCACACAAGCGTGTACAGTTTGAACTGCTCGGCGCTCAAATGCGGGCGGACCGATTCGGGGTCACGGCTGGCAGAGGTCGGCCGGATGGCTTCATGCGCCTCCTGTGCTCCGCGGGTCCTGGTCCGATAGACCGGCGGCTCCCCGGGAAGGTACTGCGCGCCGAAGGTGTTCTCGATGACGCGGCGGGCCTCGGCCTGCGCCAGCGGGGACACGCTCGTCGAGTCCGTGCGCATGTAGGTGATGAGGCCCGTGGGGCCGCCTTCGCCGACATCCACCCCCTCGTAGAGCTGCTGCGCGATGCTCATCGTGCGTCTGGCGGTGAAGCCCAGGCGGCGTGAGGCGTCTTGCTGGAGCGTGCTGGTGGTGAAGGGCGGCAGCGGTCGCCGCTGCCGCGTGCCTCGACGCACGCTTTCGACGCGGAAGGCCGCCGCGCGCAGGTCGCGCACCAGCGCCTCGGCCTCCGCTTGCGTGCCCACGCTAGGCGACTCATCGTCCACCCGCACCAGACGGACACGGAACGAGGGACGAGTCCCGGCGCTCGTCCAGGGAGGCCGGTCGGGACGTAGCAGCTCAGCGTCGATGGTCCAGTACTCGCGCGGAACGAACTCGCGAATCTCGCGCTCGCGGTCGACGACCAACCGCAGCGCGGCCGACTGCACGCGGCCTGCCGAAAGGCGGCTCCTGACCTTGGTCCACAACAGCGGACTGAGGCTGTAGCCGACGAGGCGATCGAGGATCCGTCTTGCCTGCTGCGCATCGACGAGGCTGATGTCGATGGCGCGAGGATTGGCGAAAGCCTCGCGCACGGCCGGCTCGGTGATCTCGTGAAAGACGACGCGCTTGGCCTTCTGCGGATCAATGTCGGCGGCTTCGAGGAGATGCCAGGCGATCGCCTCTCCCTCGCGATCGGGGTCGGTGGCCAGGTAGACCTCTTTCGCCCGGGCGGCGTCCCTCCGCAGTCCGGCCACCACATCGCGCTTCTCGTTGGGCACGCGGTATTCCGGAGAGAAACCATTGTCGACATCGACCGACAGCCGCGAACGAAGCAAATCGCGCACGTGTCCCATCGAAGCCCGCACGTTGTATCCAGCGCCGAGGAAGCGTCCCACCGTGCGCGCCTTGGCCGGCGACTCGACGATCACCAGCTTTCCCTTGCGCTTGCCACCTCGGGACTTGCGCTCCGGCGCCGTCAGCCCGGCGTGCGCCTCGGTCCTCCCCATGCGAAACAGCTTCGCCCCGCAGACAGGACAGACCCCCGTCGTCGCGGGGGTCCCGGAGGATGTGAACGTTGCGCCCGGGTCTTTGATCTCACGCTTCCGCTTGCACTTCACACAATAGGCTTCCACGCATCTCTCCCTAAAGGTACTTCTCGTTCCCTTCCTGCTCCAGCAGTTCCACCACCCGCCTGACCTCTTCCGCACGGCTGCGCGGGCAGACGAGCAGCACATCGCCAGCGTCCACAACGACCATCTCGCCCAGGCCGAGCAGGACGACCAGCCTCGAGCCTTCCCTCTCGGCATCCTGGAAGACCAGCGTTCCGCTGGTGTCAATCGCCCGGACGTCGGGGGCCAGGATCAGGTTTCCCTGGCCATCTCCCTCGGTCAGATCAAAGAGGCGGTCCCAACTGCCCAGGTCAAACCACCCCAGGTCGGGAACGGGGACCACGCACACGCGACTCGTCTTCTCCATGATGCCGTAGTCCACAGTCTGGCTCTGCAGCTGAGGCCACAACTCATCAATCACGGCCCGTTCCCGGGGCGAGCCGATGCCAGCCTCAATCCGTCTCAGCGTTTGGTGGAGCTCCGGCAGCCAGCGTTCGATCTCCTCCAGGGCGACGGAAGCCTTCCAGATGAACATGCCGGAGTTCCACAGATGCCTGCCATCGGCCACGTATGACTCAGCCACAGGCCGCGCGGGCTTCTCCTTGAACGCTTGCACGCGAAACGCGGACAATCCGGCGAATTCCTTTCGAGGGATTCCGATCTCGATGTAGCCGAAGCCTGTCGCCGGATAGGCTGGCGGGATGCCCAAAGTGACGATATCGCCTTCTTCGGCCAACTCAAACGCGCTCTGCAGCGCCCTGCGGAACCTCTCGACGTCCCGGATGTAGTGGTCTGCCGTCAGAACGGCCATCACGGCCTGCGGGTTCCGCCGCAGAAGGTAGATGGCTGCCAGACCGACGACTGAGGCAGTGCCGCGCGGACATGGTTCCACCAGGTAGTTGGCCTCTGGTATCTGGGGGCACTGTTCCCGCAGCAGCGCCATCTGGTCGACCACGGCGACTACGAGAATTCGGTCCGGCGCCATCATCGGCTCCAGCCGGTCCACGGCCATCTGGAACAGCGAGCGGTTCCCGAGCAGGCGCAGCGTCTGCTTCGGCCGCCTGCGGCGCGAGAGCGGCCACAGACGCGTTCCCCCTCCACCAGCCATGATGACAGCGTAGCGGTCCACCGATCACTCCACGCGGTAGGGCAGCCCCGGTTCCCGCACCCGCACATAATGCATGCCGCCGACCTGCCTCGCCCGTCCTTTCAGCTCGAGCATCGCCAGCGAAGCGCTGATCTGGGCAGGCGGCAGGCCGATGCGAGCCGTCAGCTCATCAACGTGCACTGGCTCCGCGGACAGAGCTTCGAGCACGCTCGCCTCGGTGGGATCGTCGGGAAGAGCCTGGCTGACCGCTTCCTGGCGCACGATGGCATCCAGGTTCAGCGCTTCCAGGATGTCCTCTGGCGACACCAGCGGGCGGGCGCCGGCGCGCACCAGCGCGTTGGTGCCGCGACTGGCGCGGCTGTAGATGCTTCCCGGAACCGCGAAGACTTCGCGACCCTGCTCCGCGCCGAAATCCGCCGTGATCAACGCACCACTTCCCTCACCCGCCTCGACGATGACCACCGCCAACGACAGCCCGGCGATGATTCGGTTGCGCGGCGGGAAATTGCCGGCCTCCGGCGCAGTTCCCAGTGGATAGTCGGTCAGGACCGCGCCCGCGCCCCCCACTGCCTCCGCGAGCCGAAGGTTTTCGGGAGGATAGATGCGGTCCAGCCCGGAACCCAGAACTGCCAGCGTCCGCCCTCCCGCCTCCAGCGCGGCGCGATGCGCGGCAGCGTCGATTCCGCGCGCCAGCCCGGAGACCACCGTCACACCGCTCCCGGCGAGCAGACCTGCCAGGTCCCTCGTGACAGCCAATCCGTAGGCCGTCGGCCTCCGCGTCCCGACGACTGCCACCGCCAACCTGTCCTCCGGCCGCAGCTCGCCCCACACATACAGCACGGGCGGAGGTGCCTCGATCTCCAGGAGACGCGGCGGATAGTCGTGGTCCTCCCATGTGACAACCCTGTAGCCTTTGGCCTCGATCCTCAATAGCTCCTGATCGAGGTCGAGCGACTCGCGTGCCTGCAGGATTCCCTGCAGGCTGCGCTGGTCGAGGCCAACGGCCCGCAGCTCGGAAGGCGAGGCCTGCCACGCCGTCTCGAGATCGCCGAATGCATCCAGCAAGGCGCGCAGCCGGACAGCGCCGATGCCCGTCACACGATTGAATCCAACCCAGTAGCGCCGCTGGTGCCCCATTCCCCGCTCCTGCGCCGCTTCGTCCAGTCGGACGGCCCGTCCGGACGGACGGCTGAGAATACCACGCCGATTCCGCGAGTGTCAAGCGGCGAGGGAAGAGACTGTTGAATAGGAATCCTGCGAATCCCCTTTGGGGCTGCGGGGTTTGAGCATACAGGAGGGCTG
>CAZNRD010000081.1:0-7943 GCA_964575425.1 uncultured Anaerolineaceae bacterium | reverse complement strand
GACCGCGCATTCGAGGACACCCCCTCCGCGGATCCCACGATGATCCTGGCCCCTCCACCGTTCTACCCGGCGGCTGGAAACCCTGGTGCGGCGCTGCAGGGCAAAGTGGATCAAGCCCCCGACCCCCTGGGGCTCCAGCGGTGTTTGGACCAGCGGGCCTTAGGATGCTTGCGACTGGGCGGACGCCTCTATGTGAGATCGGACGGGAAGCAATCCCTCCGCGCACTAAGGGACAAGGGGCAGCTTAGACCCGTGCTGCCGGACGCGTGCCCGCAGCGACTGCCTCCTGGAACAGGTCGTTGGCATCCCCGACGCTCAGGCCCTCGTGCACAATGCCGCGCAGAGCCCTTATCACCGCAACCGGGTGGTCCGACTGCCAGACATTGCGGCCGAAGTCCAGCCCCGCGGCCCCCTTCCGTATTACGTCGTGTGCGAGCTTCAGGGCATCAAGGGTGCCCTCGAGTCTGGGACCGCCGGCGATCACTATGGGCACCGGGGTCCCCTCCACGACCTTCTCGAAGCCATCCTCCACGTAGTATGTCTTCACGATGTCCGCGCCAATCTCAGCCGCTATGCGCGCAGAGAGAGCGATGAAGCGGGCCTCTCGCTTCTCGAGTTCCTTACCGACGGCGGTCACCGCAAGGACTGGCATGCCCACGCGGCGGGCCTCGTCCACCAGGCGCGCCAGGCCGACGATTGTCTTGTGCTCGTATTCCGTTCCCACGAAGATCGAGAGAGCCACCGCGGCTGCGTTGAGCCGAACCGCGTCGTCCATCGCCGTCGTGATGTCCTCGTTGGCCAGGGTTTCGCCGATCACGCTGGGCCCGCCCGAAACCCTGAGCACAATGGCCACGTCCCGCACATCTGATGGGTCAACGCAGGTGCGCAGTACGCCTCGTGTCAGCATGATGGCGTCGCTATGCGGCAGAAGGGGTTGGATCGTCCTGGCAGGCTCCTCAAGGCGATGGGTCGGTCCAAGGAAGTAGCCGTGGTCAACGGCCAGCATTAGCGTGCGTCGAGTCTTGGGATGGAAGATACGCGCCATCCTGTTCTGTCCGCCCCAGTCCATTGTCGTCGTCCTTTGCATCACTGGTCCTCCCTCGCTTCCCCACTAGGCTAAGAGCGCATCCTATGGCTTCATATCTACATCTACCTTGTCATTGGAGTCGTAGGGAGCCTTGACGAAGATGGCCTTCCAGGGCACCTGACCGCGGTTCACAAGGTAGTGGACCTCTCCTGGGTCCACGCGAACGTAGTCACCAGGCCCCCGCACGAAGGGCTCACCGTTGACATATAGGCAAACCTCGCCTTCGAGCGTGAAGAATGCCTCTTCGACGCCTTTGTGGTAGTGCGCCTGGAAGTCTTCCCCTGGTTGAAGCACCACAAGGCCGAAATCGGTAAGGGGGCCTCGCGCCAGGTACTTGGGGCCTGACGCCCCGAATCGGTATTGCGTCTCTGATTCGTTTATGTGGAACATCTGGACCTCCTGTGCGGGAAGTTAGATCCCCGGCGCTCTCCAGAGCGAGGTCGTAAGTCCTTCGTCCACCAGCGCCCGCTGTGCGCTGTAGGCCTGGACCCAACGCCGGCGCGCTTCATCATAGGCTTCGCGGTGACCGGGGTTCGGCATGTACTCCTTGTCCCACCGGACCACACTCTCGGCGGCCCCCGGCAGGTCTGCGTAGATGCCGACCCCCACCCCTGCAGCAAGGGCGGTTCCCAGGGCGGTGGCCTCCTTCACTTCTGGCACACGGACCACATACCCGGTGACATCAGCGAGAATCTGGCTCCATAGGGGGCCCTTTGCCGCTCCGCCGCCAAACACAAGGCTCTCGATTCTTGCTCCTGAGAAGCGGGTCACCTGCTCCAGGTTGACTGCAGCCACTATGGCCGCGTTTTCCTGCAGGGCGCGGAATATCGCCGCCTTGCCTCCCCGCTGTGGGTCGAGACTCAGGTTGAGGATCGACGGAGCCGCATGGTACCAGTTCCCGTATCGCATGCGGTCCGAGAATACAGGAATGATCCCGAAGGACCCCGGCGGGACGGCCTGGGCCATTTGCTCCATGACCGCATAGGCATCAAGGCCGCGGAGTCTCGCTTCCTCCTTCTCCTGCTGACAGAAAGCATCTCGAAACCAGCGCATCATCTGGCCGGCGAAGAACACAATGGCCTCGGCCTGCCAGATCCCAGGCACGGCATGCGGGTTGACCCGCACGTCCATCTGCGGGTCCGTGAGCGGCTCGCCCAGATTCACTTCCTGCTGCCAGAAGGTTCCCCCAAGGACCGCGACCTGGCCCGGACGAGTCACGCCGAGGCCGACACACCCGAGCTGGACGTCCCCCCCTCCCATTACGACCGGCGTGCCCTCCGCAAGGCCCGTCTCCTCGGCGGCCCTGGCGTGGACCCGACCGAGGGGGGTGCCCGCTTCGAGCACAGGGGGAAGTATGTCGTCGGGCAGGTCCAGCCGGGAGAGGAGCTCCTTTGCCCACCGGCGGTTCGCCAGGGAGAACAGGCCCGTGGTACCCGCATTGGAGGGGTCCGCGGCCCAGGCGCCTGACAGGCGGTAGAGCACCCAGTCGCTGATCATCCCGAGGGAGCACACCCGGTCCATGACCCGGGGCATGTACTCGCGAACCCAAAGGAGTCTCGGCAGAGCTCCCAGGGCGAAGGTCTGTCCTGAGAGACGGTAGGACTCCTGCTCAAGGCCGGGATACTGTGCCTGCAGGCGGGTGACCTGGGCCCCGGCGCGCGAGTCCACGTTCGCACAGGCCCAGAGCTCGCGGCCCTCCTTGTCGTAGAGCACGATACCCTCGCGCATGCTGGTGGCGCTGACCGCTCGGATCTCTGCGGGGTTGATGCCGGTTTGCTGCAACAGCCTCCGTGCGTTGCGGGCTATCAGATTCCAGTTCCACTCACAGTCGAAGTCCATCGAGCCAGGGTAGCGCGGGTCCGAGCGGTGAGACCACTCCTCCTGAGAGAGTCCGATCTGCCGCCCGGCCAGGTCGAAGAGGACCGCCCGGCCGCTCCCAGTGCCCGCGTCAATCGCCAACAAGTACGGCATCATGCCCCCCTGCTCAACAAGGCCCGCGCAGTGGGCTCATCAGTGATCAGCACATTCAGATACCCTCCCGCAAGCGCACCCAGGATCGCATCCACCTTGTGGAGGCCTCCCGCCGCTCCCACGACAACGGGCAACTTGCGGAGATCCTCCAGGCGCATGCCAACGATGCGTTGGTGGATCTCGAGGTCCAGCAGGCGGCCCTTCTCGTCGAAGAACTGGCCCAGGATGTCTCCGACCGCGCCGCGCCGATGAAAGACGAGAAGCTCTGCCGGAGAGACGAAGCCCTGTATGGCGAGGGTAGCGCCCTCGCTGGTGGGCCCGATCCCGACCAGGGCGTAGTTGGCTGTCTCGGCCATGGCGAGTATTGCCTTGAGTTGAGGTTCCTCGCGAAGCGCGTGAGCCATCTCCGGGTTCGAGGCCAGGATCGGAGCGGGGATTAGATGAAGCTGAATCCCCGCTAGCGCGCCCTGGCGCACATGCATGTGGCCCCACCCTTCGAGGTATGAAGCCACACCGCCCGTGAGGCTGACAACGGAGATCGTCCTGTCGCCCAGTGCTTGTGACAGCCTCTGGAGCGAGCGGGTCACGGTATCACCCCAGCCCGACGCGAGCAGGTCGCCGTTCCTGAGGTGTCGGACAAGATAATGCGCTGTTGCCTGCGCAAGGCGTTCGTTGGCCACGCCCTGCTCCAACTCGGGAACCACGACGGCGTGCTGCAACCGGAAGCGGGTGACGAGCTCCGCCTCCAGAGAGAAGCAGGCCTGATAGCGCGAGTTGATCTGCACACTGATCAGCCCGAGACGCCGCCCCTTGTCGAGCAGGCGGGAGACCTTGATTCGAGATAGCCCGAGCCGCCCTGCGATCTCTGCCTGGGTCAGGCCGTCGTGGTAGTAGTGCCAGGCCGCCCGACTCAGGAGCTCCTCTTCTCTGGCTTCTGCGGTGGTTGAATCGTGAGCCATCGCCATTTCCGCGCCCATTTCTTTGGCGTTCAGAAGTTCATTGGCAGTAGCATTGTAGCCGATCCCAGCGACTGTTGCAACCCCTCTCCGAGCGACGGATTGGCTGGTCTGCCTCTCGCCAGCTCAAGGTGGAATGGCCTGGGATCCGGGCGATTCGTCGATTCCGGCGGCTGACCCCACCCTTCAGGAACCGCCTGCACGCGATTGACAGGGCAAATGGCGGAATGATAGAATGCTCAGTGACAGAACGAATTCTCCTCCACGGGGGCATCTTTGCAGAAGATGAGCGCATCGGTGCAGGATGACCTTGCGGGCGCGCAGCTGGGGAACAGCGGCCCTGTATCTCTCGTCCAGAAGTTGCCCCCGCTCCTGGGACCCACCGCTGTGCCGCTCAAGGCGCCCCTTGCGATGATCGGGATTCTGACCCTGGCCATGGCTTGGCAGGAGCCGGCCTTCTTCACCGCTGGGAACCTGCGGGCGGTGGCACTCGATGCCTCGCTCGTCATGCTGCTCGGCGTTGGCATGACCGTCGTGATCACCGCTCGGGGGATCGATCTATCCATTGGGGCGATTCTCATCCTGTCGAGCATTGTCATGGCAGCAGCACTGAAGGACTTCGGTCTCCCCATCTGGCTGGCCATGGCCTTCTGCCTACTTACCGGCGCTCTGTGCGGCCTGATCAATGGACTTCTGATTACGAGCCTGCGCATGCCTGACTTCATAGTTACGCTCTCGTCGGAACTCGTATTCCGAGGTCTCGCACTGGTCTACGCCGGAGGCGCCGTCTACTTCGGCTTTCCGGCGGTCATCACGTTTCTCGGCCGGGGGCGGGTATTCGGGATATCTGTCCCGTTAGTGATAGCTCTGGCCGTCGCCTTCCTGGGGCACGCCATCTTCGCTTTCCACCGCACTGGGCTGCGCCTCCACGCCGTTGGCGGCAACCCTTTGGCCGCGCGCCGGGTGGGGATCAACGTGGAACTCTACCGCGTCGGGGCCTACGTTACCATGGGGTTCCTGGCGGGCCTGGGTGGCATTTTGTACACAGGCCGGCTGGATGCCATAGTGGCCACAGGTGCTGTGGCCCTCCTTCTCAACACGATTGCCGCGGTGATTGTCGGTGGCACCTATCTGTTCGGAGGCAGGGGGTCCATCGTTGGTACCTGCCTGGGAGCCGTTCTGCTTGCGATGATCGCCAACGTTGTGATCATGCTCGGCTTCGAGGCCTTCTGGCAACACGTAGCGGCGGGCGTGGTGATCCTGGTGACGATCGGACTCTACTCCAGGCGCCCCGTCAGGGCCGAAGGATGACCAGGTAAACAGCGCGAGAGGAGGAAGGTGGAGATCATGAGGTTGATAGCAGTGTTGGCTTGCGTGCTCATGTTGATGTCGGCCGTGCTGTCCGCCGCCGCCGCCCAGGAGATTCCCAAGGCGGCCAGGGATCGTGGGTTCCTTCTTCTGGACGAGTTCCACGCCTACGCGCCACGGGAGGCTGCATTGATGCGGCAGTTCCTCAAGGTCGTCCAGGCAGACCCAGTTCCCACTTCGGTCTGGTTGGACCGGCCACTACGCATCGCCATTATGTTCCCGAGCTTGGAAACCTCTGACGCGTGGGCGCGCCTGAACATCGCCCTGAAGAGGCGACTCATCGAGTTGAAGATTCCTTACAGAGTCACGGAATTCATGATCCGGTCCGGAGAGCACGAGCGTCAGGCCGTACAGATTGAACAGGTTCTGGCCGGCAACTTCGACTACGTTGTCATCGGGCCCAGCGAGTACCTGGCCCAGAAGTCGAACCTTGAGCGGCTGGCGCTTCGCTTCCCCACGCTGATTATGAACGTGGTCAACCCCTTTGTGGACACTCTAGGTACCAGACGCCAGGCGCTCACCCACGTCGGATTTGACCACTCCGTCGGGGCCAGGGTGCTCTGCGAGTGGGTCGTCAAGGAGACCGGCGGGAGTGGCACCTTCGCGCTCCTGCGCTACATCCGAGGGTTGATCGATGATCAGCGGAGCAACGTCTTCCGCGACTGCGTGCAGGCCAATTCGAGAATGCGCCTGGTGGCGGAGTTCGAAGCCGACGGCGACCGCGAAAAGGCCTTCACTGGAGCGAATGCCATCCTGAGCCGCCACCCTGACGTCACCATGATCCACAGCGGGAGCACGGCGGTGGCCTTCGGCGCAATCACTGCGGCCCTTGAGCGGGGGGCGATCGGGAAGGTGATCCTGAACGGCTGGGGAGGGGGCGCCGACGAACTCCGGGCCATCATGGACCGCCGGCTGCGGGTGACCCCGTTTCGAGTACAGGACGATTGGGGGGTGGCTGTTGCCGAGGCCATCAAGTTCCACGTTGAGGGCAAGAAGGTCCCTCTCGTCGTAGCCGCGACCATCAAGATTGTCGATCACCGGATGTCGCCCGATGATATCGCAAAGGCCGTGAGTCACGCCTTCCGGTACTCGGGGATTCTAGAGCGCTAGATGCAGGCGGGCCGGCATCTGCCGGCCCGCAATTGCCGGCGAAGAGGTATCCATGGGCATCGAGCTGCGGGACATCTCTAAGCGATTCGGAAAGGTACAGGCTCTCTCGAGAGTCAGTCTGTCCTGGGAGCGGGGTGAAGTCGTCGGGCTCGTGGGCGACAACGGCGCCGGGAAGTCCACCCTGATGAAGATACTTGCAGGCGCGCTGCGTCCCGACGAGGGTGAAATCGTTGTCGACGGAGAGGTACGTACGTTTGGCTCGCCCGTGGACGCGCGCAATCTCGGCATAGAGATGCTCTACCAGGACCTGGCCCTGTTCGAAGACCCTTCCGTTGTGGCGAACGTCTTTTTGGGCCGAGAGGTAACGACCCAGTTCGGCTTCCTGAGCTACGGAGCCATGCGCGGAAGGACTCGGGAGATCGTAGGCGGGTTCCCCGTGAGGAGCATCGATGTGGATGCTTCGGTTGGCAGCCTGTCCGGAGGGCAACGACAGATCACCGCCCTCGCGCGGACCATTGGTTTCGGCGGACGGTACATCATCCTCGATGAACCCACCTCCGCGCTCAGCCCGGGCGCGGCCAAGGAGGTACTGGGGACTGTCCGCGGCCTGGCCGCGAAGCACATCGGTGTGATCATGGTCACTCACAACCTTGCCCACTGCATGGATGTTTCCCATCGGGTCGCGGTGCTGCACCTGGGACGACTTGCGGGCATCCGAGAGGTGGCGCAAACCTCTACAGAGGAGATCATCTCGCTGATCATGCGGGGCGAGCCGTCGTTGGAGGCGGTCAGCTCTTCGAATGCAGGAGGCAGAGAACAGACCCATGCGTAGAGGCGGCGTTATCAACACACGGCTTTCCGCGGCGCTGGCGGCGTTGGGACACGATGACATCCTTCTTGTGACGGACGCGGGCTTCCCCATCGTCTACGATGATCGGGTGATTGACCTCGCTCTCGTGCCCAATGTGCCGGACCTCTTCACTGTCCTACGCGCGATTCGCTCGGAGATATGGGTGGAGCGATTCGCCGTTATCGAGGATGCAAAGCAACACAACCCAGTCGTGTGGAAGGGCGTGGCCGAGGTCTTTCCCGATGCGATTGCCTCGACCATGCCCAACGCGTGGTTTCACGGAGAAGGGTGGCGCAGTGCCAAGTTCGTTGTGCGCACGGCCGCCTGGCTACCGTGGGGCAACGTGGCTTTGTTCTCTGGGATACCGGTCACAGAATGGTTTGCAAACACCGGCGCGCCGGTCCCAGAGACCTGGCGGGAGCGTTATGATCTAAGCGAGCGGTATGGCAATCTCGGCGTGAGGTCGCCAGGAGAAGGCTGAGCAGGGCTCTCTGGCAGGAACACCCCCTGGGGCCGACGAAGGCCACAGCGGGTCCCCCGTACGTTCGCAAAACCGAATAGTGAGGAGGCGAGCTGAATGGCGAACAAGAAGGTCAGCCGT
>CAZNRD010000080.1:0-8052 GCA_964575425.1 uncultured Anaerolineaceae bacterium | reverse complement strand
ACACTCCTTCGACGGCTGACGCCGATCCGCCTAGCATCCGTGGCCCCGCGAGGGATGCGGGGCCACGGATTGTTTCTGTGGCGATTAGGCATCTGCGGACCAGGTGTGGAACGCAACTGTTGAATGGCCTTACGAATCTCGGACCCCGAGGGGAGAGCCTCACACACCCCCACCTTCCGTCAGAAACCACCCCCTCTCCGCCATTGAGCCCTGGGAGAGCAGCCGCGCCCGGGGTCTATTCACCACCCTCGCATGGGAGGCGAAGCCCGGCGGTCCGGTCCCTCCCCGTGGCACACCTGTCTCTCGCCGTGCGATGCGAGCGCAGGGCACGGCAGTTGCAGCCCTGCCTTGGGCGGCTGCTCATGTCGCTGGAGGCGGCGCTTCTTGCCGCCCGTAGGTCGGGGACATAGAATGGGGCGCATGGAACCGGTCACCAGGGTTCCCCGCTTGCTGCGCAGGCGCTGGCTGGCGCTCGCGTGGACCGCGGTTGGGTTGTACGCCCTCTGGGCGGTGCTGCCGTGGGCGGGTGGCCCGCGCGCCGACGTTGCGGCCCTGCTCACCCTGGCCGCGCGCGCCGCGGCCGCCGGGGCCGCCCTCGTCGCCGCGCGCACATTCCCTGAGGCTGCGCAGCGCAAGCCGTGGAACTACCTCGGCATCGCCCTCAGCCTCTGGGCGATGGGCGAGGCCATTCGCACGTTTCGCTGGTTCGCTGGCTGGTGGCCGTCGCCGCTTCCGAGTCAGGAGGACTTCCTGGCTGCATCTGGCTATCTTGCGGCGGTCGCGGCGCTGGTCGTCTTCCCCTCCACTCCTCCGGAGCGGTTCGGCCGGCTGCGCGGCCTGCTCGACGTGGCCATCCTGGCTCTGGCGGTGATGGGGCTGTGCTGGATGGTCTTCCTCCGGCCGGCCCTCGACATCCCGCTGGGCAGCCCGGTGGGGGTCTTCTGGGCCGGCTCGCGCCCCGTGCTGGACCTGGTCCTGGCGGCCCTCGCGCTGCGGCTGGTGCTGCAGGGCTCCGCGGAATCCGCGCGGTCTCAAGCCCGGCTGGTGTTGGCTGCTGCGCTGCTGTTGGCGGCCGCCGACCTGATCTGGGGATACCAGGCTCTCATCGGCGACGTGCGTCCCGGCAGCCTGCTCGACGCCGGTTGGATGGGCGGCTCGCTGCTCATTGCTGCGTCCGCGCATGCGGCCCGCGGCAGCGCGCGGCCGGAGGCGCTCGGGGCCGATGCGTCGCCAGCCGCGCGCAGGGTGGAGCCGTTGCTGGCGGTCGCATTCACCTACCTCGTGGTCGGCTACACCATCCTCGACTGGCGCTTCAACGGTCAGGTGGATTGGGTTGGCGTCGCCGTGTCGTCGATGCTGACGGTGCTGCTCTTCGCCCGACAGGGGGCCATCGCCGGCCAGGTGGAGATGCGGCAGTTTGCCGCCGTCGTGAATGCCTCGACCGACCTGACTTTCATCTGCCAGCCCGATGGCACGCTGCACCTGGCCAATCCGGCCCTGTGCCGAGCCGTTGGCGTGCCGCTGGTTGAGCGGGCCAGCCTGCGGCTGCAGGACATCCTGGCGCGCGACGTGCCCGGAGCGCGGCTGCTGGGGGAAGCGCTCAGCCAGGGCTGGGCGGGCGAGGTCTCGTTTCGCCGTCGCGATGGGACAACGTTCCCGGTGGCGCTGTCGCTGACGCCGGTCCTCGATGAGCGCCGCATGCAGCCGATGCTGGTGGGCACCGCCCACGATCTGACGGAGATCAAGGAGCGCGAGGTCAAGTTGCGTGGGGCGCTGGCGCAGGTGGCCGAGGCGCGCCAGGCACTGGAAGTGCTGAACCAGGAGCTTGAGCGCAAGGTCGAGGAGCGCACGCGCGAGCTCGAGCAGATGGTGGCCGACCTGGAGCGGCTCAACGAGGAACTCAAAGCCCTTGATCGCTTGAAGTCGGAGTTCGTCGCTTTGGTCTCGCATGAACTGCGCGCGCCGCTGACCAACATCCGCAGCGGCGTGGAGCTCATCCTCTCGACCTATCCGGACCTTGGCGAGTCGGCGAGGCGCGCGTTGGAGCGCGTCCAGGACGAGACTGAGCGCCTGGGCAAGTTCGTCGAGGCCATCCTCGATCTCTCCGCCCTGGAGGCGGGCAAGTTTCCGCTGCAGGTTGCGCCAGTCGATGTGGCGGAGGTGGCCGGGCTGGTGGGTGAGAGGTTCGCCGGGTTGCTCGCCGGACGTTTGCACGTGACCATTCCGGAAGGTCTGCCTCCGGTCAGGGCGGACGAGCGCGCCCTGACGAGCGTGCTGTCGTACTTGCTGGACAACGCCCGCAAGTACGCGCCGGAAGGGGAGATTCGGATCGAGGCGGCCTGCGAGGGGCCGACGGTGTCGGTCTCGGTGAACGATCGCGGCCCTGGCATTCCCCCGGAGGAGCGGGAGCGAATCTTTGAGATGTTCCACCGACTGGATGCGAGCGACGCGCGCGAGGTCTACGGCCACGGCCTGGGGCTTCACCTGGCGCAGCGGCTGCTGGCTTCGATGCACGGCGGCATCCGGGCGGAAGAGGCGCCCGAGGGCGGAGCGCGGCTGACTTTCTGGCTGCCGCGCGCGGATGGTTAGACGTGCCACAGTCTGCGGTGGCTCGAGGAGGCGGCCGGTGGCAGGAAAGATCCTGCTGGTCGATGACGACGGAACACTACTGGGCTTCGTGGCTGAGTTCATGACGCGCCAGGGGTTCGAGGTCACCACGGCCGACCGCGGCGACAAGGCCCTGCGCAGCTTCTTTCAGGAACGGCCGGACCTGGTGATCCTGGACGTGATGATGCCCGGGATGGACGGCTGGGAGGTGTGCGCCCGGCTGCGCGAGCTTTCGGACACGCCGGTGATCATGCTCACGGCCAAGACGGGCGAGGCCGACAAACTCCGCGGCTTTCGCCTTGGAGTCGACGACTATGTCACCAAGCCCTTCAGCCTGGCGGAGCTGGTGGCGCGGGTCCGGGCCGTGCTTGCGCGCACGGCCGCCCAGCGGGCGCAGGGCAGCGCAATCTATCAGGTGGGCCCGATCCAGGTCGACATGCGCAAGCGGGAAGTCCGGCTGAACGACCAGCCGCTGAGCCTGACACCGACGGAGTTTCGGCTGCTGGCGGCGCTTGCCAGGCGCCCGGGAGAGGCCGTGTCACAAGAAGACCTGGTGGGCGAGGTCTGGGGCGGGGCGCGGCAGGAGGCCGGCAGCGCGCTCCGGCGCTATATCTGGTTCCTGCGCCAGAAGATCGAGGCCGACCCTGACCGACCGCAGCATCTGCTCACCGTCCGCGGCTTTGGCTACCGGCTCGAGAGCTGAGGGTGCAAGCGAAGCCTTGTTCCTTGCGCTGGCCCGAGGGGCCGCCGTGCCACGCGGCTCACCCCGCTGGGGCGGCGCGGCCTCCTGGCAAACTTCATGATCAGATCGGGCCGGGGGGGGCCGGGGGCGGGACTTACATCCCCGCCCCCAGGCCCCCCGATATCCCCCCGTCCCCCCACCCCCGAAAGCGGCGGTTGATTCGGCGAGCATGGCATGGCTTGATCCGCCGCCCCTGATTGGAGCAGCTCATGTTGTACTGAAGCTGTCCTCTCTCTGAGGCCTTGCAGAGTGGCAAGGCGGAATCAGGCGCCCAGAGTTGAGGGCCGGGTGGGGCGATGCGGCACTCGCGCGGCGGATCGACGCCGCGAATCAGCAGGCTACGTCAACCGCCGCTTGCGGAAGGAGGGGGGAAGGGGGGTCCGAGGGGCCACGGGGGAGGGGGCTGCAAGTCCCCTCCCCCGGCCCCCTTCGGCGGGCCTCCCCCAGAGGCAGGGCACGGGGGTGGAACGAACCCTCAGCGGGATTCGGGAGGGGAGTACGCATTGCCTGCAGGTTATCTACACCCTTTAGGGACAGGGACCTGGCGTGGGGCGCCCGGGCCGCTGCCCGTTGGCCCACACGCTCGGAGCCCCGCGGCGCCAATCTGGATTGCGGTCGGCCCCTGCCGTTCGTGTCTCTTCGGTGGGACTTTGGGACTAGGCGGCCGCGGTTTGGCGTAGGCAGACTGCAAGGTGCAGCGACCCATTCCTCGACCTAATATAGGTCAGGGGATCGAATCGGAGGGTTCCGCCTCCGCCCATCCTGTGGCAGCCAGGGAGAGGTGCAGCGAAAGGTGAGCGAGACCTCTGGCATGGGGCGTGCATCCGCACGGAAGATCCTGATCGCCGATGACGATGAGGACTTCCGCGCCCTGCTGGTGCGGCGGGCCACGCGAATGGGGCTGGCCGTGGTTGAGGCACGCGATGGGCTGCAGGCCATGGAGGCCATCCACGGGCAGGCGTTTGATGCCGTCGTCGTCGACGTCTATATGCCAGGCTGCTCAGGCGTGGAAGTGGCCGAGGCGGCCAGGCAGGTGGACCCGAACGTGCAGGCGATCGTCCTCACCGGCAGCGCCACGCTCGAGACGGCCATTGGCGCCCTGCGCGCCGGCGTCTATGACTACCTGACCAAGCCGCTCGAATCGCTCGAGGCCTTTGATATTTCGCTGACGCGCGCCCTCGAACATCAGAGCCTGCTGCGCGAGAACCAGCGGCTGTTCGCCGAGGTCCAGCGCCTGGCCGTGACCGACCCGCTCACGGGCCTGTACAACCGGCGCAAGCTGGATGAGATGCTGGAGGTGGAGATCGAGCGCTCGCGCCGCTACGGTCGGTCGCTGTCGCTGGTGATGCTGGATGTCGACAGGCTGAAGGGAATCAACGACGGTCATGGCCATCCCGTCGGAGATGCGGTGCTCCAGGCGCTTGCTCGGGCGGTGCGGAACTCGGTGCGCAAGGTCGACTGTCCCACCCGCCTGGGCGGTGATGAGTTTGTGGTGCTGCTGCCTGAGGCCGACTTGCGCGAAGCGGCGCGGGTGGCGGGGAGGATCTTCAATCACATTGCCGCTCTGGAAGTGGAAGGGGTGCGGTTCTCGGTGAGCGCTGGCGTGGCGCAGTGGCGCCCGGCCTATGCCACGCCCGAGGACTTCCTCCGGGCGGTGGATCAGGCGCTCTACCGCGCCAAGGAGGCCGGCCGTCAGCAGATTGCCGTCGTCGCCCCGGGGGTGGGCGATGAACGCGATGTCGTGCATCTCTGGAAGAAGGAAGATGCCTGCGCCGGGTGAGGCCCGGCTGCTGGCGGGACATCGTCTCAAGCCGGGGGCGAGATCCGGACAAGGGAAAGGCGTTGCGCTGTGAGTGCAGACGACCTTGAGGTTGCAGTCTTGAGCCGGGCGGGGATGGTGGGCCGCCTGCGCGATCTTGTCGCGCGCTGGCAGCAGCGCACGCGCCTGCAGACCAAGCTCATCGTCCCGTATGTCGTCCTGACGCTGCTGACAGCGATGGCGGGCATCTATATCGTCACCCGCCTGGTGACGTCGTCGGTGCGAGAGCGATTCGTCAACCAGTTGTTCGAGGCCAGCCGGGTTGCCGGCGACGGGATCGTCCGCCGCGAGCGCGTCCATCTGGCGGACCTGCGCCTGATGGCTTTCACGGAGGGGGTACCCGAGGCTTTGGCGGCGCGCAACACCTCGCGCCTGCAGGAACTGCTCTGGCCGCTGGTGCTCAACAACAACATCGATGCTGTCACCGCTGTCGGCCTCGATGGACGCGAGGTGCTGTCGCTGGCGCGCGACCCGCAGACCAACCAATATGTCGGTTCGCAGGGCATGGATTTCTCCCGGGTGCAGCTGGTAACCGACGTCCTCGTCGGCCGCCAGGACAACCTGGGCGACAAGTTCGCCGGGTTCCTGCAGACGACCTACGGCGCCTATCTTTTCACCAGCGCGCCAGTGCGCGACGGACGAGAGCAGGTGGTCGGCGTGATGCTCACGGGGACGAGGCTGGAAACGCTGTTGGCGGACCTCAAGTCGCAGGCGCTGGCTGACGTCGTCATCCTGGATCCATCCGGCTCGCTCGTGGCCACTACGCTGGCCGAGCCGGACGAAGGCTACGACACCCTCGAACTGAGCGGCGACGCGCTGACGGGGGTGAATCCAACCGTGACGCGCGACCTCGAGCTCTACGGCAGGCCCTATCAGGCCGTCTACGCCCCCCTGATCGTGCGGCAGCAGCAGACCGGCTTCCTCGGCGTGCTGCTGCCCAGCAACTACATCGTCGCCACCGAGGCCACCAGCCGCAACACCTTCAGCCTGGTCTTCGCCCTGGCCACAACGGGCGTGATTGTCATCGGCTATGTCATGGCTCGCAGCATCGCCGCGCCCATCCAGCGCCTGCGCGCCGTCTCCCAGGCCGTCGCTGCCGGGGACCTGGATCAGCAAACGGGCCTGGAAGGCTCGGATGAGATCGGCGACCTGGCCAGCGCCTTCGACCAGATGACCCTGCGCCTGCGCGAGCGCACCGCCGAAGCCGCGCGCCTTTACGCCGAGACCGTGCAGCGCAACAAGGAGCTGGCGGAGATCAACCGCCGCCTGCAGACGACGCAGCAGCAGCTCGTGCAGTCGGAGAAACTGGCCTCCGTGGGCCAGCTGACGGCTGGCATCGTGCACGATGTGAAGAACCCTCTGGCAGTGATCAAGGGCCTGGCTGAGGAGCTGCTCGAGGACGCCGGCGGCGGCGGCAAATTGAAGGAACAACTGACCGCCATCCGCGACAACGCTGCCCGCGCCAACACCATCGTCACCGACCTGCTGAAGTTCGCCCGCCAGAGCAAGCCGGAGATGAAGTCGCGCGACATGCGCGAGTCCATTGAGGCCGCCGTGCGCCTGACCGAATACCTGATGCGCAAGGGAAAGGTCAAGGTGGTCATCGACGCGCCGTCCCGGCCGGTGATGGCCTATTACGACGCCGGCCAGATCGAGCAGGTACTGATCAACCTGATTCAGAACGCCATCCAGGCCATGCCTGATGGCGGCATACTACGCATCAACCTCAGTCAGGCGCCGGGGGCGGTGGCCCTGGCCGTCCAGGACACGGGCATTGGCATCCCGCCCGAAAACCTCGGCCGTGTCTTCGACCCGTTCTTCACCACCAAGAAGGAAGGGGAGGGCACCGGCCTTGGGCTTTCGGTCAGCTACGGCATCATCAGCCGCCACGGCGGGCGCATCGGAGTTGAGAGCAAGGTGGGGCAGGGGACGACCTTCACCATCCTGCTGCCCACGGCCGAACGACCGCCGGAGCCGTCATGAGGTGCGCATGAGCGGACGCAGCGGGCAGCGCAGCGTATCGGTGAGTCGGCCGAGGACCAGAATACCGGCGCGGCGGCGCCGGGCCGCCTCGTCGTCGGGCCAGGCGCGATCTGCATTCCCCTGGCCGGGCTGGCAGGGTTCATCCGCTGTTCGGGTGCCGCCCTGGCCTCGGCCGCGCCTGGCTGCCTGGGGAGATCCGATCTCATGGCGCTGGCTGGAGTGGCCTCCGGATGAGACAGACAGGCCATGGACGCTCCTCGTCTTTGGCCCGAAGCTTAAGGGATGGACATGGGCAAGAGTCCTTTGCGGGCACGTTCGCCCAGGAGCGACTCGAGGATGTGCTGAGAGGAGCAGGTGGAGCAGTCCGGGGCTGAGGTTCCCCAGGATGCAGAGCGCCGGGATCGGCGGCGGAGCTGGCTCCGCTGGCTGATCCTGTTGGCGTTGCTGCTGCTTTTTCTCTGCTGCTGCGGCCAGCTCGCCTTGCTGACCGGAGGCAGGCCGCGCGCGGCTCTGGCCGACACACGGTCGCAGCTCCACGCCGACTACCGCCCCTGGCCCATGGTCGTCATACCCGCGATCGATCCAGGCATCGTTGAGGAAATCCAACAGGATCGGGAACGATACCACGATGGTTCGGGCCCGGCGATGCCCACCCTCGTGCCGGGCGGCTTTTGGCCGGTGTCCACGCCCGCTAATCTCTCCACTCCCGCGCCGACGTTGACGGCAACGCCCGTCCCACCTTCGGCGACTTTCACCCCCGCCCACTCTCCCACCGACACCAACACCCCGACCGTCACCAACACAATGACCGTGACCGCCACCCCGACCCTCACCCCCACCTCGACCTCAACGCGCACGCCCACCTCAACCCGAACGCTGACACCGACACGCACATCCACGG
>CAZNRD010000079.1:0-8197 GCA_964575425.1 uncultured Anaerolineaceae bacterium | reverse complement strand
TGGAGCACGTCTTCGGAGGAGCCGGCCTTCTCATCCCTATCTCCCCCTGGGCGCCAATGGGCCCCACGCCCCATCGCTCCGAGCCCAGGGGGAGGGGAGGAAGGGGATCGGGAGGTGGGGGAGCCAAGCTCCCCCACCTCCCGCAAGAACGCACCCCCTCTCCGCCATTGAGCCCTGGGAGAGCAGCCGCGCCTGCAGGCGGAGAGGGGGCGGGGGGTGAGGCGGAGGCCGCTTGTCATTGCACGCGCAGCTTGACCGGCATGGAGTCGGCAGCCGCGGCTGATTTTCTTCAACACCCTCAGTGAGCGCGCGTTGACTCGGCCATCGAGCCGAGTCTATACTCCCCCCGAGGCTGCCGGTGGATGACCCTGTCCTGAGGCGCGCGGTCGAACTCCTGGGGACCGAGCCGGCTCTGTACCTGGCGGTCGATGAACTCTGGGGAAGGCTGCGCCAGGAGGGACTGCTGGCCGATGCCACGCCGGATGACCTCCAGCGCCTGCTGGAGTCCGATGGCCGCTTCGAGTTCACCCAGGGCCCTGTTCTGCCCAGCATGACGCCGGAGGAATCACGCCAGGCGCTGCGAGCGCTGGGCCTGTTCAGCGGGCCAAGCGTGAAGCTGGCAAGCCGCGCGGTCACCCTCGACGCCGTGCTCGACGGCCTTGCCCACAGCCTGCACCAGCTCGAAGCCGCCCTGGAGCGAGCCTGGGAGAGCCGTCCCCCGGAAGACGCCCAGGCCGAGCAGATCCTGCGCCAGGCGATGGAACGCACCGATGCGCTGCGGGCCGAGGTCGAGCGCGTCATCAACTCGGTCCGCCCCTCTCCGACCAGGGATGAGCCTCCATGATACGAGCCCTGCGCTGGCACGACCGCATCACCATCAATATCTACTGGCTGGGCCTGACCACCCTCTCACAAACCTGCGGCCTGGTCTTCCCCCTGCTGGTTCAGGGCTTCGTAGGGGAGGAGACGAAAGGAACGTTCTTCGGCACGCTGCGGCTGTGGTCGTTGATGGTGGCTGTGCTGATGCAAGCTTTCTGGGGGATGCTGTCCGATCGCAGCATGAGCCGCTGGGGACGCCGCCGCCCCTTTATCCTCGGTGGGACTCTGGCCGACCTCGTTTTCATCACGGCCATCGGGTTTTCCGCTGGCCTGGCCGGGATGACCGGCTACTGGTTCCTGCTGGTGATGGCCATCCTGCTGCAGGCATCGTCCAACGCCGCCCATGCCGCCGAGCAGGGCTTGATCCCGGACCTGGTGCCGGAGTCGCAGCGCGGACAGTTCTCTGGCATCAAGGCCGTCCTCGAAATCCCCTTGCCGGTGATCCTCACCGGCTTCGTCGTCGGCCCGCTCATCGCAAAGGGCAACCTTTGGGGCGGCCTGCTTGTCGCCATGGGTGTGCTGACGGTTGTGATGCTGGTGACGCTGTTCGTCCCCGAGAAGCCGCTGAGCGAAACGCCGCCCTCGCTGGACTGGTCTCCTTTCCTTCGCCTGCTCGTGATGACCGGCCTCTTCACTCTCGTCATCCTGGGGATGGGGAAGGTTGTGCAGATGCTCAGTGGACTCCTGGCATCGCTGGGCTCAGTGGAGACCATGGTTTTCGCCGGTGGCGCCATGGGTTTGGCGGCCATGCTCCTGGCCATTGGCCTGGGCGTCTGGGCCAGCCTGCGCGTCAGTCTGGGAACAGCCGCCACGGAGAACCCTTCGTTCCCGTGGTGGGTCGTGAACCGCCTGGCTTTCCTGGTGGGCACGACGAACCTCTCCGGCTTCGCCGTCTACTTCTTGCAGGGTCGCCTCGGGTACGCGCAGGAGCAGGCAGCAGGTCCCGCCAGCCGGCTGATGATGGTCGTCGGCATCTTCATCCTGCTCTCGGCGCTGCCCAGCGGCTGGCTCTCGGATCGCTTCGGCGCCAGGCGCCTTGTGGCGGTCAGCGGCCTGGTCGCCGCTACAGGCACTCTGATCATCCTGCTCACCACAAGCCTGACCATCATCTACATCGGCGGCTGCCTGATCGGCCTGGCGGCCGGCCTGTTCTTCACGTCGAACTGGGCGCTGGGAACAGCCCTCGTCCCTAGAGCCGAGGCCGGACGCTACCTCGGCCTGTCAAACCTGGCAGGAGCCGGAGCGGGAGCGGTGGGGGCGTATATCGGTGGGCCGATCGCCGACTTCTTCACCGTCCACGTGCCGCAGATCCCGGGGTTGGGTTACGTGCTCCTGTTTTCCATCTACGGCGCGCTCTTCCTGTTCTCCAGCCTCAGCCTGACCCACGTCCGGCCAGGAATCCGCGGCTGATGTCGTCATTGGGCCGTTGAGGCCCGACGGAGCTGTTGTACAATCTTCGTCAACAGAGTCCCCATCGCCGGTGCTTCCCGGCGGCGTCTGTTCGGGAGGTGGGACATGACGGAGGGAGAACTCGTCGGCAAGGTGATCCACGTCTACGATCGGATCGGCGTCGCCGTCCTGCGCCTGCAGCAGGACCTGAATGTCGGCGACCGAGTGCACTTCCTCGGCCGCAACACCGATTTCGAGCAAGAGATCACCTCGATGGAGGTCGAGCACCAGAAGGTCGAAAAGGGAGCAGCGGGCAGCGAAGTGGCGGTCAAGATCAAGCAGCGGGCCCGCAGCGGCGACTCGGTCTACCGCCTCCCCAAGTCGGCCTGAGGCGACTGGCCACGCCTGATTGACAATCGGGCGGTTTCGACTATAGTCTAGTCGTCCCACGGGTCCAGGGGGCTCACCGATGACCCACGGCTCACGGCGTCATGGCCCGGCCCGCCTGCTCCTCGCGGCCGGGTTCCTGCTTCCACTCGCGTGGTCGAGCCACCTGCGGCTGCCTGCGGACGGTGAGGAAACCGGCACGCCGCCTCCGGCCGAAACCTCGACGCTTCCACCCATTGACACCGAGACCGCCTCGCCAGCCCCGAGTGACACGCCGAGTCCACCGCCGAGCAGCGACACACCGACACCTATCACCAGCACCGAGACGTCAAGCCCGACGCCGAGCTTAGCTGCCACGCCAACCGCGCCCCCCACTCCTTACCCGCCACACGCCGTCCTGATCAACGAGGTCGCCTGGGCTGGAACAGTCGCCTACGCCGTCGATGAGTGGATCGAGCTCTACAACAACAACCCCTTCGACATCGACCTCTCCGGCTGGGTGCTGACAGACGAGGGCGACCTGCGCGTCAGCCTGCGCGGCGTGGTGCCAGCGTATGGCTACTTCCTGCTCGAACGCACCGACGACACAACGGTCAGCAACATCACTGCGGACCAAATCTACACCGGCTCACTGCGCGACAGCGGCGAAGCGCTGCACCTCGTCGATCCCACGGGGGCCGTAGTAGACAGCGCCAACGCCCCTGGCGGCGCCTGGCCTGCAGGCGGGGGTGCGGCGAAGGCCAGCATGCAGCGACGCGGGGAAGCCGATGTCCCCGGGAGTTGGTGCGCCCTCAGCACGCCCGGCGCCCTCGGCCTCGACGCCAAAGGCAACCGCATCGCCGGCACGCCGCGCGGTCCCAACGCCTGCACCACCCCACCCACCGCAACGCCTCCCCCAACACCGGCCGCTCCCCTCGCCGTCCTGATCAACGAAATCGCCTGGCCGGGCACCCGCGCCACCCCCAGCGATGAGTGGATCGAGCTCCAGAACACCACTGGCGTCGATATCGATCTCACCGGCTGGACCCTAACCGACAACGGCGACATCCAGATTCGCTTGCGCGGCACACTCCCCGCCCACGGCTTCTTCTTGCTCGAACGGACCGATGACACAACCATCGCTGACATCCCCGCTGATCAGATCTACACAGGGTCCTTGCGAGACGGCGGCGAGACGTTGTGGCTCCGCGACGCCTGCGGAACAATCATCGACACCGCCAACCAGCAGGGGGGCGGCTGGCCAGCCGGATCGTCCAGCACCAGGGCCAGCATGGAGCGCCGGGGCGGCGACGACCGCCGCGGCAACTGGGGAACCTTCACCGGCTACTATGGCCACGGACGCGACGCGGCCAGCAACCCTATCAACGGCACGCCGCGGGCGACCAATTCGCTCTTCTTCCCCACACCGGTGCCCACCTGGATTTCCGGCCGATTGGTCATCAACGAGGTCCTCATCCGGCCCCGCTACGATTGGGAAGGCACGGGCGGGGTCAACACCGGCGATGAGTTCATCGAACTGTACAACCTGGGCCCGTTCCCCGTGAACGTGCGCGGCTGGCTGCTTGACGACATCGCCGGCGGCGGCTCAAAGCCCTACGCCCTCCCGGGCGTCACGATCGATCCCCATCAGTTCGCCGTGTTCTTCCGCTCGCGCACGCGCGTCAGCCTCAACGACTCCGGGGACACCGTTCGCCTTCTCTCGCCCGACGGGCAAATCCTGGATGAGATCCGTTACCTCCGCGTGCGCGCCTACAATCTCTCCTATGGCCGCCTGCCCGACGGCTCGAGGCATCTGAAATATGGCCTGTGGCCCACGCCCGGCCGACCCAACATCCTCTTCATCGAGCCCCTCCCGATGGCCGAGCGCATCGACTCGGTGCTCTGCCCGCGCGGCGGAGTCCCCGAGCCACGACTGCCGCGCCAGGCTCGCCACCCGGCCATGGCCCGCTGGATGGCGGCGCTCGGCCACCTCGTCTGCCGTCCACTCAACCCGTAGGCGCAGCCCACGATCTGCCCGATCAAAGGCGTGACCCACGGGGGACGAAGTCGTAGATCAGGTGGAAGACGACGATACGGAGCAACCCGAGATGAACTCAAATGTCAGGCGACTGTACCGTTCGCGCAAGGACCGGATGGTCGGCGGTGTGTGCGGCGGGCTGGGGGCTTACCTGGGCATCGACCCCACGGTGATTCGCCTGCTGTTCGTGCTCCTGGCTTTCACCGGGGGGCCGGGCCTGCTGACCTATCTCATCATGCTGATCCTGATCCCCGAGGAGCCGCTGCCTCCATCCCACCCCACTCCGTAGGACCGCAAGTCCACTGCCTCAATCCCGGCACAAGGGAGGCCGTCGATTCTCACGGCGGGGCACTTGGCCTGGGATCGGTTTGCCTGCCTGCTCAGGCCACCTTCGCTCCGCACTCCGGGCAGAACTTGGCCCCGGATGTCAGCTTCGCTCCGCATTGCGAGCAGTGCTGTCCATCCTTCAGCTTTGCGCCGCATTCCGGGCAGAACTTGGCGTTGGTCGCCTGAGGCGCGCCGCAGTTCGGGCACGAGGCCACGATCGTCTCGCGCCAGTTCCCTTCCGCCAGCCGCTTGTCCTCTTCCGCCATCTTGGCGTGCGCCCAGACCTCCTCGACGGAGCGGCTTGCCTGGGCTGCTGACATTTCCACTCCCAGGTCCGGCGCGCACTCCTTGCACAGGCCTCGCTTGGAGTTCCAGCAGGATTTGCGGCATACCCACTGGCTGCAGCGCGGGCACTGGATGAAATTCGGCCGCACCTCGGCGATAGCGACAGCAAATGCCTCGTCGTGCGCCTTCTGCCAGCCTGCCGAGCGCACTCGCTCTCCGACATCCGCCGCGCCGCTGAAGACCCCACCCAACAGGCTGCCAGCAGCATCCAGCACGCTGCTCACCGATCCCACCACCCACGGCTGGAACCGAGTGCGGAAGCCATTGGAACAGCGGTTGCAGTCGAACTCGAACTGAAACCCCTTGTCCGTGCTCAGGTCACTGTAGTTGCTGGAGAATTCGATCTGATCGCTCATGGACTCTCCCTTGCCCTCTCTACGGCCACATCAGGGCTGCGACACGGCCAACCCCGATTGGGCTGTTGGGTCACTCCCAACACAGACAGGATCAAGGCTGAACCCTGCTGGATCACGACCAGAGGCTTCGCTCCCCCCTCTCGTCCCGCGGACCGGGCCGGCAGGAGCCTCTTTGCTGGCGGGTGGGATATCGCTCGTGGTTCGCTCGGCCGCAACTGAGAGCGGCACAGGCAGCGAGCAGGCCACCGCCGCCGCCAGCGAACTAGCCAAAACGATGGCCCAGACAGTTCTTCTCATCGCGTGGCACCTGCCTCAGCAGCAAGGGACATGTGAAGTCTATACCCACCACGGGCGGGCCGCAATCACGGGGATGTCTCCAGGCCAGCGGGGCTGAGCCAGCATCGCCGAAACGCTCGCTGAAGGATCAGTTGACAGGTTTGGTTTCGTCGTTGACGTCGCGGGTCCTGGCAGAACACGCCGCGCTCCCGGCGCAGGGAGCCGTTGACCTCTGAGGGTCAATGCAAGCCTGAAGCAGAAGCCGGCTGAGGTCGCGGGGGCTGCATGCCTTGGCTTCTCCCGTATTCCCTGCCCACACCCGCGCGTCCAGCAAGTCCGGTCTTGGGAGGCGGCAATTTCCGGTCCCGTCCGGGCCTGCAACCGTCGTTTCCAGCAGATGCAGTTGGATACGCCACGTACTCCCTGAGACACCTACTTCGACCGGTCTACTCCTGGATGAGAGACAATCATCCCGCGCGGTGACGGGCGAGGATGGACCAAGGCTTGCTTCTTGCCCAACAGATACGCCCCACTGCCACAAGCCAAACGGCCCACTTGCGGGCACTTCCAGCCTCTGGCCTGCCGCCAGCCAGGCCAGAGGGTTTTTTTGGAAGAGCGGGGCTTGTGGGTTGAAGTACGGAAATCGCAGAAACACGCCTTCACTTCCTAGACGTGATGGGCTTCGGTATGACATTGGTGGTATATACCTCCCTGAACCTTGCCCTGCCGGCGAGGCGAGTCTGTCGGATGTCGGAGGCGGCTCATCCCTCCGCTCGGCGACTTGGCGCAGGTCGCGGGACGGCCTCGCGACCATAGTTCGTTCCTCGTCGTCGGGTGGGATAGGGGCGGGCTGCCGGCCAACGAACCGGTTTTCTGAGGGCCACTCGTCACCTCTGGCTTTGTCTTTTGCTGCTGCGGCCGCTGCCGCTGCACCCCACAGCACGCAGAACCACGACTTGTAGGGGATCGGCGCAGTGCTTCTACGTCAACGAGGTGGTGCATGAAGACGGCCTTAGTCTACTGAACCTGACGAGTTGCAGGTTGCGCTTGTCCAGAAGGTCATTACCCGGCCGACTGGATATCACCGCTGCGTGGCTGGCCCTGCCTCATATTAAGGAGTCCCACGGCGATGGAGGGCGCTCGGATGGCCAACAAGGGAGAATGCAAGCTTCGTTGCCGTAGTAGTTCCCTGTACGCGCACTGCGCACCGGCCCGGTCCAATCCTACCAACGAATTCCCATCCCTGTGAGGCTTTTTCCTAGCAACGGCCACCAAGTCAGGAACGTACTTCCCAGGCCGATCGAGGCAACGAAGGCGAGCGCCGTGGCCTCCAATGTCATCGGCTGCGAAAGAACCAGCCAGTCCCACGCCCCTGCCAAGAGGAACGCGGAAAACACCCCTAGTGCCGAAGTGGCCGCCATCACCCTGATGCGCAGTCTCCTGGCACGAAACAGTTTCGCCCACCAGGCGAAGACTGGGCCAAGGCACGCTACCACAGCTATAGCAAAAGGCCAGTCGGCCATCCTTCGCCTCCCTGTGCCCTGGTTCGACCCTCTGGCATCCTTCCTCGCGTCGGTCGACCTTTCACCGCCGACGGTCGGGGGAATTGGGGCTCCACTCGAATGCCCAATCGAACACACACTCCCCCATCAGGGAGAATATGCCCTTCGCAGCGCCGAGCCCAGGAACCGCATCGGCCAGATTCAGCATGAAGTTGAAAAGGAAATGCTCCCTGCTGATCGCGCGCTCTTGAACTGCGAGCCAGTCCGCGCGCACCTCAAACACCTGGACCATGAAATTGAAGCCAAGCAGCACCACACCCGCGATCTTGGCTCTGGGATCTGGCACCAATAGAAGCAACGTCCCCACGCCGTTCAAGAGCGTCACCATGCCCTTTCCCACACAAGACCAGAACCCGCAGCGTCCTGAAGTGGGCGCGGTACGATCCCTGATGTTGCTCGGAGAGCCAGCAGCCCTTAGTCGCTGAAGGTCCGGCGGGGTTGATTGCACCGTCGTTCCCGCCTGCGGCTGCTGCATCCCTCCGAAGCGGCTCTCCGATGCCCACTCCTCATCCCTGCCCTTGTCCTTCGCTGCTGCAGCCGCGGCCGCTGCTGCCAGCGCCGCCAGATGTGCCAGGCTCACGTTGTGCTGGATCTCGGCCTCACGCGCCTCGGCCTCGGCGTTCTTCCTGGCAATCTCCGCCCTCAGCCGCTCTTCCTCC
>CAZNRD010000078.1:0-8363 GCA_964575425.1 uncultured Anaerolineaceae bacterium | reverse complement strand
TCGCCTGTGCTACAATCCTCGCACGCATGTACGTCTCCCATCTTTCCCTGAGCAACGTGCGCAACTTCATCCGCCTCGAGCTTGATCTTCCCCGGGGCCCGGTCCTGGCCGTGGGCGGCAACGCGCAGGGCAAGACCAGCCTTCTGGAAGCGATCTACTACCTGGCCAGCGCTTCCTCGCCTCACGCCACGCACGACCGCGAGTTGATCAACTTCCTCGCCCTGCGCGAGGCGGCGCCGTTCGCCCGCCTCGCCGCCGAAGTCCGCCGCGCCGGCCGCCCGGAGCGCGTCGAGATGCGACTGCTGCTCGAGCGCTCCTCCCCCAGCGATGAGTGGCATCTGCGCCGGGAACTGCTCCTCAACGGCGTCAGGCGCCGCCCGGTCGACCTGGCCTCGGGCCTCAACGCTGTCCTCTTCGTGCCTCAGGACCTGCGCGTCGTCGAAGGCCCTCCCGCCGAGCGCCGCCGCTACCTCGACGCCGCCCTTGCCCAGGTCGACGTCCACTACGCTCCCGGCCTCCAGGACTACAGCCAGGCCCTCGCTCAGCGCAACGCGCTGCTCAAGCAGCTGCAAGAGACCGGGCACCTGCCCGCTCCACGCCGCGCCAACAGCAGCACCCCCGACGTCCTCGCCTTCTGGGACGAGCGCCTGGCGACACTGGGCACCGGCCTGATGCGGGCGCGCGCTCTGGCGCTCGCCGACCTCGACCGCCTCGCCGCTCCCATCCACAACAACCTCACCGATGGCGCTGAGCACCTTCGCCTCGACTACCTCCCCTCCTACAACCCCCTGCCCGCACCACACGGTCAACTCGGCCTCCCCATCGAGGCCCCGGTCGACCACAGCACCATCCCGCTGGCCGAGCTGCAAGCCGGCCTGCTCGCAGCTCTCGAGAAGTCGCGCGCGGAAGACATCCAGCGCGGCCAGACTCAGATCGGGCCGCATCGCGATGATTTCCGCCTTCGCCTCAATGGCATCGACTTACGAACCTACGGCTCGCGCGGCCAGAACCGCACAGCCATGCTGGCCCTCAAGCTGGCCGAGGTCGAATGGATGCGTCAGCACACGGGGGAATGGCCGGTGCTCCTGCTGGATGAGGTTATGGCCGAACTCGATCCCGCTCGCCGGGCTGCACTGCTGCGCCGCATGGATGCCGCCGACCAATGCATCCTCACCTCCACCGACCCGGCGATGTTTGGCGAGGATTTCCGCCGCCGCGCAACCGTCTGGCGCATCGAGAACGGGACAATCACCCCCTGGTAGCCTTCACCGGCCGCCCAGCGGACGCTTGGCGGCGATGCCCGGACGCCGCGGGTACTGCGCCGGCGTGGCCGCCGTCTTCTCCATCACCACCAGGTAGCGCGGCTCGGCCACGGACGGGATCTCCACCGGAATCAGCTGCAGCACGTGCCCGCCCAGCAGGCGCAGCGCCCTCTCGGCCGCGTGCGCTTCCGCTGGCCCCGTCTCGCCCTTCTGAGCCACCGCCCGGCCCCCAACCCTCAGGAGCGGCATCAGGTATTCCACCAGGACCGGCAGAGGAGCGACCGCCCGTGCCAGGGCCCAATCGTAAGCCTCACGATGTGCAGGCTGTCGCCCAATCACCTCGGCCCGGACGTGAATCACCTCGACACCTTCCAGACCCAGCGTCTCGGTCACATGGCGGCAGAAATGCACCTTCTTCCCCACCGACTCAACAAGCGTCAACTTCAGGCCAGGGCAGGCGATCTTGAGAGGAAGCCCGGGGAACCCCGCGCCCGTGCCGACGTCGATCGCTCGCCCCAGCGCCCTGCCTCGCATGGCTAAGCGACAGGTCAGGGAGTCGAGGAAATGCTTGACATCGATTTGCTCACGGTCAGTGATGGCGGTCAAATTGAAGCGGCGATTCCAGTCCAAGAGCTCTGCCGCATACCGCTCGAACGCGGCCATCTGCTGGGGCGTCAGCCGCAGGCCAACCAGGGATTGCACCGCCGAGCGAAAGTCCATCCGCAGCGCCATGGGACGATCTAGCCTGCCTCCAGGCGGAAGCATGGCCGGATCTCCCCGACCCTTGTGCCGCGCCAGTTTGTGACCGAACTCGGCCAACGCCCCTCCAGGCTCGCCCGCTGCGACTCTGTGATAACGCCAAGTTGACGAAGCACCTCGACCACCACCCGGCCCACGGCCCGCTGGCCCGAATCGCCATCAGCAATCTTGAGGGCGATGCCTAGCGCGGGCGATCCGGCGCCCACGACGCCTGGGGCGATGGCCAACCCATGGTAGCCCTCCGCCCCGCCCTTTGATAGGATGCGTCCCTGCGTCACCTGCATCAGCGCCGTATCGAAGCGGCCCGGCCCCCCAACCGTGTCCGGATGACCGGTCATGGCAGCGAAGATACGGCGGCAGGCGGAGGCGCGAGACGGCGACAGCGCGCCGGGGTCGGCCAGGCGGGCGTAGCCCGCGGCGACCGAGGCGAGCGGCAGAGCGAAGGTCGGGGCCGAGCAGCCATCCGTCGCCACGCCGATCCGTCTCGCTTCGAAATCGCACATCTCGGCCAACGCTGCCAGGATCCGCTGCTGCACAGGATGGTCGATGGCCAAGTACTCCTCGAGCGGTTCTCCCAGGTGGCGGGCCAGCGCCAGCATCCCTGTGTGCTTCCCCGAGCAGTTGTTGTGATTCGGCCTCGGCTGCGCCCCCGCCGCGCGCAGCAGGCGGGCAGATTCCACATCCAGGGGGGCATGCACGCCGCACTGCAGATCCGCCTCCCCGACCCCAACCCGCGCCTGCAGCTCCTCGACCGCGCGGACATGCTCAGCAGTGCCCGAGTGCGAGGCGCAGATCAGCGCCAACGCGCGATCGCCGATGCGAAAACGATCCGCCGCTCCGCTCTCGACCAGCGGCAAGGCCTGGAAGGGCTTGGCTGTCGAGCGCAGGAACGTCACGGTCTGCGGATCGCCATGCCAGGCATACAGCTGGCCATGAGCATCGGCGATCGCGATCGCGCCGGAATGGATCGACTCGACCCGTTCCTTTCGCAGGACCTCGACCACTGGCAGGTATAGCACAGGCACCCCCGACGGCGAGCCTCACTGCGTGGAGCGCAGACGCCCAGACTGGGCCGACGTGGAGCCGGCTGCTCAGCCCGGTTCAATAGGCCTCTGACCGGAGCCGGCTGTAGAGCTTCTCCAGCCCCACGCGCAGGCGGAGCAGCGCCTGTTCCCTTCGGGTGGCCGGCACACCGAAGCCATCCAGCAGGCCGGCGGCCACCCGGCCGATGACCTCGCTCGGTTGGTCCTGCTGAGCCATCTTGGTGAGACGGGTTGATAGGCGCTTCAGCCACGCAGCCATGCGGGCGACTTCCTCCGGAGACACCCTGCCGTCGCGCGATGAGATCAGGCTGTACCGCTGCTGTGCGAGACGCCGCAGCCAATCCAGCGTGCCCTGCCACGCTTCCAGGTCGGCATCGCTCAGGAAGGGCGGCTCGTCGAGGCTGACCAGGTCACCGATAAAGGCCAGCCGGGGTTTGGCGACCAGGGCGCAAATCGAGGCCGGAGTTGGGCCCGGCGCATGGCGCAGGCTCACCTCCAGCTCCCCGAGGACGAGCTTCATCTCCTCGGTGAACGTCAACTCAGGCACGGTCTCGTGCATGCCGGCCACGCGCCTCAGGCCATCGGCCTCGGACCCGACAGGGGAAAGGCTCCCTTTGAAAGTATCCGGCCAGCAAGACATCACCTGCCGGGCCAGATCGTGAGCCACAATCGGAAGGTCAAACTCGCGCGCCCCAAGGACGCGATCTGGGTGATAGTCCAGAAGCACCACATAACGGGGGGTGCCGCGCGACACCAGCGTGCTCAACCATTCGCGCGCGTCTTCGCCGCGCAGCGGACTGTCGATCAGCACCATGCCGGCCGCGCCGCTGATCGCCGCCACCCGGACGCCGGGGTAGCGGTTTTCCAGGAAGATGCCTGAGGATAGTTCGCGCATTCGGCTCTGCTTAGTGGAAAGAAGATGGGACCATTATAGCGGCAGGGTGAAGTAGAACGCCGATCCTTTGCCGAGCTCGCTCTCCACCCAGATCTGGCCATCGTGGGCGCTGACTGCAAGGCGGCAGAACGCCAGGCCCAGCCCCAGGCCTTTTGTCGGACCGCTGCGGTGAAGCCGGGCGAAACGCTCGAAGAGGCGCTGCTGGTCCTGCGGCGCTATCCCTGGGCCGTTGTCCTTGACGCCGACCAGGAGCTGATCTTGCTGGCGCCGGGCAGAGACGACGATTTCGCCTTCACCGCGCGTGTACTTGATGGCATTCTCAAGCAAATTGATCAGAACGCGCCGCATCATGTCGACGTCCATCATCACCGGCGGCAGGTCGGGCTCCAGGTCGACCTGAACGATGTGACCTTTAGCCTCCGCCACAGGCAGCACTTCCTCAACGACCTCGACAATCAGCGCCCCCATGGAGCCCTGGGTCTTGTGAAGCACCGCCTGGCCTGTCTCCAGCCGCCCGATGTCAAGCAGCGACTCCACCAGGCGCAGCAGCCGACGGCTGGAGCGCAGAGCAATCGACAGGACCGAGCGGCCAGCCTCCTCCTCCCTGGGTAAGGTCGTCTGCAGCACCTCCAGGCTGGAGATGATGTTGCCCAGCGGCGAGCGCAGGTCGTGGAAGATCATGGACGTCAGGTCCGCCCGCAGCTCGTCCAACGCCAGGCGTTCGGAGATGTCGCGCACGATCCACTGCAGCGACGGAAGGCCCTCCAGATCGATGCGCTTGATGTAGACCTCGATCGGAATAGGCTGGCCCTGGCTGTGCGTGGCGCGGCCGGTATAGGACAGCGTCTCGCCCGGCGCGAGCGCGGCGAGGCTCTCGGGCAACCGGTCCGAATTATCTGGCACGTGCAGACTGAGCACCGACCGGCCCAACAGGCTTTCCCGTGAATAGCCCAAAAAGGCCTGCGCTCGTTCATTGGCCTCGGTGATCACACCCTTGAGGTCCGAGAGCAGTATCGGGTCGATGCTGTCCTCAAACAGGCCGGCGTAGCGCATTCGAGCGGCCTGGGTTTCGGCAAACAGCTGCGCGTGAACGATCGCCGTTCCGGCCAAACCGGCGATACCGGCAAGCAACTCCACCTGGTCGGGCGGGAAATCCCCCTGCTGGGGGTTGATCACCTCCAGGGCCCCGATGACCTCGTCCTGCACGCGGATCGGAGCACATGCCAGGCCGTATGTTTCCAGCCCGGTCCGCGACTCAACATCCGGCCAGAAGCGCGGGTCGGCGTGCGCCTCCGACACGACCACCACCTCACCCTGCGCGACTGCCCAGCCGATTAGGCCCTGGCCCCGTTTCAATCGCAGGCCAACGATCTGCTCTGCGCCCCTTCCCTCCGCCACGCGGAACTCCAGCTCCCCGGTCGTGTTGTCGACCAGGGCCAGCGAAGCCGCCTCGACCTGCATGCTCCCCATGGTCTGCGTCAGGATGCGCCGCAGCACGTCATCGAGGTCCAACGTGGCGGTGACGACGCGCGCCGTTTCCGCCAGCGCCACCATGGCCCGCACCCGGCGCTGGCTTTCGTCGAACAGCTGGGCGTTGGCCACGGCCGTGGCCGCGTGATCGGCAAAGGCCGAGACCACCTCCACCTCACGCGGCCCGTATGCCCCCGGCCGGTGACTGTCGACATTCAGCACACCAACCCCCTGATCCCGCACCACGAGCGGAGCCCCGATCCAACCGTGGATCTCGGTCGACTCGGGGACATCCGCCAGCTTCAGCCAGCCTTCCTCCTGCTGCACATCCTCCACCACCAGCGGACGCCGCGTGGAGAGCACGCGCCCGATCAGCACGCGGCTGTCGAAGGGCAGCGTGGTGCCGATCATGGTATCCTGTTTGCGGAAGCCTCGCGCCGCCACCAGCCGCAGCCGGTCGCGGTCCAGCAGGAAGATGCTGGCGCTGTCGAAATCGATCACGCGTTCGAGTTGCTCCAGCACCTGGGCGAACACCTGTGCCGGGTCCAGCGTAGTGCTGATGGCGCGAGCGATTTCCTGCAGGGTCGAAGCGAAGCGGCGCCTATCCTGTTCGGCGGCAAACAGGCGAGCGTTTTCCACAGCAATGCCCGCCTGGTCCGCAATGGCCTTCAGCAGCGCCAAGTCATCCTCGCTGAATCGGTTTGCCTGTGGATGAACAAGCGTCAGCACGCCGACGACACGATCGCGCGCCACCAGGGGCACGCTGACGGCCGAGCGCGATTCCGCGCTCCCTTCTTCCTCCGGGCGCCGCAGCCAGCGCGGGTCGTCGCGCGTGCTACGCACCAGCGCCGGCTGACGATGTTCCACCACCCAGCCCGCCAGGCCTCGCTCGAAGGTGTCGGCCAACTGATCGGCAGTGTGATCATGGACCTTGCCGCCAAAGGCCAGCGCCCCCTCGGTCACTGCGCCTTGTTCGTCCAGGACCAGGATGCTGCCGCTCGGTGCCCCGACATTCTCCAGCGTCAGGCGGAGGATGCGCTGCAAGAGCTCACGCAAATCGAGATGAGCTGCCAGCTCCCGGCTGATGCGGTACAGCAGGTCAAGCGAAGCCCTTGCTCGTTCTGTGCGAGGCTTCCTCGTCGGCATCACAGCCCCTTCAGCCCGCTTCCGGTGTTGAGGACGACAACACGCTCATCTGCCCTCACCCAGCCCGCCTGCACCAGCCGTTTGAGTCCGGCCAGTGCCGCCGCGCCTTCCAGACAGGCCAGGATCCCTTCCTGGCGCGCCAGCTCCTGCTGCGCTTCGACGATCTCGTCTTCGGTCACGCTGACGCCGATGCCGCCACTCTCGCGCACCACGCGCAGGATCAGCCGGTCGGCATAAGGCCGCGGCACGCGCAGCCCGTGAGCCGCAGTCTTCGCCTCATGCCAGGTCTGCACGCGTTCCTCGCCCCTGTCCAGCGCCCGCACCAGCGGCGCACATCCCTCCGGCTGGACACAGACCAGCCTCGGCTTCCCGCCGCGCAGCCAGCCCAGTGCTTTCAACTCTGCAAACGCCTTCCACAACCCCACCAGGCCCGTGCCGCCCCCCGTCGGATAGACGATGACCTCCGGCAATTCCCAGCCCATCTGCTCCGCGATCTCGAACCCCATCGTCTTCTTTCCTTCGAGGCGATAGGGCTCGCGGAAAGTCGAAATCACGAACCACCTGGCGCGACGGGCCTGGGCAGACGTCTCCTCACCGGCCCTGTCAATGAGTCCATCCACAACATGGAGGCGCCCTCCTGCAGCCTCAACCTCCTGCTGGCACACAACCGGTGCCTCCTCGGGCATGAACACGTGCGCCTCCAATCCGGCCCGGGCGGCGTACGCAGCCAGTGCCCCGCCGGCGTTGCCTGCTGTCGCTATTGCCAGCGCTCTCACCCCCAATTCGGCGGCCCGGGCCACCGCCACGGCCAGTCCCCGCGCCTTGAAGGTCCCAGTCGGGTTGAGACCTTCGTCCTTGACGAAAAGGTGCTCCAGCCCGAGCCGAGCTCCCAACCGCTGGGTGTGCAGCAGCGGTGTCTCCCCTTCGCCGAGTGTCAGGTGAGAGACCGCGCTGCGGACCGGCAGAAGCTCAGCCCAACGCCAAAGCCCCGGTGCGCGGCCGGCGAGATCGGCCGGGGAGATTTGGACGCGCAGACGCTCCAGGTCGTAGCGAGCCAGCAGGGGCGAGTCGCAAGCCTGGCACACGCTCTGCAGCCGATCCGCCGCGAAACCCCGGCAGCATTCGGGGCACTGCAGGTCGGCGAGGGCTGACATTTTGCGTCAGTATAGCACAGCCGCCTTCCGGCCAACACATGACATAAGTCGCCCGCTATCCCTGACTTCACTGTCGCACCATACGGCTGCTGAGTGCTGGAAGGGGTGGTTTCGTCTATAATTCAAGAGGACCACTGGCCTTGCGCGGAGCCGGAGGCGGGCCCCGAGTTACCTATGAGCCAGATGCGAGACGAAATCTTCCAGCAGCCCGCGGTCCTCGAGGCCTTGATCCAGCAAGAGGCCGACCGCGTGCGGACGATGGCCGCCGCGCTGCGCCGCCTGGATGTGCGCTACGTCGTAATCGCCGCCCGCGGCAGCTCCGACAACGCCGCACGCTTCGCTCAGTACGCGTTTGGCAGTCTCCTCGGCCTGCAGGTGGCACTGGCCACACCCTCTCTCTTCACCCTCTACGGTCGACCTCCGCAGCTGCGGCAGGCGCTGGTCATCGGCATTTCACAGTCGGGGCAATCCGAGGACATCGTTGCCGTGCTGGCCGAGGCGCGGCGCCAGGGAGTGCCCTCCCTGGCCGTCACCAACTCGCCCAACTCACCCATGGCTGCCCAGGCCGATTGCCTGATCGAGACCCACGCCGGCATTGAGCGCAGCACACCGGCGACCAAGACCTACACCAGCC
>CAZNRD010000077.1:0-8547 GCA_964575425.1 uncultured Anaerolineaceae bacterium | reverse complement strand
GCGTGGGAGGCGGGACGTCGGGGCAGCCAGGGGGCGGCTCAGCGGGCGAGCCTGCGCCGGGCGCCTCGACTTCGTCTTCCGGCGTGCTGTGGGGTGCGGCGGCTGCGGTCGTGATTGCCGGGGCGACGGCGGCGGCGCTGGAGGCGGCGAGGAAGAGGCAGGAAGAGGAAGAGAGACTGCGCGCCGAGATGGAGCGCAAGAACGCCGAGGCCGAGGCGAGGGAGGCGAACCTGGCGCATCTGGCGGCGCTGGCGGCGGCGGCGGTGGCCGCGGCGGCCGCAGCCAAGGACAAGGACAGAGACGACGAGTGGCCGTCGGAGAGGCGCTTCGCAAGGACACACCCGCCTCAGGCGCCGGCGGCGCCGCGGCCCCCTGCGTTCGACGTGGCGAAGTGGAAGCAGCAGGACTACGCCGGCGCGCAACAGGGCGGCCAGGCCGTCCCGCCCGACGACCGGGGACGGAGTGCGGCTGCCTCGCGGCCGCGTGACCTCCGCCAGCTTGGCCAGCGGCGGGACGAACCTCTTCCGCCCGCTCCGCCTTCGACTTCTGGCAGGCGGACCTCGGTCGCCGGGCCAGGTTCAGGGGGATACGTGCCGCCAGTGCCATACCGAGCCCAGCCGACCTCTGGTCCCTGGTGGCAGCGGGCGGGGCAGTGGGTTCAGCAGAACCTCGTGCAGCCGGTGCAGCAGGCCGCTGAGAGGGGCCTGCGCTGGATCGACCGCAACCAGCCTGTTACCTGGCTGGCCGTCGGTGCTGCCGTCGGCCTCACGGCAGCGGCGATCGTCCTGACCGGCGGTCTCGCCGCGCCAGTGGCGATAGGACTCGCGGTCGCCGTCTCCGCTGGGACGGCCGCGCTGGGCACGGCAGGGCTGAACGCCTACTTCCACCGCCCCCTGGGCACGGGAGTCCTGCGCAACGCCGCCTACTCCGGCGGCGCGGCCCTGGTGACCTCCACGGCTGCGGTCGCCGCGGGCCTGGCAGTGCAGGGCGGGGTTGTGCAGCAGGGGGTGTATGCGGTCGGGAACGGCGCCATGCGCTGGTGCCTCAGCCATCCGACCGGCTGCGCCCGCGTTGGGGCGGCGCTGACGCTGTGGGACAAGGTCGAGGACATCGGCCTGCAAGCCAAGCTGGCCATCCAGACGGCGCGGGGCGATTCGCGCGCAGCCGAGACAGGGCTGGAACTCCAGCTGGAGCGGCTGGACGGCGGGACCCCAGGCAACACTCTCCTCAGGGAAGCGGGCCAAGAACTTTCGGAGATCGCAGCTCGCTACGGTGACGATGCGGCGCGAAAGCTCTCGCTGCTAAGCGACGACGTCGTGGCCACAGCCACCGCCGATGGGGACGGCGCCTTGCCTGCCCTGCTGGCTTGGGATGCGGCCGATCTCGCGGAATTCGGCCCCGAGTTGGCGGCGCGCGCCGGGCGGGACGCGCAGGTCCTGAGGGCCGTGTCCCGCCTCGTGGAGCTCGATGACCTGTCCAGCCCGGATGCCAGGCGGCTGATCGAGGAGATCGCGGCCAATTCGGTTCAGGGCAACGGCGACCGCTTTGTCTTGGGCGTCTGGGAACGCCATGGCAGCGGATATGTCAACGATGGCCGCCTGGACGGAGGCCTGTGGTACGAAACTCACCCCGAGCTCTATCACCGGCTCGTCGAGCGCTACGGGAGGGGCGATGCGCGGGTTGGGGATACCCTATGGCGCGTCAACGAAGCCGCCATGCAGAGAGGCATTGCACAGGGGCTGGATTTCGACTACTCGCTGGCCCGAATGCCAAGTGAGAGGTTCGACCTCCAGAGCGCGGCCATCCGCCTCTTCATGCGGGGACGCGTGGAAGGGGCTCTTCGGGTCCTGAAGGAGGACACGATCCCCTTCCGCCTGTGGGAGGTCGAAGTCCTGCTCCGGGCTGGCTATGTCCCCAGCTTCGATAACTCCGCCCAGATCATCCGCTGGACCAAACCCTGAGGGCAAGGCATGAACGAAGAACAGCCGCACGGCGACAAGCTCATCGCCTTCCTGGAAACGAAGCTCGACTTCGCCCGCTGGGGCTTCCGCATAAGCTTCAAGCAGTATGCCAGCAAGTATCGCACCAAGGTGATCTACAACTCCGAGTGGTGCCGCGTGAAGGTCTCCCTGGCGACTGTGAGTCCCCTGCCCGAGCAGGATGAGCTCTACGTCAAATATGGCAGGCTTCACGCCCCCGACAGCGAACCGACCATGATGTGGAACGGCGAGGAGTGCTATTGCTGGCACTATCCCGTCTTCCTGCCCGTGCTCTTCCTCGAGGGGTATTCGCCTGAGGAAGTTGCTGCGGGGATGGACAGAGAACGCGGTGGATTCATGCCCCCCGTCCTGGAGCAGCAATGGCAATCCGATGAGGACAAGAGGCTGCGGCGGGAGTACCCCCCGGCGTCCGTGGTCGCGCGAGAGGCGCTGATCTGGGAGCACTACGGCGTGCGCTTCTTCGAGCTGTTCGACCTGCGCCGCCCGGACCTTTGGGACAAATACCGCCGGTTTGTCGAAGAGTACTACCGCATCGATCCCCTTCCGCCTGCTCCCGGAAGCACGGCGCCCGCGGACCACAAGATCTGCTGACCGGCTCGCCGGTCTACCGCTGGCCGAGTTCCTCCACATCATCCTGCGGCGTGCTGTGGGGTGGTGCCGCGACGGCGGCCGCGCTGGAGGCGGCGAGGAAGAGGCAGGAAGAGGAAGAGCGCGTGCGCGCCGAGATGGCCCAAAGGAACGCCGAGGCCGAGGCGAGGGAGGCGAACTTGGCGCATCTGGCGGCGCTGGCGGCGGCGGCCGCGGCCGCGACCGCGACCGCGCCGCTATGGCTTGCGGTGGGAGGCACGGCTGTGGTGGCTATCGTCACTAGAGCAAGGCTCGAAGCCTTGGGCGTTCCGGAGCGGGCCAAGAGCTGGCTCAACGGCCTGTTCTCGGACGGATAACGAGGAGAGCATGCCGAGAAAGGATATGCCGAAGGCGCCTATCGCCTCCATGCCGCTCTGGAAGGCGCTGCTGGTTGGCCTGGGAGGCGGGTTGCTCTTTGCGTTTTCCAGTTGGTTGTTCGCATCCATCCTGCACCTTCGCTGGGGCCTGACCGCCTGGCCTGTCATCCACCTAGGGGTCACCATCGTGCTATTCGCATACCTCTGGTGGGCGTGGCGGCCGCGGCGCAAGCACGGCCGCTGGCTGCGTTGATGGGGTTCGGTCGCATTCACTGTATACCTCTCCGCCTTGTTGATAGCGGGAGGCGTCATCTGCTGGGACGCCCTGCTGGCAGCGCCGTGGAACTGGATTGTCAACGGCGTCTCGATTGCGCTGTTCATCCTGGCCTGGGTCCTGCCAGCCATCTCGCAGAGGGCCGCGAGGCGAATAGCCTACGCCCAGGATAGCTTGAGCTTCAAGATGCTCGCCTTCGGAGGCCCGGCCGCCCTGATGGTGACGGCGGGCATCCTGGGAGCGAGCTTTGGCCTGCATGGAGGCCCGTCCGCGGAAGGCCAAGTCGACCCCAGGCTCGTGGCAGTCGCCGTCATGCCTCCCATCTTCGGCATCGGGCTGGCTCAATACAACGCCCATCACTCCTGGCCGTACCGGCCGTGGCAGAAGGATGAGGAAGCATGAGCATCTGGATGGTGCTGGCCGGCATCGTGGGCGCGTGGGTGGGCACTCAGTGCCCGTGCCCGTGCCCGTAGGGCACTCAGTGCCCGTGCCCGTAGGGCACGTGGCTCTGGCGGCGGCGTCGGAAGAAGTAAAGCCACGGGAGGACAACATGGGATGGCTGCGCAGGATCGCAGGTCGGTACCTGCTTGCGAAGGGGACAGCCCAAGCAATGCCTGGACAGTACAAACGGCCGATCGTCACGCTCTCCAAGGCCATCGAACTCGACCCCCAACACGCCAAGACCTACATAAACCGCGGCATCGCGCATCTGGAGAGCGGACAGGTGGAGAAGGCCCTGGAGGATCTGAGCCAGAGCCTGCGCCTGACGCCGAACGCGCTGTGTTGCTACAACCGCGCCCTGGCCTGGCTCGAGCACGGCGACGAAGAGCGAGCCCTGGCCGATCTGAACGAGGCGATCTGCCTGGACTCACAAGACATGGAACCCGACAACATGCGGGCCATCGTGCTGGCGTAGCAGGGCGCCTATGAGCCGGCGCTGGCAGCCATCGAGCAGACGATCGAGCTGGGGCATCCCAGCGGGCATACGACCAAGGCCGTCATCCGTGAGATGGCAGGAAGGCTGCAAGAGGCCATAGCCTGCTGGGACCAGGTGCTGAAGGCCAAGGCGAACGATGCGACGGCTTTGTGCTGGCGTGGGCTGCTGCTCGAATGTCCAGGAAATGGAGAACAAGCACGGCGTGACCTGGAGAGAGCGTGGATGGACCGTAAAGCGCTGGGAGAGCGATGTCAGGCGGAAGCGGAGCAGGCCTTGCAGCGTCTGAAAGCCTGAGGCTGCTAACGAATCTCACCGCCGCCGACTACAGCGATGGGGCCTTCTTCCACTACACAATTGATGCCGTCGGCATCCCCGTCTCGCTGTGCTCGCGCGGCGAACGGCCGCCAGAGCGAGGCCGCCCAAATCGCGATCACGACCTACACCCACGACGACACCGATTGCCTCGACCACCTCGTCAGGAGGAAGCTGCTACGCCCGGTCAACCCTGGACCTTGGAGGGGCTGGACAGGAAGATCGTCAGCGGGGGTAGTCTCCGCGGGGTTTGGCGGAATGCCTCGGGAGACTCGATCGCACGGGCATAGCCTGTCGGCCAGACACTGCGTCGACCGAATAGCCCCCGCTTCACTGCACGGCTGCACCTTGCCGGCGGTGCCGCCGCCTCTGCGTCGCTTGGAGAGCCTGCGCTACACCATTCGGTCACATCGCTAACCACACAAAGGGACGCCATCAGAGTATCCTCAACGGTACCAATCCCTGGCACCCTCCAAGATCAAACCCCCTCCTGTGTTCTGGCCTGTCGCCTTGTCATCCTCAGGGCCGCGCCGTATAATAGCCATTGTGGCTCGTCCTCCCGCTGTGCAGCCAGCGCCCCCGGAGTGGGGCGCTTCCACCTCCACCCCTCATCGAGGCGGCGCACTCCGGTTCCTCAGCGAACTGCTGCAGACGCTGCTCATTGCCCTCGTGCTCTTCTTCGCCGTCGACCGCACCACCGCCCGCATACGCGTTGACGGCGACAGCATGGAGCCCAGCCTCCACGACGGCGATCTGGTCGTCGTCAATCGCCTGGCCTACCGTTTCGGCCAGCCCTCCCGCGGCGACATCATCGTCTTCTACTTTCCCTTCGATCCCCAGAAACGCTACATCAAGCGCCTGATCGGACTCCCCGGGGATCAGATATCTGTGCGCGACGGCCAGCTCTACGTCAACGGCAAGCTGCTGCATGAGCCATACACCTCCGGCGAGAGCTCGCGCGATGGCAGCTGGGTTGTGGGGCCGAGCGAGGTCTTCGTCCTGGGAGACAACCGGGCCAACTCCTCCGACTCGAGCGATTGGGGGACTGTCCCCATGAACGAGGTCATCGGCAAGGCGTTCCTCGTCTACTGGCCTCCTCAGGACCTGGACATCATCCCCCACTATGACCTTATGAGCGGGCAAGTGCCGTGAACCGGTCCCCCGGACACGAGCGCGGCGCTTGTGCTAGAATGGACTGAGCGCCGGTGGCATCGGTCTCGCCGGCGCTCACAGACCCGCCCATGATGCCGACTGGCCACGACGAGATCGCCAAGGCTCTGGGCCGCCTGCTCCCCGAGGTGCGCCGCGCCATCGAACAAGCTGGGGGGCCGGTGGCACCGATCGGCGAGCAACCCGCGCGCAGGCCGGCAGCCATCCCCGCCGGGCAGGAACTCGCCGCCTATATCGATCACACCCTGCTCAAGGTCGGTTCAACGACCTCGGACATCGACCGCCTCTGCGCCGAGGCGCGCGAGTACCACTTCGCCGCGGTCTGCATCAACTCCGGCTTCGTCGCCCGCTCCGCCGCCGCGCTGGCCGGAACCGGCGTGCGCATCGCCAGCACCGTGGGTTTTCCGCTCGGCGCCTGCCCTCGCGAAGTGAAGGCCTTCGAAGCCGAGAAAGCCATCCAGGCGGGTGCCAGCGAGATCGACATGGTCACCGACGTGGGCTCTCTGCGCTCCGCCGACTACGCCCGGGTCGCTCTCGACCTCCTGGCCGTACTCCGCCCCGCCCATGAGGCCGACGTGGTCGTGAAAGTCATCCTTGAGATGGGAGCGCTGAGCCAGGAAGAGAAGATCGCAGGCTGCCTGCTGGTCGCGGAGAGCGGGGCCGACTTCGCCAAGACCTCCACCGGCTTTGGCCCTGGCGGCGCCACCGTCGACGACGTCCGGCTGATGCGCCTCATCCTTGGTGACCGACTGCGCATCAAGGCTGCCGGCGGCATCCGAACCCTGGATGCCGCCCTGGCCATGATTGGGGCCGGCGCCGACCGACTCGGCACCAGCGCCGGTGTGCAAATCATGCAACAGGCCCTCGGCGCGCCGGCATCCGCTGTATCGGAAAGGCCTGGCTACTGAGATGAGCGAACAGGGTCAGGGTCGGTACGTGTGTCCTGAATGTCAGCTGGGGGTGCTGCGGCAGCGGCGTGTGGCCTATTTCACGGTGCACGGCGGCAAGGTGATCAGCGTCCCCGACTTCCCGTCCTGGGTGTGCGACGTGTGCGGTCGGCGCGAGTACGACGCCGCCGCCGTCGCCGAGCTACGGGTAATGCTCGAGAGCAGCCGCCGCCCGTCGCGGCGGCCAAAGCGCCCGCGGCCCGGGCCTGAGGCTTCCCCCCGCAGCGACCGCACCGCCCGGAGGCGGCAGGGATGACAGCAAGCGGAACGTCGCCGATGGCGGGCGAAACAGTCCGCCCGGCGCCACGGAGCGAGCGCCGAGGCCCTCCCGTCGTGGTCGCCATCGCCGACGTCGAGGCCAACGCCCAAAGCCTGGTCCAGCAGGTTCTGCTTCCTGCGGGCCTGCGAGCGCGGACTGAGCGCAGCGACGGGCCGCCGGCGGATGTGCTGGTGGTCGACGTCACGCAGCTTCGCGGCGACCCCCTCGCCTCGCTGCGCAGCCGACGCCAGACCGGAGACGAAGCCCCGGCCGTTGTGCTCGCAGCCCACATCCCGCCTTCCCGCCTGCGAGATCTCTTCCACCTCAACGTCCGCGATATCCTCCTGAAACCCTACAAGCCCGCCGACCTGATTCAGGCCATCTCGGACATCAGCGAAGCGCGCGCGAAAGAGACCTCGACGCAGCTTCTGGGAAGCAGGTTGGAGGCCGCAAGGGCGCAGGCACGCCGCTATGCCGAGGAGATTCGCCTGCTGGGTGACATCGGCCGCACCGTGGCCACGCTCGGCGACCTGAGTCTAATTCTCACCCGGGTGGCCGAGGCCGCCTCCTTCATCACCAATGCCGAGGAGACGAACATCTACCTGGCCGACCCCGGCACGAACGAGCTGATCCTGCGGGCAAACAAGTCCGCCGGCGAACGAGAGGCGTCGCTGCTCCGGCTGCGCGTCGAAGATACGCTGGCGGGCGAGGTGTTCCGCAGCGGCAAGCCGATCCTGCAACAGCCAAGCGTGGAAGGCGTCCCGGTCAAGGTCCAGACCGGGTTTCTGGTTCAGTCGTTGATCATGGTCCCAATCCGTGTGCGCGAGCAGCCGGTGGGGGTGCTGGGCGTGTACAACCCTGGCGCAGCCCGCCCCTTCGACGAGCACCACCTGACGCTGCTGGTGGCCCTGGCCGACTGGGCGAGCGTGGCGCTGGAACATGCCGCACTGATGCGCAAGGCACAGTCGGGCGGTCAGCCCCAGGAACTCACGGCCGTCAGCGAGACCCTGGTCGAGGGGCTGGAGCACGCTGCCACCGTCCTCGACGGCTTGGCGCGCGGGAGCGCGGGCCCGGTCTCCCGTCCCCAAGCGGAGCTGCTCCAGAAAGTCGTCCTGGCGCTGCAGCAGATGCGCTCGCTCCCGGTCGCCATCCTTCCCGAACAGGAGGCTGAGCACTTCAGCGACGTGCCAGGCATGGTCGACGAGAGCGTCGAAGAGCTGCGCGATGAGGCAGCCCGGAAGGGCGTGGAGTTGACAGGAGAGCGGCTCGGACCGATTCCCCTGATTCCCACCGACCGCAGCCGCCTGCGCCAGGTCATCGACGGCCTGATCTCGGCGTCCACTCGGCGGACGGAGAGTGGTCGCGTGGTGATCCGCACGCAGCTTCTGTCCGTCCGTGCAGGTCGGCCAGACAAGCGCTTGGCCGTCCCACCAGGGCTGAGACTGGCGGATGGGATGTGGGCTGTGGTCAGCGTGACCGACACCAGCCCCGGTCTGTCGGAAGACGCTCAGTCCGCCCTCACCGCTCCCAAGGCCGACCCGGAGGCTGGCAAGACCGGCCCTGGCCTGTCCATGGGGGAGGTCCGAATGATCACCGAAAGCCTGGGCGGCCACATCTGGCACGAACAGCGCGGGGAGGGCCCCACGATCACGATCGCCCTTCCTGTCATCTGAGGTGGGGGCATGACCACTGGCAGACTGGCCT
>CAZNRD010000076.1:0-9342 GCA_964575425.1 uncultured Anaerolineaceae bacterium | reverse complement strand
GCGCAGGGCCTCCTCGTGCGGGACGGCCAGGGCGAAGGCTTGCGAGAGGTCCCGCACAGCCGCCAGGAGCCGATCCCTGCCGTTATCAAGGGCGAGGATGTGCTCCAGGGCGGCCGGCAGAAGACTCAACCGCTCCTGGGGGGTGCCGGTCTTCCAGCGCGACCAATCGAACCCGTGGAACAGGCCGCAGCAGACCTCGTACTTCTCCAGCATGGCGGCGACCGCTTCTTCCTGGGAGATCGCGGTCCGGCCAGTGCCGCCGCTCTCGGTGTAGGCGGCCAGGGCCGCCTTCAGTTCGTGGGCCAGCCCCAGGTAGTCAACGACGAGCCCGCCCGGCTTGTCGCGGAAGACGCGGTTGACGCGGGTGATGGCCTGCATGAGCCCGTGCGCCCGCATGGGCTTGTCGAGGTACATGGTGTGGAGGCTCGGGCAGTCGAAGCCCGTCAGCCACATGTCGCGGACGATGACCACCTTGAAAGGATCACTCGCGTCACGAAAGCGGTTGGCAAGGAACTCACGGCGCGGCTTGTTGCGGATGTGCCGTTGCCAATCGAGGGGGTCGGAGGCCGAGCCGGTCATGACCACCTTGATCTGGCCCCTGTCGTCATCGTCGTGGTGCCAGTCCGGGCGAAGCCGGGTGATCTCGCGGTAGAGCTCCACGCAGATGCGGCGGCTCATGCAGACTAGCATGGCTTTCCCGTCCATGGCCTCGAGCCGCTGCTCGAAGTGCTCGACGATGTCCTGGGCGACGAGCCGCAGCCGCTTCTCGGCGCCGACGACGGCCTCGAGCTGGGCCCACTTGGTCTTAAGCTTCTCCTTGCGCTCGACCTCCTCACCCTCGGTGGCTTCCTCGAACTCCGGGTCGATCTTGGGCCGCTCGCGCTCGTCCAAATCCAGCTTGGCCAGCCGACTCTCGTAGTAGATGGGCACCGTGGCCTTGTCCTCAACGGCCCGTTGGACATCGTAGATCGAGATGTAGTCGCCGAAGACGGCGCGTGTGTTCTTGTCAGCGAGCTCTAGCGGCGTGCCGGTGAAGGCGATGAACGAGGCGTTTGGCAGCGCGTCGCGCATATGGTAGGCGAATCCGTCGATGAAGTCGTACTGGCTGCGATGCGCCTCGTCGGCGATGACCACGATGTTCCGGCGCTCCGAGAGCGTGGGGTGCCGATCGCCCTTCTCCCCGGGGAAGAACTTGTGGATGGTGGTGAACACCACGCCCCCAGCGGCCACCGAAAGGAGTTCGCGCAGGTGCGCGCGGCTCTCAGCCTGAACCGGCGGCTGGCGAAGCAGGTCCTGACATCGTGAGAAGGTGCCGAAAAGCTGGTCGTCGAGGTCGTTACGGTCGGTGAGCACGACTATGGTCGGGTTCTCCATGGCCGGCTCGCGGACAATCCGGCCCGCGTAGAACGCCATTGTCAGGCTCTTGCCTGAGCCCTGCGTGTGCCAGACCACGCCGACGCGGCGGTCGCCGGGCTTGCCGCCGGGCCTGGCCCTCGGGCCGTAGTGCGCCCGCTCCTCCGCCGCGCGCCTAGCCAATGCACTCAGCACCGCGGCGCGGAGTGTCTCCCCGACCGCCACCTGCACCGCGTGGAACTGATGGTAGCCCGCCATCTTCTTGGCGAGGCGGCCTCCGCCCTCGTCCTCGAATACAATGAAGTCGCGCACAAGATCGAGGAAGCATCGTGGGGTGAAGATCCCCTCGATCACCACCTGCAGCTTAGGCAGGCCGGGATCGGCCAGCCCCTCGCCACCGATCGTCTGCCAGGGCTTGAACCACTCGCGCCCGGCGGTAAGAGTACCGACCCGCGCGTCTAGCCCATCGGAGACGACCAGTACGGCGTTCGGCACAAAGAGCGAAGGTATCTCTGCCTTGTATGTCTGGAGTTGCTGGAAGGCGGTCCAGATGGTGGCATCCTCATCGGCCGCGTTCTTGAGCTCCAGCACGGCCAGCGGCAGGCCGTTCACGAACAGCACCACATCAGGCCGGCGGCTGTGCTTGTTCTCGATGATGCTGAACTGGTTGACCGTCAACCAGTCGTTGTTCGCGAGGTCTTCGAAGTCAAGCACCGCCACCTGCGCGCCCCGAATGTCGCCCCCAGCCGACCGGAACTCGACATCCACGCCGTCTACAAGCAGTCGCTGCACCACCCGATTGCGGGCAATCACGTCCGCGCCCTCCGGCCGTGTCAGCTTGCGGAAGGCCTCGTTGAGGGCGTCAGTCGGAAGCGCGGGGTTGAGCCTGGCCAGGGAATCGCGCAGGCGCTGCGCGAGCACTACCTCGCCGAAGTCGACTCGCTCGGCCCCGGCCATATCCGGCGCGATGTCCGGTCCGTGCGCAATCCGCCAGCCGATGCTCTCCAACCAGGCGAGGGCGGCCTCCTCGACCACGGACTCGGTCACGCCGCGGCCGCTCATCGCGCCTCGTCTCCGAGCAGATTGAGCACGAGCCTGATCATCAGATCCTTCTGCGAGGGATCGCTCTCGGCGATCAGGAGGGCGAGCGCGACCATCGCGGTGTCCGCGAGCCGCGGCGTGCCGTCGGCTCGGACGAGCAGGCCGTGGCGTCGCAGGTAGTCGAGGAAGAGGAGCGTGCCGATGCGCTTGTTGCCGTCCCCGAAGGGATGGTCCTTGATGACGAAGTACAGGAGGTGGGCCGCCCGCGCCTGCGCACTGGGATAGAGCGGCTGGCCTTCGAAGGTCTGTTCGATGGCCCCGAGGATCGCTGCCAGGCTGCCGTCCCGCTCCCGACCGAAGAGATCCCCCACCTCACCGCGGGCCGCCAGATCCTGACGTAGCCTCTCGGCCGCGGTCCGCGCGTCTTCCAGCGAGAGCGGCGCGATCGGGGCGACCGGCCTCTCCGGCGCCCCGGACAGCCGCTCCTCGTCGTACTCGAACAGCAGACGCCATGTGCGGGTGTACTTCTGGACCACGTCGAGCACGGCGCGGCCCTCGTCTGTGACCAGGGCGTGGGCCGCCAGCGTGCGGGCGAGCAGCCCGACCGCCTGCTCGATCTCGGCCAGGCCACGCTCCCGAAGCCGCCGCTCGTTCAGGGAGTAGCCCCGTAACAGATGCTCCCGCAGCGTTTGGGTGGCCCAGATGCGGAATTGGGTGCCGCGCACGGACTTCACGCGGTATCCGACCGAGATGATGACATCCAGGCTGTAGAATCCGACCGGCTTGTCGGAACCGGCAATGTGCAAGAAATGCACATTGCTCTTCTCGTCGATCTCCCCCTCCTTGAAGACGTTCCCAACGTGCTTGGTGACCACCGACCGCTCCCGGCCGAAGAGCTCCGCCATCTGGTGCTGGGTCAGCCAAACCGTCTCCCGCTCTACCCGGACATCGACACGGACCTCACCGTCGGGGGTTTCGTAGACGACGATCTCGCCGCGTACCCTCGGCTCAGCGTCTGAGGCCATCAGGCTGTTCTCTCAGTGAACGCTTCTGCATCCCTCACCCGCAGATCGCCAGAAATGAGCTCGGGCAGCAGCGCGTCGCGCAGCCGCTGTGCCAGCACCACCTCGGCGTAGTCGGCGCGCTCGGCCGCGGGCATGTCGGGCGCGATGTACGAGCCGTGGGCGACCCGCCAGCCAGTGGCTTCCAGCCAGGCCAAGGCAGCCTGCTCGACATCGGGCTCGGTGATGCTCACGTCAGCATGTGCTCCTCGTCACGGTCGGCGACCGGCCCGCGGCGGAGGCCGTAGATCGCGACACGATGTCGCGATTCGTGCCGCGAAACCCGATGGCGGGGCTGCCATGTTGTCGCGTGGCGATCGGGCCATTCTGGCCCGATGGATGGCCCGATACCGATCACCGAAGGCAAACAAGCGACGCATCGGGCTATGGTGGCCTGACAGATGGCCTTTATCTCCATCACGGGCGAACCACTTCATAGAAGGTGGTGGGCCCAGCCCCTCTTCTCCGCAAGAGACCCAAATCCGCCAGTCTCTTGATGTGATTCTTCGCCGTGCGGTTAGGGAGGCCCATTGCCTCTTGATACTCAGCCGTGGTAGCCCGTTCCTTCGTCGAAAGCCACTGCCAACCGGCCATTTCCGTCTTGGTAAGACGATCTCTCAACTTGGCCGGAAGAACGATCGCGGCGGCCTTTGGGTTTCGAAAGATGGTGAGCACGAGATAGTCTCCGTCCATCACGAAGCTTGGGAGCGGCAAGCCAAGCTCCACAGCCTTCCGTCTGAGGCTTCTCTCCAGGCCGAATCCCTGCTCCTCGGCCATACCCATCCGCGCAAAGACATAGTGTAACTGGGGATTCCGGCTCTTCATCGGGGCCGAGAATGCGTTCAGCATATCAAGCGTGATAGGTGGGATCGGCCCCCCGGGGCTCTTCACCTTGACCGTGTTCGCGTCCACGACGAGTTGGCACTTCTGGCCGGCGAGGTCGTAGTCGCGATGGACCACCGCGTTCACCACGGCCTCACGGATCATCTCGAAGGGGAGATCCACCTGGTCCTTCCGCTCCATTCTGCTCCGATCAATGGTGCTCGGAAGGACCGTGTTCAGCCAATTCTCCAACAGTCCTGGAATCAGCACTAACGCCTCTCCGAACTCTCGACGCGCGGACGGCAAGTCCGCGCGCGCCAGGAGCCCGGCATGCGGGACGGAATCCCGCGGACGGATTCCGAAGAGCAGCAGTCCGAATCCGCTTGGCCTTGTCGTGCCTTCCTCGTCCACCAGCAGCCCCTGCTGGCGAAGCAGCCGATTGAAGTCGGGTGTTCCCACGGGCGGCTCGATGCCCGCTTTGGTGCGATACCGTTGGAGAGCCTCCTCCGAGAGATCGGCGAGCTCGACAGCCTTCAACGCGTCCTCGTACCTTGAGAGCTTGATCGGTTGCTCGGCTTGTTCGGGGGGCTGGCGGCGTGCCCACTCGAAGAAGTCCTTGTTCTCCTCGAGGATCGCCTCTTGCAGATCGCGATCGAACATGTGGATCGTGACGCCGGCGCGACGGAGGTGTTCGATGCCCTTCCCGGCGACCGCTGGGTTGTCATCTTCGATCCCGACATACACCTCCCTGATCCGCGCGCTCACGATGTGGCGGGCGCAACCCTGTTTGGGATGGTCGCGATTCAGACACGGCTCGAGTGTGGTGAAGAGGACACAGCCGTCCAACCTCTCCCCAATGCACTTCCTCTCCAATAAGATGAACTCGGCGTGGTTGCCGTCACGCAATTCGCCGCGCGCCGCCGTCTCTACCGATCCATCCGGCCGGACCAGAACCGCCCCCACCGACGGGCTCGGCGATCTCTCCGGACGACGCTCTGGCACCGAGCGACGCATCACCGCGACCGCCAACTCCATCATCCGGCGCGGGTCCAACGACTTCGGTGGCTTCTTGGCCATCAGACGGCCCTCCCGATGAATCCCTCCGCGTTCTTCACCCGCAGCTCGCCGGAGATGAGCTTGGGCAGCGGCTCATCGCACAGGTGCTGCGCCAGTACCACCTCGGCGTAGTCGGCGCGCTCGGCCGCCGGCATGTCCGGCGCGATGTCCGGGTCGTGGGCGACCCGCCAGCCAGCGCGCTCCAGCCAGGCGAGGGCCGCTTCTTCGACGTCGGACTCTGTGAAGGACTCGCTCATGACCTCATCGCCGACAGAACCTCAACGTCCTCTCCACGAAGCCACGAAGCTCGCCGTCGTTGATGGCCTCGGTCTCCCAGGCCGGGTTGGCGTCGTGGTGAAACCTGCTTGCGTACTCCACGATCTCATCGAGCTCTTGGATCGCCTGCTGATCGAGAATCTGCTGAGGAGTTCCAAGATTCTGCCGGCAGAGATTCCGAAACGGGCCAAGCAGCGTTCCGGGCATGAACCGCTCTGGACATGCGACGCGGAGAAACCCTTCGAGGTGCGGGCGGATGGACCGAGCGACCTCTCGCATGTCTCCTGTGCTACTGGCGAGGAACTCGCGCAGTCGGGTGTGGCGGCGATCATGCTCCGTGATCGAGTCCTGGGCCACGTCCCAGGCTCGCAGAGTAGACCCCGTCCCATCGCGGACCACTTCCAGGGCCGCTCGCAAGGTGGAATCCGCTCCCTCCCACAGCCGACATAGGAAGGGCTTGTTGTGGGAAAGAACGATCACTTGGCCGGACCGTTCAGCGAGGCGTCGAATCTCCTGAACCGTCGTCACGGCCCGGTGTTCGTCCAGGCTCGAGATCGGGTCGTCGATGACGACGACCTTGTCCGCCAGGCCTGCGTCCTGGTCGAGCGAAGCGAAGAGAAAAGCCAGCGCAAGGGTGTTCCGATCGCCCGAGCTGAGGGTGTTGCGGAAGGCGGGCTCTCCCGGGGCAGGGTCGGCTCCGCCGACGGACACCGGTGTGTTGTTGATCAGAACGTTGTACGTGCAGGTCGGACCGCCCCGCGTGTTCGCATACGTGACGCTGTCCAAGCGAAAGCCCGCGTTGAACCTGGCGAGGTAGAGGTTGATGGCCGTCTGGTACCCTGGGAAGACCTGTGTTCGGTGCCGCTCCAGCTGGGCCTTGGCCTGATCGCGTTGCCGCTCCGTCGCTTCCTTGGCCGCGCGCTCGCGGAGATACTCGTCGCAGCGCGCGACGGTCTCTGGCTCGTGCCGGGCCTTTACGGCCTTCAGCCGGGCGAGATCATCAGCCAGCACAGCTGAACTGGCCGCTGCGGCCCGTTCCTTCGCGACGCCGATTGCCCCGTTGGCGTCCTGGAGGCGCTGGTTGATCGCAGCGATCGTCGTTCGGTGCGCTTCGTAAGCTGCGACGAGTGCCCGGGTCTCATCCGCGACCTCCATGCGGTCCAAGGGAGCAGCCTGCTTTGCTGCGAGTTGCGCAAGAACAGCTTCCCGAGCAGCTCGCCAATCCCGGACGATCGCGGCAGTGTCGATGACGACTTCTTCTACCTCGCAAAACCGCGACCAGAACTGCCGGCGCTCAACGACAACCCTCACCGCCCGCTCGAATCCCGCGGGGACATCCCCGCCGTAGGCGTCGTTGATGGCCCTGAGCGTGTCGGCCACAGTGCGCTTCAACGATGCGTACGCATCGCTGAAGTAGCCGCGGTAGTGCTGGAGGACAGGCGATCCGGCGAGAGCCTGCGCGCAGAATGGACACGTGCCAGGCCCCGTTGTGGCCGGCCCTTGGGAGATCCGGCGGATCCCGTCGGCCACCCACGCCTCCCCGCCGGGCCCCAGGCCCGCGAGATGCTCTTGGACCCGCGCCACAGTGGCAGCGTCGATGGCTGGCAGGTCTTGTTGGAGTACCCGCTCGGCCGCAGCGAGATCGAAGGCGGGTAGATTCAGCGACTCGAAAGCCGGCCCTGTGCGAATCGCGTCTTGCTCTCGAGCCGCCGCCAGAGCACGCTCCGCTTCCTGAATAGCCTGGTCGATGTCAGGCCGTGCCGGGAGTGCACAGAAGTCGTCCACGGAGTACGGGCCTCTGTCCGCCGTCGGGATGGCACGGTCCCTGGCCCTAAGTTCCCGGTTGTGGTTCTCGATCCGCTCCACCTGCTGCTGGAGCTGCCTACCCAGGGCCACCGCCTGCGCGCCGAGGATGAGCTCGTGGAGGTTCTGTCGGTGGTGGGCCTGCACAGCCAGACCGGAGTGCACGTTCTCGTCGATGAAAACGTCATCAAACACGACAAGGTCGTGCAACGTCCGGTTCCAGGCGTTGTTCTCGAAGACCGCCGCCGGCGGTCCACCCCTGCATTCGACGACCACCTGGGGAGGGTGCTGGGCAGCAAGCCGTCTCCGCTCCGCGATCGGCAACGGATCGCCCGTAGCAAGAGAGCGCAACACGGCCGCAAGCGTCGTCTTGCCCCTGCCGTTCTCGGAATACACAAGCGTAAGCCGCCCGAGAGGGATGGTCGCCCCGGCACTGACCGAATCGAACTGCCCGATGTTCCGAAGGAGCTGGATCCGGCTGATCATGCAACAGCCCCCTGGAGGAACCGTCCTGCGTCCTTCACCCGGACCTCGCCCGAGATGAGCTTTGGGAGCAGCGCGTCGCGCAAGGCGGCGAGGGTGTGGGTCTCACGCTCGCACTCCTCGATGCGACCATCTATCGGCGCGCACGTGCGTTCAAACGCCTGCACCAGCTCGGTTGGCACTTTGACGCAAGGAATCGCGTGGAAGTCCTTCTTGTTTATCGAGCCGAAGACCGTCCCTTCCGCTTCGAATCGTGTGAACACTTCCTCGAGCCCGCGCATGAACTGGTACGCATAGGAGCGGCTGCCGCTGTTGTGGCGGGCCGCCGCCACCCCGCGACCGATGGCGCAATCCTCCGACGCCATGTTAACGTCGCCAACGGGTGCGCGGACACTGATCAGCGTGTCACCCGCTCTCGCGAAGCGGGTTGGCGCCGTGCAATAGATCCTTCGAGTTGGGAAACGCCACGAGAAGTCAGCCCGTCCTTGATAAAAGGGGATGCCTTCGCCAGTTTCGTTGTACGTCTCGCCAGGCGGCGACTGGCCCATGGTCAGGTTGAACTCATCGTCCACGCATCCGACCCCCCACGCTCCTGGAGTCTCGCCGAACTCGGAGTCGACTATGCGGGCGGGGAAGAGGTCGGCGAGAGGCCTGGGAAGGCCGGGGTCGCGGCCTTCGGCTTTGGCGCGAACCGGGTCGAAGTCCACGAACCACGACTTGAACAGCGCCCGCGCCATCGCCTCCAGCGTCTCGCTCATCCGCCGGTTCAGCTCGATCTTGTCGTCCAGCGTGCCGAGAATGTGGGCGATGGCGCGTTGTTCGGGAAGGGATGGCAGCGACAGCCGAATGCTCTTGAGAGAAGTGACGGGGCGGCTGATCGCCGGCACGCCGGTCTGTGAAGTGTGCATCAGCAGGGCATGCTGTCCCCCTGGTGACTTGAAGAAGTAGTAGAGGTAGAGAGGCTCGACCTTTGCCCGATCGCAGGTCAGCTTCATCTGACTCTGCGAGACGACGTAACGGGGGAACGGCTTGTCAGGAACAAGGCCGACCTGACCCAGCGTGCCACGATGTGTGAATACGAGGTCTCCAGGGAACGCGTTCGCATTCGCCAGCTCGTCGGCCTTCTGGTCTGTGAGGAAGACAAAGTCCGCGGCTCGGAGCCGACCAGAAGTCAGGTTGTTTCCACGGATCACCGGAACTCCTGATGCTACGAAGTTCTCCGTCCTAATGTCCGAGCCAAATGGTCCCATTGCTATATGAGCTGCGACGCTCTCGATGGTCGTCTCCGTCCACTCACCCACCGTACCCGAGCTCCTCCAGGTTGGTGGCAATGGCGTCATCCAGCCTCGCCGCCTCCGCCTGCTGTTCGCGCAGCGTCGCGACGAGGCGCTTCATCTTCTCCTCGAACGGCTCGCCGTCGTCCTCCTGCGCCTCGGCGCCGACGTAG
>CAZNRD010000075.1:0-9419 GCA_964575425.1 uncultured Anaerolineaceae bacterium | reverse complement strand
TCCCCAACTTGGCCCCGGCCGCTTGACTGTCTCATATGTACTGGACGAGTACAGCAACTTGCCTCACTCACTCAATTCCGGTACAATCCCTTTGCGAACCGCGCCTGATCGGGCAACCGCCGAAGCCATGCAGAGGAGAGACGGCCCGATGGACGTCATTAAAGTCTCCGCGGAGTCCCGAACTTCGGCCGTCGCCGGCGCAATCGCCGGGGTCATCCGTGAACGCGGCAGGGCCGAGGTCCAGGCCATTGGCGCCGGTGCAGTCAACCAGGCCATCAAGGCGGCCGCCATCGCCCGCGGCTATCTCCACGAGGAAGGCGTCGAGGTTGTGTGCCTGCCTGAGTTCACGTCGGTAGAAATTGAGGGCAAGGAACGCACCGCGGTCCGCCTGGTGATCGAACCCCGCTGACACCCAAGCGCTTGCCGACAGCACACCCGGGCCCTTCGGCCCGGGTCTCCTTTCATGAGTGCCCTCCCACCCCGGCAGGGCCTCCTCTCAACCGCGGCAGGTCAAGCAGGAGCGTCTCCATGGCCAGCTGCAGATTCGCGTTCTTGCGCACTGCCTCCAGGGTCCGCTCCGTGGTTTCCACGGCTGCCAGGACACCCGACTGACCGGCGCCCGCCGCCAGGCGCGCCACCAAGTCCCGCTGGTCCAGGTTGAGGAGCCCCGCCTCGGCCCCCTCAGCCACGATCAGCGCGTCGCGCAACAGACCCAGCCAGGTCTCAAGCAACTCGGACGTCTCGCGCCGCTTTCCCTCCAGGTCGATTGTCCTTTTGCTTCCCACTTTTTCCGCCACGTAGGCGAAGCGCTTGGCCCGGCTGGCTTCAAGCAACTGCCGAAAATCCTCCACCTGTTGCCGGCGCTCACTCTGGCGGGCCGGGTTGGCAGCAAGATGCAGAGCCTCGCCCGGTCTTCCCCCGGCAATGGCTGCCAGTAGCCGCGCCTGCTCCCCCTCGACGCCGCGCTCCGTCAAGGCACGCTCGATCTCCCCCCTCGGCACCGGGCGCAGCCCCAGCACCTCACAGCGGGAGACAATCGTGGGAAGTGGGTCTTCGGCCTGGCGAGCCGTCAGCAGCAAGACCACCCCTGGCGCAGGTTCCTCCAGCGTTTTCAGTAATGCGTTCTGCGCCTCGGGGCTGGCTTCGTGAAAGTCCACCAGAAGTGCCACGCGCCAGCGCGCCTCAATGGCCGAGAGCGAAAGTGCCCGCTGCAGTTCGCGCACAGGATCAATCTTGATTTGCGTCTCCTCCGGCCCACGCTCAAGGATGTGCAGATCAGGATACCGCTCGGCCTCGATGAGCCTGCACGCGCGGCATTGCCCACACGGAGCGTCGTCCGCCGCTGTCGCGAGGCAGTTCAGCGACATGGCGAACATCTTGGCCACCGTACGCTTGCCTATGCGAGCCGGACCGGTGAAGAGATAGGCATGGCGGACACAGCCTCTCGACTGCTGCCGCTGTAGCATCTCCACTGCCCAGCCATGACCAATCACGTTCCACGACATGGCCTGATTCTAGCCCATCCCTGGGGCGCAGACGACAGGCACCATTCAGCCTCCCCGCCGCCCCGGGGTATAATCCTCAGCCTCGAGGATCTATGCGATCACTGCTCGGCGCGCTGCTGTCCCACCCGTTGCTGGTCCGTATCCGCCGCAACCACGCGCTCGAGCATGCCACCATCCATGTGCTCAGTCAGCGCCAACCGCGCATGCTTCTTATCGGCCGCTCAGACCTCGGCGGCTTCCACGTGTACGGTGAGGTCGAGACGGAGGTGATCCGGCAAGCCCTGGCCGAGGCCGAGTCCCGCCTGCGTCAGGGTGAACGTCACCTGGCCCTGCATGCGAACTGCGGCACCACGTATCTGGCTGCAGGTGCACTGGCTGGTGGGGTTGCCTTCTTCAGCCTACTCGGAGGCCGCAGCCAGCGCTGGACCGATCGGCTGGTCCGCCTGCCCATCGCCATGCTCGCGTCAACATTGGCCATCGTCGTTGCTCAACCGCTGGGGTTGGCCCTCCAGCAGCGCCTCACCACGGAGTCCGACCTGGGACCACTGCGCGTGCACGCCATCGAGAGACGCTCCCTGGGCGGCGCCACGGTCCATCGCATCCGAACATCGGAGTGAGATGGAACACCGGCCGCCACGCGTCTACCTGCTCTACGGCGACGACGAGCTGGCACAGACGGAGTTCGTCCACCGGCTGAGGGAGAAGCTCGGCGATCCCGCCACGGCCTCCCTCAACTTCCAGGCCTTCGAGGCAGAGGGGCTGGACCTTTCCCAGTTGGAAGCAGCCTGTGCCGCCATGCCCTTCCTGGCACCGCGCCGCATGGTTCTGCTTCGCCAACCCTCAGCACTCCTACGCCCCGAAAGCAGGTTCGCAAGCCGCGTGATGGCCCTGCTGGAGAACCTTCCCTCGACCACCGCCCTGGTCCTTCTCGAGCCCGCCGACCTGCGCGAAGGCAGTCCTCTTCGCCGCTGGGCCGCAGCCAACCCACAGGCTGCTCTTGCGCGCGGCTTCTTCATCCCGCGCGGCGACGACTTTGTCCGCTGGCTGCGTCAGCGCTGCCAGGCAATGGGCGGCCAAATCGAACCGGCCGCCGCCGCCTTCCTGGGGGAATCCGTCACCGACGACCCGACGCTGGCAGCCAAGGAGCTTGAGAAACTGCTGGACTACGTCAATCGCGAGCGGCCCATCCGCATCGCCGACGTCGAGCTGCTCACCCCCTACAAGGGGCAGAGCGACGTCTTCGCCATGGTGGACGCCCTTGGCACAGGCAGCGGCCGCCTGGCACAGGCTCACCTGCATCGCCTGCTCCAGCAGGAGTCGCCCCGCTACGCCTTCGCCATGATCACGCGGCAGTTCCGCCTCCTGTTGCAGGCCCGGGAAGCCATCGACGACGGCCAGGACCCACAGTCCACACTCGGCGTCCATCCCTTTGTCGCCCGCAAGGTTGTCGCCCAGGCGCGGCGCTTCTCCTTGGCGGAGCTGGAGCGCATATACCATTACCTCCTGGAGTGCGACCTGGCGATGAAGACCAGCCAGATGGACGACAGCGTTGTGCTCGATACCCTCCTGGCCAGCCTGATCCCAATGGATTGACGCCCACCCGACACGACACCACCGCCCGTTGCCGGGCGGTGGATGGTCGACCTTCTCAGTAGAAGAGGAGGTTTCCGTCAGGCTCAGGAGTTCGCCTTGGCAAATTCCTCAGAGACGATGCGCCAGGCTTCGTGCGACGCCCCGGGCACCTTCGCCACGGCAAAGAAGCGGGTCTTCCCCTTGGCCATCTTCGTCTCCACCCGCCAGTCGGCTGTCTTGAACTTGCTGCGTGTCTTGACGTCAAAGAACTCCAGCTCCGCCTTCATAGGTGTCCTCCTCCATAAGTAAACAGGTCCGGTTGGCCCTTCAGCCTGCCTCCATGGTAACCGGCTTTTCCCAAGGCCGCAAGGTACCCCTCCCCGGGTCGAAAAGGCGCCTAAAGCCTCAGGCTTGTGCAGTGCTTCACAAGCCTAGGCCATCCGGGCCTCCCCTCCCTGGTCCTACGACTTCAACCACGTCAGGAGTATCCTGTGACTGTGGCCCGTTCGCTCCACTACCCTCGCTGCAAGACCCTCATTGCCTGACCAAAACCCCAGCACCGCAGGCCACGCTTGGCCTCACGCAGCCTGCCAGCCCCCTGAAATCCAGCGCACTGCCCGGTCCAGGTCGGCAGCTGGAAGCCAGGCGGCCCGCAGCGCCACATCCTCGGCCCCCGCTCTCAATAGGAACTCCCTAGGGGCGCTTACCTGCGAAAGCGGCACTGCTGTCACTGTGACGTCTCCAGGAAACTCGAGTCCCTCCTTCCCGCTGTCAATTCGGCGGCCAGCAGCAATGTGCACGCCCACGTGTGGGCCTTGTGCCAGCAGCAGCCGAAGCGCGGCGCGGGCCTGACCCCCGTCGGATGCCATCACCCAGGAAAGGTCGTCCAGGACCAATAGCCAATCTGTCCCGTGGGGGCGACCGGCCAGTCGGGTTTCGGTCTGCGCCGCCAGCCAGCACACGAGGCGCGCCCCCGCCTCCGGCTCGGTGGCCAGGTCCGCGGCAAGATGCGGCAGCGACTCGAGCACCGCCAGCTCCCGCCCACCGATATCAACCGCGAGTATCCGCATCTGCGTCGGGCGAGAGGTCATGGCGAGGGAGATCGTGAGCGTCCGCAGTAACTCGGATTTTCCCGCACCGCTCTGGCCGATCACCTGGAAGTGCCATGTGGATTTCGCGTCGAGGGGCAGCAGTATCGGATGCCCGCTCGCACTCAGGCCAAGGACGGCAGTGAGAGGCCGCAGTCCCGCCAGCGACCGGATCAAGGGCACCAGCCTCACCCCTGTTTCGCCGCGCGGCACCTTGATCGAGACACGGCTCGCCTCCTCAGTCAACCCGATGTCAGGCACGCCCAGCGCCCTCGCCACATCATCCGCCGCCTCCCTCAACCGCTGCGCGCGGACCCCATGCATCGGCGTCAGGTGGTAGCGCACAGCGCCGTTTCGCGTCTCACCTTCGCTCACACGAACCGGCATCTCCAGGCCCAGCAGCATCTGCTCAGTGCGATCCGCTTCCTTCTCCAGGGCCTCCACAGATTCGCCCGAGTCCTTCATGCTGATCCTCCAGGAATCGGAACGGATGTTCTCTGCTATCATAGCGAACATATGTTCTAATGTCAAGAGGCTACCTCTACCTCCGACGACCAGAGCCTTCAACCTGACCACACACAGGCGTCGCCGTCCTCACCCTGTCGACTGTTGCCGTGGCCACCTGTGCTACAATTCCGGTCACAGGGGGCGGCACATCATGCGTGATATCCGACCATCCCCGATTGCAGGCACCTGGTACCCCGGCTCCGCCGAAGCCCTATCCCAGTCGGTCGACCGCCAACTCCGACAAGCCCAGCCCACCGCCCCGACGGGCACGATCGTGGGCCTGATCGTGCCCCACGCCGGTCACGTCTATTCCGGGCCCGTGGCGGCGCACGCCTTCCGCCTGCTGCAAGATATGTCTCCCATCATCGTGGCCGTCGTCTCACCGGTCCACTACCCCTACCCTGGCCGCGTCCTGACCACTGGCCACGCCGCATACGGCACCCCCCTCGGCCCCATTGCCGTAGACCAGGCGGTTCTGGACCGTTTTGAGCGGGAGCTCACTGCGGCTGGGCTCGATCTCAGCCGCGTCCGCAACGACGACGAGCACTCGCTCGAGATCGAGCTGCCCTTCCTACAGCGGTCGCTGCACTCATCCTTCTCCCTGCTCCCGGTGATGCTGCGCGAGCAGTCGACCGAAGTCGCCGAAGCGGTTGGTCACGCGCTCGCCCAGGCTCTGGCCGGCACGGACAGCCTTCTGGTCGGCAGCTCAGATCTGTCGCATTTCTACCCCGACGCGATCGCCCGTCGCCTCGACGGCGAAGTTCTGGCCCGTCTGCAAGCCTTCGACCCGGCCGGGGTCCTGACGGCTGAAGAGGAGGGCGTCGGCTTCGCCTGCGGGCGCGGGGCCATGGCCGCTGTCCTCTGGGCAGCCAGGGACATGGGCGCCGACCGCGCCCAGGTGCTCTATCACGCAACCTCCGGCGATGTCACCGGCGACTACTCCTCCGTCGTTGGCTACGCCGCAGCCGTCATCTATCGGACGACCGAGAAGGCGTGAGGTTCGGCCTGGCCACAGTCTTCCCCGGCAGCGAACCCCGCCATGGAGAACACCATCCCCGACCACGTGCCCGAGTTGGTCCTCACGTTTGCCCTGATTGCTGCCAACGCCTTCTTCGTCGCCGCGGAGTTCGCCCTGGTCCGTGTTCGCCGCACGCGCATCCAAGAGCTGGCAAGCGGAGGCAGCGATGCTGCTCGCTGGGCAGAGCGAGCCATCCGCAGCCTGGACCGGTCGATCGCCGCCACCCAGCTCGGCATCACCATGGCCAGCCTGGCCCTGGGCTGGATCGCCGAGCCAGCGCTCTCCATGCTGACCCGGCCTATCGTGCGTCTCGTCCCCCTCGGCCTCAGCGAGACCGCCTCCCGCAGCGCTTCCGCCGCCCTCGCCTTTGCCCTGATCATCTTCCTCACCGTCGTCGTCGGCGAACTGGCCCCAAAGTCCATCGCGCTGCGGCACACCGAGCGCACCGCTCTCTTGGTCTCCCGCCCCATCATCCTGCTGAGCGCCCTCTTCCGCCCAGCGGTCTGGCTTCTCACCGCCTCTGCCGATCGCCTGCTGCGGCTGCTCGGCGTCGAGCCCGCCCCGGGCCGCGAGGTGGTCTACTCCGTGCAGGAGTTGAAGATGTTGGTCTCGGCCAGCGCCGCCAGCGGTGTGGTCGAAGCCGACGAACAGGACATGCTCGACGCCGTCTTCGACCTCAGCCGGACGCTGGTGCGCCAGGTGATGATCCCCCGCACGGAGATGGCGGCCATTCCGGCCGAAGCCACGCTCGATCAGATCATCGCTGTGGCCCTGCGTCATCCTTTCACCCGCTTCCCCGTGTACGAGGGCAATCTGGACCAGATTGTCGGCATCGTCCATCTGCGCGACGTGATGCGCGCACGCCACAACGTGCCGCCGGAGGCAGCCACCGCGCGCGGGTTGATGCGTCCTGCTCTGTTCGTCCCCGAGAACATCGACGTCGTCACCCTGCTGCGGCGCCTGCGCGCGCGCCGCCAGAGGCTTGGGATCGTCCTCGACGAGTACGGCGGTACGGCCGGCCTGGTGACGCTGGGAGACCTGCTCGAGGAAATCGTGGGCGAGGTCAGTGACGAGTTCGACAAGGAGGAAGCCATCCGCCAGCTGCCCGACGGCTCGTGGCTCCTCGATGGTCTGACGCCCATTGACGAAGTGAACGAGCGCTTTGGCCTGCAGCTGCGCGACCCCCACTACGACACCATCGCCGGCTACATCCTTGGGCGGCTGGGGCGTCTGGCTGAGGTCGGCGACACTGTCGCGGTGGACGAGTTTCGTCTGCGGGTGGAAGCCCTCGACGGTCGACGCATCGCCCGCGTCTCTCTCTTCCGCCTTAACCCCTCCGGCTGAAACCATGTTTGCCGAAGTGGCCGTCAACCTGCCTGCAGTGCGCAGCACCTTCCACTACCACCTGCCAACCGAGCTGGAGGGCCGCCTGCGCCCCGGCCACCTGGTTACCGTCCCCCTTGGCCCGCGACGCGTCCAGGGCGTCGTGGTCCGCCTTTTGTCAGCCGCAGAAGTGCCCGAAACTCGGCCCATCGAGGCCCTTGTCGACGCCGAGCCGGTGCTCTCTCCCGAACAACTGGAACTGGCACGCTGGCTGGCTGAGCAGACGCGAGCGCCGCTGATTGAGTGCCTGACACTGATGGTCCCACCAGGCCTCAGCCAACAGGCCGACTCGCTGTACACGCTGCTTCAGCCAGATGCCGAAGCGCACGGCCCCGCCGAGGAACGCGTGATCCGGCTGCTCGAGCAGCGCGGCCCTCTGCGCGGGCGGCAGATCGCTCACGCCCTGGGGCGCATCGACTGGCGCCGCGCCGCGGATGCCTTGCAGCGCCGCGGCATCCTGGAACGCACGCACGTCCTCGATGCCCCCCGCGTCCGGCCTCGCCGCGTTCGCACCGCCCACCTGGCCGCGCCCCGCGATAAGGTCCAACGCACTGTCGAGGCTTTGCAGCAGCCCTCTCGCCCAGCCTCTTTGCGCCGCAGCAAGATCCTTGAGGTGCTGCTGGCCGAAAGCGGACCAGTGGATCTCACCTGGGTCTACAGCGAAAGCGGCGGGAAGCTTCCAGACCTGCGCGCCCTGGAGAAACAGGGACTGGTCGTCCTGGGCGAGCAGGAAGTGTGGCGCGATCCCCTGGCGGACATCGACTTCGTTCCCTCCGAAGCGCCTACGCTCACGCGCGATCAGTCGGCTGTCTGGGCGGAAATCCGCGCGTCCGTCCGGGCCGCGGCTGCCAGCGCATCGGTCCTGCCCATACTCCTGCACGGCGTCACGGGATCCGGCAAGACCGAGATCTATCTGCGCGCCGTCGAGGAGACCCTCGCCGTCGGTCGATCCGCTCTCGTGCTCGTCCCCGAGATCGCCCTCACACCCCAGACGGTCCGTCGCTTTCTGGCGCGCCTTCCCGGGAAGGTCGGGGTGCTTCACTCGCAGCTCACGCCCGGCCAGCGCTACGACACCTGGCGCCGCTGTCGCGCCGGGCTGCTGCAGGTCGTCATCGGAGCCCGCAGCGCGCTCTTTGCTCCGCTGCCCCGTGTTGGCCTCATCGTCCTGGACGAGGTCCACGACGAATCCTACAAGGAGCAGAGCCAGCCGCCACGCTACGACGCGCGCAGCACGGCGATGGCGTATGCCCGCCTGCTGGGCGCGGTTTGCATCATGGGCAGCGCCACCCCCGATATCACCCTCACCTATCAGGCCGAGCGCGGCCACCTGGTCCGCCTGACCCTGCCGCAGCGCATCCTCGGCCACCGCACGCGCCTCGAGGGCCAGGCGACTCGCCTGGGTGTCACTCCCGCCTACAAGTCAGCCGAGGCCGAGGCAGCCACGATCGACCTGCCGCCGGTTCGCGTTGTCGACATGCGCCAGGAGCTGCGCGCCGGGAATACCTCGCTCTTCAGCCGCGCGCTGCAGCAGGCGCTCCTCGAGACGGTGCAGGCCGGCCAGCAGTCCATTTTCTACCTCAACCGCCGCGGCACATCCACCTACGTCTTCTGCCGGGACTGCGGCCATGTGCTCCATTGTCCGCGCTGCGACACCCCTCTCATCTACCACGGCGCGCAAGAGCAGCTGCTCTGTCACCACTGCGGCTACCGCCGCCAACTGCCGTCACGCTGTCCAGGCTGCGGCAGCACCCGCATTCGTCAGTTCGGCGCCGGAACGCAGAAGGTGGAGGCCGAGGTCAAGCGCATCTGCCCTGATGCCCGGACTCTGCGCTGGGACTGGGACGTCACGCGCGCTGCCGGCGCCCACGATGTGATCCTGGCCCACTTCGCCGCCCACCGCGCCGACGTCCTCATCGGCACGCAGATGATCGCCAAGGGCCTCGACCTCCCCCTGGTGACGCTCGTCGGCGTTGTCTCGGCCGACACGGGGCTCAACCTGCCGGACTTCCGGGCTGCTGAGCGCACTTTCCAGGTGCTCACCCAGGTTTCGGGGCGTGCCGGGCGCGGCCTCCTCGGGGGCCGAGTCATCCTGCAGACGTATCAGCCCGAGCACTATGCCATCCGCGCCGCCGCCGGCCATGACTACCAGGCCTTCCACCGCGAGGAGATCGCGCAGCGCCGCGGCCTGAACTATCCCCCCTTCCGCCGCCTGGCGCGGCTGGTCTACCGCCACCTGCGCGAGTCACGCGCGCAGGCCGAAGCTGAACGCCTGGCCACTGCAATTCGCAAAACCATCCGGGACCACGAAGCCCAGGCCGACCTCATCGGGCCCGCCCCTTGCTTCTT
>CAZNRD010000074.1:0-9764 GCA_964575425.1 uncultured Anaerolineaceae bacterium | reverse complement strand
AACCGCCGGTTGGCGAACCCTCGTTTCCCTGAGCACGGCCCACACAAGCACCGCTCCCACAGCCAGCACTACGCTGTTGAGATAGAACGGCGCCGAATGATGCACGTGATCGTACAGCCAGCCCCCGGCGAGCGGTCCGATCGCGGCTCCCAGGAAGTAGGCAAAGGTGTAGAAGCCATAGCTTGTCCCGCGCGCTTCGACACCGGCAATGTCGGCGACGAAAGCCCTCTCCGCCGGCACTGAGGCCGAGTAGCCGATCGACTCCACCGCCCACAACCCGGCGAGCATCCACAGATTCCGCAGAGACGGAATGAGCGCCGAACCCACCGCCCCGACGATCAGGCCCACGGCCATCAACAGCTTGCGGCCCATGCGGTCGGCCAGGCGCCCGGCCCGCGAAGGCAGATAGGCGCTCAGCAGCGCTGCCGGCAAGTAGGCGACTGCCAGAGCGGAGACACTCGCGTGAAGGGAATCCTGCAGGAAGATCATCAGCAGCGGCCAGACCATGGCCGACGAGGCGCCGGTGACGAAGACGATCGCCATCAGCGCCAGCAGCTGCCCCGAGATCGGCCGGCGCTGTTCGCTGCGGACGATCTCAGCCGGCCGCGTTTCGGGCACGCCGCGCCATGCCGTGAGGAGCGCGGCGGCAGCAGGAAGGGTGAAGCCGGTGAACACGATCGGCCAGGCTTGCGCCATTCCTATGTCGAGCCAGCCATGCATCCCTGAGATCAGTCCGAAGCCGATCACCGTGCCGAAGATCGCGCCGCGGTTGGTGGCCTCGTCGATTGAGCCGAAGGTCAGCCCGCGCCCGGCGACGGCCGCCAGGTCAGCCACCACCGTCAGCGCCGAGAGCCACAGGAATGCCTGCCCCATCCCCTGAGCGAACCTGCCGAGCGTCAGAAGCCAGATCCGGTCGGCAGCGGCGAAGAAGACCATCGCCGCCACGTAGCCCAGGAGCCCGAGCAGGAGGAAGGGCCGCCGTCCCCAGCGGTCGAGCGCCCGGCCGAGGAACGGCCGCACCACCACCGGCACCAGCGCAAAGGCCGAGAACATGCCGCCGATCTCGACCGCGCTCGCACCGAGTTCTCGCCCGTAGATGGGCAGGACGAAACTCAGAATCCCGAAGGGAAACGAGACCCAGAAGACCGCTCTCCAAAGGTTTCGAAGTGCACGTTCTGCGTTGAATCCGTTCGTCTTCCCCACGTCCTCACCGCCAGCACCGGTTTCCCTCACCAAAGCCCCGCCCGGGGGTGCGTGCGCCGGACGGGGCAGCGGCCCATTGTAAGCCCATCTGCAGTTTGTGAACAGAGCCGAGGATGCGGCCCGGGTCCCTCGCAGCCATCGTCCTGGCCTGATCCCCGAGACCCGTCCCGAGGCGCGCCGGTCGGCGGAGCGGAAATCGATGGCGGCAACCTTCGCCGGCCACCGCCGCGTGCTGGCCGACGGCGACTTCGCCGCTTTCCAGGCCGTCGCCGCCCGCACCCGTTCCCGTCAGGGGACGCCGCCTCTCTGACGGTGAGCCTAGAGCCGGGAATCGCCGTGTCATCGTCCGACCCCATCCCCTGGCCTATCCCCCTATATGGGCCGAGATGTGCAACTACAAGCCTAGCGCAGGGGGGTAAGTGTCTCTGGGGGTGGGGGGAGCTTCGCTCACCCCACCCCCAGGTCTCGTTCCCCCCGCCACGGTTGATGGCGTACCCGTCTGCGGTGCGCGGAGAGGGTGTCAGGGAGGTGAAGTGGAAACCGCTCTTCTCAGCAAGCTCCGAGAGGGAATCCCCGCCGAAAGGCGCGCATTCTCAGAGGCCTCCCGATCTCACATTCCGATTCCCCGCGAAGTGGACCCAAGAGGCCAGCGCGCTCGCCACCACCGGAAGAAGATGCCCAAATGCCGACGAGCCGCAGGCATCCAGCCCGTGCCACTCTCTCCCGTGGCCGCCTTCGCGTCCGCTAGCGCTGCACGGGACGGAAGTGGGAGATGTCCAGGATCGAACCTTTCCTCTCCTTGGCCGGCCGCAGCACCGCCTCCACTTCCATGCCTATGGTCACCACATCCGGGTCGACTTCTCCCAGCCGGTGCACGATGCCGCCATCGCCGAACTGCACCAGGGCCACGATCTCTGGCGTCGGGAGAGGATTGCCGTCCAGGTCCTTGTAGAGCAGGGTGAAGGTGTACACCGGGCCGCGCGTGCCCACATCGACCCATTCGTCCAGCCCGTCCAGACAGCGTTCGCAGAAGGCACGGCCCGGGACGTAGAGGACATCGCAGCGCAAGCAGCGCGTGCCCAGGATCTTGCCCTCGTCCTTCAAGGCGCGGAAAAAGCGCTCGCCCGCCAGGCCATAGGTATACCGGCTGCGCACCGGCATCTGGCCGCGCCAGGACTGTGGGGCGCCGATGTCGCGCTCAAGCCAGTTCATGGCTCTTTCTCCTTCAGGGGCTTGAAGTACAGGATGTCGGTGATTGCCCCCTGGCGCTGCTCGGCCGGCTTCCACATCGCCTGCACCCGCATCCCGATCCTCACCTCTTGTGGGTCGACCTCGCCCAGCTTGTGCATGATGCCGTGCCCCGGGGCTGCCCCGTCGATTTCGATCACCGCCGGGATCTCCGGCACCTCGATGCGCTGGACATCCCAGGTCACGTAACACAGCGAAAACGTGTTGACGGTCCCGGTGTCCTGCAGCGGGACGAACTCATCCATCGCGCGGAAGCACCACTCGCACACCACCCTCGGGGGGACGACGGTCTTGCGGCAGTGGCGGCAGCGCGCCCCAAGGATGACGCCGCGCCGCAGCCCGGCCAGGTACTGGCCCACGGCGATGCCGGTGTCCCATGCGTAATGCGCCTTCATCTCATCGTGCCAGAAGAGCACCCTGCCGCTTTCGAAGTCCTTCTCGCTGAGGGCGGTTCCAGGGAAATGTCGGATCTTGGCTGTCATCGGCCGCCTCTCCTCTCAGGGATTCGTCCCGAGGATGACCACCGTACCCACCTGCATCAGGTCCCCCCAGGCCTGTGCCAGGCCGCGCTTGGGCTGGCCGGGCACCTGCCGCGCGCCGGCCTCGCCGCGCAGCTGCCAGAACAACTCAGCCACCTTCATCAGGCCGGCCGCCGAGATTGGATTGCCCACGCCCAGCAGGCCTCCCGAGGGGCAGACCGGCATGTCCCCGTCGCGATCGGTCACGCCGTCTGCAACCAGCTGAGCTGCCTGCCCTCGCTCAGCCAGGAGCAGCCCTTCCAGGTGGTGCAGTTCTTTGTAGTCGAAGGGATCATACGGCTCTACGATGTGGATTTCCTTGCGCGGCTCCCGGATGCCAGCCATCTCGTAGGCCATGCGCGCCGCCACCTCGACGTAGCGAGGATAGGCCAGATCGCGGTTGGTCCAGTAGGCCGTATCCAGGCACCACCCGACTCCCTGAATCCACACTGGCCTATCGGTGAGGCGCCGTGCGACGTGTTCTGCGGCCAGCACGATGGCCACCGCGCCATCGGAGACCGGGCTGACATCCAGGCGCTGCACCGGCCAGGCGAGCACTTCGGACTTGAGCACGTCCTCGACGGTGATCTGGGGCTCGCCGAGCAGGGCACAGGGATGATCGGCGGCGTTGCGTTTGTTCTTCACCGCCACACGCGCGACATCCGCCTTGGAGATGCCGTAGGTCTGCATGTAGCGATTCATCTCCAGGGCGAAGATCCAGAGCAGGTTCGGCCAGAGAGCCCGCTCGGTCGTGTGATCGAAAATCGTGACGAAGGCTGCCTGGGCGTGCGGGTAGAAGCTGGACATCTTCTCCTCGCACACCACCAGGCAGGTGTCGAACAGGCCGGAGGCGACGTGGTACCAGCCCTGTATCGGCGCGAAGACACCCGTGCCCCCGCCGACAAAGGATCGCATGTACGGCTTACGCCAGGCGCCGGCACCATCGCTCAGGTATTCGGCCTTCATGTGCAGCCCATCGAAGGCATCGGGGGCGGTGCCCATGCACACGGCTTCGATATCGTCGAGCGTCAATTCGCAGGACTCGAGCGCTATCGATGCCGCTTGCCAGGAGAGCTCCTTTCCGGTCTCCAGTGCCCGGCGCACGAACCTGGTCATGCCGGCGCCGACGACGGCGACTTTTCGAAGTCCCATGGTTATCCTCCTCAGATGCCCAGCACGACCACGGCGCCGCTGGTGGTGGGCAGGCCGCGCCACGACTGGGCCAGGCCCACCTCAACCTCGTCCAGCTGCCGTTCTCCGGCCTGGCCGCGCAGCTGCAGCACGATCTCCAGCGCCCGCGCCAGCCCGCTGCCGTCAAGCAGGTGTCCGATGCCCAGGCTGCCGCCGGAGACGTTCACCGGCAGCATGCCGTCGGCGTCGAAGGCGCCTTCCTCCAGCAGCAGCCCCGCCTCTCCGGGGCGAGCCAGTCCCAGCGCCTCCAGGTGCTGCAATTCCTTGTAAGCGTAGCTGTCATCGACTTCGGCGAAATCGATCTCGAGCGAGGGCTGTTTGATGCCCGCCTGCTGGTAGGCGCGGGCGGCGGCTTCGGCGGCGTAGACCGCCTGCTCCCACGAGCGGCTCTCCAGCGACGGGGCATCGCTGCACCACCCTGCCCCGAGGATCCAGACCGGCTCGCCGCTGAGGTTCCGCGCCCGCTCCTCGCTCGCCAGCACCATCACCACCGCGCCGTCGACCAGCCGCGCCGCCTCGCGCTCGCCCAGTGGCCAGGCCAACGGCGGCCCGACCAGGACCTCGTCGATGGTGACGTCGGCGCCGTAGGAGGCGAGCGGGTTGCGCAGCGCGTTGCGCCGGTTCTTCACTACCACCGCCGCGCACTGCTCACGCGTGGTGCCGGTCTCGTGCAGGAAGCGGTTCATCTCCATGCCGGCGATGAATTCGCTGTTCCACCCGAGTGGGCGGTTGAGGACCGGGTCCTGGGCGTAGGCCGTGATGTGAGGCAGGGTGAGGACGTTGGATGCCTTGCTGTGCCCCTCGACGGCGACGATGTCGAAGAGCCCCGTGCGGATGAGCATGTAGGCCGTGGACAGGCCGTGCAGGCCGTCGCCGCCGATGGTGTGCACCGGCTTCAGGGCCCCGCCGAGTTGATCCGGCACGTACTCGTCGAAGATGCTCGTGCCCTCGTGGAAGTCCTCGGACACGGTCACGAAGCTTTCGACGTCGCGCCGGGGATCGACGCCGGCGTCGTCGTAGGCTCGCACGGCGGCCTGGTACATCATTTCCTTGTAGGAGAGGTCCGGCGTGGTAGGGCGGAACCCCGCCCAGCCGACGCCGACGATGGCGACCCGTTCATTCATGCCTGATCTCCTGGACTCGACGATTGGGCAAGGGGAAGTTCCTGGAAGCTCGCCTGCGACGCACCTCCGGGACGGTGAAGCCAGATGTGAGAAGATGCCACCCGCACGCTTGCCTCGTGATTCTCGCACAGATTCGCCTGTCAAGCCAATCCACCCGGCCGCTTGCCCTGAAAGGGAACCTGTCGTAGAGTGCTGCGAGACCGCGGCCATGATGACGATCCTCATCATCCTGCTGGCAGCCTTTCTGGCCGCTCTGACGCAGAGCGCGACCGGCTTTGGCTCGGCGCTGGTGGCGATGGCGATCCTCCCGGCCTGGGTTGGCCTGCGCATCGCCTCGCCATTGGTGGCGCTGTGGGCGGGGACGATTGAAATCCTGTTGCTGATCCGCTACCGCGCGGCAATTCGACTGCGTGCCATCTCCCTGCTGACCGCCGGCATGGTCCTCGGCATCCCCCTCGGCATTCTGATCCTGCGCCGGGTGCCGGAGGCGATCACCGTCCCGATCCTGGGAGGCGTCATCGCCGCATACGCCGGCTACGTCCTGGTGAGTCCAAGGCTTCCGCGGCTGGAGCGCCGCGAGTGGGAGGGCGGCTTCGGCTTCGCCGCCGGCCTGCTTGGCGGCGCCTACAACACCTCAGGGCCGCCGCTAGTGCTCTACGGTCACGCACGCGGCTGGGAACCTGCCGAATTCAAGGCCAACCTGCAGGGGATGTTCCTGCTGAGCGACTTGCTGGTCATCCTTGGGCATGCCGTGGCCGGCAACCTGACCGGCATTGTGCTTTGGGACTATGGCCTGGGCCTGCCCACTCTCCTGGCCGGCCTGGCGGTCGGCTTCCGGCTCGACCGCCACATCAGCCCAACGCTCTTTCGCAGACTCGTCCTGATCCTGCTTCTTCTGCTAGGAGTCGGGCTGATGCTGCGCTAGTCTGGCCCGGGCGCGCCGCCGGGCCAGCAGGGCGCGCACGCGCGCGTGTCGTTCGCGCGTCAGCGGATAGAACCAGGCCATCGCGACTGCGCTCAGCAGCATAGCAGCGCCGAGGGGTCCGATGAGGAAGCGGATGGCGGCCAGCGTCGGCGGCGACTGCACGAAGGTCGTGGCGCCTTCGGGCGGCGTCTGATAGCCGAACCAACCCAGCACCTGCAGCGCCAGGAAGATGGCCAGCGCGCCGGTGAGCTTGCGGATGAAGTTCTTCACCCCGTAGTAGATGCCCTCGCGCCGGCGGCCCGTGCGCAGCTCGTCCCATTCGATGACATCGGGGAAGAGCGCATCCGGCAGGACATGGGCCGTGGAGACCGATATCCCAGCCAGCACTGCCAGGGTCAGCACCAGGGTCACCTGTCCCGGCTGCACGGCGAAGACGAGCATCTGCACCGCCGCCCAGAACGCCATGCCGATGATGTAGGCCACGTGCTTGCTCAGCCGATGTGCCAGCCACATCCAGAAGGGGAGCATCAGCACCGAGGTGATCAGGAGCAGGCCCAGCGCCGCCGATTCGAGCGGCATGCCCATGGCCTTGGCCAAGAGATTCCCGCCGGCCACCCAGTAGGTGAGAAAGAAGGGCAGGACGAGCGCCACCAGGTCAAAGGTGATCCAGTTGAGCATGTAGATGCCGGTGGCGAAGCGGAAGGGGATGTTGTTCCATGCCATTCGGATGATGGCCCGCACCGGCGTGCGCCGCTCGCTCTCGATCTCCGCCTCGCTGCGCCTCCGCTCGCGCACGGTGAAGAAGATGAGAAGCAAGGGCAGCACAGCCAGGCCTCCGAACAATGCACCAACAATGAGGTAGCCCTGCTGCTGCGTGGCCCCTCCAGCCAGCACGGCGTCGACGATCACCGGCGCGGCGACGGCGGTCACGAGGGAGGCCAGCAGGTTGAAGAACATGCGGTAGGTGGTCAGCGTGGTGCGTTCGTCGTAGTCCAGCGTGATTTCCGGCGTCAGCGAGTACAGGGGGACGTAGATCAGAGTCTGGAAGGTGTCGCTGAGTATGTAGACCAGCGTGATGGTCGCGGCCAGGGCCAGCTGTGACTCCCAGGGCGGCGCCCACCACAGGAGGGCGAACCCCAGTCCGAAGGGGACGGCGAAGAAGAGCAGGAAGGGGCGCCGCCGACCCCACCGGGTGCGAATGCGGTCGCTCAGGATGCCCACCAGAGGGTCGTTGACCGCGTCCCAGAGGACTCCGATGAGGGCCGCCACCGAGGCCAGCCGCGCCTCGAGCCCGACCACGTCGGTGAGGAAGATGGCGTAGAAGATCTGGCGCAGTGTCCCGAACGAGGAGATGCTCCAGTCTCCGGAGCCAAAGATCGCCTTGGTCCAGAAAGGAAGGCGCTCGGCGCGGGACTCGACGGGTGTGCCCATGGCTGCCTCCTGTGGCAATGGGGAGGGATCCGGCTCAGGTCTGAGGCGGGTGATAGCGCATCATGTTGTCGATCAGGTCGGTCACCAGCTCCCGCAGGTCACCCCGGTTGGGCAGGGTGCCGATCATGCCATACATCGGCGCCATGCGTCCCGGCAGTCCGCCGGAACCCCCGAGCAGCGCCGACAGGCGCCGCATCAGAGCGCTGACCCAGCGTTCGGGCAGCAGACGGACGAGGAAGTCGGCCAGCGACACCAGCAGGCGGTTGAGCCACCGGCGCAGGCTTGGCCTGCGGACGACGGCGACGGCCGCCGCCAGGTCTGTCAGAAATTCATCGGCGACGGCGGCGTGGGGATAGGTGACGGTGACGTGCAGGCTGGGCGGGAAATGCTGGCGGTCGAAGTGCCAGCCGCGCAGTGCCAGCTCGTCGGCCACCTCGTAAATGTCGACGCCATCCGAACCGATGGCGAAGACGCTCATCTCGGGGTCGCCCAGGACGCGGATGCCGGGGATGGCTGCGATGCCCTGCTGGATCTTGCGCGTGGTCTGCATCACGACATCGGCGATGTGGCGATAACCCTCGGCGCCCAGGTAATGCAGCAGCGCCCAGGCCGCGGCCACCGGGCCGCCGGGCCTTGTCCCTGCCAGCGCCGACGACGGGTAGATGCCGCCGGGCCAGTCGGTGTAGATGAAAAACTGATGGCGGCGCAATTCCGGCGTGCGGTAGAGGATGACCGAAGCGCCCTTGGCGGCGTAGCCGAACTTGTGCAGGTCCGCCGACATCGAGGTGACGCCCGGGAGGCGGAAGTCGAAGTCGGGGATGGGGTAGCCCAAATCCCGCAGGAAGGGAAGCATGAAGCCGCCGACGCAGGCGTCGACGTGGAAGAGCAGTCCGTGCTCGCGCGCCACTTCCGAGAGGTTGGCGATGGGGTCGATGACGCCGTGGGGATAGGAGGGCGCCGAGCCGACCATGAGGACGGTGTTCGGCGTGATGGCGCGGCGCATGGCTTCGGCGTCGGCGCGGTAGTCGGCGCGGGGCGGGACGTGCACGGCGCGCACGCCGAAGTACTCGGCGGCCTTATCGAAGGCCGGATGTGCCGAGAGCGGCAGGACCATTTCCGGGTGGCGCACGTCGGACCGGTGGCGGCGGGCCCAATCGCGCGCGGTCTTGACGGCCATGAGCAGGCTCTCGGTGCCGCCGGAGGTCATTGTGCCGACGGTGTTCTCGTCGCCGCCGAGCAGGCTGGCGGTCATGGCCACGACTTCGGTCTCGAACTTGCGGAGGCTGGGGAAGGCGGCCGGGTTGAGGCCGTTTTCGGCGAAGAAGAGGGTGTAGGCCCGCTGCAGCAGGTCTTCGACGTCTTCGCCGAGCTGGTACACCAGGCCGAAGACGCGGCCGTTGCGCCAGGCGACGTCGTGGTCGCGGGCTGCCCGCATTTCGGCCAGGACCTCTTCCTTGGAACGTCCCCGAGGAGGAAACGGCAGCGCCATGGGTCCCCTCCTTCCCCCGGCGAAAGTCTAGCATAGGTGGGCGCAGCGGCCAGCGGAGGGGCTGGTGAAGCGGACCTATGGGGGCCAGGCGGGCCAGAAGATTTCGACGGGGACGGTGTAGCCGTACTTGTCGACGGTGAAGAGCCGTCCGCGCGAGGGCTGTGAGCAGCCGCGCTCGTCGCGGATGATCACCAGCGTGTCGCGGACGCGAGCGGGGTCATAGGCCAGGACGGGGACGAAGACGATGCGGCCTTCGCGGCAGACCCAGGCTTCGACGAGGTAGCCGCGGTAGTCGTCCTCTGTCATCCACACCGGGTCCCACGCGATCCAGACGTCCTCCCCCTCGCGGCTGGCGCGGACGTTCCTGGGTGGGCGGTAGAGGTCGGAGTAGGGCAGCAGGCCGTAGTAGGTGTCGAGCGCCATGATGTCGCCCTGGATGTCGAGCAATCGGGCGGCGACCCAGCACATGCCGACGTAGGTGTTCGGATCGACGTAGACCCAGGTGCCGTCCTCGTTGCGGTTATGGATGCGGACGCGATCGCTGGGATACAGCCCCCACTCGAAGAGGTAGGCGACGCCGGGCCCGTAGCGGCAGTTGGCCTGCTCGCGCACGACGCCGCGGGGGTAGTCATAGG
>CAZNRD010000073.1:4406-9814 GCA_964575425.1 uncultured Anaerolineaceae bacterium | reverse complement strand
TGAGCCCCTTGAAGAGGCGACGATGGGATTTGAACCCATGATCAGGGTTTTGCAGGACCCGACCCTGGCGATTCAGACCCTTGCTCGCCTTTGGCCGGATTCCGTATAAGGGTCTGCCAGTTTCGCACTGCCTAGCGGACCCAGACCCTTGACCGTCTTCTGGGGCCAGGCAACGGAGATGGTGCAACTTGCCGGATTGACAAGAAGCCCATTCCATTCCGTGTGGCGGGTCAGCTCCTTCTCCCTTGTGCCCGGGCCTAGACCAGTGAAGAGCGCCGAGCGATCCTACTCTCCGGCTGTGAGCCGGTAGCCGACCCCTGGCTCAGTGACGACGTGACGCGGCCGGGACGGGTCTGCCTCGATCTTCCGTCTCAGGTTGCTGATATTGACTCGGAGGATGTGAACTTCCTGCTCGTAGCCGGCTCCCCACACTTCGCGCAGCAATTGGCGGTGAGTCAGCACCAATCCCGCATGGCTCACCAGGGCACGCAGGATGTCATACTCCGTCGGCGTCAGCCGCACTTCCTCGCCAGCCACCGTCACGACCCTGCGGACCAGGTCGACAGATAGGTCGCCCGAGACGAATGGCCGTCCGGCGGTAGAGGGACTGACGCGCCTCAATCCAACCCGCATGCGGGCAAGCAGCTCTCCGACGCTGAAGGGCTTGGTCAGGTAGTCATCAGCGCCGGCGTCCAGCGCCTCGATCTTGTCCGATTCCTGACCCCTCACCGACAAGATGATGATCGGCACCGAAGACCACTCGCGCACGCGGCGGGTCACCTGACTGCCGTCCATATCAGGCAGACCCAGGTCGAGGATGATCAGGTCCGGTCGGTGGGAAGTCACCTGAGCGAGAGCTTCGGCACCGGTGGCTGCGCCGAAGACCGCGTAGCCCTCGGCAGAAAGAGCGGTGCGCAAGAAACGCTGGATGGCCGGCTCATCGTCCACGACCAGGACTCGCGCGCCCGCGTCGGTCATGGCGTCTGAGCCTGCCGTTCAGGGATCACGATGGAGAACGTCGTGCCTCCTCCAGGTCGATTCTCGGCGGCGATGAAGCCACCGTGGGCCACGACAATGCCCTTGCAGATCGACAGTCCCAGGCCGCTCCCGGACACGCGGCCCGGTCGCTGGACCCGGTAGAACTTGTCGAACACGCGACTCAGGTCCTCGGCGGGGATCCCCAAGCCTCGGTCGGAGACATCAATCTCCAGATGTCCGGAGGCAAGCCGAGCCTCGACATCGATGGGTGAGCCGGCCGGAGAGTACTTGATGGCATTGTCGAGCAAGTTGACCAGGACGCGGGTCATCAAGGCGAAGTCCATCTCGACCAGGGGCAACTCCGCGGGCACTTTGACGCCGACGTGGCGGACGGCCAGGCGGTCTTCGAGCTCCGCCAGGGCAGACCCGATCACGTCTTGAACATCGCTGGGCTCTAGGCGCAAGCGCAGCGAACCGGCTTCGACGCGTGTCATGTCGAGCAGGTTGCCGACGAGCCGGTTCAGGCGTTGGGCTTCCTCGCGAGCGTTCTCCACCATGGCACGCCGGCCGGCTTCTCCGAGCTGCGCGTCCTGTTCTACCAGGCTGCTCAGCGCTCCGGTGATGGATACGAGCGGCGTGCGCAAATCGTGGGAGATCGAGTTGAGCAGGGCGGACTGCAGCTGTTCCGTGGCCTGGTGCACTTGGGCCAGCCGCGCCTGCTCGGCCAGCTGCGCCCTCTCGATGGCCACCGCAGCCTGGCTCACGAAGGCCTCCATCAAGCGCTGCTGATCGGGGGTCAGGGTTCGGCTGCCTTCCTGCGAGCCAGCGATCCCCAACACGCCGTGCACGCCGCGTACGGTGCGCACGGGAAGGTAGCGCAGCTGAGCTCCGGGGAGTGTGTCCGTGTTCCGTCCGGCAGGCTCGCCACGCCGCAGGACCCAGTCGGCGACGGCCAGTTCGTCCTCGTCGAGTTCCAACCCGGGGCTTCCAGCGCGCACGGCCAGGCTGCCATCCTGCGGCAGGAGCAGGATGGCGTCACGGCCGAAGGTCTCCCGGATGTGTCGGATCAATGCCTGCAGGATATCGTCCAGCCCGTAGACGGCGGCCAGGTCGCGGCTGAGCTCGTAGAGTTCGGTGGCCTGTTCTGCCCTGCGCCTGGCTGCCTCCGCCTGGTCACGCGCCCGAGCCGCCAGTGTGCTGATCACCAGGCCGACCAGGAACAGCCCGACGAAAGTGAGGACGTACTCGGCGTCGGTGACGACCAGAGTGAGCCTGGGTTCGACAAAGAAGTAGTCGAAGGCCAAGACGCTTAGAAAGGAAGCCAGAATCGAGGGGCCTCGCCCCAAGAACACCGCGCTGGCGACCACGGCGACCAGGTAGAGCATCACCAGGTTGACGGGGGAGATCACAAGAGAGAATGGGACCCCAGCGAGTGTCGCCGCGACGACAAGCAGGGTGCTATGAACGTAGCCCACCCAGGGGCGCTGCGTGCGATCGACGACGGCCTGCCGCGGCGACGGCTGCGCCTCACTGCTGACGATGTAGACATCAATGGGACCGCTGCTGCGAATGAGTTGATCGACGACGGAACCGTGCAGGAGCTCCTGCCAGAGCGAGCGAAGAGGCTTCCCGGCAATGATCTTGGTGATGTTGTGCGCCCGCGCATACTCAAGCACGGTCGCGGATACGGACTGGCCGGGGAGTGTGACCACGCGGGCGCCCAGGTCCTCGGCCAGTTTCAAGGTGCGGGCGATCCTGGCCCGTGCCGGTTCGCCGCCGCGCGAGTCTTCCGCCGCCTCGACATGAATCGCGATCCACTCGGCGCTCAGGTCGTCCGCCAGACGGCGCGCCGACCTCACCAGCCGCTCTCCCAACGAGCCCGCACTGACACACACCAGCAGGCGCTCGCCGGCGGGCCATGGGCCGGGGATGGCTCGCGTCCGCATGTAGGCCAGCATCTGGTCGTCGACGCGCCCGGCGGCCCGCCGCAGGGCCATCTCGCGCAGCGCGGTCAGATTCCCTTTGCGGAAGAACCGCTCCAGCGCGACCGCGGCCGTGTCGGGCATGTACACCTTGCCTTCATGCAGGCGCTGGATCAGCTCGTCGGGAGGTAGGTCGACCAGCTTGATTTCGGTGGCCTCGTCGAGGACGCTATCGGGTAGGGTTTCCCGAACGGTGATGCCGGTAATCTGGGCAACGGCGTCGTTCAGGCTCTCGAGGTGCTGGATGTTGAGGGTGGTGTAGACGTCGATCCCGCCTTCGAGCAGATCGTGAACATCGTGAAAGCGCTTGGGGTGGCGCGATCCCGGCGCATTCGTGTGTGCCAGTTCGTCGACGAGGGCCAGCTGCGGGTGGCGGGCCAGAACGGCGTCGACGTCCATCTCCGTCATCTGCCTGCCGCGGTAGTCCACTTGCCGCCGCGAAATGATCTCGGTCCCGGCGAGGAGTGCTTCGGTTTCGACCCGGCCGTGAGTCTCGACGTAGCCGACGACGACATCTACGCCCTCGGACCTGCGCTGGCGTGCCGCCTCCAGCATGGCGTAGGTCTTCCCGACGCCGGCCGCATAGCCTAGGAAGATCTGGAGCTTGCCGCGGGTTCTCTGCCGCTCTTCGGCCTGCACCTGGGCGAGCAGGAGATCGGGGTTCGGTCTGGGGGTGACGTCCATCGAGTGATCTGGTAGGCTCCGCCTCGAGCTAGACTAGGCCTTGTGTCGGACCGCTACGAATTCTAAACCTGCCGACCGGTTGAGAGAGGCGGCCCGGCCAGCGGTCGTTCTTGAGCGCCTGCCCGACTGTCCGGAATCCAGGGGTGTGGCTCAAAGTCGGCCATCCAATTCCAGATTCAGCTCCAGCACGTTGACTCTCGGCTCGCCCAGAATGCCCAGTTGGCGCCCCTGAGTGTAGCGGTCGACGAGCAGGCGGAGCTGCTCCTCCGACAGGCCGCGCTCGCGTGCAACCCGGGGCACCTGGTACAGGGCCGCCGCCACACTGATGTGCGGGTCGAGCCCGCTGCCGGAAGCCGTCACCAGGTCGACGGGGATTGGCGCGGTGTTCCCGGGATCGGCCGCATGCAAGGCATCGACGCGGGCTCGAACGGTGTCCAACAGCACAGGGTTGAGCGGCCCGTAGTTGGAGCCTGATGAGGCCGTCAGGTGGGCGGGGTCAAAAGCGTTGTAGGGATAGGTGCCCGTCGTCGACAGGCGCCCCCAGAAGTACCCAGGGTCGTCGAACGGCTGGCCCACAAGCTCTGAGCCCATGACATCGCCGTGGGCCACGATGAGGCTGCCATTCGCCTGATGCGGAAAGGCGACTTGGGCAATGCCGGTGATGAGGAGCGGATAGAGCCCGCCTGTCAGGACCGTCAGGGCGACGAGCAGAAGTGCGGCCGTCTTGATGTCCTTGGTCACGATGGCCTCACTTCTCTGCGATGGCGGCCAGCGTGGCCGCACGCAGCTCAAGCTCACTGGCGCGGGCGCGCTCGAGGGCCGTGGCGGCCAGCGCAGCCAGGTCGGAGAGCAGCCGACTTTCCGTTGGAGGCAGCCAGCCGTTCCCCTGCCAGACATGGATTTCGCCAATCAGCCCAGGCGCCGCCTGGATGGGCACGACGCGATCGGGTGCCTGGGCGATGTAGGCGTCGATGGGGGCCTTGACCACGGCCGATACCGAGTCGACCTCGGCCTCCAACGTCACTTCCACCAAAGCGGCGACGAACGTCTGCTGAAGCTGCCAGGCCAGCGCATGCAGGACCGCCTGGCGTGTGCGGAGTCCGGCCAAGGCCATACCGAACTCGTACATCAAGCGCGCGTCCCGCTCGGCGAGGCGCGTTTTGGTCAGCGCTTCCTGGATCCGGCCGACGACGATGGTCGAGACGCCCAGGAAGATCGTCAGGACCAGCCAGCCTTCCAGCGCGGCGACGGCGAACGTGAAGAAAGGCGGGATGAACAGGAAGTTGAAGGTCAGGGTGGCTGCGACCGCCGCGCTGATCCCCGGCAGCTGACCCCAACGGCTTGAGCACCACGCCACGGTGGCCAGGTAGAGAAGCGCGATGACCGATTCGCCAAGCGTCTGACGCCCGAGCAAGAACATGGGGACCGTCATGAACCACACCACGCCCACCGCCTGGGCACACTCGGTAAGGAGCTTCAGGTTGACGTTGATTCGTAGCCTCTTCATGTCCCTTCCCCTCTCTCGCCTGATGACCATGGAATCAAGTGACATGCAGAGCGATGAGGATCAGATCGATCAGCTTGATGCCGATGAATGGTGCAATGATCCCGCCTACCCCATAGACCAGCAGGTTCTCGCGCAGGATGTGCGCCGCGCCAAGAGGCCGGTATGGCACGCCGTGCAGGGCGAGCGGGATCAGGGCGACGATGATCAGGGCGTTGAAGGTCACTGCCGAGAGGATGGCGCTTTCTGGCGTGCTGAGG
>CAZNRD010000073.1:0-4396 GCA_964575425.1 uncultured Anaerolineaceae bacterium | reverse complement strand
CGCATGAAGTTGAGCGCCGTGAGCGCAGGGTAGGTTGAGGCGAACGCCGCCGGGATGATGGCGAAGTACTTGGCCACGTCGTTGGCGAGGCTGAAGGTGGTCAGCGCGCCGCGCGTCATCAGCAACTGCTTCCCAATCTCCACGACCTCAATCAGCTTCGTCGGGTTGCTGTCCAGGTCTACCATGTTGGCGGCTTCGCGTGCCGGCTGGGTGCCTGTGTTCATGGCCACGGCAACGTCGGCCTGGGCGAGGGCCGGGGCGTCATTGGTCCCATCGCCTGTCATGGCGACCAGGCGCCCGCCGGACTGGTGCTCGCGGATGAGTCTGAGCTTGGCTTCAGGCGTGGCCTGCGCCAGGAAATCGTCGACCCCGGCTTCGGCGGCGATGGCCGCCGCCGTCAGCGAATTGTCGCCGGTGATCATGATCGTCTTGATGCCCATAGTGCGTAGGTGGGCGAACCGTTCCTTGATACCCCCCTTGACGATGTCCTTGAGGTGGATGACGCCGAGCGCCTCGCCACCCCGGGCCACCACCAAGGGCGTGCCGCCGCTGCGGGCGATAGCATCGACGGTCGTCTGGAGCTCGGAGGGGGCGTGGTTGCCGTACTCGGCGATCAAGGCCAGCATGGTGTCCGGCGCACCCTTGCGGATGTGCGTCCCATCCGGCAGGTCGACGCCGCTCATGCGGGTCTGTGCGCTGAAGGGGATGAACCGCATGCCCGACGGATGCGCCTCAACGGGCGCGCCCAGGGGCCCAGTGCCCACCGAACGGCCGCGCAATCCGTACTTCTCCTTGGCCAGGACGACGATGCTGCGTCCTTCGGGCGTCTCATCCGCCAACGAGGCCAGCTGTGCCGCCTCGGCCAGCGCTCGGGCTTCGGTCTTCCCGACCGGGATTAGCTCGACCGCCTGTCGATTCCCCAGGGTGATGGTGCCGGTCTTGTCCAACAGCAGCACGTCGACATCCCCGGCGGCTTCAACCGCGCGCCCGGAGAGGGCGATGACATTGCGCTGGATCATCCGGTCCATGCCGGCGATCCCGATGGCCGAGAGCAATCCGCCGATCGTGGTCGGGATCAGACAGACCAGGAGCGCAACGAGCACCGTGATGGTGATGGGTGTGCCTTGCCCGGCGGCCTGCACGCTGAAGAGCGAGTAGGGCAAGAGCGTGGCGCAGACGACCAGGAAGATGATGGTGAAGCCCGCCAGGAGGATGTTGAGGGCGATCTCGTTGGGGGTCTTCTGGCGCTTGGCACCTTCCACCAGGTTGATCATGCGGTCGAGGAATCCTTCGCCCGGGTCGGTGGTGACGCGGACGATGAGCCAGTCGGAGAGGATGCGCGTCCCGCCGGTGACGGCGCTGCGGTCTCCGCCCGCTTCTCGAATCACTGGAGCGCTTTCCCCGGTGACGGCACTCTCGTCGACGGAAGCGATGCCTTCAACGATTTCACCGTCGGCGGGAACTATGTCGTTTGGCTCGACCAGGAAGTGATCTCCCTTCCGCAGGTTGAGGGAGGAGACGAGGCTGACACCCGCCTCGCGGCTCGGCTTACTCAGTCTCCTGGCCGGAGTCTCCTTGCGGGTGCGGCGCAGGGCCTCGGCCTGGGCCTTGCCGCGGCCCTCGGCCACGGCCTCGGCGAAGTTGGCGAACAAGACTGTGGACCACAGCCACAGCGCTACCGCGCCGATGAACCACGACGGTGCCTCGCCTCTTCCGGCCAGTGCCTGAATCCACAAAGCCGTCGTGAGGAGGCTCCCGACCTCGACCACGAACATGACCGGGTTGCGAACCTCCAGGCGCGGGTCAAGCTTGCGGAAGGAGTCCACGATCGCCCTCTGATAGAGCTCACGGCGGTACGCGGGTCGACTTTCATGTTGTGCGGTATGCGCAGTCATCGCGTCAGTGCCCCAACAGGATCAGGTGCTCGACGATCGGACCGAGCGAAAGAGCGGGCATGAAGCTCAAGGCGCCGACGATCAGGATCACACCAATCAACCAGGCCACAAACAGCGGGGTGTGGGTTGGGAGCGTGCCAGTGCTCGTCGGGACCTTCTTCTTGCGAACCAGCGATCCGGCAATGGCGAGAGCGGGGATCACGAGCCAGTAGCGGGCGAAGAGCATGGTGATCCCCAGAGCGGTGTTGTACAGAGACGTGTTGGCGTTCAGCCCAGCGAATGCACTTCCATTGTTGTTGGAGGCTGAGGAGAAGGCATACAGAACCTCGCTGAATCCGTGGGTTCCCGGGTTGAGAATGCTCGTGCGTCCGGTCGGGAGGGAGACCGCCAGGCCCGTGCCAATCGTCACCAGTAGAATCGGGATGAGGATCATGAGGGAGGCCATCTTCATTTCGTAGGCTTCGATCTTCTTGCCGAGGTATTCGGGTGTCCGTCCGACCATCAAGCCGGCTACGAAGACGGCCACAATGACGAAGGCGAGCATTCCGTACAGGCCCGAGCCGACCCCGCCGTAGATGATCTCGCCCAGCTGCATCATGAACAGGGGCACGAGGCCGCCCAACGGCATGAACGAGTCATGCATGGAGTTGACCGACCCGTTCGAGGCGGCCGTGGTGGCCGTAGCCCACAGGGTGGAATTCGCGATGCCGAACCGGACCTCCTTGCCCTCCATGTTCCCGCCGGGATTCGCCCTCGTATGAGTCTGATCGACCCCCATGGCGCTCAGCCTGGGGTTGCCTGATTGCTCTGCCCAGACCGCCATGGACAGCATCGCGACGAAGATGATCGTCATCGCCGCCAGAAGCGCCCAGCCCTGGCGCGTGTCCCGTACCATCTTGCCGTAGGTGTACACAAGCGCGGCCGGAATCAGCAGGATCGAGAGCATCTCGACGAAGTTGGAGAGCGGCGTGGGGTTCTCGAAAGGGTGCGCCGAGTTGACATTGAAGAAGCCGCCGCCATTGGTCCCGAGCTGCTTAATGGCGACCTGAGAAGCCGCCGGTCCGAACGGCAGGACCTGTTGAACCACCGGATCTCCATCCGAGATCGTCGTCGGTTGAAGCATCGGAACCGTTCGGTAGGCTCCGAAAGTTTGCACGACGCCCTGGGACACCAGCACGAGGGCCACTAGGATGGCGAGGGGCAACAAGATGTATACGGCGCTTCGGGTGAGATCGACCCAGAAGTTGCCGATGGTCTCGGCGCTGTGACGCACAATCCCGCGGATGAGGGCCACGAGTGCGGCCATGCCGGTCGCGGCCGAGACGAAGTTCTGGACCGTGAGGGCGGCCGTCTGGGTGAAGTAGCTCAGGGTCACCTCGCCGCCGTACCCCTGCCAGTTGGTGTTCGTGGCGAAGCTCACGGCGGTGTTCCAGGACGAGTCGGGGGTCACGGAACCCAGACCCTGCGGATTGAGCGGCAGGAGGTGCTGCAGCCGCTGGAGCGCGTAGACTACCAGCAGGCCGAGGATGTTGAAGACCATCAGCGCCAGCGCGTAGCGCTTCCAGCCCATCTCGTCGTCGGACTTCACGCCGGTCAGTCTGTACAGAGTGCATTCGATTGGCCGGGTGATGGGATCGAGAAACGTGCGTTCTCCCTGGTAGACGTGCGCCATGTATGTTCCCAGCGGTTTGGCCAGCAGAAGGAGGACCGCCAGGTACAAGAGGAGTTGAATCCAATCGGCCGGGATCATCCGAACCACTCCGGCTTCAGGAGGGCGAGGATCAAGTAGATGAGGAGGGCAGCCGCGATGAACGCTGCAAGCACGTACACGATGCTCACTGCGGCGCCTCCATCAATCGGTCGCACAACTCCATGAAGGCCCAGCTCGCAAGGAAGGAGAGAAAGGTCAGTCCGATGTAGACGATATCCACTGCCTTGACTCCGGCTAGGGCGAACCCCGCAGTCCATTGAACTTCACACGGCATAAAGAAGGTGGCAAGAAGCCGGGCAAGACGGTCAAGGAGCCATTAGGACGAGGAAAGCTCTTCGCCGCGAAAAGGGCCGTCCCGCTGAGGCTGCGGGCTTGTCAGACCCGCAGGAACCCAGGTTGACTTTGGGCCTGCACGGTCGAGAGCCGGCTGATGGCTTGAACGATCAAGTCATGACAACAACACGGGCGATGCTCGAGGGCAAGCAGGTTGGCGGCAGGCGTGAGATCTGGCTATCTCTGGGAAAGGCAGACCGAGACGAGAGGTCGCATCACTGGCTTCGGCCTCGGGCACCATGACGGGGCGGCCTACGTGACGGATGGCCTTGAGCGATGGCTGTGCCCGTCGCTGGAAGCGAAAAGGGCCACGCGGGCAGCAGCGTACCGACGGCCACCTCCGTTCGCCCTCGATTCCTGAGCCCCTTGAAGAGGCGACGATGGGATTTGAACCCATGATCAGGGTTTTGCAGACCCCTGCCTTACCACTTGGCTACGTCGCCTGGGGACCTGCCGC
>CAZNRD010000072.1:0-9833 GCA_964575425.1 uncultured Anaerolineaceae bacterium | reverse complement strand
AAGTGTCTCTTAGCAAACGGCTCCCAATGTCCCAATTGGTCTGACGACATACACGTGTTGGACGATCTCCCACATTCTCACGAGGTCGAGATGGAAATAATCGTGTGAGATGCGATGGCGCAGGCCAATGACCTCAGGCCAGGGGATCTGAGGATGAGCGGCCCTGGTCTCGTCAGACACCTTGCGCGCCGCCTCGCCGATGTTCTCCAGGGCTTTGGCAATGGCGTGCTGGTGCAGGGAACTCCGCTGGAACGCCTCCCAGGTGAGGCCCTCACTGAACTCCCGGGCTTCTCTGGCGGCGATAAGGATGTCCAGCAGCAGGGCGGCATCACGCCACATAGATGTGCTCCAGGTGACTCAGGATATGTTGGCGACGGATGTAGTTCTTGCTCTGTTCCACCAGGCGCCGTTCGACCAGGTCCACCTTGGGGCCAAGCAAGGTCTCCAGCTCACGGGTCATCTCCAGCCAGTGCTGAAACCCCCATTGAACCCCCGGCTCAAAGGCGACCAGGACATCCACATCGCTGTCGGGCCGGAAATCCTCGCGCAACGCCGAACCGAAGATGGCCAACTCCCTGATGCGCCAGCGGTGACAGAAGTTGGCAATCGCTTCTTGAGGCATGTCAATGCGGTAAGCCATGACTACGCCTCCAGCCGGGGAAACATGCGCGCCCTGAACAGACCGTCCAGCGAGCGCGCGCCGGGAATGCAGGAATCGCCGTTGGTGTAGATTTCATCCGCGCCCTCGGTCATCCTGTGTTCGGCCACAAAGTCGCGGTCGCGCCGGAAGTCGTCTTCCCTCCAGCCCTTCGTGTCGCGCCAGATGACGGCGACGGTGCGGCCATTGCGCAGGGTGCCGCGATAGACCCAGTAACGCCGCCCGTTGTCGCTGTACACGCGCCGCGTCTCCACGTCCAGGCCCAGCAGGTAGGCGAAGGTTTCCGGCAGGTCCACGGCCTGCTCGCGGATTTCGCCGTCGCGGTGGATCCGCAGTTTGTAGGAGAAGGGCGATTGCAGTTGCTCCACATTCAGCAGGGTTTCACTATGGCGCGTCTCCCAGCGAAGCATGCAGGAGAGCAGGTAGTCGTCTTTGAAGAGTTGCAGTGCCTTAGTGCCGTTCTCTTCGTCAAAGGTCAGGTTGTTGAGCACGTCCTCGTAGGACTCCAGGCGGATGATCTTGACGATGCGAGGGGAGCGCCCGGCTTCCTCTGGCGTTGCCATGCGCTTGGGCTTGCCGTCCTTCCACTCCGGCGTGAAGGTGACCTTCTTGATGCGCGGCAAAAGCACAGTGTCAAGGTAATCAGCCATCTCCACCAGGATGAACTTGCGCCGACCGCCGTCCTCGCGGTTGAGGGCGATGACCGCGTGGCCGGTGGTGCCGGAGCCGGCGAAGAAGTCTATACACAATTCATTGTTTTCCAAAGCCAGAGATAGGACTCTCTTGAGGAGTGAAAGAGGCTTTTGGGTATCAAAATCACAACGCTCAGATTTGGGCGCGTGCATCATGTCTGGAATATCAGTCCACACATCACCAACTAACTTGTCTTCTATGACAAAGCCGTTTTCTTCTCTGAGGAAGTACTTGATTCGTATATTCCCCGCTTCAGTTTCATAAACTCTGTCCTGTTGTCTTAGTAATTCAATACTCTCGTCGGTATAATCACCGCGGGGCGCCGTCTTAAACCATCGACCGTTCTGATCTTGCCGAAATCCTACTGCGTTCGCTTCCTCAATTCTCACCTTGTAAGGAAAAGTCACCTTTCTTAACGATGCTTTACCCGCTTCTTTCTCGTACAGGAGAATCGTGTCGTAGTTTCTTGGCAATCTACTAGAGATAGCTTTTGCACCGCGTGCAGTTGTTCCATATGCCCATGTGATTGCATTGCAAAAGCACTCTCTGCACATAACTCGATCAAGAAGGAGTCTAAGTTCGTGTTCTTCGTTATCATCAATGTTAACGAAAGCGACTCCCCCATGACACAGTAGATGCTTGGATACGTTAAGGCGACCCTCCATCATCGCCAGCCAACTTGAATGCTGGTAGTTATCGCGATAAAGAAACTCATCGCTCCCCGTGTTATACGGCGGATCAATGTAGATGCACTTCACCCGCTCCCGATACTTCTCCTGCAAGAGATTAAGCGCCTGCCAGTTTTCGGAATGCACCAGCAGGCCGTCGGTCATCTCGTCCAGGTTGTCAAAGGAAGCCAGCAGGCGGTCGGTGAAGCTCTGCCCTGAGCCTGCCGAAGGGTCTGGGGAAAAGTGGCGCGTGTCCAGCACCAGCGTAAGGTGGGCTTTGAGCAATTCGGCGCGCTTATTGGCGGCTTTGGGTGCTTCAAGGTCAAAGAGCGTTTTCCACTCCTCCCACTGCGCCTCGCAGGCGGCAATTTCCGGGTAGAACGCTTCGGGGATATTGCCGATGGTGATGCAGTAAAAGGTCTCAGTGACGAATTTTCGCTTCTCCCAGAGCATTTTCTGAAAGTCTTCGATCTGCGCCAGAAACTCGATGATGCGCTTGCCTACTTTCTTGATGAGCCGCACCGATTCGAACCAGCCCTGGGCTAACTGCTCGCCAGCCGCTTCCATCTCCTCCAGGTTGAGCACCTCGTTCTTCAGGCAAAAGTCCAGTTCGCGGGCAAGGAAGCCGCGCAGGTCTTTGTGGATGAAAAAGTCGGAGGTGTTGCGGCGGGTGTACTGGCGCAGGTGGTGTTCCAGATAGGTGACGGTTTCGCCCTTGTCGGTCTTACGCCGCTCGGCGGTGAGGGCGGCCAGGGCGTCAGTCGCCTTGACTCGCCGGGGGATCTGGGCCATGGCTTGGGTGATTATGGCTTCCTGTTGGTTCTTCTGGCCGTAGGCGATGGCCTCCTGCTCGGTGAGCGGGCGGTACTCGAAGGGAATACTGAGTTCGCGCGCAGCCTCCTCCCAGGCGATCTCGCCCAGGCGCGGCAGGAAAAAGCGCTTCTCGCCCTTGACGTTATTCTGCTCTACATCCGCCTGGCGCAGTTTGAAGTGCACGGTGACGCCGTTCGGGGCTTGGTAGGTGTAGTCGGTAAAGTACTCGCCAGTCTTGATGTAGTATTGATCGTGGTTAGCCCAGTAGAGATACACCTCCTCGCTGTTGTAGGGGATGGCGTAGCGTTCCTTCTTGGAATAACGGCGCCTGGAGATAAAGTCGCCTTCCTGCCAGTAGCGGCTGAAGAAGGCGTAGAGGTGGTTGTAGATGGCGGCTTCCAGGGCATCGCGGCTGCGAGAACCGGCGGCTCGCTGCTGCGCCTCCAGATAGGCCCGGCCCGCCGGAGTAGAACGAAAGGACTCGCCCAGGTTGCCGTCTGCGTCCAGGGCGTCATCGCCCAGAGATTCCAACACCTTTTTCCGCGCGGCTTCCAGCGCCTGCGCAGCCTGCGATTGTTCGGCCAGCGCGCCGTGTTCCAATTCCTCGGCAATGGCTTTGGGCAGGTCCTCGGTAATGAAACTTTCGATGGCTGCCCGCTTGTGATTCATGATGCGGTAGGTGCCGAAATCCAAATCGGCGCAGTCGAACTGGAAGAGTTCGCGCAAGAGGTTTTGGAACTTGACCTGGTTATCACTCATAGGGTTTCCTTTCCTTGGGGCGTTCAAGGGCACCCGGGGGCCCTCGACCTCAGCACCCTAACCGCTCAGGCCTAGCCTCCTCCATTATCGCGCAGCCAGGCAAGGGAACTTTGCATTTCGGGCCGCCGCGCCAGCCATGTCCGCTCGAGCCAGGCGTTCGGCAGGCCCCTGAGCCGCACCTCGCTTGCGGTCGCGAAACCACAGTCTCGCGCGCGGCCAGCGGCCGGGGGCCACGGCTTCGGCCAGCTCGGCTAACAGTATGCGGAGTCGCTCGGCCTCAGTCAATAAGCGGAACAACCCTCAGGGGCACACCCCGCCGCCTCAGGCCGCCGCGTCCGGCGTCGAAGCGGGAGCGGAAGCGAGGCCGAGGAGGTCGGGGGAGGCGGCCCACACGCCCAGGCCGAGGCACACGCCGAACCACAGGGTGGCGAAGCGGATGAGGAGGGTGGCCGCAGCCGCCAGATCGCCGGAAAGGCCGGCGAGCACGGCCAGCATCCCCCCGATGCTCGCTTCGGCCGCGCCCAGGCCCCCCGGCAGGGTCGAGACTGCGCCGACAATCGTCGAGAACGACAGGATGAAGATGGCCAGGGCCAGCAGCCGGCCGTCCGGAGGCAGCCCGAGGCCGCGCAGCACGAGGTAGAACCCCACTCCCTCGCCCAGCCAGGAGACGGTCCCCAGGCCCACCGCCGCCAGCAAAGGCGCGGGGCGGAAGAGGGTGTAGGTCCCCTCGTAGAAGCCCTGCAGCGCCCCCGCCGCCCTTCTCAACGGGCCGAATCGCTCTGCCCGGCCGAGAACTCCCAGCGCCAGCGGTCGCGCCTGCGAAAGCACCACCAGCGCCGTCAGCCCGGCGAGCACCGAAGCAAACGCGGGCCAGTAACGCGGATAGGCGACGACGCCGAGAGTCGAAAGCAGGAGCACGGCCAGCCCGTCGCTCACCCGCTCGGCGACGACGACGGGGATCGCGCGTGACACCGGCACGCTGGTGCGCTGGTTGATCCACAATCCCTTCAGCGCCTCGCCCACCTTGCCGGGAGTGACGGCGAGGGGGAAGCCGCCGACGAACAGCCGGGCGCTCTCCCGCCAGGACAAGCCGGCGGCGCCGATCAGGCCGAGGTAGTAGTGCCACTTGAGGAAGCGCAGTGCGTAGTTGAATAGGGTCAAGCCCAGGATCAAAGGTGCCAGACGCCAGTCGAAGCGAGCGAGATGCCGCGCCACCTGGCGCGCATCGCCCAGGACCATGACCGCCAGGACAACGACGAAGCCGAGGACAAGGCCGGCGGCGAGCCGACGACGCAGGCTGGCGCCGCTGCTCACGGTTGCAGGTGGCCGCATCCGGAGGCGGCCAGCGCGATAGGCCCGACTGCACGCCGGATGAAAGTCGGGACTTCGCTGGCGGGCACGAGGACCTGGCCGCTGGATGGGTCCTTCATGACGCCGGTGAGGGTGGCGAGGCGGTGCCTGTCGTTGAGTTCCCCAACGCAGGTGTCGACGACGACAATGTCGTCGCGTACGCCCACCACGTCATCGGGCACGGCAGCGCGCAGGGTCTGGAGGATGCCCTTGACGAGCATTGGGGTGGAAGGGCACGCGGGGCGGCCGGTCTGCCGGGGGATGTTGATCTTCGGGCCGGTGGTGACGCCTCTGGGCAGGATCGCCTCGAAGCCCGCCAGGCGCATGACCTGGTGAATGTCGTCGAGCACGGTGCCAGGCGTGGTCTTGAGCACGGCCACCATGCCCTTGCCGGGGAAGTCTGCCATGGCGCCTCCTGGGCAGCGATTGTAGCGCAGCGGCTCCCGTGCTGGTAGTAGGGTGACCGGACGGGCGCCATGCTAGAATCACCAAGTCATGGCCATCCAGCCGGCTCTTCCAACGGACCGCACAGCGAATGAGCGCCGAAGGCGACGCAGAGACATCTGGCTTTGGGTCTATGGCCCGCTGCTCGGCGGTATCGCGCTCCTTGCAGCCGGCGCGGTGTGCGCCGGCGGAGCCGGGGGCGGCGGGGTTGGCGTCTGGGCGGACATTTCGATCCTCTATCTCACGGTCCTGAGCATGATTGTCCTTCTGTTGCTCGGGGTGGCGGTGGGGGTCGTGCTGTATGGTGTGGCGCGGCTGAACGGATGGCTGCCGGGGGTGATGGCACGCGCGCGGGCGTGGGTGAGTGGCGCAGAGAACCTGGTCAGGCGAGGCGCGGATCTCGCGGTGGAGCCGGTGCTGTGGCTGGGCGCCCTGCGAGGTGCAGCGCGCCACGCGCTGACCCGTTTGGGTTCGTTCCGGCGCGGAGGGCGAGGAAGGGCAGCATGACGGACGATGACAATTGGAAGGCCAAGACGCTGCTGGTCGGCGTGCTCATCGGCGCGCTGACGGGGCTGGGGGCGGCGTATCTCATCGTGCGCCGGGCCGAAGCGAGCGAGACGCGGCCGCGCCTGACGGCCGGCCTGGGCATGCAGCTGGGGATGATGCTGTTGGGAGTGCTGCGCCAGATCGGTCGACTCGGCGAAGGGAGCGAGTAGGCCGCCGTCCTCCGGCGTCCGGGCAACGCGGGGCATGCTGACTTTGCGCCCGGCGGGGCGGTGACGAAGATCGTTGATCCCGCCGTGGTGCTTGAACCTCGCGCAGGGTGCGCGAGCCCGGCCAGGAGTACGGCAGGAGAGAGCGAATGAGAGGACGTGCCTAGGGCAAGGTGAAGCATTCCCAGAGACCAGGGCAGCTCACTTTTGGATGTGGGTTGAGAGGCCTAGTCGCTTCTCCGCAAGCCGCCTGATTGACGCCTACAGCGGACGGTTTGCTCTGCAGCGAGTTCTGACCACCGGAGGAGACCGATGGGATCCAGTCGACCATCCACTCATGCTCCCACCGATCCAGGCAGGCGCATCCACACGATTGATGTGCTGCGCGGGTTTGCCCTCCTGGGTATCCTGCTCGTCAATATGGAATTGTTCAGCCATCCGGTGCAAACGGTCGTCCTGCCAGTGGAGTATTTCGCCTGGGCCGACCGTGCCGCCGCCTGGCTCGTGCGCTTCGTGGCTGAGGGGAAGTTCTATTCGCTCTTCTCGCTGCTGTTTGGCCTGGGCTTCGCCTTACAGATGGCGCGCGCCGACGAGAAGAGGGTTCGTTTCCTACCCATATACGCCCGGCGCCTGATCCTCCTGCTTGCGATCGGCCTGATCCATGCGTACCTGGTCTGGGTGGGTGATATTCTCACTCTCTATGCCTTGCTGGGCTTCCTGCTGGTCCTGTTCCGCAAGTCCCGTCCGCGTAAGCTGCTCTTCTGGGCGGTTCTCTTCATGCTTCTGCCGGCCCTCTTTCTGGCCTTCTCGGATGCAATGATTGCTCTGGGCAGTGCTCAGCCGGGCGTGGGCGAGCAGATTCAGCAAGGCTTTCAGGAGCAGCGGCAAGGATACCTCGCCGATATCGAGGGCGCCTACGCGGTGTACGGCCAGGGCGATTTCGCCCAGATCACAGCACAACGGGCCCACGATATGGGTTTCATGGCCTACAGCAGCCCTTTCCTCGGGCCCAGTGTGTTTGCCATGTTTCTTCTTGGCCTATGGTTCGCTCGCAAAGGGGTGTTCCAGAACGTTGAAGAGCATCTGCCTTTCATGCGCAGGTTGCTGGTGGGAGGTCTGATGGTCGGCGTGGTCGGCAATGCCATCTACGCTTCGTTGCTGGGGCCAGACTCGCCTCGCTTCATTCCCAACCCGACCGTGTCGCTGGCGACGCTTGGTCAGGCAGTGGGCGCACCGGCTTTGTGCCTCTTCTATGTCTCGGCCCTGACACTGCTGAACCGCCAGCCGGTATGGCAGCGATACCTGGCGCCCCTTGCCGGAGCCGGTCGCATGGCTCTGACGAACTACCTTGGCCAGTCGGTCATTTGCACCCTGATCTTCTATGGCTATGGCCTTGGCCTGTTTGGGCAGGTTGGCAAGGCTGCGGGCCTGCTGCTTGCGATTGCGATCTTTGCATTGCAGGTGTGGTTCAGCGGCTGGTGGTTGAGCCGCTTCCGGTATGGCCCGATGGAATGGCTCTGGCGTTCGCTCACCTATCTCCGGTGGCAGCCGCTGCGCGCATCAGCTGCGTCTTGGGATCGCCGCTGAGGGAAGGTGCGGCCAAAGATGGGAAGAGGACCGGGTCGACACACGACAGGCCCTTGCACCTGAAGCTTTGGCCAGGATCCGCCTGGGTGGCGGTGACAGGTGCCCAGGCCTGAAGGCTGACAGGATGCCCGCTCGACTGCATCTGGGGATGCCCTGGCACGCCGATTGAGGCAGGATGGTGGAATGGGGCCGCTGGCCAGGCTGCGCCTGCTGTCGATGGGATTTGCGTTTGCGGCCGCGATTGGGTTGTGGCTGCAATTCCGCCTGCACTCTTTCGCGTGGCAGGTCCTGACCGTTGCTCTGGGGCTGCTGGCGCTCGGGACGGTGGGATATCTCCTCTTGCAGTGCCAGTCGTCTGAGGCGACCAGGCTGTCGACCACAGGGGTTTGGAGGCTTCTCGCTTTCGGTATTGTGTTGCTCGTGTTGAGCGTTGGGGCTTCCGGCACATGGCTGGCCTATCGCCGTGCGCATGGCATTGTTCATCCCGCACGTACGATGCCCTGGCGTACACCCGCTTCCCTGGGCATGAACGACTATCGCGAGGTGACCTTTTTCTCTGCAGATGGCCTGAGGCTGCGGGGCTGGTACATAGCGCCGCGAAACGGGGCAGTGGTCATGTTCATCCACGGCCTGGGGTCGAATCGTGGTCAGCTCTTGGATGATGCACGCATGCTCTACGACCACGGGTATGGATGCCTTCTCTACGATTCACGAAACTCCGGCGAGAGCGAGGGCGAGGTGACGACGCTGGGTCTGCAAGAGGTGAACGACGTGGACGGGGCGGTCGAGTTTGTCCTGGCCCAGCCGGGAGGAGAGGCAGCCAGGATCGGGCTGTTCGGGCATTCGATGGGGGGAGCGACGGCAATCCTTGCAGGAGCCCGGAACGAGCGGGTGGGCGCTGTGATTGCCGCGAGCGCCTACACCGCCCTCGAAGACAACATCGGCAGTGGTCTGAGGCATCTGACAGGGCTTCCGGCGTTCCCGTTCGCGCCGCTGGTGGTGTTCTTTGGGGAGCAGGAGGTGGGGATGGAAATCGCGCAGGTGCGCCCGGTGGATGTGATCGGCTCAATCAGCCCGCGGGCGGTGTTATTGGTTCATGGAGCGAAAGACGAGGTCGTTCCGGTCTCGAACGCGTACCAACTGTACGCAGCGGCCGGAGAGCCGAGAGACCTATACGTTGTCGGCGATGGCGGGCATGCGGACCTGCTCCAGGCTGATACGGAAAACTACGAGCGCCGAGTCGTCGGGTTTCTGGAGCGCTACTTGGTTGGGCGTTAGGAGCCAGGGGTGGTGATGGTCTGGTGGACAACTCGCGCCGCGGCGGGAATGGAAGTGGCTAGGCCAGTTGCGAGGCGGTACCAGCTGCGCTGTGCACGCGCGCGGTGTCTCGCGCTATAGCGGCCGAGGAACGAAGGGCTTCGATCCCGATGGGAAGACTGATCTGATGTTGTACGTCGTGGGCGGTGCCGCCAGGTCAGGCAAATCTGTCGTCGCCCGCGTGTTCCTTCACCAGCAAGGGGTTCCGTACTTCAGCCTGGATTTCCTGATGATGGGGCTGGCAGGGGGTGCCCCCCAGCTCGGGGTCTCTCCGGACGTCGACAACCGGGAGGTGGCAGTCCGAATGTGGCCGGTTCTCCGCAATCTGGCCATTAACATCATCGAGGAGGGGGCAGACTACCTGATTGAAGGCGACAGCGTCCTTCCGCGGCATATCGCTGAACTGGCGAGCCTGTATGCCGGTCGACTCAGGCCGTGCTTCCTTGGCTATCCCAATGCGCTTCCCGCCGAGAAGCTCCGTCAGCTGCAGGTGCACAGGGGTTATGCCAACGAGTGGCTCGATCTCTCGGACGAGCGAGTAGCTCTACTCTTCCTGGAATCGATGATCCGGTTCAGCGCAGATCTCGCCGAGGAGTGCCGAGAACTGGGCATTCCGTTCTTCGATGTTTCGCATGGCCTTCCTGGTGCACTCGATCCCGTCCTCGCTTATCTAAGCACGGGCCGCGGCGATCGGTGAGGGGCTGCCAGGCCCTTGCCCTTCCAGCATCCACGAACGTAGTGCACCCCGACCTCAGCTGTGGGCTAGTCCATCTTCCCGAACCAGCCTCTGCGTTCCATCCACTTCGCCAGTTCCAGCACGGGCATGATGGT
>CAZNRD010000071.1:0-10022 GCA_964575425.1 uncultured Anaerolineaceae bacterium | reverse complement strand
CAGATGGGATAGGCACCATCAGTGTAACGGGAGGTGCAGCGCTTTCATACAATCAGCCCATTGAACCTGCCCGCCTCGATCGCCTCCCGCAGGCGGGATTCCGCCAATCGGCTCCACACGGTACCTGTCATCCAGGGATGCGAAAGGTATCGTGGACCTGGCCGCTCGCGTCGCGCAGCGTCACGGTGGTGCCGGGAAGCCAGACGGCCTGCGTCAGGCCCCAGTACAGGTCGATGGGGTTGTCGATCCCGGCCTTGGTGTGGAGGTTGACAGCGCCATCGTTGTGGAGGGTGAAGTTGGGGAAGGTGTAGCGGTGGCCGCGCCCATCGTCGATCGTCCAGCCGGTCATGTCGGCCTGGCCGCCGGTGTTGAGCAGAAGGACAGTCTCGGCCTGGAGATTCCCGCGCCCGCTGACCTCTCGGATTTGAACACGGGGTGACTGGACATCCGGATTCGGCGTGGCGCTGGGCAAGGGCGCACCTTCTGGCAGCGAGGGCCGCGGCTGCGATTCGGATCCACTCTCGACCTGGGGAATGCGCAGCACCTGCCCCACATCCAGAGTGTTGGGATCGGTGATCCCGTTGGCGGCCATGATGGCTTCCATATCGATGCCAAGCACCTGCGAGATGTGGAAGAGCGTGTCTCCGGGCTGGACGGTGTACGTGGCAGGCGTGGGGGAGGGCGGCAAGGTGGCCGTGGGAGAGGGCAGCGCCGTCGCCACCAGAGCACCCACGTTGATCGTGGCCGTTGGAGTCGAGGACGGTCGGGCCGCCGGACGGCGATCCCAGATCGCCAGCACGATCAGCATCGTCACGGCCGAGACAACGACGTTCAGTGCCAGGAAGCGCACATAGGGATTGGAGCCGCTTCGCCGCACGGTGCCCACGGGCCGCATGATAGCATAGGTGAAACGAAAACGGAATTGACCGGGCGCCGCGGCCCCCTACAATGGTGCGGCAAGGCCCAAGCGATGCCCTACCTCATCGACGGACACAACCTCATCGCGCACCTGCCCGACCTGCAGCTGAGCGATCCCGACGACGAGGCGGCTCTGGCACGACGGATGTTGCTGTTCTGCCAGCGAACACGCAGTCAGGCGGTGGTCTACTTCGATCGCGGTCAGCCAGGCACCGAGCGCCCCGCGTCGCGCGCCGGGCTCACCCTGCGCTTCGTCACGCCGCCGCGCACGGCCGACCAGGCCATCCAGGCTCACCTGGCTCGCCTGGGCCGCGAAGCCCGCAATTGGACAGTCGTAAGCTCCGACGCTGAACTGCGGGCCGCCGCCGCCCGCTCCGGCGCTCGCACCCTGACCAGCCCTCAGTTCGCCCGCCGCCTCACCACCCAACCGCTCGCTGCCGAGAAGCCCGACGCCCCCCTCGATCCGGATGAAATTGACTCCTGGGAAGCCTGCTTCCGTCGCCGAAAGCCTGGTGGCAGAAGGTGATCTTCACATTTTTCTAATACAATCTTGACCGGTTTAGTGTTAGTATAGGGTGAGGACGGGACAGCGTTTTGTCACTGACAGGTATCCGCTCCCGTCTCAGGGGATCACTCCTGCCGCCTCCGTGCCCCCCTGCACGAGCGGCCAGGCCCCTGATCTTGCAGCCGCCGGATGCCCCCCCACATCCGGCGGCCTGCCTTCCCGGGAGCCGCGTGCCCCCTACCTCAGCGGCACCCTCTCCCGTGTCAGCAACTGCGCCTCGTCCATTGCCGCTGCCCGGACCGTGATTGGAAACCGGCCGTGCAGCGGGCTGAGGCTCGCGCCAAGCCTTGTCGCTCCCCAGAAGAGCCAGGCCAATGGTCGCATGAAGCCGCTGAGATTGACAGCCCGACGCAGTTCTGCCAGCCCCTCGTCCTCCCAGCCCCCGAAGAGGCCGTAGAGGAACGCAAACACGGGGTACGAGGGCAGGATGCCAAGCAGGAACATCAACACGCTGCTCACCTGGTCCTCCCGCCAGACGAGGCCTCCGATCCAGCGCACAAAGGCAAAGTGCACCACGCCCGCCAGCACGGGAGCAACGAGAGACTGCCAGATGTAGAACCGCTGCGGGAAACACACGCGGTGGTTGACGAAGTATGCCGCGATGTCTTTGCTCAGGAGCCCGACGAAGTATGCAATGACCAGCGCATAGACCTGGAAGTACCCAAGGAGCACGAAGGCCAGCGACACGCGCAGCGCCTGCTCCGCCGCAACCAGAGCGGTCTTGAGGTACGGACGGTTGGCCCCCAGCTGCACGCTGTCGCCCACCCAGGATGGATATTGGATCGCTCCCCAGAGGATCAGCGGCGTGGCGTACGAGGCGGCGCGGACGAATTCCGGGCCGGTCGCACCCAGAATGAAGCGGTCGGCAACCGCCAGCAAGACGGCGCCGACAAAGGCGCTCATCAGGCCGCCCCACTTATACGCCATGACGGCGTAGAACTGGCTGAGCAGCCGGCGGCCTTGAGAGATCGCTTCCGAGATGGCTGGAACCAGGTTGCCGTAGAGTATCTGCAGCACCTGGTAAGCATAGACAAAGTTCTGGGCGATGGTCCAGTTGCCCCAGACCTCCGCGTAGTTGATCAGCCTCTGCGTCACCAGAATCTCGAAGGCCTGTCCCACCGCCCACGATAGCGACGCCAGCATGTCGAAGACCCCGAAGCGCAAAGCCGTCTTGACGATGGGAAAGTCGAAGTGTGCCAGGAAGAGCAGCCGCGCGGTCAGACCTAGCCTGCGATAGAGAAAGAAACCCAGCAGGAAGGCGAGTGCCTCCGTCGCGTAGGCAGCCAGGCCGAGGCCGATCAGACCTCCCATCGCCATGCCAAAGACCGGCTGTGCCTGCCCCCACGCGACAAGGAGTGTCACCAGCACAGGCTGGGTGAGCATGGGCAGGGCCGTTGCGACCGCCATGTCGATCATCTGAGCATAGTCAAAACGCTGCAGGGCCGTCAGAGTGTGGCGATATACCTGATAGAAGCCGGGCAGTTGGATCAGCGTGTGAACGATGATGCTCCACGCATACAGCGCGTAGTGGGTGTGCGGAAGCAGCGTCCCCGCCAGCGCGGTCACCAAAGCCACCTGGATCGTCCCCGAGAGCACCTGCCACCACACGAACACCTGGACGTATTGGACCGCCCGCCGCGGGTTCTGCACGCGCTCCTCCGCGAAGAAGCGGACCATGGCGCTGCTGGTGCCCATGTCGAACAGGAGCCAGAGCAGGTTGAAGAACTGCACCACTCGCCCCCAGATGCCAAGCGCCTGAGCAGAGGGCAGGATGTATCCCGGCAGGATTAAGTTCTGGTAGACGATGAGCGGGATGAACATCACCAGCCCAAACATGAACGCGAAGAGGAACCCGCCCAGCGGCCGGTGGAAGCCGATCTCCTCCCAGCCCGTGCCCGCCTCGCGCGCCGAGTAACGACCTCGATCGGCGACCAGTGCCTCCAGCGCCTCGGGATGTGCCAGGCTGTACCGCCGCACGCGCCAGAAGGCCACGACTGCCAGCACCAGCATGCCGCCCAGCGCACCGAAAAGGAGAACCTGCTCGCGTTCGTGGGGCACTGGCGATCCGGGGAAGTCGGCGAAGGTCTGAGGCGCCCGACCGCCCGCCTGCATCACCAGGTGGTAGATCAGATAGTTGAAATAGGCCCAATCCTGAAACTGCTTGTTCGCCTCCCCCAGGAACGCGAGCAGTAGATGCGCCCTGCCCTCCCCCACCTGCAACATGCACAACACCGGGCTGCCATCCTCGTAGGACTGGGCCAGCCCGCTGATCCCCGATCCCTCCAATCGCATGCGCTCCCGCACTTGCGGCGCGCTGGCCCAGACGACTTGGCGGGCAAGGGCCTGCGCCTCAGGGTCTGATCCCGGAACCAGGCCCACAGCGTCTTGCTCGAACGAAACCTGCACCGAAACACCGAGGACCTGGCTGAGCTGCTCGGCCTTCACCTCCGGACTCACGACCCACAGCAGCCCTGCTCCGCGCCGCACACGGTCGCCTACAGCCGCTGCCTCATTCGGCACGCCTTCGAGCACGAGCACTTCAGCATGCTCCAGGTCATCCGTAAAATAGACCTCCTCGGCCAACCCCAGCGCCTGACGCACGGAACTCGGCTCCGCCGGCCCCTCGTAGTAGACCCACAGCCCTCCATCGGCCTGGGCTGCCGCGGCCCCGGTCAGGCTCAGCACACACCCCAGGACGAGCGCACAGATGGCTCGCCGCAAGGTCCTCCTCCTTGCGTGCAGTCTTGACAGGCTTCGCCCTCGACGCGGGTCACATTGCCTCGTCGGTTCGTATTCCATTGGCCTCAATCACTCGGGCGAACCAATGACCGCTGTCCTTGATCATGCGCACCTGCGTATCGAAATCCACATACACCAGGCCGAAGCGCATGCGATAGCCATGGGCCCACTCAAAATTGTCAAGGAGGGACCAGACGAAGTACCCATCCAGCGGCACCCCTTCCTCGAGGGCCCGGTGAACCTGGAGGATGTGATCCCGGAGGTAGTCGATGCGCCTTCGGTCACGCACCCGGCCGTCGAGGTCTGGCGCGTCGGCGACAGGGACGCCATTTTCGGTCACCAGCAGCCGGAGGGCCGGGTGGGTCTTCCCATAGTCGTTCCAGACGCGCGTCAGGAGCTCGTGCATTCCGGGCGGATAGATCTCCCACATCTGCGAATACTCGCTGCCTTCGGGCTGAACCTGGCTAGCCTCAAACAGCGGGCCCTGCGGGTCGTGGCGCACTACGCTGCGGCTGTAGTAGTTGACACCGACGAAATCGATGCGCGCCGCAATCTTCTGCAGGTCCCCGGCATCGGGCGCTGGGAACAGCGAGCCAAAGGCGGACACGAGATCCTGCGGGTATCGCCCAAGGAAAAGGGGGTCGAGCACCATGCGGTTGAGGACGCCATCGTAGCGGACGGCGGCCAGACGGTCCTGCTCGGCGTCCGAGGCCGGATGGACCGGCGAAAGGTTGAGCGTGATCCCCACACGGGCGCAGGCCGGCAGCCGGGCTCGCAGCGCTTCGACCGCCAGGCCGTGAGAGAGCAGTAGGTGGTGCGCGGCGCGCAGCGCGGCCACCGGGTCCTGCAGCCCCGGTGCATGTTCGCCTGTCAGGTGGCCGAGAGCAGCCGCGACGAAAGGCTCATTGTGGGTGATCCAGTAGCGAACCCGGTCGTGGAGCCGGTCGGCGACGGCAGCGGCGTAGTCGGCAAAACGCAGGGCCGTGTCACGGTTCGGCCAGCCGCCGCGGTCCTCCAGGGCCTGGGGCAGGTCCCAATGGAAGAGCGTAAGCACGGGTTCGATGCCGCGCGCCAGGAGCGCTTCCACCAGGCGCTCGTAGAAGGCAAGACCCTTCGGATTCACAGCGCCCGTCCCCTGGGGGAACACCCGCGGCCAGGAGACGGAGAAGCGATACGCCTTCAGCCCAAGTTCGCTCATGATGTCGACGTCTTGCAGCCAGCGGTGATAGTGGTCGGCGGCCACATCGCCCGTGTGACCCTGGTAGGTCTTGCCCGGCGTGTGGCTGAAGGCGTCCCAAATCGACAGACCCCGGCCATCCTCGCTCACCCCCCCTTCGATCTGGTAGGCAGAGGTGGCCGTGCCCCAAAGGAATCCGTCCGGAAAGCGCGCAGATAGGTTTGTCGTCATGCTCAGCCTCCTTGTGGTGTGAGGGCTATGCTGCCAGCGCCACCCCGCCAGGCCCTTCTTGCGTCAACTCTGCCTTCAGACAGGGGCCCACAGTTCTCCTGTTTCCGTCATCCAGTCAGCAATGCACTCGACCGCGCGCGTCACATCGTTGTCGATGACATCGACCTCCTTCTTCGTCAGGACCGACTCCGACGCGAGGCGGCGGAAGAGGTCCTGCTCCCGCACGAACACCTCCAGGTCATCGTACTGGCCTGGATTGCCAGAGACCTTGAGACGCTCGCGGCGCGCCGCCTCAAAGGTCTCAGCCTGCCGGACGCACAGCACGAGGTGGAAGCCCAGGGCGGCCAAGCCGTCCTCGAGCCAGCGGAAATCGTAGTCTTTCCCCCTCGCCGTGAGTTGATAGACTCGCGTCGAGAGATGAAACCGGTCGATGATCCATGAGTAGTACCGCTGGAGTTCGAACAGGCGCAGCCATGTCCGGTAGGTCTCCAGCGCCAACGCTTCTTCCTCCGGATCGAAGTTGATCAAGCCGCGGCCCCAGGGATGGTTGGTGAAGGCGCACCACTCGGCGGAGATGAGAGGCGAGGGATAGCGATACTTGCGCGGGCCGACGATGCGCGGATGATCATTTAAGCCGAGAGCGATCTCGGTCTTGAGCGTGAGCCGGGTTCCTTCCAGGATTATCTTGGGGCAGAGCTTGCCGGCCATCGCTCGTATTATCGATGGCCCACGCCTGCGCGGCAACTGGGCGGGCGTCGATGCCACGTGGCACCGTTCCGACCCGCCGCCAAATCCCTGACCCCCGTCCCGCAAGAGAGTGACGGCGCCGAAGGCCGGAATCTGCCAAGTGAGGGACATGTCGAGGAAGACGCGGGGGAACACCGAGGAATGGGCCCGGCAGGATTCGAACCTGCGACCACCCGGTTATGAGCCGGCTGCTCTAACCCCTGAGCTACGGGCCCCTGCGGGTATTCTATCGCAACGCCGCCCGGGCTCCAACGCCTGTCTGGCTGCCATCTTCTGGGCAGGCGCCTCACGCCCGGATGCAAGGCCCTTTCCAGCCAGGGTCCCAGAATCGCGGCGCAGGGCCTCCCGCGATGCGAGGCCCTGCGTTCAGAGCGGGCGACGGGATTCGAACCCGCGGATATCAGCTTGGAAGGCTGATGCCTTACCACTTGGCCACGCCCGCGGCTCTCGGGATTCTACCATGCAGGATCAGCGCGCTGCCTTCTCCCTGCTGCCAGCCCTCTCATGCCAGCGCGCGATCGACCTCGGCGCATTCGTCCTCGACAGGACTGATTGGGCTTTGTTCCCAGCCGCAGACCCTCACCTCTGCTCGGCGGGCGCTCCCTCAGCGAAAGGTAGCCAAGCGGGTCTCCTAGAACAGCGGGGCGGGCAGCCGGTCGCCTCGGCCAATGTCTTCGCCGGCGACCAGGAACTCCGTTCCGTCCGCTTGCCGGAGCCACACCCTGGCTTGCACCTCGAAATCGCCGGGCACGTCCTTCATCCGGCCGACAGCCACCCGTGCCCCTCCCCGTAGGCGCTCCACCAGATCCTGACCTGTGAAGAGGACGACGTCGCTCCAGACATGGCCGCGCCGCTCGTAGCCGCGGGCCAACTGCAGGCGGCCGTCCTCAGGGCCCACGCGCACTGCCTCGATCACCATATCCAGCTTTCTGCTTTTGGAGGAGAGCCGAACTCCCGGCATGGTTGCGGTGCTTGCTCGATGCGGGCCGTCCTGCACAGACGGCCAATGTCAGTCGGGGTGGGCGGACTTGAACCGCCGACCCCCGCGTCCCAAACGCGGTGCGCTGCCAGCTGCGCTACACCCCGAACGAGGGCGAGTATAATGGCCGCCCCTTCCATGGTCAAGGAGACGATGTTCTCTCCGGAGTTCCCGCGGTTCTTCGACGCACAGCACGCCGACTTCCATGAGGATCTGCCTCTCTGGTTCGCGCTGGCCGCAGAGGCGCGTGGCCCCATCCTCGAACTCGGCTGCGGCCCCGGCAGGGTGCTCGCAGCCCTGGCCACCTCGGGCCATTCGGTTGAGGGACTGGACCGCGACCCTCAGATGCTCTCGCGCGCGGCGCGCCGGCTCGCCCACCACTCCGTGCGCCTTCACTGCGGCGACCTGCGCTCGTTCAACCTTGAAAGTCGCTACACCCTTATCCTGCTGCCCTGCAACACCTTTGCCCAGCTCGACGACGCGGACGCCGCCGCCATGCTGGCCTGCGCGCGCCGCCACTTGCTGCGCCGCGGACGCCTGGCGGCCGAGCTGCCCACACCCAGCGAAAGCCATGGACTCCCGGCGGCATCGGACGGACCGTTGGCTGCGTTCATTGAGCCCGAGAGCGGGAACCCGGTGCAGCTGTACGCCGAGTCGACCCCCTCGCCCGACGGCCGCGTTGTCGAAGTCAAGTGGCACTACGACGAACTCCAGCCCGAGGGCCTGGTCCGGCGCACGACTGTGCAGACGACCTTCTACCTGCGCCGGCCGAGCGAGGTCCGACGGCTCTTGCGCGCCGCGGGCTTCGCCTCGACACGGTTCCTGGGCGACTACGATGGTTCACGCTACCGACGCGGTGCACCGCGTTTGATCCTGCTGGCCCAGACTCCATGAGACGCGATGAACGCGAAGAGATGGGGCGCCTCCCTCGTGTGTCCAGCTCATGGGCCGATCCCGGATGCCTCAGCGCGAGCCGGTTACCCCCCCTGGCACGCATGACTGCATTCAGCGTAGGTCCACTTGGCGACCACAGGAAGCGTCTGTTCTCGGGATATGGACCGGCCTCACTCGCCTACTGGGCTCCTTACGACGTGGCAGCGCTCATTAGGGGGAGGCCAACCAGGGCTAGGAGTCGTTCACGGAACTGAGGGAATTGGCTTCCTCTTGGTGAGGAGATGGCGTCCATCTGGAGGAACCGGTCCGTCGATGGTGATTCCCTCTGGGCAACGCCCAGGTCCAGCTTCGCCACGCCCACGATGGTCCAGCACTCCGTGAAACCATCCTTGCGGGCCTTCTGGTGGCTCTTCTCGGCCTCGCCAATCCTGTTGTGGACGTTTGACACATCGCGTCCGCCCTTGATCTCGATTGCGACGAGGTTTCTATAGTCCCCAGAAGGCAGAACTTCTCTGATTGTGATATCTGGATCGGCAGCGAATTCGACTACCACGGTTCTCCCCGATGCGTTGCGAAGCTCCAGCTTCTGTGGCGTCGCCTCGATGATGGCAGGCTTGATCAATGACTTGATCAAGTCGAATACCTCCTGAGTGGCCTTGGACCCGAGGACATTCAGCTTGCCACCACGAAGCTGAGGGCCAAGTGTCAGCAATGTAAGGTCATGAATAGAGGATGCGGAGAGTGTGCCGACGCCCTGGACTATTGACCCTTGCATAAGCAATGGTACGCTTCACCATTCCAATCCGGCGCCGTGAAAGAACGCCTCGAAGAGATGCCGTCGGCGACGCGTTTGGGAAAGCGAGGTAAGGACGGCGTGCTCAAGTGTCCGGAGAGTGTCAGGGGCAAAGTTAGCCAGGTCCCCGTACTTGGTGTGGCTCCAGACACCTTCCACGGGGTTGAGGTCAGGAGCGTAGGGCGGGAGCCACTCGACGACGATCCGCTTCCGGGCGGCCAGCCACGCCTGGACACGCTTTGCCCGGTGAGGTCGGTGGCGGTCCCAGACGAGCGTGAATCCGCGGGGAAGGTGTCGGTGCAGCGCTTGAAGGAACCGCAAGACTTCTTCGGATCGGATATTGTGGGGATAGAGGGCCAAGTACAGGCCGAAACGGCGGCGGCGGGGAGGCACGCTGAGGGCGCTGATCGTCGAAAGGCGGTCGCGGCGGTCCCACTGCTGAAGAACGGGCATCTGCCCGCGGGGCGCCCAGGTGCGGCGGACCACCGGCTGGAGCATGAAGCCGCTCTCATCGACGAACACGATGCTCCTGCTGGCGCTTCTTGCGTTTTTTTATCTGCGGCCACCGCTGGGCCCGCCAGCGCTGGATGGCCGCCTCGTCTCGCTCCCGCGCGCGGCGTTCTGGTTTCTGACAACTCCACCCCTCCCCGCGGAGGATCTTCCAGACGTGGGCGGGGTGGTAGCGGACCCCGAAGGTTTTGGCGATGATCTCGGCCACCCGGGGCAGGGTCCACAGGTCCGTGGAGTACCCGTGGGCCATGGCCCCCTGGAGGAGCAGTTTCAGCAGCCTCGCCCGTTGCTTGGCACTCAAGCGTGGCGGCCGGCCGGGGGCCGGTTTGGCCCGAAGCGCATCCAGGCCTCCCAACCGGACCTCGGCCCGCCAGCGGCTGACGGAGGCGGGCGAGCAGCCGATCTTCCGGGCTACCTCCCTTACCCCCAGGCCTTTTTCGAGCAGCGCGACCGCCCGGCGGCGCCGGGC
>CAZNRD010000070.1:0-10043 GCA_964575425.1 uncultured Anaerolineaceae bacterium | reverse complement strand
GCATCAGTAGCACGATGGCGTAGAGCCGGGAGCCAATCGGCGTTGGTGGATTGATGGACTTGAGGATACGATCGAACTCCTCATCTGTGAGCATGCTTACCATCCGATTCGGTTCCTTGGGGATCACGAGGCCCCCAAACGGGTTCTCGAAGCCCTCCAGCTGGAGCCAGGTGCCGAACCCCTTCAGGATCCGGACTTCCTTGCGGATGGTGAAACCGGAGAGCTTACCTGGTACCTGCTTGCGGTTTGGATGCGCCTCGAACTTCACATCGCGTCGCTGCATCGTCGAGACGTAGGCATCCACAACCTCGTCTGTGATGTCTAGGAGCGTGGCGCTTCGAGAGCCGAGACTGACAGACCGGGCGAGGCGCCGAAGGGAACGGCGATTCGTACTGACGGAGTCGTCGGTCCAGCCCCGCCGCTCCATGTCTCCCAGGTAGTAGTCGATGAGCATGTCCAGCTTCGCGTGACTCATGGTCCTCTCCGAGAGCCTCTTGCCTCTCATGGTAGTGCCTCCTTGGCTGGCGTCCATTGTCTGGCGTTGCTGGGTGTTGCCTGGCATTGCCTGGGCTAGAAGGGGAGTCCAAGACCCTTAACCGTCTTTGACTCCCATGCCCCTTGTACGGAATCGAAGAAGGCGTATAAGGTTCTCCCTCCTTTCCGGAGACCCTTACACGCCCTCTAGCGATGCCCCTTGTTCAGGAGGCGACGGCGGGATTTGCCAGCCCTGGCATCCGGTCGGGCATTGCATGCTGCTCCTGGGAAAAGCTGCGTGCGGGCGTTGTCTGCCAGGGCCGGCGGGCCAGGCAACCCGCGCATGAGGCTCTTGCACCACCCGGCGGCGGCAAATCGGACCCTTGCTCGCCTTTGGCCAGATTCCCTGTATTGATCTCGGTTTTCTGAGTTGCCTGGCGGACCGAGACCCTTGACCGTCTTCAGGAGCCAGGCAACGGACATGACGCGTGTCCACCGTTCAGGAATTAGGCTACCTCGTCGTCGCCCGGAAGTCAAGGAGCCCCACGCGCGACCGCCTATGGCCAGTCCCCAAGAGCGCGTCGGTGCTCGACCTGGAAGCTCCGCTCATCCCTGCCACGGTGGCAATTGGACTCACATAGAAGCTGGCACAGAGAATGGGAGCAGCTCACCACTGGAGCGGCTTGGATGGTGGAGTCGACAGGTCGGCTGTTCCCTCCTGCCAACCCTCATGACACCGGCCCCCACATGGAAGGCAAACAGCCGAGTCTATGTCCAATCCGCGACAGCTCTCCTTCGAAGGAATACCTGGCGCCCGAGTGGGCAGCTTCAATGTGTATCACGACGAGAGCGGTACTGACCCAACTCATGCCAGATTCCTCTTCCACGGTATCCTCCTGGCGCCGGAGGAGAAGTGTCCGTCTCTGGTAGCGAGGCTTGCAAGTGCGAGAGGGGGCTTCACGGGCAGGATACATTTCGCTGAGCTTCGCGACAGGACGATGAGCGAGAGGGCTTCCGCGACTGCCCGATGGCTAGACCTGTGGTTCCAAGAGCTATCCTTCGATTGTCCCTACAAGTGCCTTGTGATCGACCGCAACTCCCGCGCATTCGATGCGGACAAGTACTCTCAACACCACGATCTGTACAATCATGCGGCAGGCATGGCACTCACCGGTGCGGTCGCGTGGTCACTCGCCCAGTATGATAGGGTCCGCCTAGCACTCTACTCAGAAGAGCGTACTCTTTCTGCTCATGACCCATCTTGCTCAAGCCTGCCGCAGTATCTCATCTCGAGAATCGCCAGGAGAAGGCTCCAAGGGCAGGTGCGCTACCCGCACATCGTCCAACCCCTCGCTCAGGTCACGATGGTCCCTGGAGATCCAGGAAGGGTCGACAGTGGCCGGGCCGAGCAATGTGAATTCGTTCAACTCACTGACGGCTTGACCGGGGCAGTGGCGCAGGCTGTGAATGCCTCCGCCTCTTCAGAGGTCAAACTAGGCGGCGGTCAGGATTCCGCTCAAGCCCGTGGGACCGTTCTCCGAAGTGTGAAAGGCGGCGCTTTGGAGCATGACCTTGTTGAGCGGGAACTGTTGGTGGATCAGTTCTCCGCCGCCGTACCAGAGGCCCGAGAGTTCCAGCTAAGCTTCAACAAGGTCGTCGGCCGGGGTCGTGGACAGAGCCCAGAAGCCTGGCCGCTTTTCGCAGCATAGGGCAAACCCAGCAAACCGGGCTGTGACACTCGAGCTGTCCAGGCGGAGATCCGTCATGGGGGAAGCCGGCGTCCGCACGGTCATCAGCAGAAGATGATCGCGTTTGAAGGAGACCGAGAACGGGGGGAAGCCGGTTTCGATATGAACCATGTCAGGCGAGCCGGACCCCAAGGACCCTGGAGATCCTCGGGCCTGGTCAGGTCATCGCTCGTATCTCTTGCCCGTCGCAAGTTCCACGCTCTTGTACGCGCCGTCGTAGATGCCGATGCTCTTGTTCTTGACGATGCACTCGCAGAACATGGTGAGCAGGTCGTCGGCTTCGGCGAGCAAGTCCATTGCCTGCAGGGTCTGCGGGATGGTGCGGGTCTCGACGGTGCCGTCTCCGATCTCGGCGCCGCGAATCGCCCCCCACATCTCATGTCCGCCAACGCGGGCGTTGAAGATCTTCGGGACAGGGTAGAAGGCCAGCTCGCTCGGCTTGGTGATCATCACGTCGATGACGCGCATGAGGTAGTTGGTGGCATACACGGCGTGGAAGGTGTTGTCATACAGGAAGACGTGCAGGCCGCGCGCGGCCTTCTGGCGGATGCTGTCGACGAGGGCTTTGGTCTCCTCCCAGGTGAAGTGGGTGTTGAAGAGGTCCTTGTGGTGGGAGACTTCGCCCTGCAGCCACGCCCAACTGTCCTTGTGATCGCCGAGGTTAATGAAGAGCGCGATCTGGTCCCTCTCGATCATGGGGATGGCGTGCTCAATGATCGCTTTGAACAGCTCCCGCTGCGCGCCTGCCCCGCCCATAGTGACGAGGAAGCGGCGTGGTTCCCTGACTTGCATGCGTCTCAGGCGGTCGGCGCAGTCGGCTTCGATGTTTTCGACGAGTTCATGGTCAACATGATGGCCGGTGAAAAAGAGGGCGTCGGGGGGTGTGGGTTGGAGGATTCGCGCCCGGTCATCGAAGCCGCGCATGGCACGAAAGCCATAGTAGCCCGACGGGGATTGGACCGCATGCTTCGCGCCTTCGGTCAGCTGGAAAGCCATGGGCCAGTTGTCGAACACCATGTGAACAACGCGGGTCATTCCAGCGGCCACGGCACCCATGCAGTTCCACATGTGGGAGGTGAGCATGGGCATGTCTGACGGCAGCGCGGCATACAGGTTCTTGAACAACTCGCTCATCTTGAAGTCTTTGACTTCGGTCTTGAGGAAGCGCCAGGGCCAGGTCACGATCCACCAGTGCAAGAATGCGTTCAAGCCAGGAAGAGTGGGTCCGCCGGTAGTGAGGGGTTCCCAGATGTACCTATCGAACCACGAGAACCGTTGGGAGAGGCGCGAGAACCTGCTGTAGTTGGTGTTGCACCAGTTGATGACGTCAGCGGTGATGCCAGGGATGGCAAGCAGGTCGAGCCAGTACGGGATGAAGCCCATCGCCTTCGCGGCAGAGACCCCCGCCATGGCGATGCGGTAGTGCCCAAACCCCATGCGGATGGTGCTGACGACGACGCCGTTGGCCTGGTCGAGTGGCTCGCCGTGTCCGTTACGGACGATGCTCTTGAGTCCGAAGATCTCCGAGCCGTAAGGGTGGTCTGCGACGCTCAGGACGAATCTCTCGTTCGGGTCGTAGTGGAACTTCCTCGCCAGCATGTCCTTCCACCGGTCAGCGGCTCTAGATTGCCTCTCAGATATGGGGTTGCCGTAGACTTCGTATCGGCCGTTGACTTTTCTCACGTGCCCTTCTCCTTGGACATGTGGTGATCCCTGCTCCTGTACATGCCAGCCGCATCGCGGCTGACGGTGGTTGATCGTCGGTGTTTGTCACGGGCACTCAAGCGGGCGAGATGGATGACATAAAGCGCTCGGTCAAGTAGGTCACCACGGCCAGCTCGCCATCGAGAGTGATGGCATGCGAGGGTTCCTCCATCCAGTGATGCTCCTTCACGCTCGAAGAAACCCCTTGCAGAACGATCTCGCCAGCCGACGGATGGACCATTGTGTCCTGGCGCCCCTGAAAGATGATGACAGGCTGACGGACGCGCGACAAGCGCTTGCGTGTGACCGCCTGGAGCCGTAGCAGCTGAATCGCGGCTTTGAGCGGGAGGCCAGGATAGCCCTACCATCTCTCGGACCCGTCCAGCGAAGCGCGTCCCACTTCTGCCAGGAAGAGCGAGCCAAGGTACACTCCGATCCTGTCCAGTGCACTGATGGTCAGGCGAATGGCCGGGGCATAGAGCAGCAGTCCCGCCGCCTCTTGATGCACACTGGCAAGGCACAGGGCCAGAAGCCCGCCCATGGACTGTCCGCCGAGGAAGACCCTGTTGCAGCGCGCCGAAAGCGAGGCATAGGTGGCTTCCACATCATTGACACAGTCGCACCAATTGACGCAACTCAGGTCGGCTGGACGGGTTCCATGCCCTGCAAGCAACGGGGCGGCGACGGCATACCCTCTTCAGAGCAGGGCTTCCGCCAGCAGGCGGAGTGCGGCGGTTGTGGCGGTGTAGCCGTGGGAGAACAACACGCCGACCGGTCCCGCGTCCCACAGGAAAGGTCCGCCTTCGAGGTGGGGATTGTACAGGGTGGGATTTTGCATGGAACTCCAGGGCGATATTATTCTTTGACGCCGCTGCTGGCGACGCTTTCCACAAAGAATCGTTGTCCGAGGATGAAGACGATCAACGGCGGGAGGATAGCGATGGCCGCGCCCGCCAGGATCAGGTTGGGCGAGTCGGAGGCGCGCCCGCGCAGCACGTTGAGCGCCAGGGTCAGAACGTGGTTCTCTTCGTTGCCCACATTGATGACCACCAGCGGCCAGATGAAGGAGTTCCAGGCATACAGGAACGTGAACGTGCCTTGCGTGGCCAATGCCGGGACGCTGGCAGGAATCAGGATTTTGGACAGGATCTGCAGGCGGGAGGCGCCGTCAATGAGCGCGGCCTCCTCGATCTCCTTCGGAAAGGTGATGAAGTGCTGGCGCATCAGGAAGGTCCCGTAGGCGGTGAAGATCCATGGGATGATGAGCGAGGCCAGGCGATCCGTCCAGCCGATCAGCACCATCAATTGGTAGAGCGGGACGATGAGCATCACAAAAGGGATCATGATGGTGCCGAGATAAAACACGAAGATCGCGTCGCGTCCGGGGAATTTGAGACGGGCGAAAGCGTACCCGCCGATGACAGAGGTGGCGAGTTGTCCCAGCACCACCAGGATGGTCACCAGGGCGGTGTTGGTGAGGGCGCGGTCGAGGCCGCGCAGGGCGATGACCTCGCTGTAGTTCTCGGGATGCCAGGTGATGCGTTCCACGGGCCGGCTCAAGCGCACGTTTTGGGTGACCTTGATCACCGGGTTCTGCGGGTCCACGAATTCACCCACGGTGGTCTGGCTGACGAGGAACATGGGTATCCGCTGGCCGTCCACGGTGACATCGAAGAGCTTCACTTCCTCGCCATTGACCATGGCTGTCTGTTGATTCATCGCCCCGCCCGTGGGGCTGACCTCGCTGAGACGTCGCTCGTAGGTAGTCTGCGGATCGTGCGGTGAGGCGTACGTCCCGACTTTGATGTTGCTTTGGGTCAGGGCGAATTCGCGCTGGCTGCCTTCATGCTCCACATAGTACAGGGGGAGCGGTTCGTCGAAGCCCTCCAGTTCAATGGTCACTGGGTCTCGCGGCAACATGCGGGGCGGATAGCGGAAGGTATCGGATGGCAGCTTGAGGGATGTCGAGAGCATATAGAAGAACGGGAAAAGCATGACCAACGCGAAGGAGGTCAGGATGAAGTAGATAAACAGGTTGCCGAGAAACCGGGTCAGGCGGTAGGGCTCCAGTCTCATGGTCTGTCTCCGTCAAGCCTCATAGATGCTGGAGCGGCGCTGGCGCTGGAACTGGATGAGCGTCAATCCGAAGATGACAATGAACAACACCCAGGCGATCGCCGAGGCGTATCCCTGCTTGAAGTTGATGAATGCGCTGCGGTAGAGATACAAGACCAACGTGATGGTGGAGTTGTTCGGTCCTTCGGGCGGATTCATCAGAATGAAGACCTGCTCAAAGACCTGCATAGCTTGGATGGTCGTAGTGGACACCACGTAGAAGGTGGATGGGGCCAGCATGGGGATGGTAATGCGCCGGAACTTGGGCCATGGCCCCGCCCCGTCCACGGTGGCGGCCTCGTACAACTCACCAGGGATGTTCTGCAATCCGGCCAGGAAGAGGACGGTGTTGAAGCCTATCCTTTGCCAAGCACTGATGATAATGACGGACAGCAGGGCGGTTCTCTCATCCGACACCCAGCGGATCTTCGGGTCGATCAAACCGGCTTGGAAGAGGTTGTTCAACGCCTCCACGCTGAGCGTGATGAAGTAGTTGATGTAGCCGATGGTGGCGTTGTACAGCCACTGCCAAACTAGCGAGATCCCCACGGTGGCGGCGATGCTGGGGATGAAGTAGATGGCCCGGAACAACTTCATGCCTGGCACCCTGCTGTTGAGGATATTGGCCAGCAGCAGGGCGGGAATCACGCTCAAGGGGACGGCGATGAGCGCATAGGTCAAGGTATTGCGTAGCGCCAGCCAGAAGAACTTGTCGGCGGCAGCGAACAGGAGTCCGCCGTTCCCGATCCTCAGTCGCCCCACTTCGTCGTAGATCTTGATATCCACAACATCACGTGCTAGTTGATCCGGAGAGGACAGCGGGACGAATCGGATGTTCAGGATCTTGGCGTAGTTCTCCAAGCCGATCCAATCGGGAGGGCTGAATGCGTCGGAGTCAGTGAAGGAGAAGTAGAAGGAGAGCAGCAGCGGCCCAGCGAAGAAGGCGAAGAAGCCGAGCAGGTTGGGGGAGAGGAAGAGCCAGCCGTTGAGCGACTGCTCATGATGCACCTTGGCTTGCAGGGCGATAGCGGTTCGCTCGCGCCACATGCCCCAGATCGCAAGGCCAAAGAGGGCCGTACCAGCAAGTGCCAGCAACCCAGGTGGTCGGGCGATTTTCACGGCGAAATGGATGAGGCCGCCCAACAGGTTGACTTTCCAAAGGAAGAGGACCAAACCGGCGACGACCGTGTACCGTCCGACCTGCCGCAGGCGCTTCTCTGCCAAGGGCCACCGGGAGAGACGGTCGCTGAGAGTGCCAACCAGGTAGCCGCCTAACGCCAGCCCGAGGGAGGGGACGCCTCTCCCAAAGACATCCGCCAGACTGTCGATGCCAACAAAGACCTCACCCATGTTCAACAACGCCACGAAACAAACGACAAAAGACAGGTAGTCCAGGACCAGGGAGACGACACGGCCGCGGTGGTTCCTGCTCCGGATGTCGATCGCTGCCATCCCGCTGAGGATGGATGTGGTACCCAGCAGCAAGGCAAGCAGGATCCTTTGCCAGAGGAGGAGGGCAGGTAAGAGCCCCATCCACAAGCCAACTGCACCCGCCCCGGCAAGAACGGAGAAGACGCTGCGCCAGATGACGCTGCCGAGCAGGATAACCAGGGTTCTGGAGTCCGCTTGCGGGGGGGTCCTCATGACCGACGCCTCCGGGGGTTGGGTAGACAACGAAGCGGGGGCAGGCCGGAACCTGCCCCCGTGCAACCACGGTGCTTATCGAGTGAAGGCCTTGTTGGCTTGGTCGCAGATCGTGGCGCCGAATTTTTCAACGGTCATGCCGCCCGTCAGAACCGCCTGGACGGCCGGGCCCATGATCTTGTCGTATTCGGGCCAGGAACCAGCCCACAGGGGGCCTTCGGTGGCGGGATTATCGGCCAGACCGTTCAGGAAAGCCTGGTTGTTGAGCGGCGGGGTGAAGGTCAGGAAGGCGTCGAAGGCTTCCTGGCTGACGCGACTGGGGATGTTGGCGCCCAGGGCCGCGACCTTGCCTTGTGTCTGGGCAGTGGTGAGGGCCTGGATGAGTCTCCAAGCCTCCTCGGGACGCTCGGTCCTGGCGTTGATCACGTAGGCGCCCCAGAACAGCCAGTTGCCCATGGAGCCTCTCGGGCCCCTGGGGAGTTCCACCACATCCCAGTTGAAGGTTACAGTGCGGATGCCCGGGGTGGCCCAGCGGCCATTCTGGAACATGGCGACCTTGCCCGCGCGAAACGGGGGTTCCGGGTCTTCCCCGTACGGGGTGGCAACATCGAAGTCCAGGTACAGGGAGCGCTGGAAGTCGAGGCCAGCCAGGGACTCGGGGGTATCGAGGGCGCAGGCATTGCGCTCGGCGTTGAAGAAGCCGCCGCCGGCCGCGTTGAGCCAGACGCCGTAGGGTCCCCACCAGGCGCTCGCGCCGTAGCCGTAGATATCAGAGCCGAGGGCGCGGGTCTTCTTGGCCACATCCAAGAAGGCGTTCCAGTCCCATCTGCCTTCCTTGGCCAGTTCGCGCGGGTCGGGGGCTCCGGCTTCTTCGATCAGGTCCAGGTTCAGGTACAGGGCGAAAGTGGAAACGTCGCGCGGCAGGCCCCACAGGGCGCCCGAGTCGGCGCCCGAGGCGCCGGTCTCTGGATTGTAGGTCAGGTGGTACATCGGACCGGGATAGAAGGCGGCCACATCAAATCCCTCTGTGGCGGAGGCCAGATCGGCGAGGTTCAGGATCAGGCCGCGCATGGCGAAATCAGCCACATCGGTCCCGGGGATCCAGAAGACATCAGGGGCCGTGCCGGCGGCCACTTCAGCGCGCAGTTGCTCCTGGTAGTTGGCACCTTCGGTGCCACCTGGTTCGTACGTGAGGGTGATCCCTTCGAGCTCGGCGTCCAGCTCGGTGCTGATCTGGCTATAGACGTCGATCTCCTCCTGGTTGTCGGGGCGGGTCCGCCAGCGCAGGGCGACGTCAGCTGCGGGAGCCTCGCTGACGGTCGGGGCCTCCGTGACGGCCGGGGCCTCCGCTGGAGCGGCAGTGCCGCAGGCGGACAGGGCAAAGGAGGCAGCCAGGATCAGGCAGAGCGCCTTGAGAAGGTAGCGGTTCATTTTCTTGTCTTCTCCTGCGGTAGTCGAGAACTGAGATGTTCGGGACAGTTCTTCGGGCGGTCTGTGGCTATTCAGGAGGGGCACCTCCTTGTTGAGGAGCTGTGGACTGCCGGACTACCAAGTACGCCGTCAGCTTCAACTGATGCGGCGTTTGATCCTTCCCTTGTATGGTGTCCAGCAACATGCGGGCGGCCTCCTGACCAATGCGCGGCATGTCCTGGCGCATGGTGGTCAACGGAGGATCGAAGTAGGAGGCCAGCGGTATATCGTCAATGCCGATGACGGAGAGTTTAGTAGGGACCTGTAGATTGGCATCCCTGGCTGCGCGCAAGACGCCCAGCGCCATGCGGTCATTCTGGGCGAAAACGGCGGTTGGAACCCGTCCTTGCTCAACAAGCGAGAGCAAGGCCTTCTGTCCCGATGCGGCTGACCAGTCGCCCTCAAGGATCGCCGATTCGTCCACAGCAATCCCCGCTTCCTCCAAGGCCCGTCGATAGCCCTTGACGCGGTTCAGGGAGCAATCCTCCTCCATGGGGCCGGTTACCATGGCAATCCGTACGTGCCCAAGAGAAAGCAGATGCATGGTCGCGTCGTAGGCCGCTTTGTCGTCATCCAAACACACGGATGCAATCGCCCCATCATGTGCAGGCGACCCAACAAACACCGCTGGGAAACCCTGTGGCACGTGTTCCACGCGCTCATCGATGTATGGGTTGATGACGATCAGGCCATCCACGCGGCGATGGCCGACGAGTTCATTCATCAGCTCACGGAACGTTCCGGCACCGGCTGCAGAAGCCGACAGCGTGTAGTAGCCATGTCGGCGCGCCTCGGTTTCAGCGCCTTCGATGACACTTGCGAAGGTGTAGTCTGTCAGGTTGGGGGAGACACAAGCCAGGGTGTGAGTCTGACCGCGGGCCATTGACC
>CAZNRD010000069.1:0-10525 GCA_964575425.1 uncultured Anaerolineaceae bacterium | reverse complement strand
GGCTACAGAGGCGCCAGCTCCTGCTGCGCTCCTTCATCCGCCACAGCCCGCTTCCCTTGCGCTTACGATAGGACGTTACTTATGCAGGGCTCAGTAGTATCCTGAGCAGGCCGTTTGTCGGCGTTCCCCCATAGGGGTGTTACAATCCGGCCCGTTCGCCCTCAATATGCGCGGAGGTTTCGCGCATTTCGCACCATCCACAGCCACGGTCGAGCCATCCACCACTCTCCCGCCCAGCCCCACCGCTACCCAGCCCACCCCGACTCCCTCCTGGGAGCCGCTGACGCCGCAATCCGATGGGGAGGCCGTCCGCCTGCGCATGCTCAACAGCCACCTCGGCTGGACCAGCCTGTACGCGGACATCCGGGCCATCGATTATCCTCCAGAAATGAGCAACTTGCCCGTCCGCATTCGTCGCTACCAGGTCTGGATCCAGCAGCCAGGGAGGGTGCTCGTCCTCAGCGGTCGCCTTGACGAGCCCCCAAACTCCGTCTTTGTCAGCGATGGCCAACGCTACCGTCTGGTCTATCCGGAAGCAGGGCGGGACGAGCAGGGCGACCTGCCCAGGTCCGCGCAGACATCCTTCTTCCCACCGCACACGCTCAGCGACACAATCTACCCCCACCCTCTCGGCTCGCTCATCGGATTCCCTGTCGGTGAGATCGTCTTTCCATCGACGTTCGCGCAGAGGCAGGGCGGTTACCGCGTCGTCGGGACCAGCACCGTAGCAGATCGGGCCGCTGTGGTGCTCGACTGGACAGCGCCCACAGGGCTGATCGCGGACCGCTTCCGCATCGACGCCCTCACCGGCATCGTCCTGCGCCAGCAGAACCTGGGCAAGGCCGGCGGAGGCGAGATCGTGCAGAGCGATATCGTCGTCCTGCGCATCGTCTACGATCCGGTCATCCCTCAGGCAAGCTTCCGCCTCGATCAGGCCTACGCTCCCCATTATCTAGGGCCCCCGGAGACCTAGCCGGCCGGGCAGACCCGGCGCCTCATCGCGCGCGCACTCTGCCTGCCCTCCACCCCGATGCTATAATCCTCACCGCCGGGCCGCGACCCCGTTCGCGGCCGCTTGCCCACTGTGCCATGAAGCAGCTCATCCAGGACCTCCGCAGCGGCCAGACCTCCGTCGTCGAAGTCCCCGTGCCAACCCCGAAGCCAGGGATGGTGCTGGTGCGCACGGCCGCCTCCGTGGTATCCACCGGCACCGAACGAACTCTGGTCGAGTTTGCTGGCAAGGGCCTGATTGGCAAGGCACGCTCACGGCCTGACCTGGTCCGCCAGACCCTCGACAAGGTCCGCCGCGAAGGCCTGCTCACCACCCTCGATGCCGTCCGCAATCGTCTGGACCAACCGATGCCCCTCGGTTACGCCTCGGCGGGTGAGGTGGCGGAAGTCGGCCCGGGGGTGGTCGGAGTTCGCGCCGGCGATCGCGTTGCCTGCGCCGGTGCAGGCTATGCTGTCCACGCAGAATTCGCCGTCGTCCCTCGCAATCTGGTCGTGTCCCTCCCCGAAGGATTGGATTACGAGGCCGGGGCCTTCGCCACGCTCGGCGCCATCGCCCTGCATGGATTTCGCCTGGGAGAGCCGCAGGTTGGTGAGCACGTGGCAGTCATCGGGCTGGGCGTCGTGGGGCTGCTTGCAGTCGCCGTCGCCCATGCCGCCGGCTGCTCGGTGCTCGGAGTGGATGTCGATCCCGCTCGCGTAGAGCGCGCTCGCCAGATGGGTACCCAGGCCGTCGCGCGGGGCGAGGCCGAATCCGCTGCGGCGGCATTCACACGGGGTCAGGGCTGCGACCTGGTCCTAATTTGCGCGCACAGCAGCGGAAGCGATCCGGTCGAGCTGGCGGCAGCCATCGCGCGCGACCGCGGCCGCGTCGTGGCCACCGGGCTGGTGGACCTCGCATTGCCGCGCAAGCTCTTCTACGACAAGGAATTGCAGTTCATCGTCTCCCGCTCCTACGGCCCGGGCCGCTACGATCCGGACTACGAAGAGGGCGGGCATGATTACCCGCTCGGTTACGTGCGCTGGACCGAAGGGCGCAACCTGGAGGCTTTCCTCCAGCTCGTTGCCGATGGCAAGGTGGACCCGAGGCCCCTGATCAGCCACCGCTTCCCCATCGAGCGCGCCGCCGAGGCCTATCGCCTGATCTCCGGCGGCGGCGTACCCTTCCTGGCTGTGCTGATCACCTACCCTGCTGCCGCTGTTGTGCAGCGGCGATTCGACATCCCCTCGCGTGCGGCCGCGCCCGAATCGCCTGTGCGCCTCGGCGTCCTAGGTGCAGGCAGCTTCGCCACCGGCGTGCTCCTGCCGGCTCTGCGCCGCGTGCCACAGCTCGACCTCGTCGGCTTGGCCTCGCCCACCGGCCTCAAGGCTCGGGCCTCGGCCCGCCGCTTCGGCTTCCGCTATGCGACCACGGATGAGCACGAAGTGCTGCGCGATCCATCCATCAACGCCGTCGCCATTTTCACCCGCCACGGCCTGCACGCCCGCCAGTCCTTAGCTGCCCTCCAGGCGGGCAAACACGTCTTCTGCGAGAAGCCGCTGGCGCTCACCCGCGACGATCTCGAAGCTCTGGCGCGCGCTATCTCGGCGACCGACCGCCTGCTCACCGTGGGCTTCAACCGCCGCTTCGCCCCCATGGCTCTGCGCATGAAGCGCTTCCTTGAATCCGCCGGCGAGCCCATGGCCCTTCACTACCGCGTCAACGCTGGGCCCCTGCCGCGCAGCCATTGGGTCTACGACCCCGAGCAGGGCGGAGGCCGCCTGGTGGGCGAGGTCTGCCATTTCATCGACTTCCTCACTTTTCTCGCCGGCTCCCTCCCTGCCCAGGTGCAGAGTCACGGCCTGCCCGACGATGGGCACTATCGCGAGGAAAACGTGCTGGTGACGCTGGAATTCGCGGACGGCTCGCTCGGGGCCATCACCTACCTCGCCAACGGCGATCGTGCCTTTCCCAAGGAGCGCGTCGAGGCCTTCGTCGGCGGCCGCGTCGCCGTCCTCGACGACTTCCGCCGCCTCGAACTCTGGATCTCTGGCCGGCGCCGCGCCTGGCGTTCGTTCCTGCGCCAGGACAAGGGGCACCGCGCTGAGTGGCTGGCGTTCGTGCAGGCGATCACTCGCGGCGGCCCGCCGCCGATTCCCTACCCCGACCTCTTTGCTGTCAGCCAAGCCACCCTCGACGCCTTCGAATCGCTGCGCCGGCGCCAGCCTGTGCGCGTCGAGCCCCCCGCCGTGGCGGGATGACACCAGCCCGTTCCGCACCCGAAGCCCGCCAAAGCCTGAAGACGCTCGCCCGCGCTGCCTGGGAGCTGGGTCCGTCGTCCCTGGCGCAGTATGCCGCGTACGAGATCGCTTTGCGCAGCGGATGGCTGCGCCGGCGCACCCCGATCTACGCATGGGATGAGCGTCCCCTCGGCCGCTGGCTTCGCCCGGACGTCCCCACCGACCCGACAGCCTATCTCGCCTGGCGTCTTTCGCCCAAGTTCCCGAGGCGCTTCTTCTTCGAGCCCCTCGCCAACCTATCTCAGCCTCTGGCCCAGGTCCTGGGAGGGCGCCGAGCTGCCTTGCTCGACGAGGCGGAGTCCATCCAGGGCGGCCGCTTCCGTCTCTTCGGCGGCGCACTTGTGGACCTCGGCTTCCCGCCTCGATGGCACGCGTTCGCACCCTTGGGCGATGCGACAAGCCCTGCCGACATCGATCCCGGCCGCCACTGGACAGCCTATCCACCCGAATCCTTCCAGGCAGATGTCAAGCTCCTGTGGGAACCCTCGCGCTTCGGCTGGGTCTTCCCGCTGGTGCGCGCCTACCGCCTCACGGGCGATGACCGCTTCGCTCGCGCCTGCGTTGACCTGATCGACTCCTGGCGCGCCGTGAACCCTCCCAACCGCGGTCCGCACTGGTTCTCCGGACAAGAGGTGGCCCTGCGCATTCTGGCGCTGGCCTTCGCCTGGTACGGCCTCGCGCCACACCTGCAGGCCCGACCCGAGCAGGCGGCGGACATCGTTCACATGGTCGCCGCGCACGCCGACCGTCTGCCGGCGACCTTGCTTTATGCCCGCTCCCTGGCGAACAACCATCTGGTGTCCGAAGCCGCGGGCCTGTATACGGCCGGCGTGCTCTTCCCCGAGTGTAGCGGCGCTCCCCGCTGGCGCTCCCTCGGCCGCCGCTGGATCGTCGCCTCACTCGCCTCGCAGGTCTTCGCCGACGGCGGCCATGTGCAGCATTCGACTAACTACCATCGCGCGGTGCTGCAAGCAGGTCTGTGGGCCTCTCGCCTGGCCGAGATCAACCACGAGCCTCTGCCTCCATCCACACGCGCTGCCCTCAGCCGCATGGCCGCCTTCGAACGCGATCTTGTTGCTCCAGACAGCGGACGGGTCCCGAACTTCGGCCCCAACGACGGCGCCGATCTCCTACCGCTCAGCGCCTGCCCGTTCGAGGACTACCGCCCAACACTGCAGCTAGCAGCAGCTATCCTGCGACAGCCGGAGCTGCCGCGGGGCTCCTGGGACGAGGCCTGCGTGTGGTTCGGGCTGCCCCGCGCCGGCTCGCCGCGCTTACCTTCCTCCACTGTCGCGCATGTCGACGCGCCGCAGGCAGGCGTGTACTGGTTGCGGCAGCCCAATTCAAGCGCCGTTCTGCGCTGTGCTCACTTTCGCTCGCGGCCCGGTCACTCCGATCAACTGCATCTCTACCTGCACCATCGAGGCCGCGCCGTGTTGCTCGACGCCGGCTCCTACCTCTACAACGCGCCTCCTCCATGGGACAACTCACTGGCCCTGGCATCCGCCCACAACGGTCCGACGCTGGCCGGCATCGAACTGATGCGCCGCGCCGGCCGCTTCCTGTGGCTCGAGTGGGCGCAAGGCCACGTCCTGGGCCGCTGGACCGATGCCGGCGGCCGCATCCACGCGATCACTGCAGAACATCATGGCTACCGCCACCTCGACATCGTCGTACGCCGCAGTGTCGCTGCTCTTGGCGACGATTTGTGGATGGTGTGCGATGAGGTTCTGGGCCATGGCCATTGGGTCGGCCAGACGTCGTGGCTCCTGCCGGACGCGCCCTCTCCCGAACTCAGCCTCAACGGGCTTCGCCTCACCCGCCCCGACCTGACGATGATGATTGAGGGCGCGAATCCCAGATTGGGCCTGTACCGCGGCGGCGCTCACCTTGCTGGGGAGACCATTCACCCAGGCAGCCCTGTGTGGGGCTGGCATTCTCCAACGTATGCCCAGAAGGAATCGGCGCTGTCGCTGGTATGCCAGGTCGAAGGCTGCCTGCCTGTGCGCTGGCTCACGTGGTTCTGTTTCGGCGACAGCCATTCCTCAGAGGCGCGCGTGGAATGGCGACCTGTTGGCGAGAGCCCGGCACCGTTCATCCGCCTCGAGGTCCGCGGCGATGTCCTCGAGGTGAGAGCCGGGTGAGGCTGCGTGATACAATCCGTAGGCTCGCCGGCGCCGTTTCCCTCCATGCACATCCTGCTGGTGCACCAACTGTTCAGCCGCCTGGATGAGCCCGGGCTCACCCAGCACTATGACTACTGCCGCCATCTGGTCCGCTCCGGCCACCGCGTCACCGTGCTCGCCGGAACGCGCAGCTACCTGACCGGCCAGCCCACAGCCCATCAGCGGCGTGAGGTGCTTGAACCCGGTCTCGAGATCATCCCATGCGCCGTTGCCGCCAGCGTCCACCGCAGCTTCCTGCATCGTGCCCTGGGTTTCCTGTCCTTTATGGTGAGCGCCTTCTGGCGCGGGCTTTCTGTCGGCGGGCTTAACCTGGTGTGGTGCACGTCGCCGCCGCTGCCTCAGGCGTGCACGGCCTTGGCGCTCGCAGCGCTCAAACGTGCCCAATTCATCTTCGAAGTGCGCGATCCATGGCCGGAGGCGGCGGTGCAGGTGGGGGTGCTGCACAACTCCATCCTGATCGCTCTGGCACGGGCGGTGGAGGATTTCCTCTACCGTCGCGCCCGGCGCGTCGTCGTCAATTCCCCGGGGTACGTCCCGTACATGCAGCAGCACGGCGTGCCCGAGAGCAAGATCGCCCTCGTCCCCAACGGCGTCAACCTGGCCCTCTTCACGAAGGTTGCAGTTCGCGCCGCGGCATCGTTCCGAGTCAGGCACGGCCTGGAAGGGAAGTTCGTCGCCCTGTACACCGGCGCGCACGGCCTATCCAATCATCTCGAAACCGTGCTCCAGGCTGCCGGTGCCCTACGCCACGACCCTCGCATTCGCTTCGTCCTGGTGGGCGACGGCAAGGAAAAGCCGCGGCTGACGGCGGAAGCGGCGCGCATGGGGCTGGAGAACGTGCTTTTTCTTCCAGCGGTGCCCAAGGAAGAAGTTCCTGCCGTCCTGGCCGCCGCGGACTGCGGGCTGGCGGTGCTCAAGCCTATCCCGCTCTTCGCCACGACCTATCCGAACAAGGTCTTCGACTACATGGCCGCCGGCCTGCCGGTCGTCCTGGCGATTGACGGCGTCATCCGCGAGGTCGTCGAGCGCGCCTACGCTGGAATTGCTGTGCTGCCGGCAGACGCCCAAGCGATGGCCGAGGCGGTGGCGACGCTTTCGAAAGACCCCGCCCTGGCCCGCCGCATGGGCGCCAACGGGCGGGCCTGGGTCGAGGCCGAATTCGATCGGAAGACGATTGCTCGCTGGATGGAACAGGTCCTGCTCGACGCTGCCACTTGAGGCATCAGAAGGCAGCCGGCCCAACACCGAGCGTTGGGCCGGTTTCGCGTCTGCATCGGAGGCCTCGCCTCAGCGCACCTGACGCCAGTTCAGCAGAACGAAGTTATGATCGCACGAGTCGAAGGTCTGAATGTAGACTTTCGCAGACACCGGCAGGCCGGCGGTGTCGACCAACTGGATCCACAGCATGTTCACGCTCGCGATCGGGCGATCGGCCAGGTCGAAGACGTAGCCCGAAGGCCCCAATACTTGCGCGCTGCCCGTCAACGTGAGCAAGTCCTTGGGAACGCCGGCCAACGTCCCGCCAAGTTGAACGTTCAGTCCCTGCACCGGAACCGAGGTGGAATTGACCACCTGAAAGACCTGTCCGCCGACGCCCATCCAGCCGCAGCCGAGGGTGTTGATGAAGCCGTTGGGCATGGCGATCTGATCGTCGGCTTCGTAGTTGTAGGAGACCGCCGTCGGTGTCGTCGCCGCGCCTCCCTCGGGCGTTGGGGTGGCAACCGGGGTCTCGGTGGCGGTCGGCGTGTGCGTCGGCCGCGGGGTGAAGGTCACTGTGGGAGTCCACGTGGGGGGCAGACGGATTTCGGGTGTCTTCGTCGCCGTGGGCCAGCCGAGAGTCGGGGGCAGCGTTGGCGGCGGGTAGGGGTTGATAGGCAGATAGGGGTTAATGAAGAGGGCTGCCATCAGCAGGCCGACGCCGACGGTGCCCAGGAGCACCAGCACGGTCAGGAGATTCAGGATCAGCCGAGGCAAGTCCAGCCCGGGCCTGGTGTCGTAGAAATCATCCATGACTTTTCTCTCCCGATCCCCGCGTCACGGAGCGACGAGGATCTCAATGACGGCGGCCTGGCGCTGCGCCTGCAGCCAATCCTCCACAGCCAGCGCCTGCAGGCAGCGCAGCGCATCGGGCGAAAGCGGGTGCTCGCCCCGCTCAAGTGTCTGGACGATGTGGAAGCCGAGGGTGCTTTCCACAATCCCGCTGGTCTCTCCCGGCTGCAAGTCAAAGGCAGCGGCCTCGACTTCGGGGACCGTCAGGTAGCGGCGCGGAAACCAACCCAGGTCGCCTCCGCCGGGCCTCGTGCTCAGATCGAGCGTAACGCTGCGCGCCAGTTCCGCGAAATCGGCGCCGGCGGCAAGCTGGCGCAGGATGTCCTCGGCCTCGGGCCTGCTGGCTACGAGCACGTGGCGCGCATGGACCTGGTCGGTCGTCTCGGGGACGGAGACAGCGATTCGCGAGACCATCTGCGCTGCCAGCATTTCCTCCTGGAGTGCCGCGCGTAGGCTCGCGACAGAGTAGTGGTTTGCCGCCATCCACGCGCCCATCGCTTCGTTCGAGCCCACCTGAGCGGCCAGCTCCGCCATCTTCCTGTCCACATCAGCAGGCTCAACGCTCAGGCCACTGGCCAGTGCGCCCAGCGAAAGAAGCCTGCGGTCGATCAAGGCCTGGAGCACTCGGCCCCGGTAATCCGGCGGGGTTGCAAATTCAATGCCGAGCTGACCCCGGGCTGCCTCAAACCGCGCCACTTCGGCCTGGTATTCGGCCAGAAGGATGGGCGTTCCGTTCACCTGAGCGGCGAGGGGTTCTAGGGTGGCAGTCGGGGGCGCAGGCGTGAGGCTTGGGGTTGGGGTGGTTCCGCCAAGGCCGGTGGGCAGGGCACTGCAGCCCGTCAACGTCAGGCAGCCAATCCCGGTCCCCAGGAGTGCCCAGAAGCGGAGGCGCATGCTGGCCGGGATTATACCCGCCCCGTCAGCGAGCCTCGGCGGTCACCACGAAAACCATCGGGCGGCGCTTGGTTTCGGCGTAGAAGAACTTGGAGAGCTCTCGCTCCACACGCTCGCGCACATCGCCATCCGACCCGGCGAGCAGTGACTCCACGCGCTGCCGCGCCCGCTCAAACAGTCCCTCCGCCTCCGGTGCAAAGACGAAGCCCTTCGACAGGATTTCCACTGGCCGCTCGAGCTTCCGCGTCCTCGGGTTGAGCACAAGGTGGACGACGACGAAGCCATCGCGCGCCAGGGCTTCCCGCTCGCGCATGACGGCTGGGCCGATGTCGCCGACGCCGCTGCCGTCGACGAAAACGTATCCGCCCGGCACGCGCTCGCCGACCGTCATGCGCCCGTCGGAGAACTCGATCGGTGTCCCATTCTCGACGACGGCAATGTGGTCCGCCGGGATGCCCAGCTCACGGGCGAGGGCGGCGTGGCGCGTGAGGTGGCGCAGCTCGCCGTGGATGGGTACGAAGTACTTCGGCCGCACCAACTGCAGCAGCAGTTTCATCTCCTCCTGGCTGGCATGGCCCGAGACGTGAACCGGGGCAACGGCATCGTAGATCACCTCCGCCCCGCGCTGGATCAGGCGGTTGATGGTGCGGTGCACCATTTCCTCGTTGCCCGGGATGGGATGGGAGGACAGGATGACCGTGTCGCCAGCCATCAGCTCGAACTGGCGGTTGGTGCCCATCGAAAGCCGACCCATGATCGAGGACGGCTCGCCCTGCGTACCCGTGCACATCAGCACCACACGCGACGGGTCCATGCGCAGCGCCTGGTCCAGCGGCACGACCAGCTCATCCGGCATCTCCAGGTAGCCCAGGCTGCGTGCGATGCGCACGTTCTCCACCATGCTGGTCCCCACCAGGGCCATCACCTTCCTGTGGCGCTCGGCGGCGCGGGCGACCTGCGCCACGCGCGAGATCAGTGAGGCAAACGTGGCAACCAAGATGCGGCCTCTGGCCTGAGCGAAGACGGCATCCAGCGCCGGGCCGATCACGGCTTCAGAAGGTGTCCAGCCGGGGCGCTCGGCGTTCGTCGAATCGGCCAGGAGGGCCAGCACGCCACGGCCGCCCAACTCGCCCACTTTGCCGAAGTCGGTGGGCCAGCCGTCCACAGGTGTGTGGTCGAACTTGAAGTCGCCGGAGTGGACGATCAGCCCTGCCGGCGTCTGGATGGCCAGTCCCACGCCATCCGGGATGGAATGGCAGACGTGGAAGAACTCCAGCTGGAAGGGCCCAAGGCCAAGCCGGTCGCCCGCCTTTACCGTGTGCACCTCCGCTTGCTGCCGCATGCCGTTGCGGCTCAGCTTGGCCTCCAGCAGCCCGCGCGTCAGCCGTGTCGCATACAACGGTGCCGGGATTGCCTCAAGCACATGATGGATGGCGCCGATGTGGTCCTCATGCCCATGCGTGATGAGGATCGCTCGGACTTGGGACCTCTTCTCCAGCAGGTAGCGGAAATCGGGGATGATGTAGTCGATGCCCAGCATGTCGTTCTCGGGGAACATGATCCCGGCGTCGATGATCAGCACGTTGTCGCCGTATTCGACGGCCATCATGTTCTTTCCGACTTCCCCCAGCCCACCCAGGGGAACGAGTCTCAGCTTCTTGCTTGCCATACGATACGGGTTCCTTTGCTAAGCCCGGGGACCCTGTGCGGAGTGCGTCGAGTTCCCGCAGGCGGCAACGCCGCCCAACGTGAGAGAGACGCCTGGTGTCTGCGTGGGTTCAATTCAGTCGGGTGACTTCGGTGGCTTGCAGGCCGTGCACTGTCTGTTCCAGAAGGAACGCCACTTGCTCGCCTTCCCGCAGCAGACGGGCCTCCTGACCACTGATGGCGCTGTAGTGGACGAAGACGCGTTCCCCGCCCGCAGCCTCGATGTATCCGTAGCCTTTTGAACCATCAAACCAGCGAACGATGCCGGTGCTTCGCTTTGACAACCGTGGATCCTCCGGGGATGTGGTCGGCAGTCTATCACACGCTGTGCCGTCCGTCAATTTGATGTACTCGTCCAGTACATATGAGACAGTCAAGCGGCCGGGGCCAAGTTGGGGAAG
>CAZNRD010000068.1:0-10671 GCA_964575425.1 uncultured Anaerolineaceae bacterium | reverse complement strand
CCCCTCCCCAACCTTGATCTTCCCTCGCTCAATCCGCCCCGTCACCACCGTCCCTCGCCCTTTGATCGAAAACACATCCTCAATCGGCATCATGAACGGCTTGTCCATCTCCCGCACCGGCTCCGGAATGTACTCGTCCACCACCCGCAGCAGCTCCTTGATGCACCCGTACTCCGGCGCCTCCGGATCCGCGCTCTTCGACTCCAACGCCAGCAGCGCACTCCCGCGCACAATCGGCGTCTCGTCCCCAGGAAATCCATACCCGTTCAACAACTCCCGCAGCTCCAACTCCACCAGCTCCAACAGCTCCGGGTCATCCATCATGTCTACCTTGTTCAAGAACACCACGATCGCCGGCACCTCCACCTGCCGCGCCAAGAGCACATGCTCCCGCGTCTGCGGCATCGGCCCGTCCGGCGCCGCCACCACCAGAATCGCCCCATCCACCTGCGCCGCCCCCGTGATCATGTTCTTGATGTAGTCCCGGTGCCCAGGCATGTCCACGTGCGCATAGTGCCGCTTCTCCGTCTCGTACTCCACATGCGCTATCGCAATCGTGATCCCCCGCTCACGCTCTTCCGGCGCATTGTCGATCGAATCAAACGGACGAAACTGCGCCAAACCTTTGAACGAACACCACTTCGTGATCGCCGCCGTCAGCGTCGTCTTCCCATGATCAATGTGCCCCATCGTCCCGACATTCATGTGCGGCTTCGTCCGCTCAAATTTCTGCTTGGCCATCGATTTCCTCTCCTGTTGCTAGGCAGCGCTGCCGATCTTCAGGCCGGGCTCAGTAGGCGCCGGCCAGCACTTCCCGGCTGACGGAGGCCGTCACCCGGGCGTAGTGGTCGAACTCCATGGTGAACACACCCCGTCCCTGTGTCAGGGAACGGAGCGCGGTGGCGTAGCCGAACATCTCGGCCAAGGGGACCTTGGCGCGGATGGCCTGGGTGCGACCCGGACGGCTCTCGATGCCCTCGATCAGCGCGCGCCGCGCGCTCAAGTCCCCGGCGACATCGCCTACGTTTTCCTCCGGGACGATAACCTCGGCGCGCATCATAGGCTCCAGCAGCACCGGGTCGCCCATCTGCACTCCCTGCTTGAAGGCAAGCGAGCCCGCCATCTTGAACGCCATGTCGCTCGAGTCGACTTCGTGGAACGAGCCGTCGATCAGGCGAACGTTCACGTCCACCACCGGGTAGCCCGCCAGCACGCCCGCTTCCGCCGCCTCCAGCACGCCCTTCTCGACCGCCGGGATGAACTCGCGCGGGATGACGCCGCCCACCACCTGGTCCTCAAACGAGATGCCCGAACCCGGCTCGGCTGGTTCCAGCGACAGCACCGCGTGGCCGTACTGCCCGCGACCGCCGGTCTGCTTCACGTAGCGGGATTCGACGCGCGGCACCGGCCGCGAAATCGACTCGCGATAGGCCACCCGCGGGCGCCCGATCTTCGCCTGCACCCTGAACTCGCGCAGCATCCGGTCGACCAGGACCTCCAGGTGCAGCTCCCCCATCCCCCAGATGACCGTCTGCCCGGTGTTCTCGTCCTGGCGCACGCGGAAGGTCGGATCTTCCTCGGAGAGCTTGTGGAGAGCGTCCCCCATCCTGTCCTGGTCGGAGGCTGTCTTCGGCTCGATGGCCAGGAAGATCACGGGCTCGGGGAAGGTGATGCTCTCGAGCACGATGGGGTTGGCCGCGTCGCACAGCGTGTCACCGGTGAAGGTGTCCTTCATGCCCAGGATGGCAGCGATGTCGCCGGCCAGCACCTCGCTGATGTCCTCGCGCCGGTCGGCATACATGCGCAGCAGCCGGCCGACGCGCTCCCGCTTGCCCTTGGTGGAGTTGTACACCGTCGAGCCCTGGGTGATCTTGCCCGAGTACACCCGCAGGTAGGCCAGCCGGCCCACGTAGGGATCGGTGACGATCTTGAACACGAGCGCGCTCAGCGGGGTGTTGTCCTGCGTCTGGCGTGTCACGATCTCGGGGCTGCCCGGACGGGTGCCTTGCACCGGAGGGATATCGACCGGCGAAGGGAGGTAGTCGACGATGGCATCGAGCAGCGGTTGCACGCCCTTGTTGCGGAGCGAAGAACCACAGAGCACGGGGGTCAGCTTGCCAGCGATGACCGCACGGCGAAGGCTGAGGCGGACCTCATCGCTGGCGATCGTCTCGCCGTTGAGGTAGCGGTCGATGAGGCCGTCGTCGGTATCGAGGATCTGTTCCAGCATCCGGGCGCGCCGCTCTGCCGCTTCCTGCTGCAACTCGGCGGGGATGGGGAGGCGCTCCGGAGCCGTGCCCAGCTCATCGGTCCACACAATGGCCTGCTCTTCGAGCAGGTCAACCACTCCCCGAAAGCCCGCCTCGAAGCCGATGGGCATCTGAAGCGCAACCGGGTTGGCGCCGAGGCGATCGCGGATCATGTCGATGGTGCGATCGTAGGAGGCGCCCACCCGGTCCATCTTGTTCACGAAGCAGATGCGGGGGACGTTGTAGCGGTCGGCCTGACGCCACACGGTCTCCGACTGCGGCTCCACGCCCTGCACGGCGTCGAAGACCACCACCCCGCCGTCCAGCACGCGCAGCGAACGCTGGACCTCCGCGGTGAAGTCGATGTGTCCGGGGGTGTCGATGATGTTGATGACATGGGCTCGCCACTCCGCCGTCACCGCCGCCGAGACGATGGTGATGCCGCGCTCGCGCTCCTGCTCCATCCAGTCGGTGACCGTCGTGCCGTCGTCCACCGAGCCAAGGCGATGCGTCCGACCGGTGTAGAAGAGCACCCGCTCGGTGGTCGTGGTCTTGCCGGCATCGATGTGAGCGATGATGCCGATATTGCGGTAACGGTCGATCGGAACCTGACGAGCCATGACGTCTGCATACGGCCAGGGAGCAGCGAGCCTGCGTCTCCCGCAACCGACAGTTCTCCTTACCAGCGGTAGTGGGCGAAGGCGCGGTTGGCCTCCGCCATCTTGTGTGTTTCCTCACGACGTTTGATGGCGGCGCCGCTGTTGCCAGCGGCATCCATCAGTTCGCCGGCCAGCTTCTCCGCCATCGACTTCCCACTGCGGGCACGAGCCGCCGCCGCGATCCAGCGCATCGCCAACGACGTGCGCCGCTCGGGCGACACTTCCACCGGGACCTGATACGTGGCGCCGCCCACGCGCCGCGGCTTCACCTCCAGCATCGGCGCGACGTTCTTCACCGCCTGCTCGAAGACCTCCACCGGATCGCGCTTGGCCTTGGCCTCGATCAAGGCGAAGGCGTCGTACACCACGCGCACTGCCGTGCTTTTCTTGCCCCGGCGCATCAGGCGATTGATGAAACCCTGCACCAGGGGATTGTTGTATCGCACATCCCCCGGGATGGGCCTCCGCTCAGGCTTGGTTCGTCGCATCGTCCCGCTCCATCCTCATGGCCCTAGATCGGCGCCGCGGCCTAGCCCTTCGGGCGCTTGCCTCCATACTTCGAGCGTCCCTGACGGCGCCCCTCGACCCCCGTCGAATCCAGCGTCCCGCGAATGATGTGGTAGCGGACGCCGGGCAGGTCTTTCACCCGGCCGCCGCGCACCAGCACCACCGAGTGCTCTTGCAGCGAGTGCCCCTCGCCCGGGATGTAGGCCGTCACCTCGATCCCGTTCGTCAGGCGAACACGCGCCACTTTCCTCAGCGCCGAATTCGGCTTCTTCGGCGTCTGAGTCCGCACCTGGGTGCAGACGCCCCGCTTCTGCGGCGCGCCCTTCGGCTGCAGGAACCGCCGCTGCTTCATTGTGTTCAGGGTGTACTGCAGCGCCGGAGCCTTGGTCTTCTCCTTCTTCAGCTTCCGACCCTTGCGCACCAGTTGATTGATCGTCGGCACGACCCGCCTCCAAGTTCTATCGCTGCCCGCTTCGACCGAGCGAAGCCAGCAAGGGAGGCCATCGGTTGTGCACGATGGCCTCGCCTCGTCCACACGCGTATTCGACTGGGGCAGGGGCCAAACCTCCCCCCGCCCGCCGAAACTCGAGTAACGGAACCTTATCTTACCACGTGCCTTCGCAATGCGTCAAGGAATTGCGGCCTCCGAAAAGCGCTCCCTGCGCACCGACCAGGTTGCCGACAGAGCCATGGCACGCAGGCACGCAGCCACGGCCTTCCTTGCGGCCTCTTCCCCCCAAAGCCAGGCCGCCATCCGGCGTGGGCGGCGGGCCCGGCGCCCCCCTCCCACTTCGCCCGCTTGATTCCGGGCCGCTTGAAAGCCGGCTCCGGCCGGGAAAGCCTGCGGCCGGGTATTGCACCGGCCGCACTATGTCAGCCGGAGCGGCGCCCTAGAAAGAGCCACCCATGTCCAGCAGGCCAAGGCCCAGGCGTGGCGGCCTCGCCTTCTCCTCTTCCTTGCCGAACCGGATCACCTCCCCGCCTTCCCCAACGGCCTCCACCGCCAACCCCAGGCTCTGCAGTTCCTTGACCAGGACCCGGAACGAGGCTGGAATCCCCGGCTCCTCGATGGGCTCACCCTTGACGATCGCCTCGTAGGTCTTCACTCGCCCCTGCACATCATCGGACTTGACCGTGAGCATCTCCTGCAAGGTGTGAGCTGCGCCGTAGGCCTCCAGCGCCCAGACCTCCATCTCACCGAAGCGTTGGCCGCCGAACTGCGCCTTGCCGCCCAGGGGCTGCTGGGTGACAAGGGAATACGGCCCTGTCGACCGGGCGTGGACCTTGTCTTCGACGAGGTGGTGGAGCTTCATCATCACGACCATGCCCACCGTGGCCGGCTGATCATAGGGTTCGCCCGTCTTGCCGTCGTACAGGATCTGCTTCCCCAGGGTGGGCACGGGCCAGCCCGTCTCCATCACTGCCTTCTCCGCCTCCCGGCGCAGCGCCTCGCCCGCGAGCTCGGGGCTCACCGTGCGGCCCAGCGTCTCCAACCATAGGCGCAGGCAGGCCTCCACGGCAGCCACATCGTACGGCACGCGCTGGCCAATCGACAGCGGCGAATCCTCGAAGACCAGCAGGCTGTCCGGATCGTATCCCTTCTCCCTCAGCCATTCCCTCTGGGCCGAACGCCGGGCGTAGACCCGGTTCAGGGCCAGTTGCTCGGCGTCGTACCCCTTCTGCGCCAGCCAGCTCTCCAGGTAGAGCCGCCGGACTTCTTCGTCATCGGCGAAGCTTTCCACGACGTAGAGACCCTGCTCCTTCACCCACGCCCAGGCGCGCTCGCCGACCTCCTTCCACGCCTGATCGATCAGCCAGGCGCGCGCCAGCTCGGCCTCGATTTCGGCCTCGTCGGCGCCATCAAAGACCGGCGTCACCGCTCGGAAGCCAAGGCGATTGGCCGCCCACCCCAGGTGGGCTTCGAGGATCTGGCCGATGTTCATGCGGCCCGGCACGCCCAGCGGGTTGAGGATGAGGTCCACCGGTGTGCCGTCACCCAGGAACGGCATGTCCTCGACCGGCACGATCTTGGAGATCACGCCCTTGTTCCCGTGCCGGCCGGCCATCTTGTCGCCCTCGGTGGCCTTGCGCTTCTGCGCCACCGAGACACGCACCATCTTTTCGACACCCGCCGGCAGGTCGCGGTGTTCCTCGCGCGTGAACACCTTGACTTCGACGACCTTTCCGCGCTCGCCGTGCGGCATGCGGAGCGAAGTGTCCTTGACCTCGCGCGCCTTTTCGCCGAAGATCGCCCGCAGCAGCTTCTCTTCCGGCGTGAGCTCCTTCTCGCCCTTGGGTGTGATCTTGCCAACCAGGATGTCGTTGGGCCCAACCTCCGCACCGACGCGGATGATGCCGTCCTCGTTCAGATCGCGCAGTGCCTCGTCGCCGACGTTGGGGATGTCGTAGGTGATCTCCTCCGGGCCGAGTTTCGTGTCGCGCGCCTCCACCTCGTGTTTCTCAATGTGCACCGAGGTGAAGCGGTCCTCCTGCACCAGGCGCTCCGAGATCAGGATGGCGTCCTCGAAGTTGCCGCCCTCCCACGAGATGAAGGCGCAAAGCACATTCTGGCCCAGGGCCAGCTCGCCGGCTGCGGTGGAGGAGGAATCGGCGATGACGTCGCCGCGGCGCACGCGCTGCCCCTTGATCACCGCGGGGCGCTGGTCGATGCACGTGCTCTGGTTGGAGCGGTTGTACTTGCGGAGCTTGTGGATGCGGCGGTCGCGCCCGGAGCGCACGATCACCTGCCGACCGGTGACCGACTCGACTTCGCCATCCACGTCGGCCAGGATCACCTGGCCCGAGTCTACCGCCGCCTGCCGCTCCATGCCCGTCGCCACCAACGGGACTTCGGGCCGGATGAGCGGCACGGCCTGCGTTTGCATGTTGGAGCCCATCAGGGCGCGGTTGGCGTCGTCGTGCTCCAGGAACGGGATGAGGGAGGCGCTCACACCGACGATCTGCCGCGGCGCCACGTCCATGAAGTCGATCTGCTCGGGCCTGGAGAAGAGGAACTCGCTGCCGAAGCGGGAGGAAACACGCGTGCGCACGAATTCGCGCTCTTCGGTCAGCGGGGCATTGGCCTGAGCGATGACGTAGCGGTCCTCTTCGTCGGCGGAGAGATAGAGGATCTCATCCGAGACGAAGGGGACGACGGGAATGGGCCACTCCGCCCTGGCCAGGGTCTTGGCCAGGGCAGGCGTGACGAGCGTCCCGGCTTCGGCCACGACCTTTTCCTTGATGGTCACGTCGGCGCGCAGCGTGCGGCCCTCGAGCCGCGGGTCGTCGGGTGCAAGTTCGCGCAGGACGCGGCGGTATGGGGTCTCGATGAAGCCAAAGGGGTTGACACGAGCGTAGGAGGCCAGGCGCCCGATCAGGCCGATGTTCGGACCCTCCGGCGTCTCGATGGGGCAGATGCGGCCGTAGTGGGAATAGTGGACGTCGCGCACGTCGAAGCCGGCGCGCTCGCGCCGCAGGCCGCCGGGCCCGAGAGCTGAGAGCGTGCGCTTGTGGCGCAGCTCGGCCAGCGGGTTGGTCTGATCCATGAACTGCGACAGCTGGCTGGAGCCGAAGAACTCGCGGATGGCTGCCACCACCGGACGGATATTGATGAGGGAGATGGGAGAGAGCTGCTCCTGATCACGGATCGACATGCGCTCGCGGATGACGCGCTCGGTGCGGCGCAGGCCGACGCGCAGCTTTGCCTGGATCAGCTCCCCGACCGTCTTGACCCGGCGGTTCCCCAGGTGGTCGATGTCATCGGGCTCGACGGCGCCGTTGTTGATCAGGATCAGGCGCTCGACGAGCTTGACGATGTCCCAGGCCGTGACGCGGCGGTAGGTGAGCGGGATGGTCTCCATCAGGCCGAGTTTCTGGTTGAGCTTGTAGCGGCCCACGCGCTCCAGATCGTAGCGGCGCTGATCGAAGAGCTGATCGCGCAGGTACTCGCGAGCGTTGTCCAGTGTGGGCGGGTCGCCGGGGCGCATGCGGCGGTAGAACTCGATCAGCGCCTCTTGGCCGAGGGTGCGGCCATCCTTGATCTCCCAGGTCGGCTCCTGCCGGATGGTGGTGGCGATGTACGGGTGATCGGGATGGTTGTCCGAGGTGGCGAAGAGGGTCAGCAGCTCCTCGTCCGAGGCGTCGTAGACGGGCGAGTTCCCCAGCCCATCATCGACGGCGGCCAGCGCCCGCAGCAGGATGGTGACGGGCACAGTGCGCTTGCGGTTGAACTTCAGAGTCAGGTAATCGCTCTTGCGCGTCTCGAACTCCATCCAGGCGCCGCGATCGGGGATGAGCTTGGCGGAGGCCAGGCGGCGGCCGGTGGCCCGGTCTTCGACGGCTTCGAAGTACACGCCCGGGGAGCGGATGAGCTGCGAGACGACGACGCGCTCGGTGCCGTTGATGATGAAGGTCCCCTTCTCGGTCATGATGGGAAAGTCGCCGAGGAAGATGTCTTGCTTGATGGGCTCGGGGACCTCGCTGCCGGCGAGCAGGACGGAGATGTAGAGGGGCGCGGCATAGGTCAGGTCGCGCTCGACGCACTCCTCGATGTCGTGTTTGGGATCATCGAACCAATACCGCAGGTCGAACTCCTGGGCCTCCGGGGAGCGGCTGGGGAAGAAGAGCTTGATGCCCGCGTTGTACGACTCGATCGGTGAGATCTCGTCGAACAGTTCGGCCAGGCCTTCGGTCCTGAGCCACTCGAACGATTCGAGCTGGACCTCGATGAGGGTTGGCAGATCGAACACATCGGGGATGCGCGAGTACCACTTCTGACTCAACGAAGCCATGCAGCACTCCTCCAGCGAAGGCCCATGCTGCGGTCAGGGGCCGGGCGGCGAAATCGCGAAGAGGCACCGGCCCACCCCCCGGGCCGGCGTCTTTCTGTGCCTCAGCCAGTCGACCACGTGCGCCTGTTCCGCGGAAGCCTCAGTCGCGAATACGTAGGATACCATTCCAAGGCCGTTCCGTCAAGGTCAAATCCGGGGCTGCAAGCAGGACATTGGGGGGTACGGCCCCCTCCCCGCCACGCGACGCCTCCTGCGCTACGGCCCGGGCCGACCAGAAATCGTTCGTCGGAGCGGGGCAAGCTGGAGGCAGCCGAAGACCCGTTGCCGCACATCGTCGCCGCGGCGATGGGGAAACCCATCCCCCTGAGGGGCATCTTCCGAGCCTCACATGACATAGGGACACTACTCGAGCAACCTGGCTTGCTTCCGGAAGGCGATAACCAGGGACGGGCGGCGCCGCATCCGACGGAGAGCCGCTCGGGCCCGGTCGCGTAGCCCTGGGACTGCGGACCGCGCTTCAGCCCGCGTTCCACTCGGCGGAGGTCCACCGCGCTGAGACGGGGCTTTCGGCCTGCCCGTCCCGCCTGCTTCGGTCTGGCTCGTCCGCCCCATGCGGTGTTAGGCCGTATTCCTTTGCTCTGACTGTGTCCCTGATGGAGATGTAGAGAGCGGCATGGATACTAGACGAACCCGGCTGCGTCTGTGTGTCTCTATGCGCCTCGGTCTCATTCCATACATGGTCGGCTTGGGTGCCTGAACCGTGAGGTGACACACCCTTCCGATGCGTCGTCTTCTTCACTGGCAGAGTACAGTTTTGACAAAGTAACTGCACGCAAGGATAGACTCTGCACGATCGGCAAGGCCTCTCGTGCATTCTCGATGTCCTGATAGCGAACGTGTAGCAAGATAATATCTCCATTTCGAACACGTGCCATTTTTCGACGCGCATTCTCCAGAGCACCAGCCCAAATCGCAGACCACATCGCTGGAATCAGATTCTGTTCAACACAGAGGTTGAGGAACGAATAGCTGAGATCCCCATATGGCGGACGAGCGAACCTCACCATTGGCACCTCACCCAATACTTGTGTGCAAGCCTCTAGCCACTTGTCAAAATCTGAGAGCATCTGCGCGCTTGATAGTTTGCCTGGATACTCGTGCGCATACCCGTGATAGCCGATTTCGTGCCCCTTTCCGAGAAGGCGTTTCCAGAGTTGTGGATCGCGTGAGGTGGTATTGATGAGTGCTATGCCGACAGGGAAGAAGGTGACCCTGATGGATGGGTAAGCCTCCAGCGATCGTTCCAAATCCTGAAGAAGCGCAGAATGATAGCAGTCGTCAAAGGTAATGGAAACATAGGGTAAATGTCTACTCCCATGCCAGAAGATTCGAGGGGGAACCGAGGCGGCTGCTGTGGCCAAGCCCGGTCTGGCACAGGACAGCATGCCATACCACAACATAGCATACGACGCCTTCAGGAAGTCTCTGCGCGTTAGTGGCCGCGGAGCATTGTCTCGCATGACAAGCTCTCCATTGAGTGTAGAAGCAGCGGCTCCGCCAAAGTCGTTAACGAACGTGATAGCGAGGGCGGCCTGACGTTTTCCGTTCAGCCGCCGTGATGCCCCCCATCAACCGAGCAGGTCACCTTGGGAGTATACCTTGGTATTGACTCTGGCCAAGTCAAACATGGTGTCGTCTTCATCCATGCCCACGGCGTGTGCCTCGTTCGTGCCTGCATCCCTCACAGCCCGGAAGACTTCCTGCGGCGCAAAGCATTGCGCCAGGAGTGGGGCTTTCCTCCGGCGATTGCCTGGTGGGTCTGGAGAGCGCCCACAGCTTGCTGGTCGATTTCCTGTGGGATCAGGGCTACGTCCGAGTCTATGTCATCCCGCCGCATGTGGTCAAAGCCAGCCGGGGGCGCTACGGCCACAGCGGTGCACGCACGGACCCCAGCGATGCCTGCCTCCAGGCGGACCTGCTGCGCACCGACCGGGCCCGGCTCCAACGCTGGTTCCCCGACAGCCTGGCCACGTGCCAGATCCGCGCCTGGGTCAGCCTGATCGATCACCTGACGGTGAGCATCGTCCGCCAAGCCAACCGGCTGCGAGCCGTGCTCTTCCGTTACCACCCGGCTGCTCTGGAGCTGTGCCGCGACCTCACCAGCCCGATCAGCCCAGAGTTCATCCAGGCCTACCAGCACGAGGCCACCCTGCTGGCCGCCCTGTTGCTAAACCTGGTCAGAGGCAGAGCCGAAGCCCTGTGGGAGCTGGAGATTCCCTTCCACCAAGGCGCCCACTGGGTGATATTCGCCTCCATCCCAGGCGCTGGCGGCCACCTCGCCTTAGCCCTCTTTCCCAGGTTTAGAGACAATCGCCAGGTGCGCGCCGTCTCTTCCAACGCCGTCGAAGGCTGAGAGAGTTGAACAACGGAGGGATTGAGGCGGGTGGCCCCCTCCCCGCCGGGGGA
>CAZNRD010000067.1:0-11783 GCA_964575425.1 uncultured Anaerolineaceae bacterium | reverse complement strand
TGGCGGGGACATCACGCGCAAGAAGAAGCTGCTGGAGAGGCAGAAGCGCGGCAAGCGGCGGATGAAGCGGGTGGGGAGCGTCGAGATCCCGCAGGAGGCGTTCATGGCCGTGCTGCGCCTGGGGGAGGATTGAGGGGCGACTCCGCTGCCAGCCGGGCGACGGTGCTTCGCAAAGGTATAATCAACGCCTGTGCCCCGACCGAAAGCGAGCACTGCCGGGATTCTCCTTGGCCTGGGTGTGAGCGCCGCCGCGCTGGCGATAGCCGTCGGCTGGTCGGGGTGGGGGCCCCTGCGGTCCGCCCTGCAGCAGGCGAACTATCTCTTCTTGCTTCCGGCATGCATCGTGTATCTGTCCGCAATGGCCGCTCGGGGATTGGCATGGCGAGTGATCCTCGGCGGTCGGGCCTCCCTGTGGCGTGTGCTGGCGGCGTTGAATCAAGGCTATCTGCTGAACAACCTGTTGCCCTGGCGTCTCGGGGAGATTGGCCGCGCGGTGTTGTTGGGGCGGCGGCCCGGCCTCAACCCGCCGATGGTTCTGTCGTCGATCGTCGTAGAGCGGCTGTACGACATGGTCCTGGCCGTAGGCTTGCTGCTAGCGATGGCGCCGGTGGCGTTTCGTTCCTCCTGGGCGCCGCAGGCTGCGCTTCTGGGCGGGGCGGCAGTGGTTGCGGCCATGGCGCTGCTGCTGTGGATCACGCGCCGTCCGGAGTCGTTCCTTCTGCTGGTCTCGCGTCTGCCGGGGGGACGCGGCCGCTGGGAGGGTATGGCGCGGGCGGTGCAGGACGGGTTGATGACGCTGAGGGACGCACGGCAGATGCTCACAGGGTTTGGCTGGATGGCGTTGAGCTGGGGGCTGGCGGCGTTGGAGTACTGGCTGGTGCTGTGCGCGTTCGTGCCCGGTGCGCCGGTCACATGGGCGCTGCTGACCCTATGCGTCACACTCCTGGGTGTGGCCATTCCTTCGGCGCCGGGCTATCTGGGTGTGTTCGAAGCCTCCGCCATGGCAGCCCTGGCCCTCTTCGGCGTCGGCGGGGGCCTCGCCCTCGGCTACGCGCTGGTGCTCCACGCACTGCACTTCGGGATCACAACGACGCTGGGCGCGGCTGCCCTCGGCGGCGAGGGGGAGACTCTGATCGGGGCAGCCCGCGCCGCGCGCGCCTGGCTCTCAAGAGACCACTCCATCCAGGCTGGTTGATGCGCATCCTCACCACGCTCTACTACTACCGACCGCACTACTCGGGCCTGACGGTCTACACCGAACGGCTGGCCAGGCGTCTGGTCGAACGCGGGCACCAGGTGACCATCCTCACCTCGCGCTACGACCGACGTCAGCCGCGCCTGGAGCAATCGGACGGCCTGACGATTCGGCGGCTGACGGTCGCCATGCGCTTGAGCAAGGGGGTCATCCTTCCGACGCTGCCGCTGTGGGCGGCGCGCCTGGCCTTCGCGCACGATGTCGTTCACGTCCACGTGCCGCAGCTCGATGCCGCGCCGATCTCGCTCCTGGCGCGGCTGATCGGAAGGCCTGTCGTACTCACCTATCACTGCGATCTGCGGCTGCCGCCCTCTCCCGTCAACTGGTTGGCGGCGCGCGTCTCGCGCCTGGCCGATTGGGTGACGGCCTCAGCCGCCAATGCTGTTGTGGCCAACACACGCGACTACGCCGAGGCCTCGCCATTCCTGCGTCACTTCCTGCGCAAGCTGGTCGTGATCCCTCCGCCGGTGGAAGTCACCCCGGTGCGCGACGAAGTCGTGGCGAGGCTTCGGCAGCAGCTCGGCATCGCGCCGGGCCAGGTGGTGATCGGCATGGTCGCTCGCTTGGCGGCAGAGAAAGGGGCTGAGGTGCTGGCACGCGCCATGCCCCACGTCCTGGAGCGGCATCCCGCGGCACGCGTGCTGTACGTCGGTCAGCATACAAATGTCCTGGGGGAGGAACCCTATGCCCGCCGCCTTGAGCCGCTGCTGCGTGTCCTGGGGGACCAATGGACCTTCCTCGGCGTGATATCGGATGAAGAGAAGGCGGCTGTGTATCGTATGTGCGACGTCACCGTCCTGCCGAGCCTCAACAGCACCGAGAGCTTCGGCATGGTTCAGGTCGAATCGATGCTGTGCGGCACGCCGGTGGTAGCCAGCGATCTGCCCGGTGTCCGTGCCGCGGCAACGACGACGGGTATGGGCCTGGTCGTGCCGCCGGGAGATCCCCAGGCCCTTGGCCGCGCGCTGCTGCAAGTCCTGGAGCGGCCGCAAGAGTTTCGCAAGGATACGGAGGACGTGGGGCGGCTCTACGGTTCCGAGCGAGTGGCCGAGGCGTACGAGGCGCTGTTTGGCTCCTTGCTTTCGAGGAGGCGCTCGCACCCAACGGCATGACGCCAGACCTCTTGTGGCTCAACATCCGGGGACTGCCGTACTTCCGCGGTCTGCTGCGAGCGGTCGAGGGGCGCTTGCTGCAGCAGGTAGACCTGCCGCGGCCGCTGCTCGACCTGGGCTGCGGGGATGGCCACTTCGCCTCGGTGACCTTTCCCGCGGGCGTTGATGTGGGAGTGGACCCGGAGGGGAACAGCCTGCGCGAGGCCTCGCGGCGTGGGTGTTACCGCGTGTTGTTGCACGCGGATGGCGCTCGCATTCCGGTGCGTGACGGCGGCTTTGCGAGCGCTTTCAGCAATTCCGTCCTTGAGCATATCCCGCACCTGGATGGGGTCCTGGCGGAGGTCGGGCGGGTACTGAGACCGGGGGCGGCCTTCGTCTTCACAGTACCCAATCCGGCGTATCGCGACTTGCTGAGCATCCCGGCGCTGCTGCGGCATCTGGGCCTGAGATGGCTGGCGCGAAGGTATGTTTCCTGGTTCATGGACATCACCCGAACCGTGAATCTGCTGGATGAAGATGGCTGGGGCCGGAAACTGGAGCAGGCCGGCTTCCACCTCGAGCGTAGCTTCCGCTATTTCTCGCCGGCAGCACTGCGCGTGCTCGAGTGGGGGCACTACTTCGGCGCGCCGTGTCTGCTTCCGCGCCGGCTCATCGGCCGCTGGATCGTCGCTCCCACCCGCTGGAACCTGTGGTTGACGGATCGACTGATCCGGAGATACTATGACGAGGCTCCCTCCTCGGATGGTATCTGCACTTTCTTCATCGCACGGAGGAACGATGATGAAGCCCGACAGTGGTCCTCACGGACCAGCGTCTGAGCCAACGGTTCTCGACTGGATCAAGTCGGTCATCCGCCTGCGGCCGATTCGCATCCCGCGGCGGTTGCCTGAAGGGGTCGGACCCGCGGAGATACGCCCGGCGACGCCGCCGGAGCCGGCGGAGCCCTTCCTGCGCCTGACCGCGGCGCGCTTGCGCCTGCCGACAGCTCTGCTTCTGGCGCTGATGGCGCAGTTCGGCCTCGAACTGCGCGCGCCCAACACGGCCGTCAGCGCGGTGCTCTACTTGATGGCGGCGGGGCTTGTGGCTTGGGCGTTCTGGGCTGGGGACTGGCGCGATGAGAAGCCCTCTTCTGTGGTGGATCGCAAACCGTCGGAGGAATACCGCCTTGGCTGGCTTGTTGTGGGTGCACTGCTGGCGGTCCTGACGTTCTTTGCCTCTGCCGGCAACGAATTCCGGGGGCTGACGATTGTGCTGTGGGCCGGCAGCCTGGTGGCAGTGGTCCTGGGCCTGTGGGAGGGCGATCTCTCCGTGCGCCGCCTGTGGTCGCGCTTGGTGGGCTGGCTGCGCCAGCCCCGGGTCCGTGTCGAAATCGATGGTTGGGGACTGGTTCTGGTGATTTCGCTGGCGGTGGCTGCGTTCTTCCGCTACTACAGGTTCAGCGACGTTATCCCGGTGATGGTCAGCGATCAGGCGGAGAAGCTGCTCGACGTGTCTGATGTCCTTGCCGGCGAACACCGCATCTTCTTCCCGCGCAACACCGGACGGGAGGCCTTTCAATTCTACCTGGCAGCCGCGACAGCCCGCCTCTTCGGCACCGGGATCACCTTCGAGACGCTCAAGATCGGCACCATCACCCTGGGCTTCCTGACCCTGCCGTTCATCTACCTGTTCGGGCGGGAGCTTGGCGGCCGCCGCGCCGGGCTGGCCGCGATGCTCCTCGCCGGCATCGCCTACTGGCCGAACATCATCAGCAGAGTGGGTCTTCGCTACACCCTCTACCCGGCCTTCGCCGCTCCTGCCCTCTACTACTTCGTCCATGGGCTGCGCACGCGCAGACGGAACGACATGCTGTTGTGTGGATTGGCCGTCGGGATCGGGCTGAACGGCTACTCTCCTTATCGGGTGGTGCCTTTGGCGCTGGCGGTCGGCCTCGTGCTCTACCTGCTGCACCGGGAGGCGAGCGGGGAGCGGCGGGCGTTGGTGGGGTGGCTGACTGTGGCAGCGGCCGTGGCCGTCGTCCTGGTCGTGCCCCTAATGCGCGCTGCGGTCGAGATGCCAGACATGATCCTCTTCCGCCAGATGACACGCCTGGGGAGCCTGGAGCGTCCGCTACCGGGCCCAGCCTTCGAGATCTTTCTTCGGAATCAGTGGAATGCACTGCGCATGTTTGGATGGGACAACGGGGTGGTGTGGGTGATCGTCATCCCGGGCCGGCCCGCGCTCGATTGGGTCAGTGCCGCGCTGTTTCATCTCGGCATTGCCATCGCTCTGGTGCGCTATTTCCGACGCCGGTCCTGGCTCGACCTGTTTGTCGTCGTCCTGATACCGATCCTGATGCTTCCTTCGTCTCTGTCGCTGGCCTTTCCTGAGGAGAACCCGGCCACCAATCGGGCGGGGGCGGCCATCATCCCGGCCTTCTCCCTGGCGGGACTGACTCTGGCGGCGCTGCCGCAGTGGGGCGAGCGCGTCTGGCGCCGCCGCATTGGGCGCGGCCTGGCGACTGCCGCCGCCATCGGGCTGCTCCTCCTCGCCGCGCGCAATAACTACAATCTCGTCTTCGTCGAGCACGACGACCTCTATCGGCGCTCTGCCTGGAATACATCGGACATGGGCCGCGTCGTGCGGGGCTTCGTCGACATGTTCGGCACCATCGAGACGGCCCATCTGGTCGGATACCCACACTGGGCCGACTCTCGTCTGGTGTCGATCCACGCGGGCTTTCCTACCCACGACATTGCCATCATGCCCGAGTGGCTGGATCAGCTCGCCGGCGAGACCCGACCTCAGCTCTTCCTTGTCAACACTCAGGACCAGGCCACCATCGATAGGTTGCGCGGTCTGTTCCCAGACGGCAGGCTCTCGACCATCGACTCGCCGTACGAAGGCAAGGACTTCTTCATCTACTTCGTCCCCGCGCAGCGCGAAGCCACGCCCTGAGCCATGACCGACGCCGCACGATCCGCTCCCACCCCGGCCCTCGCGAGCCAAGATGGTCCTCGACGGAACAGGCGGGGAGGGCAAGTCCTCGCCGACGGGGGTTCGGGCATATTACTCGTCGCCATCCTTGCCATCGCCTCATGGCTGCGATTCCGCGGCCTGAACTGGGACGAGAGCCAGCACCTGCATCCGGACGAACGCTTCTTGACGATGGTCGAGACCTCGATTCGGTTTCCTGAGAGCCTCGGCCAGTACTTCGACACCGCCACTTCGCCGCTCAATCCGAACAATGTCGGTCACGGCTTTTTCGTCTACGGGACTCTGCCCATCTTCTTCGTTCGCCTGATTGCCGAGTGGACGGGCAATGCCGGCTACGATGAGGTGACGCTCGTCGGTCGCGCTGCCTCGGCCGCGTGGGACCTGCTCTCGATCCTCCTCCTCTACTTGGTTGGGCGGCGCCTGCACAGCCGCCGCGTCGCACTGCTGGCCGCAGCGCTGGCCGCCTTCACGGTGCTCTTCATCCAGCACTCCCACTTCTTCGTCGTCGAAGCCTTCACGAACGCGTTTATCCTGGCCGGCTTCTTTTTCGCCATCGGAGTGTTCCGCGAGGGGCGCTGGCGAGACTATCTGCTCTTCGGGCTGTTCCTCGGCATGGCGACAGCCTCGAAGATCAGCGCCGCGCCGCTGGCGGCTGTGGTGGTCCTCGCCGGAGTTGGCCGGGTGGCGACCATCTCTGAAGCAAGGCGCCCGGCTGAGCTGTCGCGCGTGCTGCTGCAGCTGCTCGGGGCGGCATTCGTCTCGCTGCTCACCTTCCGCATCTGCCAGCCGTATGCCTTCGCCGGCCCCACCTTCTTCGGCCTGGGGCTGAATCCACAGTGGCTGGCCAACATGGCCGAGATTGCGAGGCAGGCGAGTGGTGCGGTCGACTTTCCGCCGGCACTGCAGTGGGCAAACCGAACGCCCGTGTTCTTCGCCCTTGGCAACATGGTGCTGTGGGGAATGGGTCTTCCCCTTGGCCTGGCCTGCTGGGCTGGATGGATCTGGGCGCTCGTGCGAATGCTGCGCGGCGACTGGCAGAAGCACCTGCTTCCTGTCTTGTGGACGGGCGGATATTTCCTATGGCAGTCGACCGGGTTCACTCCCTCTATGCGCTACCAGTTGCCGGTCTATCCGACGCTCATCCTGCTGGCGGCCTGGGCGCTGTGGGATGCGTGGGACCGGGCCGGCGCGCTGCGCAAGCGCGGGTGGACGTTCGCCCCCCTTGGCGCCGGGGCCGCCTTAGGGTTTGTCCTGTTGGGGACGGCAGCGTGGGGCGTGGCCTTCGCCGGCATCTACGCGCGGCCAATGCCGCGCGTGGCGGCCACGCGCTGGATCTACAGCCATCTGCCTGGGGCAGTCAACCTCGTCATCGACTCGGGCGGGGAGAGGCTGCTCGATCCAATCGTTGTGCCGCTGGGGCTGCGCCTGACGGAAGGCTCGCCCCACGTCACCTCCTTTGTCAACAGCCAGGAAGGAATCGCACAGGCTCTCCTGCTCCCCTTTGTCACCGACGTCACGCCGCATCTTGGGCCGAAGACGCTCCAGCTGCAGCTCCAGGAGTCGCCGGATCCCGCTTCCGCCATCGCAACTGCGCAGTTCAGCGGCGAGCTGCCGGCCGGCGCAGAGACGGGGCTTGAGCTGCCGCTGAACAATCCTGTAAGGGTCTATGCTGGCCGCACCTACTACCTGAGACTCGAACTGATGGCAAGCGGGGCGGTCACGCTGCGCAGCCCGATCGGCCTCAGGCTCGGCACGCCCGGAGGCGAGCATACTCAGGCCATTGGCCTGCCGCAAGACAGCCTTGAAGTGTCGGCTCGCATGCCGCTTGTCGCCTCCTTCACAGCACATCAGACCGGAACGGCGCGTGGCATCCTGCTGCAGCACGTCACAGATCTCTCCTTTGCAGCCGGTGCGCGGACTCTGCAGGTGGTGCTGAGCGAAGAAACTGACACTGGCTCCCAACCCCTCGCTGCAGGCTCCTATCACGGGGAGCTGCCCTTTCCCTCCCACTCGCGCGTTGAGATTCCGTTGGATGAACCGGTGGAAGTCCGGAGGGGCGAGCGCTATTCACTGCGCGTCGAAGTGGCCGACCATGGCGCGATCGGGCTGCGCGGCTCGGTCGTCGTCAACGAATCCACCTGGGACGATGGCCTCCCGTTGCGCCTGGATGGGCGGGATGCCGGAGGGCTCTACGGGTCGCTCCTCCTGGAACTCTATTGGCCAGACGACCTCGACCAGGACGGGAACGGAACGGCCGACAAACTGGAGCGGATGATCTCGCATCTGAGCCAGGGGGACCTGCTGGTCATTTCGTCCAACCGACAGTACGGCACCATCCCCCGCGTGCCGATCCGGTATCCGCTGACCACCGCCTACTACCGCGCCCTCTTCGACTGCCCTGCACCACAGGACGTGACCGTCTGCGCGGATCGCGCTCGGCCAGGAAAGCTGCACAGCCCGCTGGGCTACGACCTGGTGCAGGTCTTCGTTAACAACCCGAGGCTCGGGCCTTTCGAGATCAGTGACCAACTGGCGGAGGAAGCGTTCACCGTCTACGACCACCCGAAGGTCTTCCTCTTTGCTCGCTCGACCGACTACTCAGAGGAGCGAGTGCGGGAGATTCTGGGTTCGGTCGACCTCAGCCAGGTCGTGCATGTGCTCCCCTCGGAGGTTGGAAACATTCCGTCCGAGATCATGGAGCCGCCCGATCTGATGCTGCCACCCGATCGACTGCAAGAGCAGCAAGCGGGAGGAACATGGTCGGAGCTGTATCCGGCCGACAGCCCGGTCAATCGATCAGCGCCAGTGGCTGTGGTGGCCTGGTGGCTGCTCATCGGTTTGTTCGGCCTCCTGGCGCTGCCTCTGACTCGCGCGGCGTTCCCCGGGCTTCACGATGGTGGCTATCCCCTGGCGCGGCTCGTCGGGCTGCTCGTGGTCGCGTGGGGCGCCTGGATGCTGGGAAGCCTGCGATTCCCCTTCGGTCGCCTTTCGATCGCGGGCGTGCTGATGCTCATGGGCGTGGTCTCGGCGGTTCTCGCCTGGCGCGAGCGTGAAGCGTTCCTCCGGTTCCTGAGGGAACGTCGTCGCGAGATCGTCTGGACGGAAGCGCTGGCCCTGGCGCTGTTCCTGCTTGACCTCGCCATCCGCCTGGGCAACCCGGACCTTTGGCACCCGTCCAAGGGCGGCGAGAAGCCGATGGACCTGTCGTACCTGAACGCGGTGCTCAAGAGCACTTCGTTTCCGCCATACGACCCATGGTTCTCGGGCGGCTTCATCAACTACTACTACTACGGCTTCGTGCTGGTGGGTGTGCCGATTCGCCTCCTGGGACTGAATCCAGGCATCGCCTACAACCTTGTGCTGCCAACGCTGTTTGCCCTGCTCGGGCTTTCAGCGTACTGCGTAGGCTTCAACCTGGTGTACCGCTGGAGGCAGGGCAGGGGGGCGACGCGTTCTGGGCTGGCGACGCCGCAGGCAGCCGGTCTTGCCGCGGCGATCGCTGTCGTGCTGCTGGGCAATCTGGGCACGGTGCGCATGCTGTACGAGGGCTTCAAGCGAGTCGGCGGGCCGGAGGGGGCGGAGACACGGGGCTTCGTGCCAGGCCTGGTGGACGCGACGCGCGGTGCGCTCCGGTTCCTCACGCTCGAAGCTCGGCTGCCCTATGGCCTCGACAACTGGTACTGGGATCCAAGCCGCGCCATTCCCCCAGGGTTAGGTGAGCCGGGGCCGATCACGGAGTTCCCGTTCTTCACCTTCCTCTATGCGGACCTGCATGCGCACATGATCAGCCGCCCGGTCGCCGTGCTGTGTCTGGCCTGGCTGCTGTCCTGGCTGCTGGCTGCGGAGGAACGAAGACGTTTGTCGATGTGGAGTGTGGGGTTGGGGCTGTTCGTCGGCGGGCTCGCCTTCGGCGCCATCCGCCCGACGAATCTCGGCGACTATCCGGTGTACTGGGGGCTGGCGGCTGTGGGAGCGGTGGTTGCGCCACTCCTGCGCGACCGCAAGGTCGACTTGCGGACGATCGCGCTGTCAGCGGTCTCTGTCCTGGTCCTGCTCGGCCTGGCGCGTGGCCTCTACCAACCGTACTACTCCTGGTACGCGCAGGCCTACGGCAGCATCAGGCTGTGGGAAGGATCACACACGCCGATCAGCGCGTACCTCGTCGTCCATGGCCTGTTTCTGTTCGTCCTGGTGAGCTGGATGTTGTGGGAGAGCATCGAGTGGATGGCGTCGACGCCGCTGTCGGCGCTCGAGAAGCTGCGGCCAGCCTTGTGGCCGCTTGTGGCAGCGGCCGTGCTGCTGGTGGCCGCCATTGTCACTGCAGTTGCGCGTGGATACGCGGTCTCGCTGCTGGTCATTCCGCTGGCGGCGTGGGCGGGGGTGCTGTTCCTGCGGCCGGGTCAGGTCCTGGAGAAGCGCCTGGTGCTCACGCTGACGGCAACAGCGCTGGCGCTCACGCTGCTGGTCGAGGTGGTTGTGATCGTCGGTGACATCGGGCGAATGAACACCGTCTTCAAGTTCTACCTGCAAGTGTGGGAGATGTTCGGGTGTGCCGCAGCGGCCGCCCTGGTGTGGACGCTGGAGGCGGTCCACGATTGGCGGCTGCAATGGCGCCAGGCCTGGCGCGGCGTGCTGATCGCCCTCGTCGTCGGGGCCGGGCTGTACCCGGTCGTGGCGACGATGGCCAAGGTGCGCGACCGCATGTCGCCGCAGGCGCCGCGCAGCCTGGACGGCATGGCGTTCATGACGACCTCAACGTACTACGATCTCGGTGGCTCGGCCTCGCTGCTCGAGGACTATCACGCGATTCGCTGGATGCAGGAAAACGTGCGCGGCTCGCCCGTCATTGTCGAGGCCGCGCTGCCCGAATACCGCTGGGGGTCTCGCTTCACCATCTACACCGGCCTGCCCGGCGTGCTGGGGTGGAACTGGCATCAGCGGCAGCAGCGCGTGCTCGCCAACGATGTTAAGGTCTGGGATCGATACTATGACATCACCGACTTCTACCTCACTCGGTCCGTTGACGAAGCGCGGGCATTTCTCGACCGCTATGGGGTGACCTACGTCATCGTAGGCCAGGTGGAGCGCATGTACTACGAGCGCTTCTCGCCGTGCCTTCCGGACAGCGACGGCACAAGGGTGCTGTGCGACGTGAGCGGGCGCCTCGTGACAAGGACGTGCCAGGGGATGTGCCCGCTGGAAGTGCCGCCAAGCGAGTGCACGCCGCACGACACCGGTGGGCAGTCACTCAGCCTCGACTGCCCCACGTATGCTCTGGACAAGTTCAGCCTGATGGCGGACGCAGGCCTGCTGCGAGAGGTCTATCGCGGCGGTTCGACAGTGATCTACGAGGTGGTGCGGTGATCCTGGCGACGTTGGCGTGGTGGGCGGCGAGCGCGGTGCTTGGCCTGGCCGCCTTCCCGCTCGCATTCCGCGTGTTCGATCGCCTGCCCGACCGCGGCTATGGCGTCAGCCGCGCGCTCGGGCTGTTGGGTGCGGGCTACGTCTTGTGGATGGGGACCTCGATTGGTGTCCTCCGGAACGACCTCGGCGGTGCGCTCGCTGCGGTGCTTGTTCTGGTCGGCGTCGGGGTGGGAGTGGGAGGAGTCCGCTGGCGGGAGATCAAGCGGTGGTTGAGCGATCAGTGGCGCACTCTGCTTTCGATGGAGATCGTTTTTCTGGCAGCGTTCGCGGTGTGGGCGTTCGTGCGGGCGAACAATCCAGACATCACAGCCACCGAGAAGCCGATGGAGCTGGCGTTCCTCAACGCAATCCTGCGGTCCGCGCAATTCCCGCCTCTGGACCCGTGGCTATCCGGCTACGCCATTTCCTACTACTACTTTGGCTACGTGCTTCTGGCCTTGCTCGCCCGTCTGACGGCAACACCGGCAGGGATCGCCTTCAATCTGGGCAACGCGCTGTGGTTCGCGCTCACAGCCCTCGGCACCTACTCGCTCCTGTCCAACCTGCTTGCTGTTCGCTTCGGCCGCCCGCGGCCGTTCGCCGCGCTGCTCGGCCCGCTCTTCGTGCTCATCAGCGGCAACCTCGAGGGCGTGCTCGAGGTGATGCACGCGCGCCACTGGCTCTGGCGCATGCAACCCGACGGAACGATGACCTCGGGCTTCTGGACATGGCTTGCCCTGCCGGACTTGAACCAGCCGCCACTGAGCGCGCCCTCTTGGATGCCCACGCGTTTCTGGATGTGGTGGAGGGCATCAAGAGTCGTCAACGACTACACGTTCGCGGGCGCTCACGTCGAAGTCATCGACGAATTCCCCTTCTTCTCCTTCCTGCTCGCCGACAATCACCCGCACCTCTTGGCCCTGCCCTTCGTGCTTCTGGCAATCGCATTCACGCTGCAGGTGTACCTGACAGGCCGCCGAGGGGAACTGCGGCTCGGAAGTCGGCCGCTGCCGCGAGCGATGCTGCGGTCGGCTGTG
>CAZNRD010000066.1:0-12744 GCA_964575425.1 uncultured Anaerolineaceae bacterium | reverse complement strand
GTCGGCGAGGGGCCGGCGGTCGGTGGAGGCCCGCTGGTCGGGCTGGGCGTGCGCGTGGGTGGGATGGGCGTACCGGCGGGGGAAGCAGGGCCGGAGGCGGTCGCGGTGACTTCCTCCGATGGAGGAGGCGTCTCTGGTTCGGAGCCCGCTGGCGGAGTTGGGGCGAGGGCGGTCATTGTGGCGGCGACGGCCAGGGCGATCTGTTCGGGGTCGAGGGTGGGGCCTGGGAGGCCGGCGATCTGAGTTGCGAGGAAGTCGTTGGTGGCCGCCAGGTCCGGGCCAGAGGTGGGCAGCCGGGCCGCGCCGTTGGTGACCAGGGCGATCAGCCCGTCTTCGGCCAGCACTGCCCAGGCGCTGAGGGGGCAGACGAGGAGCAGGATCAGCCCCGCGGCGGCGAGCGACAGGCGTGAGACTGGCTTCTTCTTGGCAGCCGGCCTCAGAGTGGACTGCGCAGCCGGGATGTGAAGGCTCTTCTTGAGGTCGGGGGGGATGGGGCGGCGGATCAGGCGGCCGCTGGCGTCGATGGCGTCGGCCAGTGCCCGCTGGAAGACGCGGTTCATCTCCTCGACCGAGCGGAAGCGGTGCGCCGGGTCCTTGGCCAGTGCCTTGATCAGGACTGCCTCGATGGCCTCGGGAATGTTGGGGCTGATCTGGCGGGGCGGCGGCAGGGGCGAGTTGACGTGTTTCATCACCAGCCCCATCGGCGTATCGGCGTCGAAGGGCAGCTGGCCGGTGGTCATCTGGTGCAGGATCACGCCGAGGGAGTACTGGTCCGAGCGGGGGTCGATCGGTTCGCCCTTGCCCTGTTCGGGTGACATGTAGGCTGGCGTGCCGACGAGGGCGGCGCCGGTCAGGCTCAGGGCCTTGTCTTCCACCCGGGCGAAGCCGAAGTCGGAGAGGAATGCGTTTCCCTGCTCATCCAGCAGGACGTTGGAGGGCTTGACGTCGCGATGGACGACGCCGTGGTCGTGGGCGAACTGGAGGGCGGACGCCAGCTGCTGCATCACCCGGGCCCCTTCGCGAGGGGTGAGAGGGCCCTTCTTCATGCGGTCGGCCAGCGTCCCGTGGGCGTAGTAGGGCATGACGATGTAGGCGTAGCCCTGTTCCTCGCCGAAGTCCAGGATGGGGACGATGTGGGGATGCTGGAGGGTGCGCAGCAGCTCGATCTCGCGCCGGAAGCGGATGCGGAATTGCCGGGTCTGGGCCAGGTGTGGGGAGAGGACCTTGACGGCGACCTTGTTATCGGTCTGCAGGTCGAGCGCGATGAAGACCGAGGCCATCCCGCCCAGGCCAGTCTGCTCGAGCAGGTAGTAGTGGCTGAGGATCTTGCCTGCCAGACTGCTCACTGTAGCTCCTGAAAGCCACCCCTGGCCCCTGGAACTAGGCTAGCACAGATTCGGCCATGCCTGAGTAGGAGCTTGTGCTCAGGGCAAGGCTCCGGCCAGCCCGCTCACTTCCGGGGCGGGACTGGCCACGACACGAAGTGCTGCAGGATCGAGCCCCCGATGAACTCGCGCAGGATGGAGTTGTCGGGGATCAGGTTGGCATCGATGGGCAAGAACCATTCCAGGAAGGCCAGCAGGCGCTTGGCTTCGACGTGCTCCTCGGAGCCGAACGGCACCTGGCGCAGCAGGGGCTCGGCCAGTGGGCCGAGGGCCGAGCCTTCGTAGACCAGGGCTGAGTTAAACATCACATCGGCGTTCTCCTGGAAGGGAAAGATGTGGCGCTTCTCGCCGCGCCGCACCGATTCCCAGCGCCGGATGGTCTCAGCGGCGGTGTAGCCGCGCTGCGTGGCGTCGCGCACGATGCGGCGGATGAGGCGGGTGTCGGTGGTAGAGACGCGATTGTGGCGGTCCAGGTTGAGCTGGGTCAGAGCGGAAACGTAGATGCGGAAAGCGGCCTCCGGCGGGACCTCCGGGACCAGCTGTGGGTTCAGGCCGTGGATGCCTTCGAGGAGGATGATCTGGGCTGGGGCGAGCTGGGCGACGTCGCCCTCTTCCTGGAGCCCGGTCTTGAAATTGTAGCGCGGCAGGCGGACCGCTTCGCCGGCGATGAGCAGTCGCAGGTCATGGTTGAGGCGCTGGCGGTCGAGCGCCTCCAGCGCCTCGTAGTCGAACTCGCCGCTCCTGTCCTTGGGCGTCTTCTCGCGATCGACGAAGAAGTTGTCGAGCTCAACGGGATAGGGAGAGAGTCCGAGGGCGATGAGCTGGATGGAGAGGCGCTTGGAGAAGGTCGTCTTGCCGGAGGCCGAAGGGCCGGCGATGAGCACCACGCGCACCTGATCGCGTCGGGCGGCGATCATGCCGGCGATCTCGGCGATGCGGCGCTCGTGCAGCGCTTCGGAGATCAGGATGACCTCCGCCGCCCGGCCGGCGACGATGGCATCGTTCAGCGCGCCCACGCTGTCGATTCCAAGCGTTTCCAGCCAGTCTCCGTACTCGCGGAAGGTGGCCAGGAGCTTCGGATACTCCGGTGGAGGCTGGAGGGCAGTGGCCGCCTGGCGGCGGGGGAACCCCAGGGTGAAGCCGTCGGCGGCGCGTGCCAGGGCGAACCACTTGAGGTACCCCGTGCTGGGAAGCATGTAGCCGTGGTGGTAATCGCGGTGCTCGCCGAGCTGATAGAGGACAAGATGCGGCTTGCGCCGGTGGTTGAGCAGGCCGGCCTTGTCGTGGTAGCCCTTGGCCTGGAAGTAGGCGACGGCATCCTCCACCGGCACCTGGCTCTTGGCGAAGGGCAGGTTGGCCTCGACCAGCTGGCGCATGCGGACCTCGAGCCGCGTCAGTTCCTCGTCCGTCAGTGGCGGGCGGCCCCTTACCTGGCAGAAGTACCCGCCGGAGGAGACCGAATGGTCCACCGTTAGTCTGGCGCCGGGGAACATCTCCTCGAAGGCGGCCGCCAGGAGGAAAGTGAGCGAGCGGCGGTAGATGCGCATGCCGTCGGCGCTGGCCATGGTTACCTGCCGAACGCGGGCGTCCATCTCGATCGGGTAGGTCAGCTCGCGCAGCTCGCCGTTGACGATCGCGCCGACGATGGGCGCGCGAGGGCTGTCGACGGGGACCAGGAAATCGGCCAGTTGCGTGCCCCGCGGCGCCTCGAGCACGCGGCCGTCTGGCAGGTGAATCTGAACCGTGGGACGCGGCGAGACCAGATGCACTTCGGGAGGAGGTGGACCTGCCATGTCTTCTCGCGAACCCGACGGTTCATTCTACCTCGGAAGGCCCGCCCCCGACCCAGCCGCCGCGCTGGGACAACCCTCCCATGGACCCGACTCCCCTCGCAGTCGAGGCCAGCCGTGTTTCAAGCAAGACCGGAAAGCTAGGCTGGACGACGTTCAGGATACGCTCAGAAGCTCTACTGTAGACTGCGAGCAGTCAGAGTCACGCCAACCAGGCCCCGAGAGGCAGGGGACCGGGGCAAGCCCGCCAGGCGAGAGTGCCCGCCCCAGGGGGGACGGGCACTCGCCCGACTCCCATCTGCAATGCTTCGCGCCTGTGGCCGCCGCCCGGGCGATGCCCTGGAGCGTTGGTTTCTACCGAGGGGCTTGGAGGCCGAGGCGTGACAGGCAGCGAGCAGGTTGGCATACTCCGACGGGCGGAACTTGCACTGGACCTTGAAAGCGGAATGGCCTGGCGGGGCGGTGAACCCCTTCACCTCTCTCGCCTCGAGACAGCGCTTCTCCTCTATCTGGCGCGAAACAGGTCGCGCCCAGTACCCGTGGAAGAACTGCTCCAAGCCGTGTGGGGAATATCGCTAGGCTCAGGGGGCACTCCAGACCAGGTGAAGAGCTGTATCAAACGCTTGCGGAAGAAGATCGAGGCGGATCCGCGGAGACCCCAAGTGGTGGTCACGGTTCGAGGGAGGGGCTACATGTTCGGCAAGCTCGCGGGCCCAACGGGAGAGCGTTGACGAACCTCCACGCGCGGCGGCACTGACGCGCTGAACTGAGTAGCCCGGCGAAGTTGCCACACATCGAGGCCGAAGACGCCGCCCCACCGATCGGGCCCCGAGTTGACACCAGACTGACACCGACGAGCCGGCAAGGGCCGTGGTAAGCTGCTGCTTGGGTGGCTCCCGCCCGCTTGCCTGGGCGGTCCCTGGGGTGCGCGGCCTCACAGAGGGACTGAGGCGTGTGTGCCGTGCGCGCCGGGCCGAAACCGCAGCAAGGTCGGTTCGATCGCTGCTGAAGGAGGAGAAAGGTGTTTGCAGGTTCCGCTCTTGGAAGACCCCGCGCCGCTTGGCGGCTCCTTCTCTGGGCCGTCCTACTTGTGATGGGAGTGCTAGCTCCGCTACCCACACCGAAGGCTTCCGCCGCAAGTTGCTATGGGGCGACGTGCACGGGCTACTACGCTCCCGGGATGGGCTGTGATGCGGACGCACGACTGGGGCCTGCACAGACGTTCTCGGGCGGCAACCGCGTGGAGAACCGGTACAGCCTGACATGCGATGCCGAATGGGAGCGGACACGAAACTGGTCTGGCGGATCTCGATATGCCGCGGGCTCCCTGCGGTATGGCTGCGCCAACTACTGCTACTCCCAGAACGTGTCCTCTCCAGCTGCGATCGCGAATGGGGAACAGGTCTACACTCCAATGATGGGACCGGACGGCGCAACGCCGGCGATTTCTTGGGGAAAGCTATCGACATCCGGCCCAATCCCGACCCCTGTGACAAGCCCTTGCACCGGTGTAAGCTAGCTGGCAGCTTCGGGCAGAGTGGGTTGGGACAAGTAGGAGTTCAGGACGATGATGACAAGAGGATCGAGTCAGAAGCGACGTCCCAGATGGTCAAAGAGCTCCACGGTCCTTTCGACCCTCGGTGTCGGGGCGCTTGCACTGGGGCTGGGCATCCTCATAAGGCCGTTGGCAGCGGAGAAGGCGGCCGTAGCAGGGACACGTCCTCGGGTGGTTGCGCAGTCGGCGGTGGATCCGCTGGGCGCCTCTATCGCCCCTGACGACGCCACCCCTGGCCCGCTGCTCTCTCCTGACACCCAAACCCAGACAGCTGGAGGAATCCGAGTGACGGCATCCAATATGCGTCAGCAGGAAGGCCGCGTGATGGCCGATGTCTGCTTCGACATGCGGGACAATTCCGACTGGAGCATCTGGGTGGCATCCCTGGAATATCCGGGTGGGCGGATTTCGGAGTTCGGCTTCACTCCGCTCGAGCTGAGGGAACCGGAATCCGGGGGGAGCCAGAGGGTGATCCGATTTGACGGATGGCGGCAGACGATAAGCGAGGAGCCAGCGCAGCCTGGGGCCCGAGGACGACGCTGCGACACACTCCACTTCGAGCTCCCTTCGACGGCCGACATCTCCACCTTTGTCGTGACGATCGAGTGGCTCGCTGCTGCTCCTCGGGAGGGAGAGGCCTGCACCGGCGCGTACCTGGAGAGCGTGCGCCGCGCGCTCGAGCAGCGCGGGATCGGCGGCGTCCGCATTGAGTGCAAGCAGCAGGAGATCGGCGGCGGAGTGGTCGAGGGGTTGAGCATAGTTGGGGCGCCCTCCCCCCGGGTGCGCCAGGAGGCCGAGGCGCTGCTGAGCAGTCAGGCGTTTTTCCTGGAGACGAGGGGCATCCAAGGACCCTGGCAGTTCGCCGGCAGCCTGAGCCGGTAGCGCGAAACCCCCCTGGTCTCGCAGAAGAATAACACCGAATTGACACCTTCGGGTGTCGTTTTGCGTGCTAAGGTGGTTGTGCCGATGTGTTCGGCCGGGGGTTGTGGCAAGAGCGCACGCAGGATCGGTTTGGAGGCGAAGGAGACGGGGCTTCGCTCGGTGAGGACGCCGGAGCCCTGGCCTGAGGGGACAGGCATGGGGAGGAAGCCATGAACAAGCGAGGGGTGCTTCGGCTTGTAGTCGGATGCTCCACGGCTGCTGTGCTGGTGGCCGTGGGGTGGCTGGTCTTGCCGAAGGCGAGAGCGGCGCCAACGGGTGAGGCTGCCCCGACCGCGGCGGCCGTTTCCCATCAGGATGCAGTTGCGACCGAAGCACCTGCGGCGCGAGTGTTGAGCGAACAGGAGAGGCTCATCCAAGAGCTCGTGTCTCTCATGGAGGAGTTCGATGCGTATGCGACGCAGCCTGGGTGGACGCTCCTGAGGTTTGAGCAGACCGAGCTGCTGCCAACCACTGGCCCGAAACCCTTGCCTCCCAGGTATCGAGGAGAGTATTGGCATCATTTCAACGAAAAGCGACAGGCCTTTGAAGGTGTTTACTATGTGATCGCCCCTGAGCTGGGCCGGGTGCTGATGGGCTACGAACTCCATGGCGAGTGGGTCTCTCTATGGAACGGTGTCAGGGGTCTGCAGCAGCCCTACACGCCCTCCTTCAGTCTGTCTCTGGCCAGGACGCTCACCGATGTGGCTGCCGGTGAAGGTTCCTTCGAGCTTAGTTCACGCGAGACCACCCTGCGCGGGAGAGCGGTGCGGGTCGTTGAACTGAGGCTCCCGTATTCGGCGGAGGCCCTGAAGTATCCCGTTGCCGGTCTCGACAAGCCCGCATGGGGCATCTATGAGGTGTTCTACCTAGACTCCGCGACCGGCATGGTGTTGCGCTGCGAACACTACTACGTTCTCGAAGACATGACCCTTGTTCCGGGTGGCATTGTGGAGCAGAAGCTGATCGCGGCAAACGTCGAACCGCCTGCGGAAGTGCTGGGTGTGCTGGCCCGGGCGACGACGGAAAGGGCTGAGCCATGAGGAAGAGGGGTCTCCTGATAGGCGGAGCGATCGGGCTGCTGCTCGCTGCGGTGTTCATCGGCGCGGCCCACGCGGGGACGTATCCTTGTCCGGATCAGGGCACATTCAAGGGGGTTCGGATCTGGTGCCAACACGATATCTCGATCGAGGGCCAGGGTAGGACCTACTTCCGCTCGGCAGCATACACCGAAGCGGCAACAGCCATCGACATGGTTGGGGGTAGGACATTCGCCTCACGCGAATACTGCGGGGTCTCGATACGCGCGAACGTCAACCACGGCGGGTGGGCAAGGTGGTCGGCGAGCAGCGCCGTCATCACAGGCGGGATGACATTCGGCCCGCCGTGTCCTTACCAGGCGGCGGGTACTGCTGCGAGACACGAGTGGAGGATCGGCCAAGACACCAGGCTTAGTGATTGGGACAAGGCGAAGGAGTTACGATGACCGCGGCAGGCTGCCGGAGGGGACCTCCCGGCCGCACCTGGCGGCCAGGTGCGGCCAGCGGCGCGAGGATCGCGCCGTCCTCGAGGGCGCGTAGGGAGGCCGAGGCGCTGCTGAGCAGTCAGGCGTTTTTCCTGGAGACGAGGGCGATTCAAGGTCCCTGGCAGTTCGCCGGCAGCCTGAGCAGGTAGCGCGAGAAACCCCTGGGTCTCGCCGCCAAATGACACCTTCGGACCTCATTTCCTGTGCTAGGGTATTTGTGCCGATTTCTTCCGCCGGGGGTTCCGGCGGGAGCGCAGGCAGGATGGGCTTGGAGCCGAAGGAGTCGGGGCTTGCTTCGACGAGGGGGCTGCAGCACCGGCCCGTGGAGACGGGGAAGGAGGGGAGACCATGGGTAGGAAAGTAGGCCTGAGGCTTGTGATTGCATGTGCCGCGGCTGCTGCGGCGATTGCCGTGGGGTGGCTGCTCTTGCCGAAGGCGAGAGCGGCGCCAACGGGTGAGGCTGCCCCGACCGCGGCGGCCAGCGCGCCGGAGGTGAGCGAAGCGGAGGCGATCCTTCGGGAGGTGGTGGCGCTGAGGGAGAAGCTGGATGCGTATGCGATGCAGCCTGGCTGGACGCTGCTGAGATACGAGCAGCATGACCATATTGCATGGAACTCGCCAAGGCCCTTGCCGCAAAGACACGAGAGGGAGACCTGGCTTCACTTCAACGAGAATAGGCAGGTCTATCAGTCTGTGGAGTATGCGCTCGCCCCTGAGTTGGGCAAAGTGCTGCTTGGCTATCAACTGAATGGCGAAGGAGTTTCCGTGTGGCACGGAGAGCGATATACCCAGGCGCCTTACAGCCCGAAGTTGCAGCTGGGCCTAGAGTACATCCTCAGGGGCGTGATCGAGGACGGGAGGTTATCCGAGATTACTTCGCGCGAAGACGTCGTGGAGGAAGCGCCGGTGTGGGTGATTGACATGAAGTACGCGTATTCGGCGGAGGCGAGGCAGTTCTCGGTCGGGTTCGACCCGCCAGTGTGGGGCCGTTCTGAGAGGTGCTGGCTTGACCGGGAGACAGGCATCGTCCTGCGCTTTGAAGGCGCCTACATCCTTGAAGACGGAACGTTGGTTCCATCAGGGGGTCTCGAGACCAGGCAGATTCGCGCGAACGTCGAGCCGCCTGCGGAAGTGCTCGAGGTGCTTCGCAAGGCGGCCGCGGGGGAGGACGTGCGATGAAGGGGCGGCTGCTCATCGGGGGAGCGGCGGCGATCCTCCTCGCCGCGGCGGTCATCGGCGTTGGGTATGCCGGGACGTACTCCTGTCCGAATCAGGGGACGGTTGGCGGGGTGCGGGTCTACTGCAGCCACTACATCTCCATCGAGGGCAGCAACCGGGAGTACTTCCGGTCGGCGGCATACAGCGAGGCCGCGACCGCGATCAACCGGCTCGGCGGTGACACTTTTACCTCACGTGAATGGTGCGGTGATTCGATTCGGAAGCATACCAACCATGGCGGGTGGGTGAGGTTCTCGGCCCGGAGTGCTGTGATCACCGGGGGGCTAACGTTCGGGGATTGGTGCTATCGACAGGCCGCCGGGACTGCGGCGATACACGATTGGTCACACAACAATCAGACCAGGAAGTACAACTTCGAATCGCCGAAAGAGCTGCGATAAGGTGCGGGCGTCTCGAACTGCAGGGCTCAGATAGGCCGCGTGCGCAGTGTAGCGGAAGAACACGCACCAGGGATTTCCCTGGTGCGTCGCTTTACGCGTGGATCGGTGTCCGCCAGCCTGCGCGCGGACCGCCAGGTTGTGCTACCCACCAGCCTCCTTCAGCACAGCCGGCCGGCAGCAGAGCACGAGCTGCTTGGCGGCCATGACTTCATCGAGTCGGCCGAAAGGTGTGGTGTGGGGAGCGGTGCGGAGCAGCTCGGGGTCGTCGTGCGCCTCGCGAGCGATGGCCAGCATGGCCTCGGCGAAGGCGTCCAGTGTCTGTTTGCTCTCAGTCTCGGTGGGCTCGATCATCAGCGCCTCATGGACGATGAGCGGGAAGTAGTTGGTGGGCGGGTGGAACCTGAAGTCCATCAGGCGTTTGGCGATGTCGAGGGCGCGCACCGAGGGGGCGTCGGGGAAGCGGCCTTCGGCGACGAATTCGTGCATGCAGATGCGGTCGTAGGGGATGCGGTAGGTGCCGCGCAGGTGTGCCCGCAGGTAGTTGGCGTTGAGGACGGCGTGGTCGGCCACGGCGCGCAGGCCGGCCTTGCCGAGGATGCGGATGTAGGTGTAGGCGCGCACCATCATGCCGAAGTGGCCGTGGAAGGCCTTGACGCGGCCAATGCTCTTGGGCGGCATGGCCAGGCCGTAGAGCGGGGCCTGCTCGTCGTCGCCTTCCTCGATCACGGTGACGATTGGACCGGGCAGGTAGTCCACCAGATGGGCAGCCACGCCCACCGGCCCGGACCCCGGCCCGCCACCGCCGTGGGGCGTGGAGAAGGTCTTGTGCAGGTTGTAGTGCAGGATGTCGAAACCGAGGTCGCCGGGACGGACGACGCCCACCAGCGCGTTCATGTTGGCGCCGTCGCCGTACACCAGGCCTCCGCAGCGATGGATCTGATCGACCACCTCCCGCACGTGCTCCTCGAACAGGCCCAGGGTGTTGGGGTTGGTGAGCATCAGGCCGGCGACGGTGTCGTCGCAGGCGGCGCGCAGGGCTTCCAGGTCGACGTTGCCGCGCGAGTCCGAGGGCAGCTCAATCACCTGCAGGCCGCTCATGCTGGTGCTGGCGGGATTGGTGCCGTGGGCAGAGTCGGGGATGAGGATCTTGGTGCGGCCTGTCTCGCCGCGCTCGGCGTGGTAGGCGCGGATGATGAGGATGCCGGTGAGCTCGCCGTGTGCGCCGGCGGCGGGCTGCAGGCTGACGCCGGCGAAGCCGCCGATTTCCTTCAGCCACTGCTGCAGGCTGTACATCAGGGCCAGGTTCCCCTGGACGGTTTCCGGATCCTGCAGGGGATGGGTGAAGGCGAAGCCCGGCAGGCGGGCGGCGTCCTCGTTGACCTTGGGGTTGTACTTCATCGTGCACGAGCCGAGCGGGTAGAAGCCGATGTCGACGGCGTGGTTGAGCTGCGACAGCCGCGTGAAGTGCCGCACCACATCCACTTCCGAAAGCTCCGGCAGCGGCAGCTCATCTCGCACCAGGCCCTCGGGGAGCGGCGTGGCGGGCACGTCGGGCTCGGGGAGCGCCACGCCCGAACGGCCGGGGGCTGACAGTTCGTAGATCAAGGGCTCAGCCATGGGCCGCCTCCTTCAACCCGCGCACCAGGTCGTCGATCTCTTCCTTGGTATTGACCTCGGTGACGGCGATCAGCATGTGGTCCTTTAGCTCGGGATAGGACTGCCCGAGGTCGTAGCCGCCGAGGATTTCGTACTCCGAGAGCAGGAAGTCATTGATCTTCTGCACCGGCCGTGGGCAGGCGACGACGAACTCATGGAAGAAGGCGCCGGCGTTCCACAGGCGGTAACCCCGGAGACGGCGAATCTTGTCAGCGGCGTAGTGGGCCTTGTGGTAGCACAATTCGGCGATGCGGCGCAGCCCCTGCTTGCCCAGCAGCGACAGATACACGGCGGAGGCCAGGGCCATCAGCGCCACGTTGGTGCAGATGTTGGAGGTGGCCTTCTCGCGCCGGATGTGCTGCTCGCGCGGCGTGAGGGTGAGGACAAAGCCGCGCTGACCGCGGCTGTCGGTGGTCTGTCCGGTCAGGCGGCCGGCCATCTTGCGCACGAACTCGTTCCGGGTAGTGAAGATGCCCAGGTGAGGTCCGCCGTAGGAGAGGGGGATGCCGAGCGGCTGCCCCTCGCCGACGACGACGTCAGCGCCGAACTCCGAGGGCGGGCGCAGCAGCCCCAGGGCGAGCGGGTTGACGACGACGCACAGCAGAGCGCCGACGTCGTAGGCAGCCTTTCCCAGGGCAGTGAAGTCCCGGATGTGGCCGAGGAAATCCGGGTACTGCACGGCGACGAGGGCGGTGTCGGCATCGAGCATTTTCGCCAGGTCATCCGGTCCGCGGCAGCAGTCGTCGTCGCCGACGGCCGTCACGCCCATGCCCTGGGTGTAGGTGCGCACCACCTCGCGGTACTGCGGATGCACGGCGGGCGAGAGCACCACCTTGCGCCGCTTGCCGCGGTGATGGTTGAGGGCCAGGATCACTGCCTCGGCCAGGGCGGTGGCGCCGTCGTAGTGCGAGGCGTTGGAGACGTCCATCCCGGTGAGGTTGCACATCAGGCTTTGATACTCGAAGATCGCCTGAAGCGTGCCCTGGGAAATCTCGGGCTGGTAGGGAGTGTAGGCGGTGTAGAACTCGCCGCGACGCAGGATGTGATCGACGGCGGCCGGGATGTAGTGGTTGTAGGCGCCGGCGCCCAGGAAGCAGGCGAAGTGGCGGGTGTCGATGTTGGCTTCCGACAGGACCTGCAGTTCGTCCACGATCTCCATCTCCGAGATTCCCTCCGGCAGATCGAGATCGGGAAAGCGCACCTCGGCGGGGATGGCCTGATACAAATCCTCCACCCGCTCGACCCCGATGGCCGCCAGCATGGCGCGGCGATCCTCGTCGGTGTGAGGGATGTAGCTCATTCGTGACTCCTCTCCTGACAGTGCTTCTCGTACGCAGCGGCATCCAGCAGCCCGCCGAGCTCGCCGGGATCGGTCATCTCGATCTTCACCATCCACGCCTGGCCGTAGGGATCGGAGTTGATCCATTCCGGACTGGAGGGCAGGGCCTCGTTGACCTCGACCACCTTGCCGCTGATGGGCGAGTAGACTTCGGCGGCGGCTTTGACCGACTCCACGTTGGCTACGACCGCACCCCTGGCGACGGTCTCTCCCGCGCCGACAATCACCTCGACGAAGACGATGTCGGAAAGCTGCTCCTGGGCGTAGTCGGTGATGCCGACTGTTCCGACCTTGCCCTCGACGCGAATCCATTCATCGTTCTGGGTGTACTTGAGCTCGGGCAGAACCTTCATCTGAACCTCCTGGGTGAGATCGGGCGCAGGCGAAACGAAAGGACGCACGCTCAACGGATGTGCGTCCTCTGTCGTAAACCTGAGAGATTCGTCCCCACCTGGGGACTTGCCCCGTCGGTGCCTTGCGGCTTTCCAGAGGCCCGAGCTGCCTGGGTCCTTGGACCTGAGAGTTTCACCGGATGCCTGCACCCCATCCGGCTTGCCCCTTCGGTGTCCAGCGCCGCTGGAACTCTCCCCAGGCAGCCTCGATTGTCACCCTCATTCTATGGGCGGCTGCTGGAGAAGTCAAGAGAAGGATACAGAGGATGGTGAAAAATCATCAGCCGCGGCTGCCGACTCCATGCCGTTCAAGCTGCGCGTGCAATGACAAGCGGCCTCCGCCTCACCCCCCGACCCCCTCTCCGCCTGCAGCCGTGGCTGCTCTCCCAGGGCTCAATGGCGGAGAGGGGGGTGCGTTCTTGCGGGAGGTGGGGGAGCTTGGCTCCCCCGCCTCCCGATTCCCTTCCTCCCCTCCCCCTGGGCTCGGAGCGATGGGCCGTGGGGCCCATAGGCGCCCAGGGGGAGATAGGGATGAGAAGGCCGGCTCCTCCGAAGACGTGCTCCA
>CAZNRD010000065.1:0-13189 GCA_964575425.1 uncultured Anaerolineaceae bacterium | reverse complement strand
GGCGTCACCTGATCTAGCATATAAAACACCGGACTTTTCACACAGTCTCTCGCTGCAGCGGACCCGGCTAGCGTGCGGAGGTCCAAAGGCGCCATGTCTGCCAGGGAGCGCGATAATGGGTGAGGCGTTGCCCGAGCCGCCGGGCAGCTGCCCCTCGCAAGCTCGGGGTGCTGCGCGAAGCTCGAGGCCGTTGGGCGGCTCGGCCACGGAGTCGATGATGCCTGTAGACCTCAGAATAGTCCACCCAAAGGATTTCATCCGCACAACGGTCACAGGTGCTTTGGACCTCCCCGGTAGCCGGGCGACTCTGCTCGGAATCGCGAGCACCATGGAATCCGCTGGCACTCAGCCCGTCCTCATCGACACTCGGCAGGCGCAGGTAGATCTCTCGATCACTGACGCATTCGAGCTTGGAATCGCCGTCGCCTTACAGTCCGCAGTCGCACGCGCCAAGACGGCCATCCTCGCACCGATGAGCGACGAGGAAAGAGCCCAGTTCTTTGCGCTCGTCGCGCAGAACAGAGGCGCGCGCCTGAGGGCATTCACTTCCTTTGAGGAGGCGATCACGTGGCTCGTTATGGACGAATGAGACACTCACGTTGCCAGATGAGAGGCGGGCGCTCACAGGAGATCACCAAGCTTCCGGCCTTCGCAGACCGAGCGCACGGTTCCGCTCGTCGCCCAACCTCTATGAAAACGCTGCTGTCAAGGGATATTGGACGCTAAGCCCCTCATTCAGCTCGAACCGGGCTCTCCCCGAAACATCTATCCCGAAGGAGCACCGGGACGGTGTCCGCCGTCTGGCGGGATGAGCATCTCCAGCAGGTGCCTGGCAGTCAACCCCCAACCGGCACGGGGACAGGCTCACGTGCCTCGGTGGGCACACGTTAGGCACGCCCTCGCACCTGCTTGGGAGAGGCCTGCCGGACGGCAGGCGGCCGGTAGGGTTCTTGTCGCTTGATGATCCAATAGGCACCCTCCGCCAGATGACGGGCCACGGCACCCGCCTCATGGTATGCCCAAGCCTTCCTCAAAGGCTTTCCTGCCGCTCGAACACTGGAAGAGTGAACAGTTAGGGTTGTGAGACGACCGTTGATCTGATCCAGAGGGGCTATCCGTTCGGACCCGTGCGATGAGCTGCGTGTTCGTGCCGGCGGTGGCCGCGGTAGACGGTCGCCTGGTGGACTGCTGGCGGTGTCGGCGTGTGCGCGATGTCTGTTCTTTTAAGGAAGCCGTAGCTTGACATGGAGGAAGACGATCGTAGAATGTTTGGCAAGTAGCCAATGCCTATCTGTCCGCCGAGAACGTCGCCGCAGCTGCCTGCCCGGAGGCCGTTGCCTCCCGACGGGCAGTTTTCCCCCAGCGAGAGCCCGAGAGGCTCTCTTTTTTTGCCTGCTGCCGGCCGGAGGGAGGGGAAGTCCGCAAGAGACTGCCGGGGCTGGCTACCCCGACATGGCCGCATCGAAGGTTGCTTGAGGAGGAGAACGTGGCATCCGACCTGTCTTCAAAGCGCGTCATCGGCTACCTGCCTCCCGACGTCCCGCCGCCGGGTCAGATGGTGCTGCTGGGCTTCCAGCAGGTGCTCACCATGTTCCCGGCCACGGTGCTCGTGGCGGTATTGACGAAATTTGATGTCGGCGTCACGCTGCTCACCAGCGGCCTGGGCACGATCATCGCCTTGCTGGTCACGCGACGCCGGATCCCCCTGTACTACGGTTCCAGCTTCAGCTACATCGCCGTGGTGATGACGGTGATGAACCTGTACGCCAAAGACTGCTTCAGCGACCCGTCCCAGTTCTATTGCCCGGAAGGTGTGCGACTGGCCCAAGTGGGAATCCTGGGCACGGCTCTGGTGCAAATCGTGGTCGGTCTTCTGATCATGCGCATCGGCAAGGCCTCGCTCGATCGTGTCCTGCCGCCGGTGATCACCGGCAGTGTGGCCGTGGTCATCGGCATTGCCCTGGCCTACGAGGCGATCAAGATGGCCGCCGGCGCGGCTGCCGGCGGGTCGGTCGAGCAGGCCACAGTCCACTGGCTGGTGGCCTGCCTCACACTCGTGGTCACGATCGCTTTCTCGGTCTATCTGCAGAACCGGGGCTTCATCGGCATGCTGCCGATCCTGTTTGGGGCGATCGTCGGCTACCTGGTCGCCATCCCCTTCGGCCTGGTGGACTTCACCCCACTGACCGCGGCGTCCTGGCTGGAGGTGCCGCGCATCACGCTGCCGGCGCTGGGCGATCCACGGGCGTGGGCGGTGACGGTGAGCGTCGCGCTGATCGCCATTGCCACCATTCCCGAGAGCACGGCCCACCTGTATCAGATGAGCCTGTACGTCGACCAGCTGGCACGCGAGCTGGGCCGGGCGCCGCTGGAGATCAAGCGGCTGATCGGGCTCAACCTGGTGGCCGATGGCTCGGATGACCTCGTGGCTGGCATGCTCGGGGGCTGCGCCGGCACCAACTATGGCGAGAACAATAGCCTGATGGCCATCACCCGGTCGTACTCCTCGGCCGTGTTGATAGCCGCCGGGGTGATTGCCATGCTGCTGGGTTTCGTCGGCAAACTGGCGGCGCTGGTCCACACGATACCTGTGGCCGTAACCGGCGGCCTGGCGGTCTACCTGTTCGGTGTCATCGGGATGCAGGGTGTGGCGCTGATTCAGTCGGAGAAAGTGAACCTGTTCGAGCCGCGCCAGTTGGCCATCGGGGCGACGGTGCTGGTCTTCGGCATCGGCGGGGCCATCGGCCTGCCCTACGGCCTGTTTCCGTTCCGCGTGCCCTATCTATTCCCCAATGGCATCCCGGCAATTGTGTTTTCAGCCATCGTCGGCATTGGCCTCAACCTGGTGTTCCTGCTGCTCCCCCCCTCCAGATTTGGTGTGCAGGACCGGGCGGATCTGAACGCTTGAGTACGGCGCGCGGCCGGCCCCTCCTCCCCGGCCGCGGAGGGGCCGGCCCTTGACTTCGGTCCGTGTGCCGGTACAATGTCTTCTCGAACCATGCCGAAGCACGACCGTCTCGCGCCAACCTGCCGTGTGCATCAGGCCCGAGCCCGCACCCGGGGATATCTCCTGTCCCGACGAGAGCCGCAGGGCTCTCTTTTTTTGCCAGGCGCCGGAGGCAACAAAGGGACTGCTGGCGCCCGAGGGATGACCAGGCTATGCTGAAGCTGCCAGGACTGATGGACCCCCATGTCCACCTGCGCGAGCCGGGGGGGACGCACAAGGAGGACTTTGACAGCGGCACGGCGGCGGCGCTGGCCGGCGGGTTCACCGCCGTGCTGGCTATGCCCAATACCCAACCTCCAATCACCGACGCCGCCAGTTTGGGCCTGGCTCAGGACGCGGCGCGCACCAAGGCTCGCTGCGACTACGCCCTCTACCTCGGAGCCACGGTGGAGAACGCCGGGCGGGCGGCAGGCATGGCGCCCTACGCCTGTGGCCTGAAGATGTACTTCGATCAGACGTACGGCCCGCTGCGCCTGGACGACCTGACCGCGCTCACGCAGCACTTCCGCCGCTGGCCCGCGGAGAGGCCACTGGCGGTGCACGCCGAGGGCAAGAGCCTGGCGGCGGCGCTACTCTTCGCCCACTTCGCCGATCGCCCGCTCCATGTCTGTCACGTCTCACGGCGGGATGAGATTCTTCTGATCCGGGCAGCTAAGGAGCGTGGGCTGAAGGTCACATGCGAGGTGACCCCCCATCACCTGTTCCTCAGCCAGGCCGATGTCGAGCGCCTTGGGGCCGGGCGCAGCGAGGTGCGGCCGCGGCTCGGCACCAAGGAGGACGTGGCCGCACTGTGGCAGAACCTGGATGTGATCGACTGCTTCGCCACAGACCACGCGCCGCACACGCGGCAGGAGAAGGACGGGCCTGAGCCGCCTCCCGGCTTCCCGGGGCTGGAGACCTCCCTTGCCCTGCTGCTCACGGCTGTGGCCGAGGGCCGGCTGAGCCTGGACGATGTCGTCCGCCGCATGCACGACAACCCGCGCCGCCTCTTCGGCCTGCACGAGCAGCCCGAAACGTGGGTCGAAGTCGATCCGGAGGCGGCCTGGGAGGCGCACGGCGCAGGCTTGCACTCCCGCTGCGGTTGGACGCCGTTCGAAGGGATGGTGCTGCGCGGCAGAGTGCGCCGTGTCTGGCTGCGCGGACGCCTGGCCTATGAAGACCCTCAGGTCCTGGCCCTGCCGGGGAGCGGGCTAGACCTGATGCTGCCCTACCGAACCCTGACACCGTAGGAGGAGACCCATGGCCACGTTTGTTCCCCCCACTCTGCGGCAGGCTCCCAGCCCGCATCTGCCACTGGGCGACCGGCGCGAAGCCCCCTTCTATGGCAAGGACATCCTCTCCGTCTCGCAGTTCAGCCGGAAGGATCTGAGCCACATCTTTGGGGTGGCCAAGGAGATGCGCGCCATGGTCGAACGCGTCGGGACGTTCGACCTGCTCAAGGGCAAGATCCTGGCCAACCTGTTCTATGAGCCTTCCACGCGTACTTCCTCTTCGTTCACGTCAGCCATGGAGCGCCTGGGAGGCAGCGTCATCCCCATCAACGAGGTCCGCTACTCATCGGTGGCAAAGGGCGAATCGCTGCCCGATACGGTGCGCACGCTCGAATGCTATGCCGATGTCATCGTCCTGCGCCATCCGGAGGTCGGCGCCTCCGCCCTGGCGGCCCAGCATGCACGCAAGCCCATCATCAACGCGGGCGACGGCATTGGCGAACATCCCACCCAGGCGTTGCTCGACCTGTTTACCATCGAAGAGGAGCTGGGTGGCGTCGATGGACTGACGGTGACAATGCTCGGCGACCTGAAGTACGGCCGCACGGTGCATTCGCTCGCCCGCCTGCTTTCCCTCTTTGACGTGCGCTTGAACTACGTCTCGCCCGGGATCCTGCGCATGCCGGCTGAGCTGGTCGCCGAGACTAAGGCCAAAGGCATCCCCCAGTCGGAGCACACCTTGGTCGACCCGGTGCTACCGGAAACGGACGTGCTGTATGTCACCCGGGTCCAGAAAGAGCGCTTCGAAGACCTGGCGGAATACGAGCAGGTCAAGGGCGCATACGTCATTACCCCGCAGACGCTTACTCGGGCCAAAGAGCAGATGATCGTCATGCACCCGCTGCCGCGCGTGGGCGAAATCAGCATGGAGGTCGATGCCGACCCAAGGGCAGCGTACTTTCGCCAGATGGAGTACGGTCTCTACATCCGCATGGCGCTTCTGGCCATGGTCCTGGGGAAGGCTTGAGAGCAGTAGACCCGCGGTGAGAGATGTCCTTCTTCACCCGACTCGATGAACATGCCCGCCAGACGGATTCGCTCCTGTGCGTCGGTCTCGACCCGCATGCGGAGATGCTGGAGAGACCTTCCGCCCTGAGCGCCCGCGACTTCTGCCTGTGGTTGATCGAGGCCACACGCGGCCTGGCATGCGCGTACAAACCCAACAGTGCATTCTTCGAGGTCCATGGACCTGAGGGGATGGAGGCGCTGCGCCAGGTCATCGCCGCCGCTGCGGAGGAAGCGCCGGTGATTTTGGATGCCAAGCGAGGGGACATCGCCTCGACGGCGAATGCCTACGCCCAGGCGGCCTTTCGGGTGCTCGGCGCGGATGCAGTGACGGTGAATCCCTACCTGGGCGCGGATGCCATTGCGCCTTTCCTCGCCGATCCCGAGAGAGGGGCCTTCCTCCTCTGCCGGACCTCGAATCCGGGCGCGGCGCGAATTCAGGACGAGGCGATGGTCGACGGTGAGCCGCTTTACCTGCGGCTGGCGCGGCTGGCATTGACCTGGAACGCGCACGATAACGTGGGACTGGTCGTCGGGGCAACGGAGCCGGAGGCGCTCGCTGCCGTGCGCGCCATCGCACCGGAGTTGTGGATCCTAGCGCCGGGCATCGGCGCGCAGGGCGGAGACGTGGAGGCGGCCGTGCGCGCCGGTCTGCGGGAGGACGGCCTCGGCCTGCTGCTCTCGACTTCGCGCTCGCTGGCCCTCGCGGCCGAACCCCGGGCCGAAGCAGCACGCCTGCGTGACGTCATCAACCGCCTGCGGGCGGACACGACCGCCTCTCGGCCCCGTCGGGCAGCGAGTGGGTGGCTAACCGATGCGCTGCTCGACGCCGGCTGCATCCGCTTCGGCGACTTCACCCTCAAGTCCGGCCTTCGATCCCCGATCTACATCGATCTGCGGCAGCTTGTGTCACGGCCGGGATTGCTCCGAGCAGCGGCCGCCGTCTATCTGCCCTTGCTGGCGAATCTGCACTTCGACAGGCTGGCCGGCATCCCATACGCCGCCCTCCCCATCGCCACCGCCATCTCGCTCCAGACCGGACGACCGATGGTCTACCCGCGCAAGGAGATCAAGGACTACGGGACACGAGCGGTGGTGGAAGGCGAGTTCCGTGCCGGCGAGACGGTCGTGGTCATCGACGATGTGGCCACCAGCGGGGGAAGCAAGCTCGAAGCCATCGAGCGGTTGGAGGCGGCAGGGCTGGTGGTGCGAGACGTGGTGGTCCTGATCGACCGCCACGAAGGCGCAGCAGAGAGGCTCGCCCGCGGCGGGTATCGTCTCCATGCGGCCTTTCGTCTCGGGGACCTGGTGGACGGCTGGTTCTCACGCGGGCGAATCGCGCTGGAGCAAGCAGCCGCCGTTCGGGATTTCCTGGCGGCCTCGGGCTGAGAGGCAAGACCGACGATGTATTCTTTCCTGGGCCCCTGGCTGTTCCGCGCGGACCCGGAGTGGACCCACGATCGCACGCTTGACCTGTTGGCCCTCGTCGGGAGGACGGCCTTCGGGCAGAGCCTGATAAGGCGCCTCTTCCCGCTGCCGGTGGTCGACCGGAGGGTCAGGGCGATGGGGCTCGAGTTCGCCAACCCGCTCGGGATGGCCGCGGGCTACGACAAGGATGGGCGTGCGATGTGGGGCCTGGCCAGCCTGGGCTTTGGCCACCTTGAGCTCGGCACGGTGACGGCGAAACCGCAGGCCGGGAACCCTCGCCCCAGGGTGTTTCGCCTGGTTGAAGACCAGGCACTGATCAACCGCATGGGCTTCCCCAACTCTGGTGCAGAAGCCCTTGCCCGGCGGCTGACTCGCGGACGGCCGCCGGGGGTGGTGATCGGGGTGAACATCGGCAAAGGGGTAGACACGCCGCAGGAGCGTGCCTCGGAAGACTATTGCTGGCTGCTGCGGCGATTTCGCGGCCTGGCGGACTACCTGACCGTGAACATCTCATCCCCCAACACCCTCGGCCTGCGCCGACTGCAGGCGAGGGACCTGCTTGAATCGCTGCTGCGTGCACTGGCAGACGAGCGCCGTACGTGCGCAGCACAAGACGGCAAGCCACTCCCGCTGCTCGTCAAGCTGGCGCCGGACCTCACGGAGGAGCAGCTGGAAGAAGCGATCGGTGTGGTGCTGGATGTCGGGCTGGAAGGAGTGATTGCTACCAACACCACTCTCGAGCGGGGGAGCCTGCGGTCCAGCGCGCGGAGCGAGATTGGAGGGTTGAGTGGGGCACCGCTGCGCCAGCGTTCGACCGAAGTGGTGCGGCAGGTGGTTCGCTGGTCGGGGGGCAGGCTGGTGGTCGTGGGAGTCGGCGGCATTCACAGTGCCGGGGACGCACGTGAGAAGCTTGAGGCAGGGGCGTCGTTGATCCAGGTGTATACCGGGTTGGTATATCGTGGGCCGGGCTTGCTGCGGGAGATCCTGGCAGGGTTGGGGCCGGCTGGATAGAGACAAAGAAGCGCCCCCCGGGTGTGGGGGGCGGTGAACAACAGGCCGTGCGGACTAGACGTCCGGGATGCGCAGGACAAGGCCCGGTCGCAGCTGGCTGGGATCGGGGCCGATGGCCGTCTTGTTGACCTCGTAGATGGCCTTCCACTTCGCCTCGTCCGTGGTCCCGTAATACTTCTGGGTGATCATGCTTGGCGTATCGCCGCTGGCGACGACGTGCCAGGCCTTGATCTTGGGGACGGGTGCGGCCGGGGCGACGGGCCTTGGTGCGGCCGCTGGAGCCACAGGGGCGGGTACTGGCTTGGGGGCGGGCGCGGGCTTGGGTGCCGGCTTGGCCGCCGGCTTGGTCACCTTCTTGGGCGCCGGTTTGGCGACCTTCTTGGCAACTGGCTTGGTGACCTTCTTGGCAGCCGGCTTGGCTGCCTTCTTCGCCGGCTTAAGGGTTCGCTTGACGGCCTTCTTCACCGGCTTGGCAGTCTTCTTGGCGACTTTCGCCTTCTTGACAACGGGCTTGCGAACGGGCTTCTTGACGACTTTGTTCTTCCGGGCTACAGCCATGGCGATCCTCCTTTGAGCGGGTCTCTCCGGTCGTTATCGATACGGCCACTAGGGGCGCATTGTACAACAAATCGAAATCCCTGCACGCGCGCAAGGGGGTTCTTCGAGGAAGGGGGCAAGATGACTCGGATAGCTGCCGTGCTGGGTCGTCGGCAGGACTTCCGGGTGACATTTGTCGCTGAGGAGGGGAGTGGCGTCTATTGCGCCGTCGGGCGCAAGCGAGTAAGATGCATTTGCAACGCATTCGCAATCCGCGCTGTTGAGGAGGTGCGTGGCTTTCCCGCACTCCTTTGGTCCACTTTCACGGAGGCTCGTATGCAGCAGCGGAAGATGTGGGGACGAGAGGCGAAGCGGACGCTGCAGGCGGAGGCCGCGTTCAGGGCAGGGCTGCGTCCACTGAGCGACCTGGAGGCAGGGACTACCGGTACTGTTCGCAGGCTTGGGGGTGGACGCGAGTTTGTCGGCCGGGTGGCAGGAATGGGGATCGCGATCGGTGCTGTGCTGAGGGTGGTGCAGAACTACGGCGAGGGGCCAATCCTGGTTGATGTGCGGGACACGCGCCTGGCGCTGGGGCGGGGCGAGGCCATGAAGATACTGGTGGAGCCTGTTTCAGAGGCCTAGAGCATGGGAGCTGACCTCACGCCCGATCGGACGGTGTCGCGGCCGATCACGGTCGCCCTGGCCGGCCAGCCGAACGTCGGCAAGTCGACGGTCTTCAACATGCTGACGGGGATGAGCCAGCATGTTGGCAACTGGCCGGGCAAGACGGTGGAGCAGAAGACCGGAGAGTTCAGCCTGAATGGACGCTCGATACGCGTGGTCGACCTCCCGGGGACCTACAGTCTGACAGCGAACACTGAGGAGGAGCGGATTGCCCGGGACTACATCCTGCGCGAGCGGCCGGATGCGGTTGTAGCCATTGTCAACGCCGCAGCGCTGGAACGCAGCCTGTATCTGGTGGCGGAGCTGATGCTCCTGCCGGTGCCGCTGATCGTCGGGCTGAACATGATGGACGTGGCCGAGCAGCGCGGGCTGCGAGTTGAGCCGCGAGTGCTGGCCTCGGCGCTGGGGGTCCCGGTGGTTCCGTTGGTGGCCTCCAGGAATCGGGGCGTGCGCGAGCTGATACAGGTGGCAGAGCATATCGTCGAAGGTGGGGCGGTGCCAGCGTGTGGGCACGAGTGCGGCCTGTGCCCAGGGATGGTGCCCAGCCGCCCGATCATTCGGCCGGAACATGTGCCGGTGTTGGCTGAGGTGAGCCGTGTGCTGACCGGCCGGATCCCGGCTCCCTATCCCAAAGAGTGGGTGGCACTGAAGCTGTTGGAGGGCGACGTTGAAGTCACCCAGCTTGTGCGGCAGGCGGCGCCGGAGGCCTGGGCGCAAGTGCATGAACTGCTCCAGCGGCATGAGGACGCCTATCTGGACATCGTCGGGGCGCGCTATGAGTGGATCGGTCGCATGGTCCGCGCGGCGGTCGTGCGGCCGAGGACGGGCGTCATCGCCTTCACCGACAGTCTGGACAGGGCGGCGACGCATCCGCTGTGGGGGATGCTGATTTTGATGGGCGTTCTTGGATTGGCCTTCTGGGTGACCTCGGCAGTTTCCACGCCGATCGTGACTAGGCTGGAGACAGGGCTGCTCGGGCCGCTGTTGGAAGGGCTGCGGCGAGCGCTGGCGGACACGCCGTCTTGGTTCTCGGGTCTGATGGTGGAAGGCCTGGGCGGCGGCGCGGGCATGGTGGCGACGTTCTTGCCGATCATGCTCGTCTTCTTTGCCGTGCTGGCGCTGCTGGAGGACGTCGGCTATCTGGCGCGGGCTGCCTACGTCATGGACCGTTTGATGCACCGCGTGGGGCTTCACGGCAAATCCTTCATGCCGCTCTTCCTGGGCTTTGGCTGCAACGTTCCGGCGGTGCTGGGGACTCGCATTGTCGAGGGACAACGAGGCAAGCTGCTGACGATCCTGCTGGTCCCCTTCGTGCCGTGCACCGCGCGCATGGCGGTTGTGGCCTTCCTGGCGCCGGCCTTCTTTGGCGGCGCGGCGCCCCTCGCGGCTTGGGGCTTGGTGGCGGGCAACCTGGTGGTGCTCGCCCTGGTGGGACTGATCACGCATCGCGTGGTGTTTCGCGGCGAAAGCGCCGCCTTCATCATGGAAATGCCGCTCTATCACTGGCCCAACGTGCGCACCATCGGGCTGTCGGTGTGGCAAAATGCGCTGGCTTTCCTGCGGAAAGCGGGGACGACGATCGTGATCATCTCGGCGCTGGTATGGGCGCTGTCTTCGATCCCGGGCGGCGATGTGGGTAGCAGCGTATTGGCTTCCGTGGGGCGCGCGTTGAGTCCGGTTGGGGAGTGGATGGGGCTGGGGGACTGGCGCCTGATTGTGGCCCTTTTGGCGAGCTTCGCGGCCAAGGAGAACACCATCGCCACTCTGGCCATTCTGTTTGGGGCGGGCCAGGGCACCGGGCTGGCGCAGCGGGTGGCGATGGCGCTCACGACGCCGGCCGCGTTGGCCTTCCTGGTGGTGCAGCTCCTGTTCATTCCGTGCGCGGCGACCGTCGCCGTGATGCGGCAAGAGATGAGAGCATGGCGCTGGGTCGTCGTTTCCGTTGGGCTGATGTTGGTCGTCTCCCTGCTGGCGGGGACGATCGTGTATCAGGTGGGGCGTCTCCTTTGACGCATGGGGAGGGCATCCCGGCCGTGGAGGTAGATTGGGGATGACCCTCCTGGAGGAACTGCTGGCACGCGCGTCGCGCGACGCTCCTGTGCGCTCGCTGCTGGTGGGAGCGCACTGGACGGCGGTATGCAGCCGCGGCTGTGGGCTGGCCGCGACGATGATGGGAGGCCGGCCGCACGGTCACGCGCCGGTGCGGGATGTGGGCCGTCTGCATCTGAAGGGGGCGCGTGAGCTAGCCGAGTTCGCGCGATCGGACGACCTGCTCGAGGCCAGCATTGGCGTGGCTGCCCTCAACTCGCTGCTGGAGGTCGATGAGCGATCGGTGGAGGATATCAATGCCGCCCAGGTGCTGGTTGATCGGGGGCGGGGGAAGCGCGTGGCCCTGGTGGGGCGCTTTCCGTTTATTTCGGATCTGCGTCAGGCGGCGGGCAAGTTGTGGGTCCTGGAGCAGTCGCCGGTGGGAGATGAACTGCCGGCGGAGGCGGCTGCCGAGGTGCTGCCGCACGCGGATGTCGTTGCGATCACAGGCACGACGCTGATCAACCACACGCTGGACGGCTTGCTGCAGTTGTGCGGCGAGGAAGCATTGGTGATGGTGTTGGGACCGAGCACGCCACTTACTCCTGTTCTGTTTGACCACGGCGTGTCGATCCTTTCGGGGGTGATCGTGATGGACGAGGAAGCAGCGCTGCGGACGATCGGCCAGGGTGCTGCCCTTCCCCAGGTCGAGGGGGTGCGCTTGGTAACGTTGATCGCGGCGCGCGTGCGCGGCATCTAGGTTCCGGCTCGCGCGCCGAGGAGGTTGGACATGGAAGCGACGGTCGTGACTCCGGAGGAGGAGCTGCGCCGCGCGGGACTGCGGGTGACCGGGCAGCGGGCGATTGTGCTTGGGATTCTGCGGCAAAGCGGCGAGCACCTGGACGCCGAGGGGATCTTTGCAGCCGCCCGGGCGCAGCAGGCCGACCTCAGCCTGGCGACGGTCTATCGGGCCATTCGCGCGCTCGAACGTGCCGGGCTGATCGAACAGCGCTACTTTGGCCCTGGACACACGCACGATCACTACGAGGCCTCCGGAGGTCCCGAACACTACCACTTCACCTGCGTCAGCTGCCGACGGGTGTTCGAGTTTGAAACGGCCCTGGCGAGCAGGCTGCAGGCGGAGCTGCAGAGGCGGCGCGGCTGGCGGGTAGACCGTGCCGACCTGACGGTCGAGGGGGAGTGCGAGGAGTGCGCTGCCCGCCGGGAGGCGGAAGGATGACAGTCTTGCCGACACCTTCAGCCCTGCGTCTTATGAGACGCTGTCTGCGCTTGGCCGGGAAATGGGCGATGACCAGAAGGCGGCTCGCGCTCCTCAAGGTGGACATGACCCGGGGGTGAGTCGGATGTCTCCTGTGTTGCAGGCTCTCTTGGCAACGCTGTTCACCTGGGGCCTGACGGCGGTTGGTGCGTCCACGGTTTTCATGGCGCGTTCGGTGAACCGGAAGCTGCTGAAGGCCATGCTCGGGTTTGCAGCGGGGGTGATGGTGGCCGCGAGCTTCTGGTCGCTGCTGGCCCCGGCCATCGAAATGAGCAGGGCGGGGGGAGGGCCGCCCTGGCTGCCGGCCGTTGTTGGCTTTCTCCTGGGCGGCGCGTTCCTATGGGTGGTGGACCGCGTGCTGCCGCACCTGCACATGGGGCTGCCCGTGGAGCAGTCGGAGGGACTGCACACTACGTGGCGGCGGATTGTACTGTTGGTGCTGGCGATCACCCTGCACAACTTCCCAGAAGGCCTGGCGGTGGGGGTCGCCTTCGGCGCCGTGGAGGCGGGGCTGCCTTCGGCAACACTCAGTGGGGCCATCGCCCTGGCCATAGGCATCGGACTCCAGAACCTGCCCGAGGGGCTGGCGGTGTCGATGCCGCTGCGGGGTGAAGGCATGTCGCGCTGGCGCGCGTTCTTCTACGGCCAACTTTCGGCGGTCGTCGAGCCTATCGCGGGTGTGCTGGGAGCGGCAGCGGTGCTCGTGGCCCGGCCGCTGCTGCCCTATGCCCTCAGCTTTGCCGCCGGGGCGATGCTCTTCGTCGTGGTCGAGCAGCTGATTCCTGAATCGCAACGAGGGGAGAACACGGACATTGCCACCGTCGGCGCGATGGGGGGCTTCGCGTTGATGATGCTGCTCGACGTCGCCCTGGGGTGAAGGCCAGCGTAGTGTCTCACAATTGCCGACTTCGTTGTAGTCTCGGCCCGCCTTGATGCTGG
>CAZNRD010000064.1:0-13317 GCA_964575425.1 uncultured Anaerolineaceae bacterium | reverse complement strand
CCGCTGCGCCTTTCGCGCCAGGCCTACTGTCTCACATGTGTCTGAACGCAATCAGTGGCGGGCGCGGGCGGATCGCTGCGGCTGCTTGTGCCGGCAGAGACCGTGGTCTGGAGGGGCATTGACAGGAGGTCGCGATTCCGGGTAGACTAAGGATGCGAAACTATGTTGCATGCTATGAAACCAACGCCAAATTGTCGGCAGCTGGCCGGAGGGACGTGAGTGCCTGGATCCGTTCGTGCGGTTGAACGAGCCCTTGACATCCTGCTCTCGTTCACGCAGAAAGAGCCGGACCTATCGCTCACGCAGATCGCGGAACGCGTGGGCATCCACAAGAGCACGGCCCACCGGCTGCTGGCCACCCTCGAAAGCAAGCGCTTTGTCAACCGCCATCCGTCCGACGGCACCTACCACCTCGGCCTGCGCTTCATCGAGATGGCCTCGGTCGTCCTCCACGATGTCGACCTCCAGCGCTGGGCCCGCCCCTACCTGCGAGACCTGGTGACCGAGTGCGGCGAGACGGTGGACCTGTGCGTGCTGGATGGGCACCAGGTCGTGTACATCGACGTCGTGGAGAGTCCGCGGCGGGTCAAGATCGCTGCGGGTGTCGGGCAGCGCCTACCCGTCCCTTGCACCGCTTCCGGCAAGGCCATCCTGGCGTATCTGCCCGACCACCATGTGCAGGCCATCCTGGACCAGGGGCTGCGCAAGTACACCGACCGGACAGTGCTGGATCCGGAGCGGCTGTGCGAGGACCTACGTGAGACAAGGCAGCGTGGGTTTGCCATCTCCGAGCAGGAATTTGAGGAAGAGATCAACGCAGTTGCCGCGCCGATCCTGGACGCGGCCGGATCGCCCGTGGCCGCGGTGGCCGTCGTCGGGCCATCGTTTCGGATGCCGCTCCAGCGCATGCTGGAGATCGGGCCGCAAGTGTGCCGCGTGACACAGACCATGGCGCGCGAGGTGGGCATGACCGCCCTGTCCGAGATCGTCTCGCGCACGCTTGCCTTGCCGGAATTCCAACGAGAGTCGGGAGAAGCATGACCGATGGAGAGGAAGCCGTTCGTCCGGGCCGCGGACGTCGAGGGCGAGCGCCGTGACCCACCGCGTGTGTCGAAACTGCTGCTGGCGCCGAAGTTCGGCGGGGTGCAGAACGTTTCCATGGGAATGAACATCACCGACGTCGGGAGCATGATCCCGGATCACGTGCACGAGGAATCCGAAGAAGTGCTGTTCCTGATCAGCGGGCGAGCGAAGATCGTGATCGAGGGCGAGGGCGAATGGGAGATCGGCCCGGAGACGGCCTTCTACTCGCCGGTGGGCAAGAAGCATCGGGTGGAGAACATCGGCGAGGAACCGCTGAAGATCGTCTGGGTCTACTGCCCGCCCCTGCCCGCACACCGCGGTTGAGCGGTGAACTCTCATCCGAGAAGGAGTGTGCGCATGTTCGAAGAGACACGGGAGTACGTGAAGAAGCTCGGTCTGCCCTCGGGGGACCTGTTTGACATGCCGACCTCGAAGGCCCGGTTCCCGGACGGGGCGGCCTACCGCGTCGAGTGCCCCACCGTCAACTCGGCCGAGGCGGTGGCGGCCCTGCTGGAGACCGCCACCAAGATGGGCATCACCATCAACCGGGTGACCGAGACGTACGGGATGTTCCGTCACACGCGGGCGGAGATTCGGGAGTACTGCCGCCTGTGCCACGACTACGGGGCCGAGCTGCTGCTCTCGGTGGGCCCGCGTGCCCCCTACGACACCGGTGCAACGGTCCTCTCGCCGCAGGGCGTGCGCATCAGCTACCGGCTGCGTGGGATGGAGCAGGTGCTGCGCGCCGTTGAGGACATCAAGCGGGGCTACGACTGCGGCTGCCGCGGCTTCCTCATCTATGACGAAGGCATGCTGTGGCTGGTGAACGAGATGCGCAAGGATGGCGCGCTGCCGAAGGACATCGTGTTCAAGGCGTCGGCCCATCTTGGGCACTGCAACCCGGCCTCCTTCAGGTTGCTGGAAACCCTGGGCGCCGACAGCATCAATCCCGTTCGCGATCTGCAGCTCCCGATGATCGCCGCCCTGCGAGCAGCGGTGAAGGTCGCCATTGATGTGCACACCGATAATCCGCCGGGATCTGGTGGCTTCATCAGGGTGTACGAGGCGCCAGAGATTGTCCGTGTCGCGGCACCTGTCCATCTCAAGACGGGGAACTCGGTCGTGAGCGGGCATGGCGAGATGACATCGGCCAATGATGGGCGAAGGATGGCAGAGCAGGCGGCCATTGTGGTCGAGATGGTGACCAAGTACTACCCCGAGGCCAAGCAGTCAGCCAAGCGCGCCAAGGACATGCGTATTCCAGCCGTCTGAGCCGCGGCGTGGCAGGGCGGTGGCGTCCGCGGATGTGAGGTGATGGAAGTGGGCGAATGGCGGTTGCCTCCCGAGCACGGTCACATGGAACGGCCGAGCGGCGTGTACTACCAGACCATGAACATGACCGAGATCGTGGCGCGGCTGAAGAAGAGCGACGTCATCATCATCCCGGTGGGCAGCACCGAATGCCACGGGGCGGCGCAGCCGCTCGGCGAAGACACCTTCCTGGTGACGCGGATGGCCGAGCAGGTCGCGCTCAGGACGGGCTGCACGGTGGCGGAGCCGGTGTGGTATGGCTCGCATCCGTACAACCATCTGGGGATGCCGGGCACGATCGTGGTCCCGGAGGATGCCTTCCTGGCCAATCTGCGTGCCATCATCGCCGGGTTCTGGAACGCCGGGTTTCGCAAGCAGATCTTGCTCAACGGCCACGGCCAGGAAGAGGTGATCCCGCTGGCGCTGCATCAGTTCGCCAAGAGGTATCAGGTGCCGTGCATTCTGATCTCGCTGCATTGGCCGACGGTGATTCACGATCACCTGAAGGACAAGGCACACGGCGGGCCCTTCGAGACGCCTTTTCAGCACGCCTGCGAGGTGGAGGCCTCCTACTCGCTTGCCCTCTTCCCCGAGTTCATGAAGATGGGACTTGCGGTGGACACGAAGCCGGAGGGCTTTCTGCCGCCCGGCCATGTGGACAAGGGCGGCGAGGTCTATCACGCGCCGATCAAAGGGCACGAACACGTAGGCCTGGGCGGGATCGAGGTGTTGGTGTACCCCGAGGGCGTCATCGGCCGGCCGACGCTGGCGGATGCGGAGAAGGCCAAGCCGGGCCTGCAGGCGCTGCTGGACTATATGTGCAAGCTGATCGACGACATCCTGACGCGCTTCCCGCCGGGGGTGCTGCCACCGGTGGAGAAGACCACCATGCGCGATCGGGAGGAGATCGAGGCGCTGTTGAAGGGCCCGCTGAACGGCGGCAAGCATCTCTACACGGTGGCCTATCCGCCGTGAGACGTCAGACACGATCCCGCACGGTGGGGCGGGGATGGTGCGGTCCCGGTTTGACGGCCCCACGGCCGCAGTGCTGTTGAGGGCTCGGTGTTCGCTCAGGGATCTGCCAGGGGGTGGCTGGTTCAGGCTTGGGGAGGAGGTCTATGAGGCTGCTCCGAGTCGACATGCGGGACGGTCGGGTGGCGTGGGAGCCTGTACCACCGATCTACGAACGTGTCGGCGGCCGCGGGCTGATCGCCTCGCTTCTCCTTCGGGAGGTTCCCCCGGGGTGTGATCCGCTTGGTCCGGACAACAAGCTGATCGTTGCCCCGGGCCTGCTCGGCGGGGCCGGCGTGACGACCGCCGGGCGCGTCTCGATCGGCGGCAAGAGTCCCCTGACCGGCGGTGTTAAGGAGGCGAACGCCGGCGGCACGGCCGGCGACGCCCTCGGCCGACACGGCGTCAAAGCGATCGTGGTCGAAGGCCAGCCCGCGGACGACGGCCCGTGGTGGGTGCTGCACGTCTCGGGCGAGTCGGCGGCGCTCTTGCCCGCGGAGGGCCTGCCCGGCCTGGGGACGTACGCGACCGCCGAGGCCCTGCACCGGCAGTTCGGCGATGAGTGCACCGTCCTGACGATCGGGCAGGCCGGCGAGCAGCTGCTGCCGGGCGCGGGCATCGTCTGCACGGGCGAAGGCGAACAGCGCAGCAACGTTTCAGCGCGCGGCGGGCTGGGCGCGGTCATGGGCAGCAAGAGGCTGAAGGCCATTGTCATCGACCGACCGCCAGCTCGACCTGTGCCGCTGGCCGATCCCGAGCTCTTCCACAAGTCTGCCCGGCGATTCGCCCAGGAACTCCTCAACGATCCCAAGCTGGGGCCCAAGGGGGGAACGCACTTGTACGGCACATCGGCGATCCTGGGCGCGGTCAATGAGATGGGATCGCTGCCGACGCGCAGTTTCGCTTCGGGAAGTTTCGAGCAGGCCGGCGAGCTGCGCGGGGAACACCTGCGGGAGGTGGTCCTGGCGCGCGGCGGCCGCATCGGCACCCGCTGCATGCCCGGCTGCGTGATTGCCTGCCGCAACGTGTTCGTGGACGAGGCGGGGAGCCCGATTGTCGGAACCCTGCAATACGAGACCCTGGCGCTGGTGGGCTCGAACCTGGGCCTGGGCAGCCTCGACGAGGTGGCCCGTCTCAACTTCCTGTGCAACGACTTCGGCCTGGACACGATCGAGACCGGTGCGGCTCTTGGGGTGGCGGTCGAGGCAGGCCTGGCGAGCTACGGCGATTTCGCCAGTATCGAGGCGCTCCTGCGACAGGTGGGGGAGGGCACCGTCCTGGGGAAGGTGATCGGCTCGGGCGCGGTGACGACGGGCCGGGTGCTGGGGGTACGCCGGATACCGGCGGCGCTGGGCCAGGCGATCCCCGGGTACGACCCGCGCAGCCTGAAGGGGAACGGAGTGACATATGCCACCTCGCCGCAGGGAGCGGATCACACGGCCGGCAACGCCTTCGGCGCGCGCAAGGAGGTGAATCCGCTGGGTGTGGAGGGTCAGACCCGACTCTCGCTCCGGCTTCAGCTCATCGCGGCCATGCTCGACAGCACCGGCCTGTGCCTCTTCGCCCGGCCGCCCGTGGTGGCAGATCCGCGACTCATGGTGGACATGCTCAACGGGCGCTGCGGCTGGGGCTGGACGACGGATGATCTCGAACGTGCCAACCGGGAGGTCCTGAGGGCGGAGCTTGAGTTCAACTGCCGCGCAGGCCTTCCGCCGGCCTCCCATCGCATCCCGGAGTACATGCGCAGCGAACTCTTACCTCCCCACGGTGCGACGTTCGACGTTCCAGACAGCGAGCTCGATGGGCTGTTTGAGGGATTGTAGCTGACAGGATGGCGATAGAGGTTGAGCTGGGCGGCAATCTACTGCCTGGCGGCGAGCGGCGAAGGGTGTTGAACACTGAGCGCGAGATGACCGTTCGCGAAGTCGCCACCCTCCTGGGGTTGAAGCCCGAGGATATTGGGCTGATCGTCGTGAACGGAGTCCAGAGCGAGTTGGGCGACCTTGTGCCGAGGGATTCCCGGCTCTGTTTCTTCCCGCCCATGATGGGGGGCTAGCTCTGTCAGTCAGCGGATGTCTGCCGTGCCCGATCTTGTCGGGTTCGCCAGCCCCGGGAGTCATGCGAAGCCGGGGATGCCGCCGTTCCTCATCCAGCACGGAACAAGGGATGCCACCGTTCCCGTTCAGCAGTCCATCGTGTTGGCGACAAGATCGAGGCAGGCGCTCGGCGGGGACACGGTCATGCTGGACCTGGTCGAGGGAGCCGAGCATCTCGACCCGAAGTCTCTCGCTCGGGAAAACGTGGGCACAGTGCTGCAATTCCTCGACGCGTGCCTGAAGGCCCCCTGAAAACTGGCCCCGCAGCCAACTCCTGCCGACTTTCGCTGGAAGGAATTATAGCAAGTGCTTGGGACTGCCGTGGGAGTCTTCCGAGGGCAATCGCTTGTCCGCGTGGTTAGGGAGGTATGGGGCTCGCGGCCCCCTTTCCTTTCCATGTGCCGGCGCATGGGCGCAGAGCCACAACTCATGAACCCCTTGCTCTCCGCCGAACGAATGCCAACCGATCAGGCAGCGGAGGAAGAGGTTCTCTTGCGCCTCACCCGAAGCGGCCCTCGATGTAATCCTCCGTGCGCGGGTCGCGGGGGTTGGTGAAGATCTGCTTGCCGGGGGCGAATTCGACCAGCTCCCCGCTGAGCAGGAAGGCAGCGTGGTCCGCCATCCGAGCTGCCTGCTGGACCGAGTGGGGCACCAGCACCACGGTGTAGCGCTGTTTGAGTTCCTGCAAGGTGGTTTCCACCTTGCCCGTGGAGATCGGGTCGAGGCCGGAGGTGGGCTCGTCCAGCAGAATGACCTCCGGTTCGAGGGCGAGCACACGGGCGATGCAGAGCCGTTGCTGCTGGCCACCCGAGAGCCGGATGGCGGGTTCATCGAGGCGGTCGTGGACCTCGTCCCACAGCGCTGCTGCCCGCAGGCTCGTTTCGACGGCCAGGTCCAGCCGCTGCCTGTCTCGCACCCCCGCGAGTTCCAGACCGTAGGTCAGGTTCTGACGGATGGTCATGGGCAGGACGACGGGGCGGGCGAACACCATCCCCACCCGCCGACGCAGAGCGATGGTGTCGGTGTGAAGGTCCAAGACATCCTCGCCGTCGAGCCAGACATGACCCGAGAGGGTGACCACGTCGGCTAGGTCGTTGAGACGGTTGAGCGTGCGCAGCAGCGTGGACTTGCCCCCGCCGGCCGGTCCGAAAAGGATGGTGATGGCGTTGGCCGGAATGTGCAGGTTGATGCCGCGCAGTGACTCGGTCCCGTCGGAATACGACACCACCAGGTCTTCGACCACGAACTTGTCGCTGCCCGGAGTCGACGAAGCGTTCACCACTGTCTCCTGGAGCGTGCGCGGGAGCGAATGAGGGTGGCAGCCGAGTTCATCCCGAGGACGAACACCATCAACACCAGCGCCGTGCCGTACTGAATCTGAATCGGCATCCCCGGCACTTGTGTGGAGATGACGAAGAGATGATAGGGCAAGGCCATGGTGGCATCGAAGGGAGAGGAGGGCAGGCGAGGCAGGTAGAAGGAGGCGACGGTGAACAGGATGGGTGCCGTCTCGCCTGCGGCTCGCTCGAGTCCAAGGATCACGCCGGTGAGGATTCCCGGCAGCGCCTGCGGCAGGATGATGCGCCGAACCGTCTGCCACTGTGTGCCGCCGAGGGAGACGCTGACCACGCGAAAGCTGTTGGGGACGGAACGCAGGGCCTCTTCGGTGGTGGAGATGATCACCGGCAGGGTCATGATGGCCAGCGTCAGACAGCCTGCCAGGATGCTGGTGCCGAAGCGCAGGAAGATGACAAACAGGCCGAGGCCGAAGAGGCCGTAGACGACCGAGGGGATACCAGCCAGGTTGATGATGGCGATGCGGATGAGGCGGGTCCAGCGATTGTCGGGAGCGTATTCCGACAGATAGACGGCTGCTGCTATGCCCAGCGGGACGGCGATCAAGCCGGTGCCAAGTGTGAGCCAGAACGTGCCGACGATGGCAGGCAGGATGCCGCCGGCGCGCATGCCGTCGTGCGGCACCTGGGTGAGGAACTCCCAGGAGACGGCCGGCGCACCCTTCCAGGCCACGTAGAGGACGATTGCCGCGATCGGGGTCACGGTGACCAGGGCCAGGAGCGTCAGCCCCGCATACCCGGCTCGCTGATGTAGACGCCGCGTCCGGATACCGCTCACCGTCGCGGCCCTCCGATGGTGGCGTGGCGCGAGGAGAAGGTACTCCCTCGATGTCCGTGGGGTGGCAAGTACGACGGCGCAAGAGAGGCTCGAGCGGTGATCGATTGAGGATGAGAGGCGCGCCGCGTCATCTTGCCCGCCTCACGACAGGATTCGCTCGGCGCGCTTGCGGGCGCGGAAGGCGAAGGCGGAGGCCGTCAGATTGACGGCCAAGGAGATCAGGAAGAGAAGAATGCCGATGAGGAACAAGACATGGTAGTGCGTGCTGCCGCTGGCGACCTCGCCCATCTCGGCGGCGATGGTGGCGGTCATGGTGCGGGCGGGGTGGAAAAGGGCGCCGAGGCCGCGAGGGAGGACGGGTGCGTTGCCGGTGACCATCATCACCGCCATCGTCTCGCCGATGGCGCGTCCGATGCCGAGCATGACCGCCGTCAGCACGCCGGAGCGGGCGGCGGGTAGCGTCACCCGCCAGATGGTCTGCCATGGGGTGGCGCCGAGGGCCAGCCCGGCTTCGCGATAGGAGCGGGGCACGGCGTCGAAGGCGTCCTCGCCGACGCTGACAATCGTGGGCAGCGAGATGGCCGCCAGCAGGATCGAGCCGGTGAAGGCGCTCAGGCCAGTGGGCAGGTCGAGGCTCAGGCGGATGGCTGGCGCCAGGACGATGATGCCGAGGAAGCCGAGCAGCACAGATGGCAGGCCTGCGAGCAGTTCGACCAGGGGTTTGAGGATCTCACGCGCCCAGCGCGGAGCGATCTCGGCGATGTAGATCGCGGTGCCGATGCCCAACGGGACCGCCATCAAGGCTGCCCCAAGGGTGACCAGGAGCGAGCCGCCGATCAGCGGCGCCAGGCCGAAGTGGCCCTCGATCGGATACCAGTGCGCGCCCAGCAGCACCGGCAGCGGGACTTCGGCCAGGGCAGGGGCGCCTTCGCGTAGCAGGAAGGCGAAGATCAGCAGGATGAACAGGATGGCCGAGTAGCCAGCAGCCTTGATCAGGCGGTTGATGGCGAACTCGGCCCAGCCCTGGTCGCGCATGGCGGCCTCAATACAGCACCGGCACGAACCCGAGCTGCGTCACGATGGCTTGAGCCTGCGGGCTGAGCAGCCACTCGAGGTAGGCAGCCACGGCGGCCTGCGGTGTGCCATCGGTGTAGGCATAGAGGTCACGTGCGATAGGATACTGGCCGGCGTTGACGGTTTCGGCTGACGGCAGGATGAAGGGCCCCGCGGGGCCGACGCCGACGGCGATCACCTTCATGTCGGGTGTGACATAGCCCAGGCCGTCGTAGCCAATGGCATTGGGATTGGTGCGGATCTCGGCGCCGATGCCCTCGGAGGACGGGATGAGCAGCGTCTCGGCGGCGAACAGCGTCGTGTTGTTGGGATTCCCAAGGCGGACGACCTCTTCGAGGAAGTACACGTGCGTTCCGGAGTTGGTCTCGCGCGAAAGACGGACGATCGGTCTATCATCGCCGCCGAGTTCAGTCCAGTTGCTGATCTTGCCGCTGTAGATGTCGGAGAGCTGCTCGAGGGTGAGGTGCTCGATTGGGTTGTCGGGGTGGACGATGATGGCGATGGCGTCGCGGGCCACGATGAACTCGACGGGCTGCACGCCGTTCGCCTCGGCCGCGGTAACCTCCTCCGGCTTGATCCGGCGCGAGGCGTTGGCGATGTCGACGGTGCCGTTGATCAGAGCAGCGATGCCCGTGCCCGAGCCGCCGCCGCTGACCGAGATGCGCACCTCCGGATGAAACATCTGATAGGCCTCCGCCCAGGCAAGGGCCAGGTTGACCATCGTGTCGGAACCTTTGTTCTCGATGAGGAGTTGCGGGGCGGAGGGAGCGGCGATCTGGTCGGCGGGAACCCGGCAGCTAGTCGCAAGCGCCGTCGTCATGCACATCAGGACCAGGCCGAGGTAACGGGGGCGCATCGATGCCATTATAGCAGTCCTTGGGCTGCCCATGGCCAGCGCGGGGGCGGCAGGGATGGGTGTACAATTTCCCCGATGTCGCAGAGCGAGAACGCACCGAAGTTCGCAATCCGGAATCTAGACTTCTACTACGGACCCAGCCGGGCGCTGCACAACGTCTCGCTCGACATCGCCCCGCGCCGGGTGACCGCGCTTATCGGCCCTTCGGGCTGCGGCAAGTCGACCTTCCTGCGCTGCCTCAACCGCATGAACGACACCATCCCGCACACCCGCGTCGAGGGCGAGGTTCGCCTGGATGGGGTGGACGTGTATCGGGCCGGGATGGATGTTGTCGAGCTGCGGCGTCGGGTGGGGATGGTCTTCCAGAAGCCGAACCCCTTTCCCCAGTCGGTCTTCGACAACGTCGCCTTCGGCCCGCGCGTCCTCGGCGAGTGTCGGGACCGTGCCGAACTGGAGGCACGCGTGGAACGGGCCCTGCGCCAGGCGGACCTGTGGGACCTGGTGAAGGATGAGCTGAGAGGGAACGCCCTTGAGCTTTCGCTGGGGGAACAGCAGCGGCTGTGCATCGCTCGCGTGTTGGCGGTGGAGCCGGAGGTCATCCTGATGGATGAACCCTGTTCGGCGCTGGATCCGATCGCCACCAGACACATCGAGGACGTGATCCGCGAGTTGGAGGCCGAGTTCACGATCGTGATTGTGACGCACAACATGCAGCAGGCGGCGCGTGTATCCGATATCACCGGTCTGTTCTGGCTGGGCGAGCTGATCGAATACGATGTGACGGAGAAGGTCTTCACCCGGCCGGCCAATGCGTTGACCGAGGGCTACGTAACGGGTCGGCACGGGTGAGCGCGGGGAGGGAGGAGGAGGGTATGGCAGGGATGCGAACGGCCTACGACCGGGAGTTTGCCCGGGTGCAGGACGATCTGCTGCGTCTCGGCGAAATGGTGGATCAGGCGATGGAGAGGGCGCTGGAGTGCCTGCGTCAGCGCGATCGAGTGCTGGCCAGGCACATCATCGATCACGACGTGGAGGTCAACGCGCTGCGCTTCCAGATCGAAGAGGCGTGCCTGGCGCTGATCGCCACGCAGCAGCCGGCGGCGGGCGATCTGCGGGCGGTGGTGGCGGCCATGAATATCGTCGTGGACATGGAACGTATGGCGGACCACGCGGCGGGCATCGCCAAGACCGTGCTGCGCATGGGCGATGAGCCGCTGCTCAAGCCGCTGATCGACATCCCGCGCATGACGCAGACGGCGCGCGAGATGCTGCGCGACAGCCTGAAGGCCTTTGTCGATCGCGATGCTGGCTTGGCCAGGGAGATCGCCCGCCGCGATACCGAGATCGATCAGCTCTACAAGGCCGTCTTCGACGAGCTGGTTGAGATCATGGCGCGCGACCCGACCACGGTGACGCGCGGCACCTATCTGCTGTGGTGCGCCCACAACCTGGAGCGCATCGGCGACCGGGTGACCAACATCGCCGAGAGGGTCGTTTTCATGACGACGGGCAATATGAGGGAGTTGAATCCGTAGCACAAAGGTCGGCTGCGCAGTCTGACGCTTCCTCGGGCGAGGCCCCCACACCTGCTGGCGTAGCGCAACGGCGCGTCTTGGCAGAAGCGCTTGCGCGGCTGTTTGGCCTGCCACGGCCCTGCGGCAAGACTCGGGTTACTGAACTGCCTGTACGGGTGTTTCCACACACTCGCCGGGATCAATCCTGTAGATAGTGCCCTCGCTGAAATCCTGTTCCACAACCAAGCCCCGAGTTAGTTCTTCATGATCTACCCCGTAGAATTCCGTCGGCATTGAATCGATTATGACCAGGAAACCCCCTGTGCGGCATAGGAATGCCATTGCCGCCTCGCGAGAGTTGGTGCGGGGAATGTCCAGGGGCAGTCGCCCGGTCCAAAAGTACACCCCTGGCGCAGCCGTGCTCATTACGGGGACATCTGGCCGATGGTTGAGATATCTCATTGTTTCCGAGATGTGCCAACGACGACTGGAATAGCCGCTGCCCTCAGCCCATAGGTAGCGCACAGTCCACGCCGCCCGCACAGCGAGCAGCACTGTGAAGGCAAGGCAAGCACTCAGGATCAGGGCGCGCATCCGCCCTATACCTCTATTGTAGGCAGCGGCGAGGAGCCCGAAGAGAATGAGGAAGACAGTCACCTGCACGGGGCCGAGGTAGCGTCGGTTGAAGCTGTCCCCCCCGAGAACAACCCGCGACTGAAGGCAAGCATGATAAGGGTCGAGGTCCCATACAAGATGAGGACAAGATGAGCATCCTGGCGCAGCTGCCGTGCGAGGATGCCGGCGAGGGGCTCTCTGTACAGTATCATGTATCCCGCCATCGTTGCTGCGACAGTGACTGCAGCTACCAACACGATCTCGTCCTCAAGCCCCGCGACAAACTTGCCGGGCAAGAGCCAGTCGACGGAGTTACGGACAAGAGACCTCCATGGGAATTCCCGCACGAGAGCCCAAGACCAATGTCCTTGGCCCACAGGACGGCCCAATGTGAGCACGTTGCGGGCCACGTAGGCCCCAAGGGGTGTGCAGCTCATGGCGGCAAACACAAAGACCTCAGCTGCCCGTTTCTCCGTGCTGCGATGGGAGCGGATCAGGAGAGCGGAGGCCACCGCCAGGATGCAAGCAACACCTGCGTAACGTGTGAGGGCGGCGAGCCCCACGAGAAGGCCTGATGCGACAAGCCACGCGGGCCAAGGCCGGTCGAAGTACCTGACCGCGGCAAGCACGCCTCCGAGAGCTAGAGTCAGATAGAGAGGCTCACTCATGGCCGAGGCAAAGAGCTCAATCAGGCGCGCAGAGAGGAGGATGGAGGCGGCTCCGAGGAAGGCAATCGCGCGTGGGCGATTTCCCACCTTCGCAAGCAGTTCGTATGCGAGGAGCACTGTGGTCGCAAAGAGCGCCGCATTCAGGAAGCGTATGCCGACCAGCGGCTCAACCCCCAGGTGCCCAACTGCGGCGAGTACCATCGGCAGCAGTGGCGGGAAGGACGGATTGAACTGCATCGGCTGGCCTGCCAGAGCATCGCGCGCTGGCTTGATGTAGGCATATGAGTCATCGCCGAGTGCGGGTCCCCACCGAGTTGAAAGAACAATAATGAAGAACGCCGAAAGCCCGAGCAGAACGCGGATGGCCAGGGAGGACCAATCTGAGCATTTGGTCGAACCGCGTGAAGTCTCGGCTGCGCTTGGATTTCCCTGGCTCCCGCCCGATTCCGCAGGGGACATGCTCGTGGTACTTCGGCCCAGAAGTGTGGTCCTCATCTGTAGCGTGTGCGTTTATCAGCCGCGGCATGACCCTCGATGACTGTTCCCGCTGCGCGTGTTGTGCCCCTGCACGTTGCGGCTAGCTCGTGAGGCGACGCCGCCTGCCTGTTGGCCAGTGTCCATGCCCAAGCCCTTGAAGCCAAGGGCGTCGAAGAAGGTGACAGCCTCCAATCCGATCAGACCGCTCCCGCCAGTGACGAGGATGCGCACTGGTTGCAGTGTCCGGTGAACCCATTTGGAATTCTAGTCCCCGGACAGGGATTGCGGAAGGGAGAAATCCCGGTCGGGTTCGGATCCGGATGCTTCTCGCCCAGCGTGTGTGGTTCATTTGTCTCCTTGAGTAGCGAGCGATCCCAACGTGGGGAGACCTCGCACTGCCATGGTCGGGTGGAACGGACGCGTACTACTCCGGCACGCGCAGGATGTCGTAGTCGGCTCCGCACACCGACGCGCTTCCA
>CAZNRD010000063.1:0-13370 GCA_964575425.1 uncultured Anaerolineaceae bacterium | reverse complement strand
CGAACCAGCCTCTGCGTTCCATCCACTTCGCCAGTTCCAGCACGGGCATGATGGTGAACGCAACGGCCAGCACCACGATCCAGTCGATGAGTGGCAGGGAATAGGTGTTGAATGGCTCATGCAGGAAGGGGAGGTAAACGATCAACAGCAGCAGGGCGGCCTCCCACAGGACGGCCAAGTTCAGCCACTTGTTGGCAAAAGGTTTCCGGAACACCGGGCACCGGTCGGACCGGAAGTTGTACGCCTTGAGGAATTGGATTAGGACCAGGTTTACGAATGTCATCGTCATGGCTTCCTGCACGCCGCGCCCGGAACTCAGCGCCCAGGTAAACAACCCCAGATTGACAAGCGCCGACCAGAGGCCGCCGAGGGTCATCAGTGTGACCACCGGCCTGGTGAAAATGCTTCGGTGCGGGTCGCGCGGCCTGCGTCGCATCAAGTCCTCTTCGGGAGGATCCACGGAAAGGGCCAGGGCAGGCAGGCCATCGGTAGCCAGGTTGACGTACAGGATCTGCACTGCGGTCAGGGGCAGGGGCAGGCCCAAGAGGGCTGCCGCGGCGATGAGCGTGATCTCGCCGATGTTGGAGGAAAGGAGGTACATCAGGTACTTCTTGATGTTGCCGAACACGCCGCGGCCTTCCTCCACCGCGGCAACGATGGAGGCGAAGTTGTCGTCCGTCAGGATCATGGCGGCGGCTTCTTTGGAGACATCCGTGCCGGTGATGCCCATGGCCACGCCGATGTCGGCTTTCTTCAGGGCTGGGGCGTCATTGACGCCGTCACCCGTCATGGCGGCGATGTGACCGTTGGCCTGCAGCGCCTTCACGATGCGCAGCTTGTGCGCTGGCGAGACGCGAGCATAGACGTCAATTGCCTCCACGTCACGTTGCAGGATATCGTCGCTCATCTTCTCGAGCTCTGCGCCGGTCACCACGCGGCCATTGCGCAGCATGCCCAACTCACGGGCGATGGACCGTGCGGTGACGGGATGATCGCCGGTGATCATGATCGGGCGAATGCCTGCCTGTTCACAGACAGCGATGGCGGCCTTCACTTCCGGCCGTGGCGGGTCAATCATGCCGGCCAGGCCGAGGAAGATCATGCCGCGCTCAGCGGTTTGGAGGCTGGCTCCGGGTTTGAAGGCGATGCCCAACACGCGCAGGGCTTCTTCGGCCATCTGCTGAGCCGCGGCAAGGATGCGCTGGCGCCCGATGTCGTCCAACGGCTGAACACCCCCTGCGGTCAGGTGCCTGTCGCAGCTGCCCAGGATCACCTCGGGCGCGCCTTTCGCGTAGGCCACCACGCCATCCTCTGTCTGATGGAGAGTGGTCATGCGCTTGCTTTCGGACGTGAACGGAATCTCCTGCACGCGGGGATAGGCCGCATCCAGTGATTCCTTCCACAGGTTGGCCTTGGCCGCCGCGACGATCAGCGAACCTTCGGTTGGATCCCCTCGGATTTCCCACTCTCCATCGTCCTTCACCAGGCGTGCATCCGAGGCCAGCACGGCTGCCGTGAGCAGCTGGCGGAGCTCGCTGCCTGGCGGCACAGCTGCGCCCTCTACGGAGAACTCACCCTCCGGCGTGTATCCTGCTCCAGACACGGTGATGACTTGCCCGGCGACGTGAATCGCCCGCACCGTCATCTGGTCCTTGGTCAGGGTTCCGGTCTTGTCTGAGCAGATGACCGAAGTGCTGCCAAGCGTCTCGACCGCGGGAAGCCGTCGGATCAGGGCGTTGCGCTTCACCATCTTCTGCACGCCGATGGCGAGCGAGACGGTGACCACGGCGGGCAGAGCCTCGGGGACGACCGCCACCGCGAGCGCAATGCCGAAGATCAACATTTCGATGAAGGGCTGGCCGCGCACCAACCCGATCGCCACAATGAGCAGCACGACGAGCAGAGCAGCGCGCGCCAGAAGGCCGCCCACTTTGTCCAGGTTTTCCTGGAGAGGGGTCTTGCCCGCCTCAACGGTCTGAAGCAGCTGCGCGATCTTGCCAAACTCGGTTTTCATCCCCGTGCCCACGACAACCGCCCGGCCTCGCCCGTAGCTGACGGCCGTGCCCGCGTACACCATGTTCCTGCGATCCCCGATGGCCAGGCCGCCGTCCTGTAGCGGTTGAGTGACTTTCTCCACCGGCATGGACTCGCCGGTCAGCGCCGCCTCCTCGAGCTGCAAGTTGACCGCTTCGATCAACCGGCCATCCGCCGGGACACGATCGCCCGTGTGCAGGATGATCACATCGCCCGGCACCAGATCGCGGGCCGGGATGCGGACCTCTTGCCCGTCGCGCAGCACCGTTGCCGTCGGCGCGGCCATCTTCTGCAATGCCTCGATGGCGCGCTCGGCGCGGTATTCCTGGATGAATCCCAGCAGAACCGCAAAAAGCACGATGACGGTGATGACGATGGACTCAGTGCCGTGGCCCAGCAAGAGCGAGATCCCCGTGGCGGCCAGCAGGATCAGGATGAGGACGTTCTTGAACTGCGACAGCAAAATGCGCCACGGAGAGACGCGTTGCGCCGCCTGCAGTTCGTTGGGGCCGTACTGCCCAAGGCGCGCGCGAGCAGTGGCCTGTGCGAGGCCGCCGGCCTGGCTCTCAACTCCCTCCAGCACGTCTGATACGCTCAGTGTATGCCAGTCGTTTCGTTCCATGGTTGCTCTTGTCCGGCTCCTCTGTAGCCTGCGTCTTCTGCATCCTCAGGCCTGACCACGGGGGAGTTCAACACGAAATAGCAGACGGGTGAATCCCTCTGCGCACAGCCTTCATGGGGGCGTTTGAGTCTCCCGGTTGCCCATCCTGACGGCCACCCAGGCCTGGCTGACTTGCGCAAAGCGGTCGGCGCCAGGCCGCAACGGCCGTTCTGACCACCTGTCGTGCCTGGGGATGCGACCTGCATCGGCCGGTACCAGCCGTCGTCCCGGCGGGAACGCCTGCTGGCTCGAACCCATCCGGCGCGCGCGACAGCCGATCTCGTTTCCAACGCCTTCACGCCGCCAGCCAGGACGCGAGGCCAGACTTTCGACAGGTGCCCTCGGACCAACGCCCATTCCTCACTAGGCACGCGCCCAGCGCTGCCGAATAGGGTACACCACGCCGGGTGCAAGGACAGCAGGGCATTCCGCGCGGTGGATCGCGCGGAGCACCCATGCTCGTGTGATCGTTATCAACAGCAAGACCATCGCTCCAGCCTGGCGATGGTCTTGCCCTGTTGGTGAACAGCCGGGTCCAATGCCGTGATGACGGCTGCTCATCCCGAAATACCGGGTGGCTACTCCCCATCGGCTCGGCCGCAGTGTACCCGACGCATGCCGACCCGTCAAGGGTCTGTGCTCGCCCAAACCGCTGCTGATGGTATCGCGCAGGGTCCCGGGCGCAGCGGGCTGCGAAGCAGGGCTGCCTGCGGAGCCCGCCGTTGTGCCCGGGCCTTGGCTCTGCTGGCGCAGGCTGGCTTCGGCAACAGATAGTCGGGGTGGCAGCCTGCGGGAATCCGCCGGGCCGGTGGTGGATGGAGGATGCGCAAGGAATCCCTGGCGCCTGTTCTCCGGTTCCGGGGGTAGCGGTGGAGGAAGGTAGGTGGCCGGAACCGGGGAGGTCAGCCTGGTGTGTTGACATCCTGTCCGATCCGGCGTATCCTGGCGCACAAACGAACGTTCGTTCAGGAATGCAGTGGCGCGCACACAGAGACAACCACTCCCGGCCCGCCAGGTCATCAACCAGGCCGCTTACTCGCTCTTCCTCGCCCAGGGCTACCATGGCACCTCGATGCGCCAGGTAGCCAGCCAGGCCGGCCTCTCACCCGCCGCCATCTACAACTACTATCCCAGCAAGGAAGACCTCTTTGTGACGCTGCTCAGCCAGAATCTGCCTCACCGCAGGATGATCGAGGCCCTGCGCGAGGTGCAAGGCGATGACGTCGAGGCCCTGGTGCGAGACGGCCTGCGCCGAATGTCGGCCGCCATGGCTGACCAGTACGACAACATGCGTCTGATGTTCATTGAACTGCTCGAGTTTCAGGGCCGCCACGCGACCACCTTGGCACAGGAACTCCTGCCGGACTTCATGGTCTTCTTCCGACGGATGCTGGCCGCTGACGGTCGCCTGCGCCCGATCCCACCACTGATGATCGCACGGGCCTTCCTTGGGTTGTTCGTCTCCTATGCCATCACCGTCGCCTTCTTCCGCGATCTCCCCGGGATGCAGGCCACCCCAGACGACCTGGACCAGCTGGGGGAAATCCTCTTGCGCGGCGTGCTGCAGCCGGAGACCACGCGGTGAACCCCGCGCCGGCACGCGACGGATAGCGAGTCGACCCGTGTCCATCCGCCGCCTGCTTGCCCTCGTCCGCAAGGAATTCATCCAGATCGTGCGCGACCCGCGCACGCTCTACATCACCTTCGCCATCCCGGTCATTCAGATATTCCTGCTCGGCTACACGGCCACGACCGACGTGCGCAACGTGCCGCTGGCGGTATTCGACCAGGATCGCACCCCGGCCTCGCGCCGCCTGCTCGACGCTTACCGCGCCGCGGACTACTTCGCCCTGGCCTTCGACGTCTCCTCGGAGAACGAGCTGCGGGCCCTGATCGACGGCGGCCATGCTCGCGCCGGGTTGATCATTCCGCCTGGGTATGCGGCACAGCTGCAGTCGGGCCGCCAGGCGGCCGTGGCCTTTGTGCTCGACGGCTCCGATCCCAACGTCGCCTCCACCAGCCTGGCGGCAGCTGAGCTGATCGGCCAGTCGCACGCCACCAGGCTGCTCGTCGAGCGCATGGCCCGCGCCGGCCTGGCGGGCAGCGTGCGCTTCCCGCTCGAGGTGCGCGCCCGGGTCTGGTACAACCCCGACATGATCAGCGCCTACTTCATGGTGCCGGCGCTGATCGGCATGATCCTGCAGCTGATGACCTCGCTGCTGACGGCCACCGCCATCGTGCGCGAGCGGGAGCGGGGGACGATCGAGCAGCTCATCGTCACGCCGATCCGCTCCGGCGAACTCATCCTGGGCAAGATCATCCCCTATGTGCTGATCGCCTTCTTCGACACGCTTGAGATTTTGGTGGTGGGGACGCTGTGGTTCGGGGTTCCCATCCGCGGCAGCCTCGGCCTGCTCCTGGCGCTCTCGGCGCTGTTCCTGGTCGGCTCGCTGGGCATCGGACTGTTCCTGTCGACCGTAGCCAGAACGCAGCAGGAGGCGATGATGCTGACCTGGTTCACGCTGCTGCCCACGGTCTTCCTCTCCGGCTTCTTCTTCCCACTGGCGGCGATGCCCAAGGCACTGCAGGCGATCTCCTATCTGATCCCACTGCGCTACTACCTGATCATCATCCGCTCCGTTCTGCTGAAAGGGGTGGGGGCGGAGAGCCTGGTCCCGGAAATTGCGGCTCTGGCCGTCTTTGGTGCGGTTCTGATGGGTGCAGCCGCGCTGCGTTTCCGCAAGCGGCTCGACTGAATCCGCGGAGGTGACGATGAGGCACAATGCCGTCCGGCGACTCCTTCCTTTGGTGTTTCTCTTGCTCCTCGTTGTGGCCGGAGTGATCTACCTCGCCCGTCAGTCGGGGGCTGAAGCCGGGCCGCTGCGCGCCTCAGGCACAGTAGCGGCGGTTGAGGTTGTGGTCGGGCCAGAAATGTCCGGCCGGGTGGCGGAGGTCTGGGTCGACGAAGGTGGGTCGGTGCAGCAGGGCGATCCTTTGTTCCGCCTCGACGACTCCTTGTTGCGGGCCCAGCAGGATCGCATCCACGCGGCCGTCGAGACCGCCGAAGCAGCCGTGCGCACAGCGGAGGTCGGGCGGCAGGTGGCCGAGATTCAGTATCGGATGGCGCTCCAGGCCGCCTGGCTGCAGAGCCTGCCGGGTCGGCTGCAGGCATGGCGAACAGCCGCGCCCTACCAGTTCACGCTGCCTTCGTGGTACCTCGCCCGGTCCGAAGAGATGGCAGCGGCGCAGCAGGAGCTCGAGGCTGCTGAGCAGTCGCTGCGCGACGAGGAGGCCCGTCTGGCCGACGTTGTCCGCACCTCAGGGGGCGAAACCCTGCAACGGGCCGTCGAGCGCCTGGCCCGAGCGGAGGCCGGGTTTGTCATCGCCCGAGATGTACTGGAGCGCGCCCGTTTGGCGCGCCAGCCGCAGGACCTGCTCGATGCCGCCCAGGAGCTGCACGACGCGGCTTCCAGCGAGCTCGAGCAGGCACAATCGGCGTACGACGATGCCCTGGAGAAAGAGGCTGCGGATGAAGTCCTGCAAGCCCGGGCCCGCCTCGCCGTGGCGCAGGCACGTTTCGACGCGGCTCGAGACCGCCTCGCGGGGCTGCAGGTCGGCGAACATTCCCTCACCGTCGAGGCAGCTAGGCTTGGTGTCCAGCAAGCCGAGGCAGCACGGGCGCAGGCGCAGGCGGCCCTCGCTCAAGCGCGGGCGGAGCTGGCAGCACTCCAGGTCCAGCTAGACCGTATGACCATCCATGCTCCGGTCTCGGGCGTGGTCCTGACGCGCAGCATCGAACCCGGCGAAGTCTTGCTGGCCGGCGGCGCGGCGTTGACCCTTGGGCGCCTGGACCAACTTACCATCACGGTCTATCTCCCCGAAGATCGCTATGGTCAGGTGCGACTCGGTGACGCGGCGGAGGTCAGCGTGGACTCGTTCCCGGGAGAGGTCTTCCGCGCTACTGTGATCCATATCGCCGACCGCGCCGAGTTCACGCCCCGCAACGTGCAGACAGAGGAGGGGCGCCGCACCACCGTCTTCGCCGTCGACCTCCGCCTGATGGATCCCGAAGGCAAGCTGAAGCCGGGCATGCCGGCGGACGTGGTGTTTCGCGTGCCGTGAGAGGTCAATGTGGCGCCGCTGATTGAGGCCAAGGGCCTGCGACGAGCCTTCGGCGCAACGAAAGCCGTTGATGACGTTTCGCTGATGGTTGAGGCCGGCGAGATCTACGCGCTGCTCGGGCCGGATGGCGCCGGCAAGACCACCACCATCCGCCTGCTGTGCGGTGCCCTGCGCAGCGATGGCGGTGAAGTCCACCTGGCCGGCTGCGATCTGCGCCGTCACACGGAGCGAGCGCGTGCACAGATCGGCTACCTGCCTCAGCGGTTCAGCCTCTATGGGGAGATGACCGTTCTTGAGAACCTGCAGTTCTTCGCTGAAGTGCGAGGGCTGCCAGCCAGCCGATGGGCGCGCCGTTCGCAGGAGATCCTCGAATTCGTCGGGCTGGCCGAGTTCGGGCGTCGCCGGGCGGATGAGCTCTCGGGCGGCATGAGGCAGAAGCTGGGACTGGCCGCTGCACTGGTCCATCAGCCCCGCATCCTGCTGTTGGATGAGCCGACCGGCGGCGTCGATCCGGTCACGCGTCAGAGTTTCTGGCAGCTCCTGATCCAGCTGCTGGGCGAAGGCGTGGCTGTGCTTGTGAGCACGCCCTACATGGATGAGGCCGCTCGCTGCAGCCGCATTGGCTTCATGTCCCGGGGCCGACTGCTCGTCGTGGGCCGCCCCTCAGACCTCACCCGACCGCTGGTTGGCCGCATCCTGGAAGTGGTGGCCGAGCCGAGGCGGCTGGCTCAATCCCTGGCGCGGGGCGACCCACTCGTGGAGGACGTTCACGTCTTCGGCGATCGCCTGCACGTCCGTGTGCCTCCGCAGCAAGCCAACGTCGTCGGGGAGCGGCTTCACAGCCAGCTCTCTGCAAATGGCGTGCATGTGACCAGCCTCAAGCCCGTCGCTCCCCAACTCGAGGACGTCTTCCTGTCTCTCCTCCAGCACGAGTCGTCTGTACTTCCCACGCGAGAGAGCCGCGCCTGACCGATGCCAGATCCCGTCATCTTCGCCCGCGGTCTCACAAAGGTCTTCGGCGATTTCACCGCCGTAGACGGCGTCACCTTCGAGGTCCAGTCCGGTGAGGTTTTCGGCTACCTGGGCCCGAATGGTTCGGGCAAGACAACCACGCTGCGCATGTTATTGGGCCTGCTCCGTCCGACGGCAGGCTCGGCTTCGGTGCTCGGCCATGATGTAGTTCGAGAGACTGAAGCCATTCGCAGCCGGGTCGGATATATGTCGCAGAAGTTCGCCCTGTACGATGAACTCACGGCCGGCGAGAACCTGGCCTTCTACGCAGGGGTGTATGGCGTGCGGCAGGCGGAAGAGTTGCGCCGGGCAATTGACCTGGTCGGTTTGCGCAGCGTCGAAAGCGAGCGCGCAGGACACCTGCCCATCGGATGGCGCCAGCGCCTCGCCCTGGCCACCGCCATCGTGCACAGCCCCACCCTGCTCATCCTCGACGAGCCCACAAGCGGCGTCGATCCCATCGCCCGGCGAGATTTCTGGGACCTGATCTACACGCTGGCCGAACGCGGCGTGACGGCGCTCGTCACCACGCACTACATGGACGAGGCCGAGTACTGCAGCCGCGTGGGCATCATGCGCCGTGGGCGGCTCCTGGCCGTCGATGCGCCCTCAGCCCTCAAGCATTCGGCCCTGCCGGGCATGGCCTGGGATGTGTTCGCCGAGCCTCTGCTGGCCGGCCTGACCGCGCTTCAGCGTTCGCCGCTTGTGCTGCGAGCCGGTCTGGCGGGGGATCATCTGCGGGCCATCACCGAGGCCGGCCTTGCGGGTGAGCGCTTGCGCGACGTCCTGGAGCAGGCAGGGTTGAAAGGGATTTCCGTCCATCGCGTCGAGCCCTCGCTCGAAGACGTCTTCCTTGCCCTCGCAGTGGACTGACCCATCTCTCACACCCCCGCCGGTATAATGGGCGCTCACCGCTCAGTCATCCGAGCATGATGCACAGTCACCGCCTCGCGCCTACCCTTGCCTTCTTTCTCGCACTGATTCTCCAGGGCTGCGCAACCAGCTCGCCCGCCGCGACCACCCCGCCGCCCCCCACCGTAACCACACCAACGCCGACCGCCTTCCGGCCTGCGACCCCGACGCCTTCGATCCTGCATGTCTGGATTTCTCCAGCTGTGCCCGAGCCGATGCGGCGCGAGGTCGAGGCGTTGGCCGCAAGGCGCCCCGAACGCCTCGTCCTCGTCCCCGAGCCTCAGCAGGCCGACGCTCGGCTGGAGCCGAAAGGGGCGGCCAATCTGGCGACGTGGATCTACGCTGCCGCGGCACCCTTCCCGACGGTGCAAGATGACATCGCGTTCGAGCAGCTACAGGCCGCCTGGAGGCAAGGTCTGGTCTGGGCTGCATCCGACACCGCCGCGGCGATGGAAACACTTCTCGGTCCGGCAGAAACCTCCTCGACCATCGCGCCTGTCGAGGAATTGCTCGACCGTGCCTGGGCAGGTGCCTCGTTGCTCGCCATCGTACCTTTTGAGGCGTTGGAGCCGCGCTGGAAGGTCCTGACCATCGGTGGGGCCTCGCCGCTGCGGCGCGAGTTTGATGCCGAGCGCTATCCGCTGCGTCTCGAGTTCGGCCTGAGCGGTGAGCCGTGGGCGGTTGATGCCCTACAGCAGTCGCTTGGTGAGCTGCCCTCCAGCAATCGCGATCCGGATCGCCTGACGGTGTTGGTGATGACCGGGGTGACCGCGCTCACGCGGGCCACCGCGGCCGTCATGGAGATGGAAGGGGTCACCTACCCGGCGGCTCTGATCGGCGACTGGCTGCGCCAGGCGGACCTGACGCATGTCAGCAACGAGGTCTCGTTCACGCCGCAGTGTCCGGTGCCGACGATGGCCTCGCGCGGCCTGCGGTTCTGCAGCCATCCGGCACACATCCGGCTCTTGGAAGAGATCGGGGTCGACATCGTCGAATTGACCGGCAACCACGTTCTCGACTGGGGGACCGAGCCGTTCCTGTACTCCCTCGACCTGTACCGCGAGCGCGGCTGGTGGACGTTTGGCGGCGGTCAGGACCTTGAGCATGCGTGGCGGCCCGCGCTGATCGAGCACAACGGACAGCGGCTGGCGTTTCTCGGCTGCAACATCGCCGGCCCCGAGACGGCCTGGGCGACCGAGACCCGGCCCGGCGCTGCCCCCTGCGATTTCGAACGCCTCTCGGCCGAGATCGCCCGGCTGCAGGCCGAGGGGTTCCTGCCGATCGTCACGTTCCAGTGGTGGGAGTCGCGCAGCATGACGCCCCTGCCGCCGCAGCGAGCCGCCTTCCGGGCGGCGGCGGAGGCGGGGGCGGTCATCGTCAGCGGCAGCCAGGCGCACCGACCGATGAGCTTCGAGTTCCATCATGGGGCGTTCATTCACTACGGCCTGGGCAACCTGTTCTTCGACCAGATGGACGCCCTGGAGACACGCCAGGTATTGATCGACCGACATGTCTTCTACGATGGCCGCCATATCGGCACCGAGGTATTCACCGCGCTGATCGAGAACTACGCCCAGCCGCGCCCGCTCACGCCTGAGGAGCGCGCGGCGCTGCTCTCCTCTCTGTTCCGCGCCAGCGGGTGGCAGCAGATCAGCCCTTGAGGGCGCCGGCCATCAGCCCGCGCAGGAAAAAGCGCCCCAGCACAATGTAGACGATCAGGGTGGGCAAGGCGGCGATCATCGCCCCGGCCATCTGAACGTTCCACTCGACGATCTGGCTGCCGGCGAGGTTCTGCAGCGCCACAGTGACCGGCCAGAACTGGGGGCGGGTGAGGGTCACGGCGAAGAGGAACTCGTTCCAGATGGAGGTGAACTGCCAGATCAGGGCGACCACGAATCCGGGGATGGCCAGCGGCAGCATGACGTGGCGGTAGATGCCGAGCAGGCCCGCGCCATCCATCCGCGCTGCTTCGACCATCTCGTTCGGGATCGAGGCGTAGTAGTTGCGGAAGATGAGTGTGGTCATCGGGATGCCGTAGATGATGTGCGTCAGCACCAGGCCCCACAGCGTCCCGTAGAGGCGGATGGTCTGCATGAAGCGAACAAGCGGGATGAGGATGCTCTGGTAGGGGATGAACATCCCGAACAGGAGGGCCATGAACAGCAGATCTGCCCCGCGGAACTTCCACTTGGAGAGCACATAGCCATTGAGCGAGCCGAGCAACGACGACAGGATCGCCGCCGTCGTGGCCAGCGACAGGCTGTTCAGCAGATGCGGGTCGAGCTTGGCCAGGGCGACGCGGAAGTTGTCGATATGCAGGCCGGATGGCAGGTTCCACATCGTCGCCAGATTGACTTCCTGGAAGCTCTTGAACCCTGTCACCAGCAGCGCGTAGACGGGAAGCAGGTAGAACAGGGCTGCGGCGACGAGCCCCGCGTAGAGCACGGCTCGCGACCAACTGGGCTTCACTGCTCCACCTCGGAGCGCATGGTGTGGGTGAGGTAGGGGATGACGAGGACGGCCACGGTCACCAGCATGATCACGGCGATGGCGGCGCCGCGCCCAAAGCGCAGCGCGCGGAAGGCCGTGTACCACATGTTCAGGGCCGGCACGTCCGCCGAGAAGCCCTCCCCGCCTTCCTGGGTGATGGCCATGACGAGGTCGAAGATCTTGAGCGAGATGTGCCCCAGGACGATCACCGCGCTCAGCGTGACGCTCCGCAGCAGCGGCAGCACCACGCGTCGGTAGATCTGGAACTCGCTCGCCCCATCGACCCGGGCCGCCTCGCGCAGTTCTTCCGGGATGCTGCGCAGGCCTGCCAGGTACAGGGCCATGGTGAATCCCGACATCTGCCACACGGCCGGGATCACGATGGCGGCGATACCCAGCGTTGGATGCGTGTACCAGTGGGAGATCAGGAAGTCGAGCCCCGCCTGGTGGAAGAGGAGATTGATCCCGCTCAACCGGTCGGGCGAGGTGGCCGGATTGAGCAGCCAGCGCCACACCACACCCGTGACGATGAACGATATGGCCATGGGGAAGAGGTAGATGCTGCGAAACAGGCCCTCTCCTTTGGGACGCTGGTCGAGCAGGATGGCCAGCAGAAGCCCCAAACTGAGCGAGACGGCCAGGAACAACAGCGTGAAGATGGCCGTGTTACGGATATCGATGAGGAAGCGTGGGTTGCGGAAGAGGAACTCGAAGTTGGCGAGGCCGACGAACGTGTAATCAGGCATCAGGCCTTGCCAGTTGGAGAGCGCCGCCCGCACGGTCCAGGCGATGAAGCCATAGACGAAGATGGCCACTGCCAGGGCGGAGGGGAAAATCAGGGCGATGGCCAGAAGGCGTTCGCGCGATGCGCGCATGTTCCGAGGTGGGGGGCAGGGCGGCCTGCTGAGGCCGCCCTGCCTGGTGATGGAGAAGACTACTGGCAGACGCCGGCGTCGCGGCAAGCAGAGACGAGCGCCGACTGGAACGCGGCCACGTTGCGGCTGCCCACGAACAGGCCGACGGCATCGATGATGTCCTGCTGCCAGCTCGGGGCCGCCGCTGCCCCGTGCATCAGGCTCGGCACGATGATGTCGCGCGAGAAGTCATCCATCGCCGACTGCAGGTAGGCATCGTAGAGCGATGGGTCGCCGTCGGTCCGGGCCGGGATGGAACCCTTGATGGGGTTGAAGGCGTCCTGGCCGGCGCGTGAGCCGCACACCCGCAGCCAGGCCAGCGCCGCCTCCCGGTTCGGGGCGTTGCGCGGCAGGCCGAAGCTGTCGGACAGGGCATCGAAGGCGCCCGCCGTGCCGGGCGAGGGCGCCCAGCCGAACTCGACCCCGGGCGTCCAGCCCTGGGCCTTGAAGTAGCCCTCCGCCCAGTCGCCCATGATGTTCATGGCCGCCGTGCCGTCGATGACCAGCTGCGTCGCTTGGTCCCACGACAGCGCGGCGAAGTCCTCGTTGACGTAGTTGAGCATGCGGCCGAAGTACTCCAGCGCCCGGGTTACCTCAGCGCTGCCCCAGTCGGTCTCGCCCGTCCACAGGCCGATGTAGGCCTCAGGGCCGAGCGCGCCCAGGAGCACAGTTTCAAAGAGGTGGACCTGGGTCCAGGCTTCGCCGAGGGCGAGCGGCACGACGCCGGCCTTCTTCAACGTCTCCGCTGCGGCGAAGAAGTCCTCGAGCGTGGCCGGTGGCGTCACCCCGTGCTCCTCGAAGACGGCCTTGTTGTACCACAGCACGTTAGCGCGGTGGATGTTGACCGGCACCGACCAGATCTCGCCGTCGTAGGACAGAATGCTGATCAGGTCGGGCGGCATCACGTCGAGCCAGCCCTCCTCCTCGTAGAGCGAGGTCAGCGGCTCCATCTGGCCGGCCACGACGTACGTGTCGATCAGTTCGTGGCCGGCGTGGACCTGGAACGAATCCGGCGGGTCGCCGCCCTGCATGCGCGTTGCCAGGACGGCCCGGGCATCGACGCCGGCCCCGCCGGCGACGGTGGCGTTGATCACCTCAACGTCCGGGTACTGCTGGCTGAAGATCTCCAGCATCGCCTCCAGGCCCTCAGCCTCGCCTCCCGCCGTCCACCAGCTGAAGATTTCCAACTGGCCCGAGATGGGAGCGGCCGGGGCCTCGGGCTGGGC
>CAZNRD010000062.1:0-13599 GCA_964575425.1 uncultured Anaerolineaceae bacterium | reverse complement strand
CGCTACTTCCTCGCCCGCCGCGTCTTCCCCCTCGCCTACTGCGCCGTCGAACACCACGGCGGCCGCATCCAGCAGATCGAGGCCCTCGACTCTCCCTGGGAGCCCGACTACCGCCTGCCGCCCCTGCGCGTGATGACCCTCCGCCTCTCCGGCGACCTCGACGATCCCTGCCGCGGCCACCGCGGCGACCTGCTGGTCGAGGTCGATGGTCACCAGTACGGCTTCCACCGTCAGCGGTCCCGCGCCCTCGTCGCCGGTTTGGCGCACCTGCTCGAGCAGCACGACCCGGATCTGATCCTCACCGCCTACGGCGACTCCTACATCCTGCCGCGCCTGATCGCCCTGGCCCAGCGCTATCACCTCCCCCTGCCCCTCAACCGCGACCGCCGCCTGCCGGTGGCCCACAAATCAGCCCATTCCTATTTCTCCTACGGCCGCATCGTCTTTCGCGACGAGCAGCACACCCTGTTCGGCCGCTGGCACATCGACCGCCAGAACGCCTTCCTGGCCGATGACTACGGCCTGGAGGGCACGCTCGAAATCGCCCGCCTCTCCAACCTGCCTGTTCAGACCGTCGCCCGCGTCTCCACCGGCACCGGCATCAGCGCCATGCAGGTCAACACCGCCCTGCGCCGCGGTATCCTCGTCCCCTGGCAGAAGCGCCAGCCCGAAGCGCTCAAGACCGGGCTGCAGCTCCTGGCCGCCGACAAAGGCGGGCTGGTCTACAACCCCATCGCCGGCCTGCACGAGCACGTCGCCGAACTCGACTTCACCGCCATGTACCCCAGCATCATGGTGCGCTTCAACCTCTCCCCCGAGACCGTCGGCGCCCGCTGCTGCGCCGACCCGCTCACCCCCGACGGGCATGGGCATTTCGTTCCCGAGATCGGCATCCCGGTCTGCCAGCACCGCACCGGCCTGGTCCCCGAGACGCTGGCGCCGCTGCTGGAAAAGCGCGGCCGCTACAAGGCCCTCATCCGTCAGCTGCCTGAAGACGACCCGCGCCGCGAGGTCTTCCGTCGGTGCTACTCGGCCCACAAGTGGCTGCTGGTCACCTGCTTCGGCTACCTGGGCTACAAGAACGCCCGCTTCGGCCGCATCGAAGCCCATGAGGCCGTCACCGCCTACGGGCGTGAGGTGCTGCTGCGCGCCAAGGAAATCCTCGAAGAACGCGGCTTCCGCATCCTGCACCTCTACGTCGACGGACTGTGGACTCACCGCCCCGGCGCTGCCACCCGGCCGGATTACGAGAGCCTGCTGGCGGAGATCCAGGCGCAGACCGGCCTGCAGATCAACCTGGAGGGCGTCTACCGCTGGGTGGCCTTCCTCCCCTCTCGCATCGAGCCGCGCGTCTCGGCCGCCAACCGCTACTTCGGCGCCTTCGAGGACGGCGAGATCAAAGTGCGGGGCATTGAGCTGCGCCGCCACGACACGCCCCGCTATATTAAGGAAACTCAGCAGGGGATGCTCGAGATCCTGGCCGAGGGCGAGGGCGTGGCCAGCTTCCGCGCCGCGCTGCCCCGCGCCATCGACTACGCCCGCCAGCGCCTGGGCCGGCTTCAGTCCGGTCAGGTGCCGCTGCGCGACCTGGTGGTCACCCACCGCCTGTCGCGCCAGCCCGATGAATTCGTCGTGCGCACCGCCGCCGCCCGCACGGCCCGCGAGCTCGTCGAGGCCAGCGTCCTCCTCAACCCCGGTGAGAACCTGCGCTTCGTCCTCGTCTCCGGACCCGAAAAGGCTCGCGCCTGGGAGCGGCTCAGCGGCAGCGAGGCCTACGACCGCCCGGCGTACACTGAGCTGCTGCTGCGCGCCGTCGAGAGCCTGCTGGCTCCCGTCGGCGTCGACCGGGGGATGCTCGAAGCCTGGCTCATGGGCAACGCTGGTTACTGGGGCCCGCCGGGCATTCTGCCGCCGCCCGGCACCGACGGCCGCCTGCCGCTCTGGTATGGACGCCTCCGCCCGGCTGCTCGCTGCTTGCCCGCACTGAGACTTGGACCTCCGCCCTAGGGAAAATCGAGTAGCATGAGTGCAACGCGCTGCACCCGGCCCATATCCGGCAAACCCTGACAGCGTCCTATGGATAGACAATGCAGCCATCAGAGGGCGAGTGGCTAGACCGAGCCCGCCGCCTCGACGAGAAGACGCTGGCCGACATCTACGACGTGCTCAGCCCGGGTCTCTACCGTTACGCCTACCGTTTGCTTGGCGACGTGCAGGCCGCCGAGGATGTGGTGAGCGAGACCTTTCACCGTTTCCTCATCGCCCTTCGCTCCGGAGCCGGGCCCCGCCAGCACCTGCGCGCCTACCTGTACCGCGTGGCGCACAACCTGGCCATCGACCACCACCGGCGCCAACGACTGCAGCTTGTCGCGCTGGATGGAAAGCTGCCCGCCGGCGAGGACGACCCGGAGTCATCCAGCGACCAGGTAGTCGCGGCCGAACAAGCACGCCGCGCACTGTGGCTCCTCACTCCGGATCAGCGCCTGGTGGTCCTGCTCAAGTTCTTCGAGGGCCTCGACAACAAAGAGGTGGCGGCTGCCCTGGGCAAGCCGGAGGGCGCCGTCAAGTCCCTCCAGCATCGCGCCTTGCAAGCGCTGCGCAGGATTCTTGACAAAGGCGTGAGCCATTACTCGGAGCATGCCTGATGAACAACGTCCATCCACATCTGCCAGACCCCGAGCTCGAAGGCATGAAAGCGCTGGAACCTCTGCGCGACGTGCCCCCGCGCGATGCGCAGCTCGCTGCCGCGGGCCGTCAGCGCTTTCTGGCTGCCGCTCAGACTCTACGTCCAGCCGTATCTCCTGAGCCGCGAGGCCGTCTTAGAGGATGGAGAAACCTCGTTCTCAAGGAGAGTCGGCCTATGACCACGATCGTCAGTCTTCTCATGGCTGTGGTTCTCGCCCTCAGCGGTGCCGGGGCCACGGCATACGCCGCCCAGGATAGCCTTCCCACACAGCCCCTTTACGGCGTCAAGCTCCTGGGCGAGCAGGTACAGCTGGCGCTCAGTCCGCAGCCACAAGGGGACCTGAACCTCCTGGTGGGCTTCGTCGCCGAGAGGGTCCGGGAAATGACTGCCCTCGCTGCCAACGGCGAAGCGGTACCAGAGAGGGTTCAGACCCGTCTCCAGGAACAGGTCCAACTGGCCCTGCAATATGCTTCTCAGCTGGGCGATGCGGAAATGGCAGAGGCGCTGCAGAGAATCCGGGAAATGACACGGAACCAAGTGCGTACCCTGGAGCAGACTCGGCTAAATGCTCCGGAGCAGGCCAAGGACGCCTTGCGGTTTGCCGAGCAGGTAATGAACCAGGCGCGCAACACGGCTGAGGGTGGGCTTGAGGATCCACTCACCTTCCGACAACGCCTGGGCGTGAACCGGCCAGAGACGGCCCCGGAGCAGCCTGATATGGCTCCGGGCGGAAGCGGACCCACCCAAGGCGAAGTCCCGTGCGATGCTTGCACACCGCAGCCCACCCCAGCCGAACCACACGGTCCCGGTCAGGGTGGCCATGGCCCTGGAAAAGCCCCCTGATCCTCCGTACATTCGAACGGGCAATGAGGTGCCGGCTTGGTAGCGCCAGCCGGCCCCATTGCGTCGTTGAGACATGCGACGCCCGGCGGCCAGGGGGTGCGGCCAGCCGCGCCGTGAGTTGCCGCCCGGCCCGGAGCCGCGCGCAGGTTTGACGCTCCCTGCAGTCTCGTGGTATCATCGGCGGGCAGTCCGGCCAGGAAGGCAAGGCCGCTCGAGGGAACGAGGAGAAGAAGATCAGCGCTTCAGACTATCGCGTCAACGAACAGATCCGGGTCCCGGAGGTGCGCCTGATCGGCCCGGATGGTCAGAACATCGGCGTCGTCTCCATCAGCGAGGCGCTACGCATCGCCCAGGAGGCCAACCTCGACCTGGTTGAGGTGGCGCCCAACAGCGTGCCGCCGGTGTGCCGGGTCCTCAACTACGGCAAGTTCCTGTACGAGAAGGCCAAGAAGGAGCGTGAGGCGCGTAAGGCGCAGACGAAGATCGAGGTCAAGGAAATCCGCCTGCGCCCCAAGACATCGGATCACCATCGCTCCTTCAAGATACGCGACGCGCGGCGCTGGTTGACCGAAGGCAAGAAGGTCCGGGTGCGCGTCCGCTTCCGCGGGCGCGAGATCACCTATCCCGAGATCGCCCTCGAGGACCTGCAGTCGATTGCGGCCGAGCTGTCCGACGTTGGCTCGGTGGAGCAGGCGCCGAGCATGGAAGGCCGGACGATCTTCATGGTCATGGCGCCGGGCAAAGCGAAGTAGCCGGCCCGGCGGTCTCCCAGACAGCGGCTTGTCCCCGCGGACGCCGTCGACGTCCGCGGCGCTTTCTCCGGGCCATGGCTGAGCGAGAACGATGTTGGAGGCTGAATCGTGCCGAGGAAGATCAAGACACACGGGAAGTTCAAACTCAAGACGCACAAGGCGACGTCCAAGCGCTTCCGCGTGACCGGATCGGGGAAGGTGGTGCGCACCAAGGGCGGCAAGAGCCACCTGCGCCGCCGCCGCTCCGCCCGCACCAAGCGCCTGCTGTCGGAGATGCTTCCGGTGCAGGGGAAGGGCATCGTCCGCCGCGTTAAGCGGCTGGCTCCCTACATGGGCAAGGAGTAGGGCCGCCGGCCTACCGTCCCACCTCGTTATCGGCGCGACCGTTGGGCGCAGTCAACAGGTCCGGCCATCCGGGCCGGCGCCCAGGGGCTCGCAGGAGAGTTGCTCGTGGCTCGCACCAAGGGCGGCATCGTCACCCGCCGCCGACACAAGAAGATCCTCCGCCTGACAAAAGGCACCTACGGCACCCGTCACCGGCTCTTCCGCCGGGCCAACGAGGCCATGCTCAAGAGCCTGTGGTACGCCTATCGCGACCGCCGCACCCGCAAGCGCGACCTGCGCCGCCTGTGGATCGCCCGCATCAACGCCGCCGCGCGCCTGCACGGCACCAGCTACAGCCGGCTGATTCACGCGATGAAGCAGGCGGACATCCGCCTCAACCGCAAGGTGCTGGCGCATCTGGCGGTGCGGGAACCACAGGCATTCGCTGCCGTCGTGCAGGCCGCCCAGGCCAAATAGACTTCAGCAACAGAGGGAACGACGGACGGTCACGCGTCCCTCGTTTGCGTTCCTGACCTGCCCTCACTCCCCGGCCCCGACGTGACAGCCCCCGCTGAATGTCAGGCCCCTGTCGTATCCCGTCGGCGCGGCATTGCGCGAGTAGCGGAAGACGAGGGCTGCCGTCGAGTCCGGTCCCATTTCCCTGCTCTTGCCAGGCTTTCATCCGGAGGTGATGCCGGCAGGTTTCACCACCTCGGGCACGTTTGGGTTCACGTTGCGCGGCAGCGGCAGGGGCTGATGCACCTGCTTGACGGCTAGCGCCATCGGCGTCTCAGCATTGAAGGCGAGCTGCCTGACGGCCGTCTGGAAGAGGATGATGCCCAGCGAGCACTGGTCGGACGGCATGTCCAGCTTGCCGCTGCGAGCTTGGTCAAATGAATTACAGGATGACGGAAGTACGCTGAATCTGCGCGAGCCCGACGTCTCAACTGCCTGATCATTTCCTTGCGCTCACCTTGCCATGGTGCCCTCACGATCGATGCTACAATCCCCACGCGCGCCTTCGGCGGGCCATCCTTGATGTCTACGACGATCGCTCGGCAGTCACTACCGAACGGCACAGTCCTCTCTCTCATTCGTGGGGATCTGACCGAAGAAAACGTCGACGCCATCGTCAACGCCGCCAACGCCCAGCTTGCCCATGGCGGTGGGGTGGCCGGGGCTGTCGTCCGCCGCGGCGGAGCGATTATCCAGCAGGAAAGCGACGCCTGGGTGCGCAAGCACGGTCCGGTTTCGCACGAGCGTCCCGCTATCACGGGTGCCGGGCGGTTGCCCTGTCGCTATGTCATCCACGCGGTCGGCCCCATCTGGGGAGAGGGCGATGAGGACGCCAAACTCCGGGCGGCAGTTATTGGCGCTCTCACCGTGGCCGAGGAGCACAACCTCACCAGCCTGGCGCTTCCTGCCATCTCGACCGGCATCTTCGGTTTCCCCAAGGACCGAGGGGCACGTGTGATCATGCAGGCGATCCTCGACTACTTCGGGCAGCAGCCCGCGTCTCACCTGCGTGAAGTTCGCATCACCCTGATCGATGCGCTGACGGTGTCGGTTTTCCGAGGCGAATTCGAGCGCCGCTGGCCGGGTTGCACAAGCGGCCGCGCAGCAGGACCGACGTGATCACCTCCACCGCGAACCCACGCGTCCGATGGGTTCGAGCGCTCCAGTCCAGGCGGCGCGCCCGTGAGGAACAGGGGCTCTTCGTAGTCGAGGGCATTCGCCTGGCGCGCGAGGCTGTCCAGGCGGCCGCGCCGGCGCGGTTGGTGCTGCACACGGACCGCCTCGACGCCCGCGGCCGGGGCCTGGTCAACAGCCTGGCCAGGCTCGGGGCCGATGTCGAGGTCGTTTCCGAATCAGTCATGGCGGCCTGCTCCAGCACGGAGACGCCGCCCGGGCTGCTGGTCGTGCTCCCATTCCCCGCTCCCCCGGTCAGGATGAGGCTGGACCTAGTGTTGGTCGCCGACGGCCTGAGCGATCCAGGTAATCTCGGAAGCCTGCTGCGAACGGCGGCGGCCGCATCCGTCCAGGCCGTCTTCCTCACCGAAGGCACGGTCGATCCCTACAACCCGAAGGTGGTGCGGGGAGGCATGGGGGCCCACTTCCGCCTGCCGATCCGCTTCGCCGCCGATGATGAACTGTCCCGACACCTCCACGGGCTGCAGGTTTGGCGGGCCGAGGCCGATCAGGGCACGCCTTACCTTCATGTAGACTGGCGGGAACCGTCGGCGCTCATCATTGGCGGCGAAGCTCACGGACCACGCCCGGCCCTGCACGCGCTGGCTCCCCGTCAGGTTCACATCCCGATGCCCGGCGGAATGGAGTCGCTCAACGCGACCGTGGCTGCAGCCGTGATCCTGTTCGAAGCACGCCGCCAGCGAGAACTACAATGAACATCCGCGCCCTCACTGGTTTCCTGGACCCTGGATGGCCGCTCGACCCGCGTCGCATTGCCTCCCTGGCCGGCTGCCTGCGGGCCTGCCGCGACGCTCTGGTCGGCGTTGGCTACACCGTCCAGTCCCTGCGCCTGGCGACCCCGCCTCCGGCGGAGATGTCCCGCCCGGTGCCACCAAACCAGCGCGCCGCCCTTGCCCGTCAGATCGAGGCCGAATGCTTCGTGCACGGCGTGGATTACGCTGCCCTCGGGCCGGCGCTGCCCGAGGAGCCTGACAGCTTTGCAGTCGTCCCTGAGATTCTTGCCGCCGCCGAATCGGTCTTCACTTCAGGGCTGTTCGCGGACCTCGAGAGTGGGCTCTCCCTGGCCGCAGCTCGTGCGTGCGCTCGCACCATCCACCAGGTCTCCACACTCAGCCCGGACGGCTTCGCCAACCTGCGCTTCGCCGCACTGGCGAACGTCCCATCCGGTGCAGCCTTCTTTCCGGCTGCCTACCACCGAGGCGCGACGCCCGCGCTGGCGCTGGCCACCGAAGGCGCCGAGCTGGCCGTCGATGCACTCCGAGACGCTCCTTCGCTGACCACCGCCCGGCGCCGCTTGGTGGGGATGATCGAGGCCCATGCCGCGGCACTGACGCGCTTTGCCCAGCGAATCGCCACCGAACGGGAGATCGCTTTCCTGGGAATCGATTTCTCCCTCGCCCCGTTCCCCGAACAGGCCCGCTCCCTGGGAGCGGCTCTCGAGGCCCTGGGAGTCCCGGCTGCCGGCTTGGCCGGCACCGTGGCCGCAGCCGCCTTTCTCACCGACTGCCTCGACCAAGCCGAGTTCCCCCGCACCGGTTTCTGCGGCTTGCTGCTCCCGCCTCTGGAGGACAACGTCCTGGCCGCCCGCGCCGCCGACGGGTCGCTCGCTATCCACGACTTGCTCCTTTGCTCGGCCGTCTGCGGGACCGGCCTCGACACCATCCCCCTCCCCGGGGACACCGACCCCGACTCGCTGGCCGCTGTCCTGATCGACCTGGGCTCCCTCGCCCTGCGGCTGGACAAGCCCCTCACGGCCCGCCTGATGCCCATTCCAGGAAAGAAGGCTGGCGACGAGGTTCGCTTCGATTTCCCGTACTTCGCCCCCAGCCGGGTGATGGCGCTGCCGACGCGGCCGCTCACGGGGCTCCTGGCGGGATCCGGCATGCTCGACCTGCACGTGCATCGGGGGTGAGCGTGCCCACCCCGCCACGCCTTGCCGCGCCGCGGCGTGGCCGTTAGAATGCTGCCACCGTGGATCTGCTCGAAGGTCTGAGCCCTCAGCAGCGCCAGGCAGTCACCGCCCCTCTGGGCCCGGTGCTGGTCGTCGCCGGCCCGGGATCGGGCAAGACCCGCGTCCTCACCCATCGCCTCGCATACCTTGTGCAGGCCTACGCCATCTCGCCGAACTCCATCCTCGCTCTCACCTTCACCAACAAGGCAGCACGCGAGATGGCCTCCCGCCTGGCAAATCTCCTCGGCCGTCCGGTAGGATCCCTGGCTCTGGGCAGCAGGGATACCTGCGCTCTGGGCACCTTCCATGCCATTTGCGCCGGCCTGCTACGCCGCGAGGCGGTGGGCCCCCGGCCCGGCACCGGAACCGGGCTGCCCTTCAGCCGCGACTTTGTCATCTTCGATGAGGCCGATCAACTGGCCCTCGTACGCCAGGCTCTCAAGGACCTGAACGTCGACCCCAAACAAGTGCAGCCCGCCAAGGTGCTGGCAGCGATATCAAACGCCAAGAACGAACTGCGCGAGCCAGGGGAAGTGGTCGTCCAGTCCTACTTCGACGAGGTCACCCGCCGTAGCTACGAGCGCTACCAGAAGTTGCTCCTGCACAACAACGCCCTCGACTTCGACGACCTGCTGCTGTGGATGGTCCGCTTGCTGCGCGACCGCCCGGACCTGCGAGAGAAGTACCAGCGCCGCTACCCACACATCTTGGTCGACGAATTCCAGGACACCAACACCGCCCAGTACGAGCTGCTGCGCCTGCTGGTGAGCCGGCAGCCGGACCTCTTCGTCGTCGGCGATCCGGACCAGTCGATCTACCGCTGGCGCGGTGCCGACTACCGCAACGTCCTTCGCTTCCAGCGAGATTTCCCTCAGGCCCAGGTCATCCTGCTCGAGCAGAACTACCGCTCCTCCCAGACCATCCTTGATGCCGCCACGGCGGTCATCGGCCGCCAACCGGGGCGGCACCAGAAGCGGTTGTTCAGCGACCATGGCCGAGGCGAGCCCCTCACCTACTACGAGGCCTACGACGAAACCGACGAGGCCCGCTACGTCGTCGACACCATCGCCATGCTGACTCATGCCGGCCAGGCCGAGCCCGGCGATTGCACGGTGATGTACCGCACCAACGCTCAATCCCGGCCTTTGGAGGAGGCGTTCTTCCACGCCGGGCTGCCCTATCGCCTGGTGGGCGCCCAGCGTTTCTACGGGCGGCGCGAGGTCAAAGACCTGATCGCCTACCTGCGGCTGGTGCAGAACCCTGGCGATCAGGTGAGCCTGCTGCGCGTCCTCAACACCCCGCCGCGCGGCATCGGCGACAAGACGGTCGCCGTCCTGCTCGATGCCGCTGCAAGCGCGGGCCTCACCCCGGGCCAGGTCATCCTCGAGCTGGCGGCAGAGCGCTCGCAGTTCGCCGCGGCCTTCAGCGGTCGCGCCGGCGCGGCGCTGCGCTCCTTCGCCGCCCTGCTGGCCTCCTGGATCGCCCTGGCTCCAACGGTTTCCCTGCCTGATCTCTTCGAGCGCATCCTGGACGACGTCGGCTACCACCGCCACATAGACGACGGCAGCGAGGAAGGTCACGAACGCTGGGAGAACATCCTCGAGCTGCGGCGCGCGGCATTCGACTTCGCCGACCTTGGCCTCACCGCCTTCCTCGAGCAGGTGGCCCTCGTCTCTGACCAGGACACCCTCACCGACTCCCTCGACGCCCCCACGCTGCTCACGGTGCACGCCGCCAAGGGCCTGGAGTTCCCCGTCGTCTTCCTCATCGGCCTCGACGAGGGCATCTTTCCCCATCAGCGCTCTTACGACGACCCGGAGGCGATGGCCGAGGAACGCCGCCTGTTCTACGTCGGCATCACGCGCGCCAAGGAACGTTTGTACCTGGTGCGCTGCTTCCGCCGCGCCCAGTTCGGCAGCTCGACGGTCACAGAGCCCTCGCGGTTTCTCAACGACATCCCGTCGGATCTCTTCGCCGGACCGGTCCCCGGACGCCGCACACCGGACGAGGCCTCTTACGAGCGACAGACGCGCTGGGATCGCTTGCCGCTCCGCGACCTGACCCCTCTCTACCGCCCAGGCATGCGGGTCTTGCACCCCGCGTTCGGCGAGGGGTATGTCCTCGAGTCCCACCTGGCGCGCGACGACGAGGAACTGACGATCCGCTTCGAACGCGTTGGTGTCAAGCGGCTGGCCGCGTCGCTGACCCCGCTGCAAGTCCTGGAGGAATAGCCTGGCCCCGACCGGACCGCGGGCTGAGGGGACACCACAATGAATATCTTCCTCACCGGGGGCGCGGGCTACATCGGCTCGATCACCGCCGACATGCTCCTGCAGGCCGGGCATCGAGTCACGGTCTACGACTCGCTGGTCACCGGCCACCGCCCGGCTGTCCCGCCGGAGGCGCGCTTTTTCCAGGGCGATCTGGCGGACCGCGAGAGGCTGGCCGCTGCGCTGCACAGCGAACGGTACGACGCCCTCATGCACTTCGCCTCTTTCATCGAAGCCGGCGAGAGCATGAGCAATCCTGGTAAGTACTTCCACAACAACGTGGCCCTCTCTCTGGGCCTGATGGAGGCGTGCGCCCGCGCCAGTATCCAGCGCTTCGTTCTCTCCTCCTCGGCCGCCGTCTATGCCTCGAGCGACGAGCCACTGAGCGAGGAGGCGCCGATCGCCCCGGCCAACGTGTACGGCCAGACGAAGTGGATGGTGGAGCAGGCGCTCGAATGGTATCGCCGCATCTTCGGCCTGCGCTACGCCGCGCTGCGCTACTTCAACGCGGCCGGGGCGCAGCCCGGCCGCGGCGAGGCCCATCAGCCAGAGAGTCATCTCATCCCGCTGGTGCTCCAGGTCGCCCTCGGACAGCGGCCCCGCGCCGAGGTCTTCGGCACGGATTACCCCACCCCTGATGGCACGTGCATCCGCGACTACATCCACATCGCCGACCTGGCCTCGGCCCACCTGCTGGCCCTGGAAGCGCTGGAGGATCAGGATCGTCTGATCTACAACCTCGGCAACGGCACAGGCTATTCGGTCTGGCAGGTGATCGAGACGGCCCGTGCCGTCACCGGCCATCCGATCCCGACGGTGGAATCCCCCCGGCGCCCGGGCGATCCGCCGCGGCTGGTCGCCTCCGCCGAGAAGATCCGGCGCGACCTCGGCTGGCGGCCGCGCTTCCCAGAGCTGGAGACCATCATCGCCAGCGCCTGGGAGTGGCATCGGACCCATCCCCAGGGCTACGCACGCCACACACCCACCATGTCACGTTGAGCGAAGCGACGGGGTTCGTCCCCTGACAGCAGGGTTGCCCCACGAGAGCATGCAGCCCTGCGCTCCTGCACGGCAAGAAAGGCTGCGCATCCGTGCAACGGGGGACCGTTCGAACGTGGGGCCCTCAGGAGGCATGCGTGCATGCCGCTCAGCCTGCCGTGGTGGGCTGGCCCCGGGAGGGGGCTCAGCGAGGGGTCTCATTCCCTCTGAGCAAGGCCCCCTGCGCCTGGAGGAGTGGAATTAGGGCCTCTGGCGCCGGTGGGCATCGATGGCCCCCCGACCAGCGACCCCCTTGACAGGTTCTAACTTCCTGTGTATACAAGTACACAGGTACACAATATGCAGCCTAGTGCTGACGAGTCGAGCCCCATCCATCGCTTCGGCCGCATGACGACCTTCGCCAGCGGCCTCCACGCGAGTGCGATCAACATGACAGACCTGCCGCCGGAGGTGCATCCCCACCACCAGCGTGGTGACTGCCATACCTTCCATTCCAAACGCGTAAGTTGCCTGCACGATGTTCAACAGCCGCTCGCCGTTCCAATGTAGGAGGGCCTCATGTCTATTGCCGACGCCAAAGAAATGCTGATCCAGGCCACTCGTGACACGTACGCCGTCGGAGCCTTCAACATCACCAGCCTGGTCCAGCTCGAGGCCGTGGTCGAGGCGGCCGTCGAGAAGAAGGCCCCGGTGATCATCCAGACGTCGGTCAAGCCTTCCAAGTTCCTGCGGCCCGAGGTTCTGGTCGCCATCTATCGAACCCTGGCCTCCGCCGCGCCCGTCCCCGTCTGCCTGCACCTCGACCACTGCACCGACGTTGCATACTGCAAGAAGTGCGCCGATGCTGGCTACACCAACATCATGATCGACGCCTCCAAGGAGACCTTCGACGAGAATGTCCGGCAGACCAAAGAGGTGGCGGACTACTGCCACCGGATCGGCGGTATTTCCGTCGAGGGCGAGCTGGGCACGGTCTCAGGAGTCGAAGATCAGGTGAAGGTCGCCGAAGACGAGGCCCGGCTGGCCGACCCCACCCAGGCGGTCGAGTTCGTCGAGCGCACCGGCATCGACCTGTTCGCCCCAGCCATCGGCACCGCCCACGGGGTGTATAAGACCAAGAACCCCAAGGTGCACTTCGACCGCCTGGAAGAGATCCACCGGCGCCTCAATGGCCAACACGTGCGCGTCCCACTCGTCGTGCACGGCGGAACCGGCCTGCCGCCGGAGTATGTCGAGCGCCTGATCAGTGTGGGCGGCTCGAAGTTCAACGTCTCAACCGAACTGAAGTACACCCTGATTGACACGACCTTCGACTACATCAGCCGCAACCGGGAGGAGTACGATCCGGGGAAGATCGATGTCGCCGTCAAGGACGCCACAAGGGCGGTCATCATGCACTGGATGGATATGCTCAGGAGCACAGGCAAAGCGATCTGACACTCCGCCACCCATCCGACAGGCATAACACCCTGCGATGCTCTCTCCCGCCATAGACCCTCAGCAGAGAGAGAGCGCGGAGGTCTGAGCCATGCGCAGCTTCTCCCCCGCATAGAACCGGAGGCCAGTCACATGCCAGCACTCAGAGGAATCTTCTTCGACCAGGACGGGGTGATCATCGACACAGAGCGCGATGGCCACCGTGTCTCGTTCAACAACACGTTCAGGGAGTTTGGTTTCGATTTTGAATGGGGCGTGGAGGAATACCACGACCTACTCCAGGTGGCCGGCGGCAAGGAGCGAATGAAGCACTACTTCCAGACCAAGGGATTCGGCAAACCGGTCCCTCCCGAGCAAGTCGACGACCTGATCGCCCAGATGCACAAGCGGAAGACAGCCTTGTTCGTCGAGATGGTCGAGTCGGGCCGCCTCCCCCTCCGCCCGGGCATCCGCCGCTTCCTGCACGAAGCCATGGACGCCGGTCTCAAGCTGGCGGTGTGCACGACGTCCAACGAGAGGGCCGCCCACGCATCGCCTACCAGACGCTCAAGGATATCCGCTTCGACGTCGTCCTGGCCGGCGACCTCTTCGACGCCAATACCGTTGACGACCAGACCGTCTATCGGG
>CAZNRD010000061.1:0-14572 GCA_964575425.1 uncultured Anaerolineaceae bacterium | reverse complement strand
CGGCGGCCTTCCGGCCGGGCGCGAGCTGTTGGCGATGGGCCTGAAGATCCGCCGCAGGAGCATCGTGCTGAGACCACGGCCGTCCATCAGGATGCGTCCTCCGGCGTGTTGTGGCGTAGGGCGGGGGAGTCCCGCCTGCAGCGGCGCCCGGATCGGCCTGTCGATGAGCAGCAAAGCCATTGTCAAGGTGCGCAGAAGGGTCCGGGACGCAAGGCATCCGGCATAGGGAGCTGGTTGCGCATCCAGCAATTCTGTTGTATAGTCGTCAATTGGAACCATGGCCCAGATCCGCGCCCTCGCCCGAGGACTGCAGGCTTTGGACCTAGTCGCGAGCTCCCGCGGGGACATGCGGGTCACTGAGCTCGCAGCTTTCCTGCACGTGGACAAGGCCAGCGCCTCTCGTCTGGCGTCTACCCTGGCCCACTTCGGGTACCTCGAGAGGGACGAGGCAACGCGGCGCTACCGTATCGGGCCGCGCCTCCTGGCGCTCGGCCTGCGTCATCTCAGGCACGTGCCTGTACCCGAGATCGCTGGGCCGTACCTGCGGGCGTTGATGGAACGGACCGGTGAGTGCGCGCATCTGGGGGTGGCGGCCCAGGGCAGGGTGTTGTACATCGGGCAGGCCGAGTCACCCGCCACGCTGCGCGCGAATGTCCCCCTCGGACACACGGCGCCCCTTCACTGCACCGCTCTGGGAAAAGCCCTGCTTGCCTACGGCCTGCTGGACATCCCCGAACCCCTCGAGCGGTTCACCCCTCGAACCATGACCGATCCCGTTCGGCTTGCGCGCCACCTGGCCCAAATCCATCGTCAGGGGTATGCCATCGATGACGAGGAGTTCGATCCGGGCGTCCGCTGCGTGGCCGCGCCGGTGTTCGATCACCGAGGATTCGTCCTTGCAGCCGTGGGCATCTCTGGCCCGACGACCCGCATGACCAAGCGGCGCCTTCCGCGGCTTGCCCAGGTCGTGATGGAGGCCGCCGGGCAGCTCTCGGCGCGGATGGGCTTTGATGAATCCTGATCGGTTCTCGGCGCGCGCAGCAAGGATGGACTCGCCGGGAACAGGATGCGGTCCGGTGCCGTAGGGCCGGGGAGCGTTCCATGAACTTGACCACTTCTCCATCGGCAGGGTCTGTTGCCAAGGAACGCGCAGGCCGCGCTGCAGCCATTGCCCGGGCAGGTGGGCTGATGGCCGCCCGCGCCGCAGGCCTGCTCCCCCGCCGGGTCGACCTGTCGCTGTCGGAGGCGGTGGTGCTGGGCCTGCTCCAGCAGGATGTCCGGATCTTCTTCGCTGTGTTCGGTCATGGCTCGACTGAGCTGGCCGAGGTGCTGCGGATCTACCAGGAGGCTGGGGTGGTGCGCGTCCTGGATGTCCGCAGCGAGATTGAGGCTTCCCACGCGGCCGCCGCGCTTCGCTGGGCGCGAGACGAGAAGGCCGCCGTGGTCACATCGATCGGTCCCGGGGCTCTGCAGGCGCTGGCAGCCTCGCTTGTCCCTGCCTCCGACGGCCTCGGGGTCTGGTACCTGTTCGGGGACGAGACGACGGAAGACGAAGGCTTCAACATGCAGCAGATTCCCAGGCACGAGCAAGGGCTCTTCCTGCGAATGGCAGCTGCGATGGGTCCCGCCTACAGCCTGCACACGCCCCTCGCCATCGCCGCGGCGCTCGCTCGCGGCAGCGCGGCGGTGGACCATCCCACCCGGCCTGGTCCGTTCTTCCTCCTCCTCCCGATGAACACGCAGGCCGCCTACATGCGGCAGTTCAACCTCGACGAATTGCCGGAGATGTGTCGCGTGTCCCAAGGGCCGGCTTGGGGTGATCTCCGGCAGGCCGTGGAGTGGATCCACGCGGCGCGGCGACCGCTGATCAAGGCCGGAGGAGGTGGGCGGCACGCAGGCCCGGAGCTCGAGGAGCTGATGCGGCTCTCAAGCGCAGTGCTGGTCCACACGCCAATCGCCGCTGGCTGCGTCCCCTCTTCTCATCCGCAGAACATAGGCGTCGGGGGATCGAAGGGTTCGCTGTGCGGCAACTTCGCCATGGAAAACGCCGACCTGCTGATCGCCATCGGGACTCGGGCGGTCTGCCAGTCGGACTGCTCCCGCACAGGCTACCCGGCCGTAACCCGTGTCATCAACCTCAATGCCGACCTCAACGATGCGCTGCACTACAACCGCACGCTGCCGCTTGTCGGCGACGTTCGCCTGACGCTGCGCGATCTCAACGACGCTCTGCGCCAGGCCCCGCCTGCGCGGAAGGAGGAGTGGCTGCACGCCTGCGCCGAGAGGAAAGCCGCGTGGCAGGCGCACATCGCCGCTCGCGTGGCCAATCCGGTGCTGGAGGACGAGTACTGGGGCGGCCTGGTCCTCACCCAGCCGGCTGCAATCCGCATCGCCCTGGAATGGGCCAAGCGACGTCAGGCAGTGGTGTTCTTCGATGCGGGGGACGTGCAAGCCAATGGGTTCCAACTGGCCGATGTGGATCGGCCGGACCAGGTGTTTACCGAGACTGGCGCCTCGTACATGGGCTTCGCGGTCTCGGCACTTCTTGCCACGGCGGCGACCTCCCGCCCCTTCTACGGCCTGGCGCTCACCGGTGATGGCTCCTTCACCATGAACCCGCAGATCCTGATCGACGGCGCCGAGCATGGCGCGACGGGCTGCATCCTGCTGCTCGACAACGGCCGGATGGGGGCCATCAGCGGGCTGCAGCAGGCCCAGTACGGCCTCGATTTTGCCACGCGCACCAGGCTCCATGTGGACTACGTTGCCTGGGGGCGGTCGGTCCCGGGCGTGCTGGCTCTCGATGGGGGCCGGACGCCGGATTCGCTCCGCCTTGCCCTTGATCGGGCCGGCGAGCATCAGCGCTTGGCCCTGATCCACCTTCCCGTCTACTTCGGCCCCAACGAGCTGGGGGGGATGGGTGTCTTTGGCCGCTGGAACGTCGGGACCTGGTGCGCAGAGACTCAGGCCCTCCGCCACGAGATCGGTCTGTGAGGCTTGTGCATGGCGATGCTGTCGGCCCCTGAAGCCGAACGCCTGCAACAGATCGCACGGCGACTGCGCGTGGAAAGCCTGCGGATGATCGCGCGCCGAGGGGCGGGCCATCCCGGCGGTGCCCTCTCCGCCGCAGAAATCCTGGCCGTGCTCTACTTTCGCTTCTTGAGGATTGACCCAGCCAATCCAGGCTGGGAGGGGCGCGACCGCTTCCTTCTGAGCAAGGGACACGCGGCGGCAGCACTGTATGCCGCACTCGCGCTGCGCGGCTTCTTCCCTCTCTCGGAACTGGACCGATGGGGGGAGGTAGACTGTCCCCATCAAGGACATCCGGATCGCCTCAGGACGTCGGGTGTCGACATGACGAGCGGGCTGCTTGGCCACGGTGTGGCCATCGGGGCTGGGCTGGCGCTGGCGGCGCGGCTGCGCGCTGCTCCCTGGCGGGTCGTGGTGCTCCTGGGCGACGGCGAATGCCAGGCGGGAGTGGTGTGGGAAGGCGCCGCCGTCGCCGCCAAGTATGGCCTGGGGAATCTGATCGGCATCGTCGACAACAACGGGGTGCAGCTCGATGGCCCGGTGCGCCAGGTGATGCCCATCGAACCACTCGCCCCGCGCTGGTCGGCCTGGGGCTGGCGCGTGCTTGAGGTCGATGGTCACGATGTCCAGGCCCTGCCCGAGTCATTCGAGGCCGCGGCCGCCTCGCCGGATCAACCGACGATGATCATCGCCCACACCGTGAAAGGGAAAGGGGTGTCGTTCATGGAAGGCGATGCCACCTGGCACGGGGGCGTTCCCACGCCCGAGCAGCTGCGGACTGCACTCGCCGAGCTCGGGGAAGGGCAGTGACATGGCCGAGATGTCGATGCGGGAGGCCTACGGGAGGGCGCTGGCCGACTACGCTGCCACCCATCCCAGCGTGGTCGCTCTCGACTGCGACACTTCCGCCTCGACGCTCTCCTCGTTCTTCGCGGCAAGGTTCCCTCAGCGGTTCTTCAACATTGGCATCGCCGAGCCCGCCATGGTGGACGTCGCGGTCGGCCTGGCGCTCGGCGGCTTCATTCCCTTTGCCAATGCCTTCGCCTGCCTGCTCTCGCTGCGCGCGCTTGAGCAGGTGAGCACTTGCGTTTGCTATGCCCGCACCAACGTCAAGCTGGTGGCAGGCTTCGCCGGACTGTCGGACTACAAGGACGGTGCCACCCACTACGCGATCACGGATCTCGCCAATCTGCGCGCGCTGCCGAACATGACGGTGATCGTACCTGCGGATGCATCCGAAGCGAGCGCATGGGTGCCGCGCATAGCCGAGTTCGATGGACCGGTCTACCTGCGGATCAGCCGCGCCGCGACTCTGCCGGCGCATGAGAGCACACCACCGCTCGAAATCGGGAAGGGCATGCTCCTTAGGCCCGGCACCGACCTGACGCTGGTGGCGACCGGGGCCATGGTCGGGCGGAGCCGCCGCGCCGCCGAGGCGCTCTCCCTGCAGGGCATCGATGCCCGGCTGATTGAAATCCACACACTCAAACCGTTGGACTGCGACATGATCCGACAGGCAGCGGAGGAGACTGGCGCTCTCGTCACCGTCGAAGAGCACAGCATCCTCGGTGGGCTGGGGAGCGCGGTGGCCGAGACACTGGCCGAAGGCCACCCGGTTCCCCTGGAACGTGTCGGTGTCCGCGACCACTTCTGTCCGACGGGCTGCGATCCCGAGTCGCTGCTGGATGCGTGCGGGCTGTCCGAGGCGGACATTCTGGCGGGGGCGCGCCGGGCACTCAGACGCAAGGCGGGAAGGCCATCATGAGAATCGCAGTCCTCAACGAGATCAGCGCCGCTCATCGGAACCCCGACATCCTCGAGGCGCTATCAGGGCGCGACCTGGAGGTCCTCAACCTCGGCAATACTGCAGCCAACCGGGTCCCGGCTCTGCTGTACATCCACACCAGTCTGATGGCGGCGCTGCTCCTGCATCTGCGGGTGGTCGACCTCGTGGTCGGAGGCTGCGGGACGGGGCAGGGTTTCCTGAACGCGGTTCTTCAGTTCCCCGGCGTGGTGTGTGGTCTCGTCCTGTCCCCGCTGGATGCGTGGCTGTTCCGCCGCATCAACGATGGCAACTGTGTGTCGCTTGCTCTCAATCAGGGATATGGCTGGGCCTCGGACGTGAATCTGCGTCTGATCTTTGACAGTCTCCTTCAGCCGGGAGGAGGCGAAGGCTACCCGGCCGACCGTGCCGAACCGCAGCGACAGGCGCGCCAGATGCTGGCCCAGGTTTCCGCCGCCGCTCACCGTCCGATGATCGAGATCCTGCAGTCGCTGCCCGATGCCGTCCTCCTGCCGGCACTCACATACCCGCCCTTCCGGTCCGTCCTGGACTCGGCAGCCAAAGCCGACCCGCCCCTACAGGCGTTGCTCAAGACACTCTGATCGGGTGCAGGAGGGAACAATGGGAAATCGACCGACGGATGACAAGCTGCCGACCCGCACGAAGTTCTTCTACGGCGTGGGCGACCTGGGCAACGCGACGGTCAACTCGGCGATCCAGTTCTTCTTGATGAAGTTCTACACCGACGCGGCACTGGTCGTGCCGGCCCTGGCAGGCAGCGCGCTGCTCGTCGGGAAGATCTGGGATGCAATCAACGATCCTCTTGCCGGATGGTTCACCGACCGCGTGCGGTCTCCGCTTGGCAAGCGTCGGGTCTTCATGATCTTCGGCGCCATTCCCCTGGGCATCTCCATCGCGCTGCTCTGGCACGTTCCTCCGGCCAGCCGCGTCTCGACCTTCCTGTGGATCGCGCTGACCTTCGTGCTCTTTGACACCCTTTGGACCCTCACCAACGTGCCCTACTACGCGCTGACTTCGGAGCTGACGGACGACTACGACGAGCGCTCCAGCCTGACAGCGTACCGCATGGCAATGGCGGTCCCGGCCTACCTGGTGGGCGCGGCGCTGACGCCAGCCATCGTCGGCCTGTTTGCCCTCCAGACCACAGGATACGGGTTCATCGGAATACTCTATGGGGTGCTGGCAGCGGCCGCGCTTCTGATCGCCGCTGCCGGAATCCGCGAGCGAGGCGTTGCCGCCGCAGCCCCTGCCGAAGCCTCGCCGCTCCGATCCTTCGGCCTCGCATTGCGCAATAACGCGTTTGTCTGGCTGTGCGGAGCGTACCTCGTGATCAACATCGCCTTTGCCTTTGTCAAGACCCTGATGGCCTACTACCTGGAGTATCAGGTCCTGATGAAGGAACAGACGGCGCTGGTGATGGGGCTGATGCTGATTTGCGTCACAGTCGCCTTGCCGTTCTGGCGCTGGATGGGTCAACGGATGGACAAGGGGCCGGCGTACGCTCTGGGCATTGCCATCGGTGCGCTGGCTGTGGCCACAACCTTCTTTCTGCCCCACAGGGAGACGGCGCTGGTGTATCTGGTTGCGGTTCTGGCGGGCTTCGGCTTCTCCGCGCAGTGGATCTTCCCCTGGGCCATGGTGGCCGATGTGGCCGACTTCGACCGCGCCGAGACCGGGCAGCAGCGCAGCGGCATGTACTTCGGCGTGTGGGGGCTCGCGACCAAGGTCTCAGAAGCCTTCGCGCTGGCGGCGGTGGGCTGGATCCTGAGCGGCGTCGGATACGTGCCCAACGTGGAGCAGACGCCGCAGGCACTGCTTGGCATCCGAGCGTTCTTCGGACTGGTCCCGGCGCTGTGCATCTTCGTCACGCTGCCGGCGCTGATCCGCTACCCGATCACGCGCAAGTCACACGCCGAGGTGCGCGCCAGGCTCGAGGCTCGCGAATCGCATGTGGGCGCGGAATAGGCTGGGCGCCCGAGAGGTGAGAACAGGAGAACATCTATGGAAGTGATACGCGCTGCCATCGTCGGCTGCGGGAGGATCAGCGATCTCCACCAGCTGGGGTATCGCGATCGAGACGACGCCCGCATTGTGGCCGTGTGCGACGTGGACGCAGAACGTGCCCAGGAGAAGGCCCTGGCCTGGGGCGTGGAGAAGGTGTACACGGACTACGATCAGGTCCTGAACGACAAGGAGATCGACCTTGTTGAGCTGCTGACCCCGCACTACCTGCATTGCCCGATGACTGTGGCTGCCTGCCAGGCCGGGAAGCACGTCTCGGTGCAGAAGCCGATGGCGCTCACCGCGGCCGAGGCCGATCAAATGATTCACGCTGCCGAGTCGGCGGGCGTGGTGCTGCGGGTGTATGAGAACTTCGTCTACTACCAGCCCGCCGTGCGGGCCCGGCAGATGATCGAGTCGGGGGAGATCGGTGAAGTGCGCGCCGTGCGAATGCACATCTCGACCGGGACCTCGCCCACGGGCTGGGAAGTGCCTCTGTCTGCCTGGGCGTGGCGATTCGACGTAGAGAAGTGCGGAGGAGGTCCACTGGTCTTCGACCACGGCTACCATCTCTTCTCCCTGGCCCACTACCTGGCCGGGCCGGTGGAGCGGGTCTACGCCTGGCTCGACAGCACGCCCATCGTGCCCGGTGTCGACATCGACGCCCCGGCGGTGATCATGTTCAAGTATCAGGCCCCTCGCTGCTACGGTGTGCTGGATATCGAACACACGCCGGATATGCAGATCAACTCCGCCTACTACGCCGATGACGATCGGGTGGAGGTGATCGGGGAGCTCGGGATCCTGTTCATCAACCGCTACACCGCGCGGACCGTCGACCTGCCGGAGCTGATGCTCTTCAAGGATGCCAGGACGCGTGCCATCCCGGTCCAGGGGGTGGAATGGCACGACAGCTTCGTCGCGGCCACACAGGACATGATCGAGGAACTCAAGCGCGGCGGGCAGCCGCGGCTCGACGGGCACACCGGCAAGGCCGTGCTTCAGTTCTGCCTGGCGGCGCTGGAGTCGTCCCGGAGTGGACGCGAGGTCCGGCCGTCTGATGTGGGCTGACGGCGCCGCAGCACGAGAGATATGCGTCCGCCATCCCGGTCCGCATAGTGAGGTGGGGTCACCATGGACGAACGACTGACGCTCGGGACCAAGGTCCGCTACGGTCTGGCCGATCTGGGCTTCGCCCTGATGACGTCGGCGATGCAGTTCTTCCTGCTCTTCTACTACACCGACGTGGCAGGCATCAATCCCGCGCTGGCGGGCGTGGCACTGCTGGTCGGCAAGCTCGCCTGGGACGCGATCAACGATCCGCTGTTTGGCTACTGGTCGGACCGGACGCGGTCCCGCTTCGGGCGCAGGCGGATCTGGATGCTTATCGGCGCCGTGCCTCTGGGGATCGCCGCCTGGATCATGTTCTCGCTCCCCAAGGGGCTCACCGGCGCACCCGCCTTCCTCGCCGTGCTGCTAAGCTTCTGGCTTGTGGACACGTTCCACACGATGACGACCACGCCCTACTATGCCCTCACCCCCGAGCTGACACGCGACTACAGTGAACGGGCCAGCCTGACGTCGATCCGCATGGTCTACAGCGTCGTGGGCTACATCCTGGGCGCGGCAGTGACAACCCTGCTGGCAGGCATCTTCCACGGCGCGGGTCTCAACCTGCAGCAGGCCTGGAGCGCCACCGGCGCCGTGTTCGGGGGCATTGTCATCACCACTACGTTGGTGACGACGCTCTCCGTCAGGGAACGCCCCGAGGTGGCCGGCGAGCCCTCGCAGCTGCCGCCCGTGAAAGCCCTGCTCACTTCGTTCCGGAACCGGCCGTTCATCATCCTGATGATCGCTCAGTTCCTGAGCAGCTTCAGTTTCACCGTGCTCACGGCGCTGGTGCCATACTTCATCCAGTATCAACTCGGCATGGGAGACCAGGTCTCGTTCGTGCTCCTGGTCATGCTGGTGATGATCGGCCTGTTCCTGATCCCGGCCAAGAAGGTCTCGGACAGGATCAACAAGGGGCCGGCCTATGCCCTCGGCCTGGCGATTGCCTCGGTGGCCATCATCACGACGTTCTTCTTTCCGAGCGGTCCCACAAACTTGATCTACGTGGTGGCGGCGATCGCCGGAATGGGCTTCTCCTCGCAGTGGGTCTTCCCCTGGAGCATGCTCCCGGATGTGGTGGAGTACGATGAGAAGATGACCGGTGAACGGCGGGAGGGCGTCTACTACGGCCTATGGGCATTCCTCTCCAAGTTCACCAGCGCCCTCGGCGTCGCCGTCAGTGGGTGGGCGCTGGACTGGTTCGGATATGTCCCGAATGTGGAGCAGACAGCGCGGGCGCTGTTCGGCATTCGGCTGTTCTTCGCCGTCGTGCCGGCCGTTGTGGTCCTGATCAGCCTGCCATTCCTGATCTGGTATCCCATCACCCGCAAGACACACGCCGCTTTGGTGCTGGAGCTGGCCGAGAGGAGGGCCGCAGCCGCAAAGGTCGGCTGACGACCGGAGGGTGCCAAAGCCAGCAGGTGAGGCAAGGGTAGATCCTGCCGCTGGTGGCTCGAAGCGAGTGTCCTATGAAAGTGACGATCATCGGTTCGGGCATGGCCGGGCTCACGGCCGGCGCGTATCTGGCCAAGGCGGGGCATGCCGTCACCGTGTTTGAGCAATTCTCCACTCCCGGTGGGGTGACGGCCACCGTCCGGAAAGATGGGTTCGGCTGGGACCTCGGCCCGCTCCTGCTCGAAGGCTTCGCCCCCGGCGACAAGGGCCGCCTGATCCTGGAAGAATTGGGCGTCAGCGCGCGCGTGCAGGCAGTTCATGAGGACCGCGGCCTTGCGCTGCATGAGCTGGCGCTCTGGAAGCCGCAGGAGTATGGGGGCCCGTACTGGCGGCGGGAGCGATTGAAGCGCCTTTTCCCGGCGGAAACCGAGGCATTGGATCGCTACTACCGCTTCTACGATCGCGTGCTCCACCTGATGGGCATTGCGCGCCAGTCGGAGACTGCACGGGGACTGAAGGCGCTGTGGCTCAAGCCCCGAATGCTACTTGCCTTCCAGGGCGTGAAGGGCGCGGCCAACTGGACCAGCAGCCAGTTGATGGACTACTACTTCCAGTGCCCGGCGCTCAAGACCATCTTCCTGGGGATCGTGGCGGACTTCGTCACCGCGCCGAGCGAGTTCCCGGCGCTGGGTGTGCCGTCGCTGCACCTGGAGACAGCGTTCGACAAACGCATCCCGACGTTCCCCAACACGCGCAGCGCGCAGACCGCGTACTGCTACCTGATCGGCGGCTGCCAGACGATGGTCGATGCAGTGCTGGGCGTCATCCTGGAGCATGGCGGCAAGCTGTTCACCGGGACAGCCGTGAAGAAGATCGCGATTGAAAACCGAAGAGCCAGAGGCGTGTTTCTTGCCGACGGCCACTTCGAAGCCTCGGACCTGGTGTTGGCGTCGGGCGGGATGCGTGAGGTGTTCTTCGGCCTGGTCGGGCGCGAGCACCTGCCGACAGACCTGATCATGCAGATCGAGCGCAACCGCCTGATGGAATCGGTCCTGATGGTCCACCTGGGGATCGATTTCGACCCGACGCTCCACCAACCGGCAGCGCTCTGCTACTACTATGACACCGAGGACCTGGAGACAGCCGTGCAGCGGCTCCGGACCGGCGACTATCACGAGGGCAAGGATGGGCTGCTCATCTACGTGCCCTCGCTGCACTCGCCGTCGCTCGCGCCGCCCGGCCATCATGCCGTCACCATCTACACCGTGGCGCCAGACGTGCTCGCCGAAGGCACCTGGAGCGGCCGCCGCGAGGAACTTGCCGACAAGCTGGTGGCAGAGGCCGAGCGCCGCGTGCCTGGACTGCGGTCGCGCACGAAGACCCGTGTGGTCCTCACGCCCGAGGACTTCCGGACCCGCCTCCATCAGGACCATCATTCCTTCGGGGGTGTGCCGCCTGTCATCGGCAACAAGCCCCCTGCCCACGAGACGCCGATTCACGGGCTGTGGTTCATTGGCGCCCAGAGCGAGAGTGTGGGAGGGGTGATGAACGTCATGGTCGGCGCGCAGAAGGTAGCGCGGCAGATCATCAAGGAGGCCGCTGGCTCGTAGCAGAGGATGGCTCAGGGTGTGAAGGGCGAGGCGGGGCAACACCGCCCTTTCGTTCACCCTGTACGTGAGGCAGCATGAAGCCCGGCGCCCGAGCCGCGCGCTCTCCGGGTTTCAGCTCCTCCTTCCCTGCTGCTCCGCATCCTCTCACACTGTCACTGGCCTGCCCATCTCGGGCAGGAAGAGGCCGATCGAGGTCCCACGGAGCAGGTCACGCCAGCGCTGAGGCAGTTCGGTGTGAATCGCCACCAGGGCCTTCGGCCGCACGGTTTTCACGAACTCAACAAGGTCTGCTTCGCTCGCGTGGCCCGAGGCGTGATACCCAGGCTGTGGAACGATTTCCTGACGCCCATGGATCGTCCTGGTTTCCAGCCCCACCACGCGCATCCCAAGATGCCGCGCCCAGTTCCACAGGCGCATCAAGTCGGCCATCTGCTCGTCGTCATAGGCCTGGCTGTTTGAGAACAGGTAGAGGCCTCCGGCCTCTCGCCCAAGCAGGAACTGCAGGTCCAGCAGGTCCACGATGTCGGTCAGGCTGAAGGCCAGGAGGTAGTCCCCGGGGGACTTCCGAATCTGCTGCGGCCCGCAGCGGCTCGAGGGGTAGCGCGCCCGCACGGCTTGCTCCCAGGCGTAGGGCCGCACCTTGGGATCGTCGTACAGGCCCACGTGCGGGTCCTCCATCAGGTCCGGCAGCGAGGGTTCTGCCAAGTGCATGGCCCGCAGCAGATAGGCGTCCTTCGGCTGCACCAGCAGGCGCCTGCCGGTCTCCTGGGCGATGCGGTGGAACGACTGCAGGCGCTCGATGTTGCGCGGGGCGAAGTCGGCGACCACCAGCTCGCCCTCGGCCCGACGGACCTGCTGCAGGCAGTTCTCGAAGACCTGAGTTTCCGTGATTTGCTCCGGCCGCGGGCCGTCCTCACGCAGCAGGCGCGTGCCCTCGCAGAGCAGCACCGCCGGCTCCAGCGTCGCCAATGCCTCGACAGAAGCCTGCGACAGCCTGCCGCGACCGCCGTGGAAGCGCAGGTCGCCGGTGTAGGCCACCCAGCCGGCGTCGGTCTCGACTGCGTAGGCGCAGGCGCCGTAGAGGGAGTGATCCACCGGCCAATGACGCAGCCGCAACCCCGAGGGGAGTGAGGCGATCCGTGTGTCAAGAGCCCGGGTTCCAGTGCGACTCCAGAAGGAGGCTGCCGTCTCCAGCGTGCCCTCCTGGGCGCCGCCCTCCGGCGCCTTTTCGAGGAACACCCAGGGGCGGGGGGTCGGCCCGGCCTCCTGCGCGGCCTCCAGCACGCCATCGCCCTTCGGCACGCGTGGGGCAACGTAGGGGGCGCCGGAACCGGCCAGGCCGGTGTCGAGCAGCACCTTGCTGATAAATGCGGTCATGCGCGTGCTGCAGGCGGGTATGTCCGGATGAACATATTCCAGGTCGCTGATATGGTCCTGGTGGGCGTGGGAGAGCAGGACGAGATTGACCGCCGGACCGTGCTCACGCCGCAGGTCTCGATAGGCAGGCCCGCCGTGCTCCTGCCAGTGTCGCCAGAACGCCTCGGCGGCATCCGGCGCGAGGTGGTACTCGATGCGGGGTTTGCGCTGCCTGCCCTGCGGTTCGATTTCCCTCATCTCAAGCCCGCCGGGATCGAGTGCGGGGATGAGATCGTCGCGCAGCAGGCCGCGCAGCGGAGGGATGAGTCCGAGCGAGAGTGGGTCGAGCAGCCCGCGACCCACCCGGTCCTTGATGAACACGCCGTCGAAGAAGCGGCCGTAGCGCCTGAAGGACTTGCCGAAGTCGAAGAAGATCCGCCGCTCGCCGAACTCGAGAAGGATCTTGTTTCCCCCGATCTCTTCCACTCCACCGTAGCACGTCAGGGTCGCCATCACCGCATCCTCCGGCCCTGCTCTCACAACCTCAACACTCCGCGCCGAACTCGGCCTCGAAGGCACGGGCCAGCTGCGCTCCCCAATCGTCGAGAGGCTCGAGCCTGCCGAAGAAGAAGCGCAGCACCGGCGGCTCCTGCACAAAGCGCAGGCCACCCACCAGGTCCCGATGCTGATAGAGCCAGGTAAGGCGATCGACGGTGTACTCGATGTGGGAGAGGGTATAGACGCGGCGCGGGACGGCCAGCCGGGCAAGTTCCAGGTCGGCGTAGACTTCCCGTCCCTCAGCATCGCGATCCGTCGAGATCGTCCCCCGCTCCATGCTGCGCACGCCGGACGCCAGGTAGATGGCTGCCGCCAACGCGCCGGCCGGGTACTGCGACTGTGCGAGATGGGGCAGGAAGCGCCGGGCGTCGACGTGGCAGGCCAGGCCGCCGGGTGGGGTCACCGCCGGCGCGCCGTTTTCCAGCAGCCGGCCGACGAAGTACTCGATGAATTCCGGCGAGATCCCGGCCACATTGACATCCGTCATCTCGCGCAGCCCCACGGCCATGGCCTCGACCTCCTTGGTCGACATGCCGCCGTAGGTGGCGAAGCCCTCGTACACCGGCAGCCAGGCCAGCAGCCGATCGTAGTACTCGCGGTTGTTGGTGGCCATCATCCCGCCGCGCACCGAGGTGCTCTTGCGGCCGGAGAGGTAGAAGATGTCCACCACGCTCATCATCTCGCGGATGATCTCCCGGATCGATCGGCCGGCGTATTCCTTTTCACGCTGCCGGATGAAGTAGGCGTTCTCGGAGATCAGGCTGCCGTCGAAGACCAGCGGGATGCCGTGGGCGGCGGCGATTTCCTTCACCTGCCATAGGTTCCGGAGCGAGAACGGCTGACCGCCGATCAGGTTGGTGGTGGCCTCCATCCGGATCAACGCCACGCGCTCCGCGCCGTACTGCTCGATGGCCTGCTTCAGCCGCGCCAGGTCCATGTCGCCGCGGAAGGGAGAGGCGCTCTGAGTGTTCAGGGCTTCGGGCGTGTAGAGTTCGAGCACGGTGGCGCCAGCCAACTCGAAGTGCGCCTTGGTCGTGGTGAAGTGATAGTTCATCGCCACCACGTCCCCAGGCTTGACGAAGACCTTGGCGAGCAGGTGCTCGGCGGCGCGACCCTGGTGCACCGGAAGCGTGTACTCGAATCCCAACACCTCTTTCACAGCGTCGGCCAGCCTGTAGAACGATTCCGAGCCGGCGTAAGCGTCATCCGAGACCATCATCGCCGCCAGTTGGTTGTCGCTCATGGCGTTGGTGCCACTGTCGGTCAGCATGTCGAGGAACACGTCGCGCGTGCGCAGCAGGAAGGTGTTGTAACCCGCTTCCTGGATCGCCTGCAGGCGACGGGCGATCGGCGGCAGCTGAGTTTGCTGCACGATGCGCACCTTGTGCATCTCCATCGGCAGGACCCTGCCATCGGACAGCTTGACGTTCACAGTCATCCTCCTGAGACGAGACTTGCGGGCCTGACATCGGGATTTCGTAGGCCCCGTTGACGGGGCGCGGTGGGAGCACGACCAGCCATGCTGAATCTACACCCTCGCGCCGGACGCCGCAAACCAGGACCCAGGCGCGCGCCGGCGGCGATCGCGAACTCAACCCGACCACTTGCACGCCCCATACTCGCTGGATGCCATCGCTGAACCCACACCCTTGCCCTTCCGCCAGGCCATTGGGCGCCGCCTCGCGACGGCGGCCTGACCCCGGGGGAG
>CAZNRD010000060.1:0-15273 GCA_964575425.1 uncultured Anaerolineaceae bacterium | reverse complement strand
CTGCGCCTTTCGCGCCAGGCCTACTGTCTCACATGTGTCTGAACGCAATCAGCGAGCTGCTGCCAAGGGGACGCATTTCCCATGAATGTCGCCCGATTCTGTGAACGATGCAAACGATTGGCCATGGACGGCAACCTGTGGTGCCAGGACTAGGACTGCCCGGCTGAGCAGGGCTATCCCGTCTTCGCATACGGCGACTATCTGGGGACCCTCAAGGTCACCAAACTCATCACCGTGTGGCGCACCGCCGCGCTGTACGAAGCCCAGCGGGGCAAGCAAACGGTGTGGCTCAAGGTCGCACACTCGAACCCGACATGTGAGGACCGCCTGATGCACTACCTGCCCGGGGCAACGCCCTCGGCCGTGCGCGCCGCCTTCCCCGCGCTGACCGACCGGGAGCGTGAAGTGCTCACCCTGCTGGCCCAGGGCGTGAGCAACCAGGAGCTGGCTGACCGCATGGGGATTAGCCTCAAGACCGTCCGCAACCACGTTTCCAACATACTGGCCAAGCTCCAGGTCACGGATCGGGACGAGGCCGTCGCCCGGGCGCGTGCCGCCGGGCTCGGAATGAGAAAAGGCGGCAGGCTGTGAGCCTCGGGCGCGACCGGCGGCGCTCAAGGCCCCTCACGCAGACCCTTTCTGGATTCCTTGCTTCGGGCATGCATCGGTACTCGCTTGCCTCGCGGCGGCATGGCTGCAGAGGCTCCCGGCGAGGCAGGCCGCAAGAGCTTCATTTCGCTCAGGGCGACGGACCTCGCGCAATGCGAGTCTGGAGTCAGGTCGCACGCATCGGCAGCGACTGGCGCCCGAGGATCGCTCTGCAGGAGAACTACCCTCCGACTCCTTCGTCCATCCGCTTCTGAGCCCCAGGTCACTTCCCTGCTGTTCCATCCCTGGCAGCAATTGACGGCATCGCGCCCAGACCGTATCATTGGCCCGACGTCCGCTTGAGGTCACCGCATGGAAGTCGGCAAGGTACGGCGCATCGACATCGACGACGAGATGCAGCAGGCGTATCTGGACTACGCCATGAGCGTCATTGTGGCCCGGGCGCTGCCCGACGCGCGCGACGGCCTCAAGCCTGTCCACCGCCGCATCCTCTACGCCATGTACGACATGGGCATCCGCCCACACTCGGAGCACCGCAAGTCGGCGCGCATCGTCGGCGAGGTGCTCGGCAAGTATCACCCCCACGGCGACATGGCCGTCTACGACGCCATGGCACGAATGGCGCAGGACTTCTCGATGCGCTTCCCCCTGACCGACGGCCAGGGCAACTTTGGCTCGATCGACGGCGACGCGCCGGCTGCCATGCGCTACACCGAGGCCCGCCTGACGCCGCTGGCCCTGGAGATGCTGGCCGACATCGAGAAGGAGACCGTCGATCTGACGGACAACTTCGACGGCTCGCTGCGAGAACCCACCGTTCTGCCTGCCGGTTTCCCCAACCTGCTGGCCAACGGCGCCACCGGCATCGCCGTCGGCATGGCCACCTCCATTCCGCCCCACAACATGGCCGAGGTGTGCGATGCCCTGGTGTTCATGCTCGAGAACTGGACGCAGCAGGAGAAAATCGGGGTCGAGGAATTGATGAAATACATCCAGGGCCCCGACTTCCCCACCGGCGGCATCATCGTGCGGCACTCAGTGCCCGTGCCCGTTGGGCAGCCAGGGGAGGCCGAGGGGCTGGCCGCCGCCTACGGCACCGGCCGCGGCCGGGTGAGCGTCCAGGCCCGGGCTCACATCGAGGACATGGGCCGCGGGCGCTCACGCATCATCGTCACCGAGCTGCCCTATCAGACCAACAAGGCCAGCCTGATCGAACGCATCGCCGAGCTGGCACGGCTGGGGGAGCTCGAGGGCCTGGCGGACTTGCGCGACGAATCGGACCGCCAGGGCATGCGCATCGTCATCGAACTGACCAAGACGGCCGAACCCGAGAAAGTGCTGGCCGAACTCTACAGGCGCACGCCGATGCAGAGCACCTTCAGCATCATCATGCTGGCGCTGGTCGACGGCGAGCCACGGCTGCTCACTCTCAAGCAGGCGCTGCGCGTCTACCTCGAGCACCGCCTCGACGTCGTCCGCCGGCGCAGCCGCTTCGACCTGGAGCGGGCCCGCGAACGCGCCCACGTCCTGGAGGGATTGCGCACGGCGCTGGCTCACCTGGAAGATGTCGTGCAGCTGATTCGCTCCGCCAGGGATGTTGATCAGGCGCGAGAGCGACTGACGCGCCGCTACAGGCTCTCCGAGATCCAGGCCAATGCCATCCTCGACATGCCACTGCGCCGCCTGGCCAGCCTGGAACGCAAGAAGATCGATCAAGAGTACCGCGAGAAACTCGCCTTGATCGCGGAACTGGAGTCGCTGCTCGGCTCCGAGCGCAAGTTGCGCGCCGCGGTGGGCCAGGAAATCCTGCACATCAAGGAGACCTACGGCGACCGTCGCCGCACACAGATCATCACCCTTAGCAAGGGCAAGCGGGCCCAGGCAGTGCTCACCGCCGGCGACCTGGCCGACCTCACGCCGGAGAAGGACACCTGGGTCGTGGTGACACGCGACGGGCGCATCTCGCGCACGCCCTCCGGCCGCCTTCCGCGGCTGGCCGGCCGCGACGCGCCCACCCTTGTCCTCGGCGCCAGCGCGCGGGATACCCTGTACCTCTTCGACGGGCAGGGAACTGCCGCCGCCATCGGCGTGCACCGTCTGCCCGAATGCGACGACCCGGCGCAGGGCAGCCCGGTGGCGGGCACCACGCCCCTTCCTCCCGAATCAGAGGCCGTCGCGGGCGTGGTCGTGCCGGCCGGGCGCGGAAGCCATGATAGCCCCGGCTATCTGGTCTTCTGCACCCGCCAGGGAGTCGTCAAGAAAACGGCGCTCGAGGCGCTTTCCGGACCGTCCGGCCGAACCTTCTCAGCCATCAATGTCTCGGAAGGAGACGCGCTGGCGTGGGTTCGGCTCAGCCGCGGCAAGGACGAAGTGATGCTGGTCAGTAGCAGCGGCGCTGCCATCCGCTTCTCCGAAGAGGAGGTCCGCCCCACCGGGCTCGGTGCTTCCGGCGTGATGGGAGTCCGCCTTGAACCGGACGCGCAGGTTGTCGGCATGGGGGTGACCGACCCGCGCGCAGATCTGCTGGTGCTGACGGTGGATGGCAACGCCAAGCGGGTGCCAACGAAGGATTTCCCGCTGCAGGGCCGGCACGGCAAGGGCGTCCTGGTCTGGAGAGGTGGGGACAAGTCCCGGCGCTTGTCCAGGGAGGCCCTGGCCGGCGCAGTCGTGGGTCAAGCGGAGGATCGGGTGGTGGTGCACCTGGCCCGCGCTCCGGCCCGCTCCATCCGCTTCGGTGATGCCCCGCGCCGCTCGCGCGCGGCCGGGGGCAAGGTGCTGGTCGAGGTCAAGGGAAATGACCGCGTCGTGGGCGTGTTCCCCGTTGTGCCGCGGTCCGCACCGCCGGGGCCACCACCGGAACCAAAGCCGCCACGGACGAAGAAGGAAGCCGCCGCGCCTCGTGGGCGCAAGCCTGGGAGCAAAGCCGCGCCTGAGAAGGCGGTGAAAGCCCGGACCTCTGTGCGCAAGCGGAAACCCGCGGCGAAGAAACCGGCTGCAAAGAAGGAGCGCCCTACGGGCACGGGCACTGGGCGTCCTGCACCCGTAGGGAAGTCGGGGTCTGCGGCCAAGTCGAAGCGGAAGCCGAAGGCTGCTTAGCTGGCTGGGACGATCAGCCCACGGTAAAGAAAGTGTAGTGGTAGAGTATCCTGCCCTGCATCAGCCCCAGCGTGTCGCTGCCGTCGCTCACCATCCCGCGCGGGCTGCTTGCTTTCCAGGTGAAGTGGCGCGAGTTGTCGCGGCCGGACTTGCCCGTGAGGGCGAAGCGAGCATTGGGCAAGAGGCGATCGAGCATTGTCCGATACCAGTCGGCCACGGCGGATCGTCCCACCACGGTGCGTTCTCCGGTAACGTGCGCTGCCCTCTCATGGTAGAGGGCAGCAGCCCCCTCGACATCGCCGCGATTCAGTGCCCATATGAGTTTCTCGGGAACGTCGCTTGTCTGCGCCGGGGGCGGCCATTCGAAGTCCGACACAGCGTTCCAAAGGTCAAGGTACTTGGTGCGCGTGGCGAAATCCCAGCTCCAGGCATTCGCCGCTGCCAATCCCAGGGCGCGGGCGCGAGCGAAGAATCGCCGAATTTCATCCGGCGTCGGGCGCCAATCGCCAGAGGCATAGGTGGGCGCGGTTGGGACGACGGGGCGCGCCGGCCGCAGGCTCATGTATTGATCGAGGCAGATCTCAAGTTGTTGTTCCGGATTGTGCGCCTGCTCGAAGTAGACCTGCGGCATGGCGTAGTCACAGCCTTCGAGGAACTCGGAGAAGGGAAAGGCGCTGTGGATGCGAGGAAATCGATAGGAGCTGAGCGCAATCGGCAGGTCCTTCAATCCCGCCCGCACTTTCTGCATGAATGCCTTGGCGGCCTCGCGCCGGCCCGGCTTCTTGTACTCGCGCTCAGCGTCGATCACGTACCCATCGACGCCCAGCTCCAGCACCCGTTCCACCGCCAGCCTGGCCTCCGCCTCGGGATCGTCGCCGCGCACGTAGTGCCACCCCCATGCGGAGATTCCGCTGGCCCGCAGTGCGGCGATGACGGGGGGCACGTAGTCTGTCTTCGTCTCGCTATTGTAGTTGTACTTCCAGCTTGTGCCGTCCGCGATCTTGATGAGAACGTGCGTGAGCCTGGCGGCGGCCGCGCGGCGGGCGATCGCCTCTGGGTTGCCTCCGTCACAGTACGGCAGTTTCCAGATGTAGTAGCCCTTGCCGTGCAGTGCAGTGAGCGTCTTGCTCACACCTGCCGCGTCTGGCGGCGCAGCGCCCTCGCGCAGGTGCATCTGCGCGCGCCCGCGCCGGCTGGCCCAACGGAACCACCTAGCCATCGTCATCATCCGTTTCTCGATGTTGTGCTAGCTCACTGCCGCGCTGAACCGCCCGCCAGCCGTACCGGGCCCGGATGGAATCCACAGCCTGCAGCAGTCGTGCATCCTCCTCCCACTGGCGGTCGAACAGGCCCAGTTGACGAACTGCCGGGCCCAGGCCGCTCACCCCCACGCCCAGCAGCCGCACCGCACGCCCCGGACTCCTTGCACCCACAAGGAGGTCCGCGGCCGCACGGTAGATCTCCCCATCCTGGTTGGTCGCCTGGGGCAGGCGGCGCTGGCGCGTGATGGTGGTGAAGTCTGACCAGCGCAGCTTGACCCGCACCGTCGTACCGGCCAGTCCCGCTTCGCGCAGCCGGCCGCCGACGTCTTCGCTGAGTCCCAGCAGCGCCCGCATCAACGCCCTCTGCTCCTTCAAGTCCCGCGCGAACGTCCGTTCGCTCGACATCGACCGGGGCTCGTCCCCCTCCTCCACCGGGCTCTCATCTTCGCCCCGGGAACGGGCTGCAAGTTCGGTGCCGCGCTCGCCGAAGAGACTTCTGAGCCTCTCGGTCGCAAGCGCCGCCAGGTCCCCGATGGTTCGCACTCCGCTGGCGGCGAGAAGTTTCTGCGTCTTGGGGCCGACCCCCCACAGCATGCCCACGGGCAGCGGAGCAAGGAAGGCGGCCTCCCGACCCGGAGGGACGACGATCAAGCCGCCGGGCTTGCCGACATTGGTGGCGATCTTGGCCACGAGCCTGTTGCTGGCGACACCCCACGAAGAAGGCAGGGCGAATCGGCTTCGGATTTCAGCCTGCAGGCAGGCGGCCACCTCCACCCCCGGCCTGGGATGATCGCTGACATCGAGAAAGGCCTCGTCGATCGAGATTCGTTCCATAACTGGGACCGCGCCCCGCACCAGCTCCATCACCCGATCGGAGTACTCGCCGTAGACGCCGTGGCGCGGCGGCACCACTTTCAGCCCTGGCAGCAGGCGCAGCGCCCGGGCTGTCGGCATGGCTGAGCGAATTCCATGGCGGCGAGCGGGATAGGACGCGGACGAAACTACCCCTCGTTCGCTCGGCCTTCCGGCGACAACAAACGCCTGCCCGCCCAGTTCGGGACGCAGGATCTCCTCGACGGAGCAGAAGAACGCGTCGAGGTCGAAGTGGAGGATGGTTCGAGATCTCAGACGGGCGTGTGTCGTTGACAGGACTGCCTCCGCGGTTACAATCGACCGCACTTTCGGGCGAGAGGTCCACGATGCAGACGTGCACGCGCTGTCAGGCGCAATCCCCCGACGATGCGGAGCGCTGCACCCGCTGCGGTGCCGACCTCTCGCAGGCATCGGCCACGGCCGTCGCTCTGGCCCGGCTGCGGGCCAGCGAGCGAGTGGCGCGCATTCGCCTGGTGGTGGCTCCGGATTGCTGCCCGGCGTGTCAGGCCGTTGAGGGCCAGTACGAAAAGGACCGGGTGCCGCACTTGCCAGTCAACGGCTGCTCGCACGCGCTGGGCTGCCGTTGTTTCTACGCCCCGGCACTGAGCGAAATCTATCCCTGACTCCTTCGCCTCAGACGTCCTCCTCGTCTCCCGCTTCGCCACCCAAGGCATTCTCGCGCAATGCAGACCTGGCGAGCTCGATGGCCTGCGCGCGCGTGACCACTTCGCCCGAAGCCTGGGCCTCGCGGATGTGCTCAATCAGTCGGCCGAGGAGCGGGCCACGTTCGAGGTCAAGGGCCTCGGCCAACTCATCACCCCGGATGAGGGCCGGCGGGCGGAGCACTTCCTCGGGACGTTCGAAGTACGCTTCCAGCAGGGCGCGCGCCACGTCCAGCCGGCGGTCCCACTCCTGCTGCGGGGGCGGAGGGGTGTGGGTGGCGAGAAAGTCGGCCAGGGACAGCAGCACCACATCCACGCTCGCTCCCCGTGTCTGGCGGAAGAAACGGTAGACGGCCCGGGGAGTGACCACCGGCTCCGACGCCAGCCACACCGGACGCATGTGATGCCGGACGATGGCGGCCAGCCTTGCCGCCTCGGTCGCGCTCAGCCGAAGGCGGCGAGCACGCTCGGACGCCAGCGCCGCCCCCACCCTTTCGTGCCCCAGGAAACGGGTCCGGCCGTGCGCATCCGCCTGTGCCGTGGCCGGCTTTCCCGCGTCATGGTAGAGGGCACCCAGGAAGAGGAGGGCGCGCGCGCGCCGGCCGGAGCTGAGCGGCCGGGTGAAATGTTGTGCGAGGCCTTGGCGGAAGCGCCCCAGGCGCAGGACAGCCTGGCCCAAGATGAGGTCCGCCGAAGCCTCCTCATTGTGGACCGGCCCCAGCACGGCAAGGAGGTCGCCCAGTCGGTCCACGGTGGCCAGGGTGTGGGCCCAGGCATCGAGCGCGTGCGGCGGAGGCTGAACCAGGCCCCGCAGCGCATCGAGCTCGGGGCACAGCGCGAGCAGCAGCCCCAGGTGGTCCATCAAGCGGATTGCGCGCCCCGGCCGAGGCGCATCCAGGATGCGCAGGAACTCGTCACGCAGACGCTCGGCGGCGACGGTGGTGAGTGAAGTCGCCGCCCCTGCGACCTGGCGCAGCGTCGCCGGCTCGATCTGCAGGTCAAGCTGAGCTGCCAGGCGGACGGCGCGCAGCGCCCGCACCGGGTCATCGGCCACAGCGTGAGCGGTGCATGCGCGCAGGCGCCTGTCCTTCAGGTCCTGCAGGCCGCCGGTGGGGTCGAGCAGGCGGTCGAGGTGCTCGAGGGGGACGGCCATGGAGTTGACTGTGAAGTCGCGGGCGCGCAGGTCGTCTTCGATGGTGGAGCCGCGCAACGAAGCGAAGTCGAGGGTGCGCTGCGGGCCGTGCTGGATCACGCGGCCGGTCCTCCGCTCGTCGTCGAGCGGGTAGAAGGGAGTGCCGAGACGATCGGCGAGGTGGCGCGCGACGGCGAGCGCATCGCCTTCGACGACGAAATCGAGGTCGACCACCGGTCGGCCGAGGAGGGCATCGCGCAGCGCGCCTCCCACCAGCCAGAGGCGCGGGCCCGGCATGAGCTGGGGGAGGAGATCAGCAACCGAGCGGCGCAGCCAGGAGGTGGGGGTCATCTTCCCCCGGCGTCCTACTCCGGGCTCAGGACCTTCTCCGGCCTGGCCACGCCCACGAACGGTAAGTTGCGGTAGTACTCGTCGAGGTCAAGGCCATAGCCAAAGACGAACTTGTCGGGGATGACGAAGCCGCGGTAGTCGATGGGAACATCGGCCTCGCGCCGCTCAGCCTTGTCGAGCAGGGTGCAGACGCGCAGAGAGCGTGGGCGGCGTGCCCTGAGCAGATCGATCACCGAGGCGATGGTGTGGCCGCTGTCGATGATGTCTTCGACGATCAGCACGTTGCGGTCTTCGATGGAGGTCGTCAGGTCCAGGGTGATGCGCACATGGCCGCGCGATTGACGGGCGCCGGCACCGTAGGAAGAGACGGCCATGAAGTCCACGGTGTGAGGCACGGTCAGGGCGCGCATCAGGTCGCCGAGAAACATCACCCCACCGCGCAGGATGCAGATGAGAAGCAAGTCCTGGCCCTGGTAGTCGCGGCTGATCTGGGCCCCCAGCTCGCGGATGCGGGCCTGCAACGCTTCCTCGGGGATCAGGATCTCTTCCAGGAACTCGCGGTAGTCCTTCATGCTCTGGATCTGGGCACTTGATGATGGCGACGGCAGCGTGCCTCGTACAATTCGCTGGCGCCCACGACCACCACCCGGTCCTCATAGCGCGCCGGACGGCCGTTGATCAGCCGCTGCGTGCGCGTGGCCATATCGCCGCACACCATGCAGATGGCATACAGCTTGTCCACTCGCTCCGCCTGAGCCATCAGGATCGGCATGGCGCCGAAGGGCTCGCCGCGGAAGTCGGTATCGAGGCCGGCCACAATCACCCGGACGCCGCGCTCGGCCAGCGCCTGCACCACGCGGATGATCTCTTCGTCGAAGAACTGCGCTTCATCGATCCCGACGACGGTGGTGTCCGGCTCGACCAGCTCGAGTATGGCAGCCGAGCGATCGACCGGCGTGGCATCGAACTCGGTCCCGGCATGAGAGGTGACCTTGCTCTCGGCATAGCGGATGTCGATGGTGGGCTTGAAGACGTGGATCTTCTGGCGGGCGATGCGGGCTCGCCGCAGCCGACGAATCAGCTCGTCGCTCTTGCCGCTGAACATGGGGCCGGTGATGACCTCAACGCCTCCACTCTGATGGTCCATGCGCGTCCTCGTCACTCCAGGAGATAGCCCAGGGCAGGTGCGCCTGCACCTGCCCTGGGAGTGTACACCAGGCTTCGCCGCGGGCAAAGCGGCGCGGGGTTCCCGTGCTACGTGATTTGAGGCTCAGCAGCCGCCTCGGGCAGGGTGAAGCCGCGTGCTCGCAATCGGCGCTTGAGATCGGCCAGGCTCTTGCGGCCGAAGCCCTCGATCGCCAGGAGCGCGCTCTCGCCCTGCGCCAGCCGCTCGAGCGCCTGGCCCACCGTCACGATGCCGGCATTGGCCAGCGCTTTTTCCGCCCGATCGCCCAACTCCAGCTCGGCAATGGGGAGCTCGGGCGAGGTGCGCCGCGCCTCGCGGCTCTCAACCTCCTCCACGTATTCGATGTGCGCCTGAAGCTTCTTGTAGAAGCGGTCGACCTGACCTTCGCTGTCGACAATGCGCTGTTCGCCCGTGTAGAACGGATGGCAGGCCGAACACACATCCGTGCGGATGACATCAACGGTGGACCCCGTCGTCCAGGTGTTGCCGCACGCGCAGATCACCTTGGCATTCGGGTAGTACCTCGGATGCAGACCCTGCTTCATCGCTTCCTGTCCTTTCCCCGGAGCCGTCGGGCGAGGGCTATAGGGCTGATCCCCGGGGCAGGACTCAGCCGCACCGCCCAGGCGCCCGGAATGGGCGTCACTGCTCGACCGGCAAGACGCTGACGCGCTTGCGCCCGCCGCGTCCGTAGTCGAAGGCCACCACTCCGTCGATGGTGGCGAACAGCGTGTCATCCCCGCCGCGGGCCACATTGCGCCCGGGGTGGATGCGCGTGCCACGCTGCCGCACCAGGATGTGCCCTGCCCGGACGAACTCCCCGCCGAAGCGCTTGACACCTAACCGCTGCGCTGCGCTGTCGCGACCGTTGCGGCTCGAGCCGCCACCTTTCTTGTGTGCCATCGCTCAACCTTCCTCACTACTTCGACTTCCTGCCCGCCGCCTTCTTCGCCCCGGCAGCCTTGGCAGCAGGCTTCCTGGCCGGCTTGGCTGCGGGCTTCGGCTTCGCTTCCGCCTTGCGCGCTGCAGCCTTGGGCCTCGGCTTCGCTTCGCCCCCCGGGATGACAGCCTGCTCTTCCCTAGCTGCCGCCCCGCCCCCGGGCAAGACGATGCTCTCGACCAGGAGGCGAGTGTACTGTTGACGGTGGCCCGCCCGACGGCGGTAGCGCTCCTTCGGGATGTACTTGAAGACGCGCACCTTGGGGGCCTTGACCTGCGCCGCCACGCTCGCCTGGATCGAAACCCCTTCCACAAACGGGGCGCCGACCAGCACCTGCCCGTCGTCGACGGCCAGCAGAACCTCCCTCAGCTCGAGCGACCTGCCCACTTCCAGGGAAAGGCGGTCGACCTCGATCGCCTGCCCTTCTTGGGCAAGGTACTGCTTGCCGCCCGATTGGACGACCGCGAATTTCATGCCCGATCTCCAGCCTCGCTTCACCGCCGCACCTGCGCCCATCTACCGGCCTTCAGGCCCGCGCCGGACGGCGGGGAAGTTGGGGATGCAAACCCCTGCCCCACCCGGGGAGGCGGGGCAGGCAGGCGGATTATAGCCGCGCCGCGGCAGCCTGTCAACGCTTTGGCAGCGCCGGGAGTCAGCCTCAGTCCGAAGCGGCCGCTTCGACCGGTGGCTGCTCCACTTCCTCTAGACCCTCCAGCTGCTCGTCCCGCAGCGCCACCTGCTCGCCTGGGAAGGCCGTGCCGGCAGGGATCAGCTTGCCGATGATCACGTTCTCCTTGAGGCCGTGCAGGTAGTCAACCTTGCCCTCGATTGCCGCCCCGGCCAACACCTTGATCGTGTGCTGGAACGACGAGGCCGAAAGGAACGACTCGGTGCTGAGCGATGCCTTCGTCACGCCGAGCAGCACCTGCACTGCCCGCGCCGGGTGTTTGCCCTGCTTGAGCATCAGCTCATTCAGCCGCTTCAGGTGCAGTCGGTCGACCAGATCCCCTGGCAGCAACTGCGTGTCGCCGGGCGATGTCACCTGCACCTTGGACAGCATCTTACGGATGATGACCTCAAAGTGTTTGTCGTTGATGTTCTGGCCCTGAGAGCGATAGACCTCCTGCACCTCGCGCAGCAGGTACATCTCACAGGCCTCACGCCCCAGGATGCGCAGGATCCGGTGTGGGTTGAGCGAGCCCTCGGTAAGCGCCTGGCCCGCCTCCACCCGTTCTCCGTCCTTGACCAGCACGCGCGCGCTGGGCGCGATCTCATACTCGGCCTCGTCGACCTGCTCGTAGGACACGATCACTTTGCGGTCTTCGATGTGCAGACGGCCCGCGTGGCTCGCGACGATCTGCGACTGACCGCGCGTGGCGATCAGGTCGCCGGCGGCAACCTGCGCTCCGGCCTCGATCTTGAGTGACCAGTTCCCAGGGACGGAGTACTCGTCGCGCAGCATGCGGCTGTTGATGACGCGGACCAGCCGCTGTCCATCCGGCGTTTCGGGCTCGTAGATGTGGACCGTACCGGCGATTTCCGAGGTGACGGCCTCGCCCTTGGGTTTCTTGCGGGCCTCGAACAGCTCCTCGACGCGGGGCAGGCCCGTCGTGATGTCGCCGCCTGCGGCCACACCGCCGGTGTGGAACGTGCGCAGTGTCAGCTGCGTGCCCGGCTCGCCGATCGACTGGGCGGCCACAATCCCCACCGCCGACCCGATGCTCACCATCTCGCCCCGCCCCAGGTCCATGCCGTAGCACTGCGCGCACAATCCGAAGCGCAGTTCGCAGGTGAGCGGCGAACGGACCAGCACATCCACACCCGAGTCGCGGAGGCGCCGGGCCAGATCGACCGCAATCATCGTGCCGCGCTCGGCCAGGATCTCGCCCGACTTGGGATCCGTCACTCGGCGGGCGACCACGCGGCCGTACAGGCGCGTGGCGAAGTCTTGGCCGGCGACGTCGTCTGAGCGGCGGATGGCAATGCCGTCCTCCGTGCCGCAGTCCTCCGCGTTGATGATCACGTCCTGGGCGACGTCCACCAGGCGGCGCGTGAGGTAGCCGGCGTCGGCCGTGCGCAGCGCGGTGTCGGCCAGGCCCTTGCGCGCGCCGTGTGTCGAGATGAAGTACTCAAGTGTGTTCAGGCCGTCGCGGAAGTTGGAGCGGATCGGAAGCGGGATGATGCGCCCGGCGGGGTCCGCCATCAGCCCGCGCATGCCGGCCAGCTGGGAGATTGGCCCGAATCCGCCCTTGGTGGCCCCGGAGATGGCCATGGTGCTCAGGCTGCCCGCCGGGTCCATCGCCTTCCGCACCGCGCTGGCCACTTCGGCCGTCGTCTGCTGCCAGAGTTCGATGGTGCGCTCCTTCATCTCCTGCTCGGTCAGCAGCCCGCGCTGGAAGTCCATGCGGATGGCCTCGGCCTCCTCCAGGGTGCGGGCGATGATCTCCTGCTTCTCGCGCGGGACGGTGATGTCGGAGACAGCGATGGTTGTGCCCGAGCGCGTGGCATAGGCAAAGCCGATGTCCTTGATGGCATCCACCACTGCCGGCGTGCCCTCTTCCCCCAGCAAGTGGTAGACCTCGCCGACGAGCGCCTGCATGGCACCCTTGTCGAGCACGCGGTTGACGAAGCGCAGCTGCTCCGGCAGGACTCGGTTGAACAACACACGGCCCACAGTCGTCTCGATCAGGCGGCGCTCCGGAGCCGGCAGGCGGCTGCCGCCTTCGTCGTACCACGTGTCGGTCACCACTTTGATACGGGCGTGGATCTGGGCATGGCCCAGGGCGTAGGCCATCTCCACTTCGTCCATGTCGGAGAAGGCGCGCCCCTCGCCGCGATGGTGCTTGCCCTCGACGGTCATCGTCAGGTAGTAGACGCCCAGAACCATGTCCTTTGAGGGTCCGACGACGGGCTCTCCATCGGCAGGCTTGAGCAGGTTCTTCGTGGAGAGCATCAGTCGGCGCGCTTCCTCGACCGCCTTCTGCGAAAGGGGCAGGTGAACGGCCATCTGGTCGCCGTCGAAGTCGGCGTTGAAAGCGGCGCACACCAGGGGATGCAGCTGGATCGCCTTGCCCTCGACCAGGACGGGCTCGAAGGCCTGGATGCCAAGGCGGTGCAGCGTGGGAGCGCGGTTGAGCAGCACCGGTCGGTCCCGAATGACCTCCTCCAGCACCTCCCACACCTCAGGCCGCTCGCGTTCGATAATACGCTTGGCGCCCTTGACGTTGGCGGCGTAGTTGTAGGCCACCAGCTTGGAGATGACAAAGGGGCGGTAGAGTTCCAGCGCCATCGACTTGGGCAAGCCGCATTGATAGAGCTTGAGCTGCGGGCCGATGACGATCACCGAGCGGCCCGAGTAGTCGACGCGCTTGCCAAGCAAGTTGCGGCGGAAGCGGCCCTTCTTGCCCTTGAGCATGTCGCTCAGCGACTTGAGCTCGCGCCGCCCGCGGCGAGAGAGCGCCTTACCGCGCTGTGAGTTGTCGATCAGCGAGTCGACCGCCTCCTGCAGCATGCGCTTCTCGTTGCGAATGATGACGTCCGGTGCGCCGAGTTCGACCAGCCGCTTGAGGCGGTTGTTGCGGTTAATCACCCGGCGGTAGAGGTCGTTCAGGTCCGACGTGGCGAAGCGGCCGCCGTCGAGCTGGACCATCGGCCGCAGGTCTGGCGGGATCACCGGCAGCACCGTCAGGATCATCCACTCCGGCCGGTTGCCCGAGCGGCGCAGGGCCTCGACCACCTTCAGGCGCTTCGTCGCCTTCTTCTTGCGCTGTTTGCTGCGCGTCAGACGGATCTCATCCCAGCATTCCTTACCGAGCTTGTCGAGGTCCATCTGCTGTAAGATCTCGTAGAAGGCCTCGGCGCCCATGTCGGCACGAAAGACCTGGCCCCACTTCGTCTTGAGCTCACGGTAGCGCGTCTCACCCAGGAACATCAGCGGGTGGATGCTCAGCAGTTCCTCGCGATCCGCCAGGAGCTGCTCGCGCGCGCTCGAACCGACATCGTCCGCCGAGTCGCGCAGCTGTGCCATCTCCAGATCGGCCTCGGCCTTGACCTTCTCGGCCTGGAGCTTGATGCGCTCCAGCTCCCGATCGCGCTTCTCCTTGAGCGAGGCCTCGATCTCATCCAGCCGCTGTTTGACGGCCTTCTGAATCCGACCGAGGTGCTCGTTGCCCACCGTCTCCCCCTTGTCGGCGATCAGGGTGTCGGTGGCCTTGAAATAGGCAGGCGCTCGCAGCGCTTTCCCCAGCTTCTCCGTCAGGCTGCGCTCCAGCCGCTGGCCCTCCTGGATCACCGGATCGATCTGAGCTGCCACCTCCTCGTCGAAGGACTCCTTGACCTTGCGCTTGCGCTCCTCCAGGTCTTCCAGTCGCTTCTTGCGGTTGGCCTTGAGCTGGGCAATGCGCTGGTTGAGCGAGTCGGTCTGCTCCTTCTCCAGGCGAGCGATCTCATCTTCAATACGCTTGACCGCCTTGCGCCGCGCCTCCTCGTCCGCCTGAGTCACCACGTACTGGGCGAAGTACAGGACGCGATCGAGATTGCGCCGCGAGACATCCAGCAGCAGGCCGAGATAGGACGGCACGCGCCGCGTGTACCACACATGAGCCACCGGCGCCGCCAGGGTGATGTGACCCATCCGCTCCCGCCGCACCGACGAGCGCGTCACCTCCACCCCGCATTTCTCGCAGGTGATCCCTTTGAAGCGAATGTTCTTGTACTTGCCGCAGTAGCACTGCCAGTCCTTGGTGGGGCCGAAGATCGCCTCGCAGAACAACCCGTCCTTCTCCGGCCTCAGCCGACGGTAGTTGATCGTCTCCGGCTTGAGGACTTCGCCATACGACCAGCTCAGAATCGTCTCCGGCGAGGCAAGACTGATGCGCAGTGCGTTGAATCCCTTGGACTCCACCCGCAATCCTCCCGCAGAGCGCCGGCGCCGCAGTCCCTCAGCGTCAACCCGGCATCGTGTGCGCTGGAACAAACGTGCTATGCACTGGGCAATGCAAAAACAAGCGCTTGAGGGCCTTCCTCTCCTCAGCGCTCGCATTCCCGCGTGGTCCGCTAGGTTCGCATTGACACTAGATTATAGCGCCGAATGGGGCGCTGTCAAGGGCGTGTACTCGAGATGTTAGAGTCCAGTGAAAGTGACACCCCTAACGGTTCAATGA
>CAZNRD010000059.1:0-15302 GCA_964575425.1 uncultured Anaerolineaceae bacterium | reverse complement strand
GGCCTGCATCGAGCACATGGTCGTCGACCAGCTCGGCCAGGAATCGCAAGGTCTCGGGCGGGTACACCTCCTGGGAGGCCTCGAAGCGCAGAAAGCTGGCGCTATCGCGCCAGAGAGAGCGCGCCTCGTTGAAGCGATAGGGCCGATAGCCCCGTTGTTTGTCGACCAGGAAGTGATTGAAAGGGTCCCGTATCCCATCTGGCAGCCGCAGCCCGGGGCCCATGCTCACACGGCGAATCATCGGCTGGCCGTTCTCAAGGTCGGGCGCGAACCATATCGAGCGCGTTGGCCAGGTGAGGAAATCCAGGTACCCGAGAGGCAGTTCGCGGCGGGGCTCAAGGGGCTGGTCGGCCTCCCAGACCGGCCGGTCGCGTCCTGATGTTGGAATACCGCGGTCGGACATATCGCGGCAGGGGAGGAGGTTGAGCGCGAGGGTCTCGAACAGGCTATCCCCCTCCAGCAGGAAGACGGCACCGCGCGCCCAGGGGGCATCGAAGGATTCTCTCGGAGCCAAGCCGCTGCCGCCGGCGAGGCTGCACGACTCAACAAACAGCAAGGCTCGGGCCACCTGGGCCGGTGTGAATGCCAGGTCGGAGTTGTCGGAGTGATGATCGAAGAGAGTGGCATTGTTTCCGGAGGCGATCTCCGGCAGAAGATCCATGACGGTCTTCTCTCGAGAGCGATCGCTGGCCCACTGATAGAACGGCCGCTCGGGGTGGAACAGGTCGAATCGCTCGTGCCAGCGCTCCAGGTAGGCCTCGACCCGCTTGACGTCCCAGGCCCCCTGGCGCCACAGGGCAGCCCACTCCCGAGTGTCGCGGGGGCCATCAACCACGCGGTGCAGCACGGCCAAGAGCAGGCGGTAGAGCGAGGCCACGATGAGGGGGGACTCGCCGTAGAGTCCCTGCAGCTCGTGGGCCCGCACGAGCACGTCGCGCAATCCAAGTTCCACCGGACTGCCGTCGGGCCGAAGGCAGGGGATCCAGGGTTCATCGACCAGGTTGAAGGATGGGTTCATAGGCTCTCCTCTTGGTCAACGCGCAGGCCGAATGCTCGGTCCAGCTGGAGGGTCAGGTTGGTTCCATCCAGCGAGCAGCGCCCAGCGCTGAAGACCAGCGGATAGGCATAGCGCAACGCTGGGCATCGGGCCCATGCCCGCCAGGGCAGCCGTTCGGCCAGGTGCCTGACCAATGTGGGGTGGCGGATGTCGAGGGAGTAGCGCTGCAGCGCTCGGGTCGAGTCCCTATCGGGCTCTGAGTCCAGGTCTACTACCGTGCCCGACCCGTCCGGCTCGAGGTTGAGCGAGCCATCGGGAAGCCGATGCAGGCACACCAGGGTCATGCCCGGGTCGGCCAGACGGGTCAGCGCACGAACTTGCGGGTGCAGGGCAGGGTTCTCGTCGTCATCAAGCTCCTGCCAGGCGTCGGTGAGCAGCTTGTCGTCATCGGGCCCGGGAACCAAGCGGAGGCCGGCCTCCCACTCAGCCCGCCTGAAATCCCTGAGCATCTCTTCCTGAGCGCGGCGCAGGCCATCGGCCAGATCGCCGGGAAGGCTCTCGGTGTCGAGTCCGCTGTAGACGAATTCGATCAACTCCGCTGTCTGTGCCGGCAGGCGCAATTCGGAGAGGCCATCCAGGGCGCGCCAGGTCTGCCACAGGATATACCGCTGATAGACGAAGCTATCTGCACCGAAGTTGGGGGCGCCGGGCGAGCCCTCGGGCGTGGCCAGGAGCAACTGTGGTGTGCGCAGGCCCGGCGGGCGAAGGCGGTCGGGGTGACGGTGCAGGCGGCCGGCGCGCTGAATGAGCAGGTCCACGGGAGCCAAGTCGCTGATCATCAGGTCGAAATCCAGGTCGAGACTCTGCTCAACCACCTGGGTGGCCACCAGCACCGCTCGCTCAGGCCTTCGACCCTGCTTGCCGAACTGATCGAGCACCTCGTGCTCGATCCCTTCGCGCCAGGCAGCAGGGAAGCGGGCGTGGAAGAGGAGACACCGAGAGGGTGGGAGATCGCTGTGGAGTAGAACCCGGTAGATGTCCTGCGCTCGCCGAACCGTGTTGCACACGACCGTTGCGCAGCCTCCCTGCGCTAGGCGAGACTGCAGTTCGGAGGCAATCACCTGGGGGGAGCGGTCTACCCAGCCCAGCTGGATCGCCCGCTCCTCCGGGGCGGGCAGTGCCGTGGCTTCGGCGCCTTCCGGGGTGCCGATGGTCAGTCTCGGGTAGGCCGGCGCGCGGGACTCGGCCGGTTGGTTGCCGGTGTAGGCGACAATCATTTCTCGGCGCGTCGCCTCGGGAAGCGTGGCCGAGAGCACGATCACTGAGGTTCCGACAGCCCGCAGCCACGTCAGCAATCGCAGGAAGAGCTGCTCCATGTATGTGTCGTAGGCGTGCACCTCGTCGAAGATGACCACTTTGTGGGCCAGCCCGAAGAGCCGCAAGAAGAAGAGGCGGGTCTGCAGCACGCCCATCAGGGCCTGGTCTACCGTGCCAACGCCGAAGGGGGCCAGGAGCGTCCGCTTACGAGGCAGGAACCAGGCCTCGGCGCGCAGAAGCTCCTCCGGCGATTCCCCCACGGAAGCGGAGTCGAGCGACTGCGCTGATGGGTCCCAAGACGCCTGCGCGTGCGCCAGGCGGATGTTGATATGTTCCCCGGGATAGCGGCGCTGCAGAAACTGCACGGTGCGGGTGAACATTTGATTGCTGGTGGCGCGAGTGGGCATAGCGACGTAGAGCCCGCGCCCGCGCTGGAGCTGCAGCCAGGCGTCCGCGAGGTAGAGGGCGGCCTCGGTCTTGCCGACGCCGGTAGGAGCCTCCAATATGAGCAAGGCCGGGTGGTCCGTGTGTTGGGCTTCCCGGATTGTGGTTTCCTGAATTGCGTTGGGGATGAAAGGGAACAGCTCCTCGAAGGGACGGATCTCTCCCTCAGGCCGCCAGCCGCTGCTCCACCCGGTCTGGCGCAAGGCAGCCTCTGCGCGCTCGGCGGCCAGGTGTGCGTACGCCTGAGGGCTCTTCCAGTCCTCTTGGTACGCGAAGAAGTCATCCATCGATCCCAGCCAGTCGGCCGCAGTGGTCAGGCCCGAGACCAAAGTCAGAAAGGAATTGGCCTGCTCGGCATCCTGCGGCAGCGAGACGCCGGGAGGCGGCTGAAAGACCTGCTGAACCTCGCGGAACAATGCCTGCCGGGCGCTCACCCAGGCGCCATCGCCGTGGTCCTGCCGCCTGACATCCAGGACGCTGGTCGTGTTTGGCCATATCCCGTGGTGCCCGCCGAGGGCATGTGCCACACGGCGGGCATCGCGGCGGGGCATTCCGCCGTGTTCCTCCAGAAGCCTCCTGAGCGCCCATGCGGAGACGACGCCATGGTGTGCCGGCTTGGCTCCGTGCGGTGCAGGGAAGTCGAAGCCTTGGGCCTGCAGGACTCCGACGTGGGAGGGCAGCATCGTTTGAAAGGCCGGGCTGGCCTTGCCCATGTCGTGCAGGGCTGCCCAGAACGCGAGGAGCTGCCCGCAAGCGGCCTCGTCAAGCCCTACGGTTCTCGCCATGTGGGCCCGGATGGCATGCGCCAGGCCAGTCTCCCAGAGTGCCCGAGCACACTGACCCACGTCGATCAGGTGATAGATCAAAGAACGGACGTGCGGATCCGTCTTCGCCCACAGGTGGAACCATGGTGGAGGACTGCTCATTGCCCAAGATACAGCCTTGCCATGCGCCGGGCTTCCCCGCGCAGGGCCTCCCTCAGTTCTTCCGGCTCCACCACTTCCACATCCGCCCCCCAGCCGCGGATCCACGGCATCATCTCCTGCGGTTCGGCCACACGGGCCCGCCACAGGAGGCTGCCGTCGCCCTGCTCGAGAACCTGCTGCGAACGGTGCCACTCGGTCTCTGCCACGCGGCGCGCCACCCGCGGGTGAAAACGGAGCACTACCTCCACCGGTTCAGTCTCCGTGAACCAGATCCCCCAGGCTTCCGAAAGGAGCTCCCTGGGGTCGAAGTCCTCCGGAATGACGAATGGCTCGGAAAGGGGCTCGGCGCGCTCAATGCGCTCGATCTTCAGGGTGCGCACTGCGCCGGGCGGTTCCCTCCAGCCGATGACATGGGCAGTCTGCCCGACCGCATACGGCTCGATGAAGTAGGGTCCCAGCTTGAACTCCCGCACCTCCCCGCTCTCCGCATGCCTGTGCCAGACGCGCGCTTTCCGCTCTTCGGCCCAGGCGATGGTGAGCTTCTCGAGCACATCGAGGTAGCGTGGGTCTTGACGCAGCCCGGAAGCGTCCATCACCTCGGCCGATTGCAGCAGGTGCCGACTGATGCGCGGGGCCAAACGTTCCAGCGCCAGGCCCAGTTTCCTGAGTGCGGAGGCCGAATGGGGGTTGTGCTTGTCGCTGCGCGTTGCCAACAGGCGCGTGGCCAGGTGGATTGCCATGGCCTCGTGCAGAGAAAGGCGAAGGTCCACAAACCTTCGGGAGCGGTCGATGTGCAGCCGGCCCTGCTCATCTTCGTAGACGGCGCATCGGCGCGTCAACTCGGGCAGGCAGCGATTGACAGTCGAGCGGTGGACGTCCAGCCGCCGGGCGATCTCGGCCTGCGTCAGCCCCTCAGGATGAGCCAACAGCTGGGCTTCGATCTGCCCTATCCGGTCGACGCCAGCCCTCTTGCCGCCCATTGCACCGCCTCCTCACCCTGTCCACGGTGCGCCATTGCGGATTCTACGTGACGGTTGTTGCGTATTACGCAACACCCCGAAGGCTGCTAGCGGCATCCGCAGCCCCCGTGCGGGTTGTGGGCAGCGCAGCCCCCTCCTGGACTGCGGTCATCGGACAGGGCCAGACAACTTGCGGGGTCTACACGCCCCCCATCGGCTCGATCCTGACTTCTCTACCGAGACCTCGGGCGAGAGCTCGAATCCGGGCAATACATATACTACAGTGTCCTCGGCCGTGCGGCAACATCACCTCGGTCCACCTTGCCGTGAGGGCTGGGACGGCCGGAGCTGGCAACCCGTCATGGTATGATGCCCGTCGATGTCGATCCACGAAGCCCTCGACTCGCTGCGCTTCGACCCCCCATTCATGCGCTGCCTCACCGCTTGGGAGCGCCTGCCGGCACGCCCGGCGCGCTTCGCCGACTTCCCCGCCGGCCTCGAGCCGCGCCTGATCGCCGCCTTGCGCGCGAGCCAGATCGCCTCGCTCTACAGCCATCAGGCCGCCGCCGTCGAGGCCGCGCTCTCCGGGCACAACGTCGCCGTCGTCACCGGCACCGCCTCGGGCAAGACGCTGTGCTACAACCTGCCCGTGCTGCAGACCCTGCTGGCTGAACCCGAGGCGCGGGCACTCTACCTGTTCCCCACCAAGGCCCTGGCGCAGGACCAGGCCGCCGCCCTGGGCGACCTGCTGACTGGACTCGAGGCACTCGATCTCATTCCGGTGCGCACCTACGACGGCGACACACCGACCGCGCAGCGCCGCACCGTGCGCGAACAGGCCCGCCTGCTGATCACCAACCCGGACATGCTCCACACCGGCATCCTGCCGCATCACCCGCGCTGGGCGACGCTCTTCGAAGATCTGCGCTGGATCGTCATCGACGAGCTGCATGTCTACCGCGGGGTCTTCGGGTCCAACGTCGCCAACCTGCTGCGCCGCCTGCGCCGCATCTGCCGCTTCTACGGCTCGGAGCCGCACTTCGTCCTGACCTCGGCCACCATCGCCAATCCACAGGAGCTGGCGGAGGCACTCACCGAGGCGCCGGTGCACTTGGTCCCGCCCGAACTGGACGGCTCACCGCAAGCGGAGAAACATGTCCTGATCTACAACCCGCCGGTGATCGACCCGGCGCTCGGCATCCGCCGGGCATACACTCTCGAGGCCACCCGCATCGCCAGCCGCTTCCTGCAGCACGGAGTGCAGACAGCGGTCTTCGCCCGCGCCCGGCTCACCACCGAGGTCATCCTGGGCTACCTGCGAGATACGGTCCGGGAGGCCGAGCTGGAGGCGGGCGCCATCCGCGGGTACCGCGGAGGCTATCTGCCGCTGGAGCGGCGCGAGATCGAAGCCGGGCTGCGCGACGGCAGCGTGCGCGGCGTGGTGGCGACCAACGCCCTCGAGCTTGGGGTCGATATCGGCCAGTTGGGGGCGGCAGTGATCGCGGGCTATCCGGGCACGATCGCCAGCCTGTGGCAGCAAGCCGGGCGGGCCGGTCGACGCGCCGAGTCCTCGGCGGCTGTGCTCGTGGCCTCGGCCGCGCCGCTGGACCAGTTCGTCGCCCTGCACCCTCGCTACCTGTTCGAACGCTCCCCCGAGCACGGACTGATCAACCCCGACAACCTATCCATCCTCCTGCGCCACCTGCGCTGCGCTGCGTTCGAATTGCCCTTTCAGGCCGGGGAGGGCTTTGGTCGGGCGGGGGATGTGGCGGAGCTGCTGGACTTCCTGGTCGAAGAAGGCGAGCTGCACCGCTCCAACGGCACGTATCGCTGGGTGGCCGACGCCTATCCGGCAGAGGCTGTCTCCCTGCGCGCCAGCACCGACGACACGGTCGTCATCCAGGAGGTGGGCGAGGACAGGCCGGTGGTCATCGGGGAGATCGACCGGGCGGCGGCTCCCATCTTGCTCCACGAAGGCGCCGTGTACATCCACGAAGGCCGCACCTTCCTGGTGTCGAAGCTGGATTGGGACAACGCGCTGGCGGAGGTGGAGCCGGCTGAGGTCGATTACTACACCGATGCCGCCGAGGCGGTGGACCTCGAGATCCTTGAGGTCTATGACGCCGACGAGACGGTGCCGGCGCGCCGTGCCCACGGCCGGGCGCGCCTGACGGCTCAGGCAACTTCCTTCCGCAAGGTCAAACGCTACACGCACGAAACCCTCGGCTACGGTGCCATCGACCTGCCGCCTCGCGAATTCGAAACCACAGCCTACTGGCTGTGGATCGGCCCCGACATGGCCGAGAGGCTGGAGCGGGAGGGCGTCCTTCTTCCGCCGAATGACTACGGCCCGGATTGGCCGCGGGCGAGCGAAGCTGCCCGGCGGCGCGATGGGGGATGCTGCCGCCAGTGCGGTGCCCCCGAGCCCGGCGGCCGCAAACACGACGTGCATCACCTGCGCCCGTTCCGGGAGTTCGGCTACATCCCAGGCCAGAACCGCAACGACCTGCTGGCCAATGCCCTGGACAATCTGATCACCCTGTGTCCCACCTGTCACCACCGGGCGGAGACCGCACGCGGCGCGCGCACGGCCCTGGGAGGACTAGCATACGCCTTGGCCAACATCGCCCCGCTCTACCTGATGTGCGATCCGCGTGACCTGGGCTCGATGGCGGAGATGCGCTCCAAGGAGACGCGCGCGCCGACGATCACGCTCTACGACCGCGTGCCCGAAGGCCTTGGCCTGGCGGAGCGGCTGTACGAGCTGCACACGGAACTCCTGCGCGGGGCGCTGGAACTGGTGCGGAGCTGCCCCTGCGGCGACGGCTGCCCGGCCTGCGTCGGGCCTGTCGGCCCGGGCGGCGGCGAGGTCAAGGTGCTCACCAAACGTCTGATCCAGGCGCTACACGGTGCTTTCCTTTCACCCTCGGCGTAAGGGGTTGGCTTGGGCCTATGGCCGCCCAGCCACTCCTGGATGATGACGGTGCGCTCGGCGCATCGATCCGCGTGCGAAGGCCTCTGAGGAAGGATGTCGCGGGAAAGCTGCTAGACCCCGGTGATGTGCAGCCGCAAGCCGCTGTCGTAGAGGAGCCTGGCTGCACCTGCGCTGCAAATGCAGGGGCGAACTAGTGGGAGGGTGGGAGGCGGTGGGGGCAGCTTGGTTGTCCCGGAAGGGCACCCGGCTGGCGCTAGTGGTGGACGGGGATGAAGCGGCGGGCCCAGTTGACGTAGGAGATTTCGGCCCGATACCAAATTGTGCATCTCATGAACGCAGAGGAAGCATGGTTCAGTGAATTGCGGGGATTTGAAGGCCAGGAACCTCATCGGCCCGCCGACTCAGACGACCGCGAGAGGATCCGTGCCCGCTGGACTAGCGTTGAACAATCCATTCACGCGTATCTTGCGGAACTACGAGATGACATGCTGTTCGACAAGCCGATAAGACAACCAGAAGAGGACAGGGACCTAACCGCATGGCAGGTTCCCGTGCATTGGGTCAATCATGGTACAGACCATCGCGCGCAGGTTCATCGGATGCTTCACGACTTGGGCATCAGGACAGCATTGCAGGACTACATCTTCACGTCTATGACCATCTGTAAGCGGTCAGTTCGTGAAAAGGACACTCGAAGCATAATTCTGCGCCGCGGGGTTCTACGTGCGCCCTATATCAGTGGGGCTGCTCTCCGGCAAGTCAATTGAGCCTGGCGTCGAATCGCCTTCCGAGGGGCACAAAGACACCTGTCGCGGTGCGCGAGTCGCCATTTCTGGAAGCCGCGCCGAATCACTTGCCGGGCCGCCGCCGTCGTGGTCATGCGAAGTGCTTGGAAGGAGGATCAATAGTGGCATCGGACAGAAGTGCACAGATCGTCGAGAGGGCGAAGGAACTGGGAGCTGCAGCAGCGGGTATCGCGAGCGCGGAACTTCTGAAGAAATCGCCTTCCCACGAGATGCTAGGCAGATTCGGTACAAAGGTCAACGGCGTCCAGTCGTTTGAAGGGATGATTGAAGGTTTCAATGAAATCAAGTGGCCTGCAGGGGTCAAGTCGGCTTTGGTTGTTGCCGTCTCCCATCCCAGGGACGAACCCGAACTTGATTGGACCAATGCAAGTGGAGATACGCCGGGAAACCGGATTCTGCAAAAGATCAACAGGGATCTCGCCGCGTGGATTGAAAATACACTGAGTATCAAGACGCACAAGATGGCGTACTGGGTTGAGAAAGGAGGGATATACCTCAAGGATACGGCGGTCTTGGCTGGTCTTGGCTGCATCGGTAGAAACAATCTGCTGATAACTCCGGGGCTTGGGCCCAGGGTTCGTCTTCGTGCCATACTGCTCGAAGATGAGTTGACGCCAACCGGCCCCACCACTTTCGATCCATGTGACAGTTGTGAAGAGTTCTGTCGAAAGTCGTGTCCCCAGAGTGCGTTTGATAGGGTCGTTCTTTCATCGGCTGAAACAGGGATGTGCGCTCTTCCCGGAAGAGACGGATGTTTCAGCAGGGCCAGGTGCAGTATCCAGATGGACAAGGATGTCAAGGATTCCGATATGGCTGTCGGTAAGGAATTCCTGTCGGGATTGGATCACTTAGCTGTGGAGGCACGAGGACTATCCCAGACAGAGGGGCGCATCAAGTGGTGCCGCCGCTGTGAACTTGCCTGCCCTGTAGGAAACTGATCCGGCGGGATCAGCGTCAACCGCTTGTACTCTTACGCGTCAACAGTCCCTGGAGTTGAGAAATCCGCCTGCTTCCTGCGGGCAACGTGGCGGGAGGCGTCAGGCGGCCATCGACGTAGGGTCCATGAGGGAGAAATGAAAGCATCTCAGCCACCTTCCATCGAAGAAGGCAGGTCCCGGTTGCGGCGGTTCCGAGCGAGGGACTGTCAAGACCGCCTCTTCAGGTATCCGATCTGCCACCCATCTCAGCCAACAGGTTTTTGCCCCTGCGATGAGCCTGGCTTGCGCGCGGCCTGGTTCTACATCAAAGCCGCCCTACTGAACTTCCTCCTCGCCCTTCCGTTCAACCGGCTGTCGGTCTGGGCCCTGCGGAAGCTGGGTGCAAGAATCGGCAGGAATGTGGTTCTCTCCCCCGGCGTCTGGATCGATCCGATGTTCCCGGACCTCTTGACCATCGAAGACGACGTCCTGTTGGGTGTCGGCGTGAGGATTGCGTTCCATGAGTTCAGAGCAACCGAATTCATGGCAGGGCGAGTGACGCTAGGGAAGGGTTCGCTCATTGGTGGTTTCTCCCTCATCGGTCCCGGCGTCCGCGTCGGCCAAGGCGCCACGATCGCGGGAGGAGCGGTTGTGGCCCGGGATGTACCGCCGAATTCGATCGCAGGCGGAAACCCGGCTCGCGTAGTCTCCTGTTGAAGTCGCCAATGAGCGATCGTCGCACGCTTGCCGCCATCGCAATTCTCGTCACCGGTGCCGTGCTTCTCCCCCTGGCGCTCTACTGGTTCTTCATAGGCCGAGTCCCGAGCATGGATCCGATCGCCGCCTCCAACTACCTGCGTGCGGCACCAGAGGAAACAGTAGTGATCGACGTGAGGGATCCCGTCGAATACCACACTGCTCATCTCGAAGGCGCTCTCAACTGGCCTCTCTCCGAGATCATTTCCTTGCAGGCTGGCGATCACCCTCCGCCGGAGCTCATCGGAAGGCCTGTCCTATTGATCTGCAATGGTGGGGTCTCAAGTGCTGAAGCTACCCGGCGACTCCGCTCTTTGGGCGTCGCGGACGCCTGGAATGTAACGGGGGGCCTCCAAAGCTGGATCGCTGCAGCGGAAACGCCAGGCTACCCCGCTCTCGCTACCTTACGCCTCGGCTCCGGCCAGGCAACCCCGCTGCCATACAGGGACGCGCCCCTGGGAGAACAAGCGGCGGCTGTTGTCGCGGGATTCGTCATCAAACCCCTCTACATGCTTCTATCGGCAGCTATCATCGTTCTCCTTAGGCGCCGCCATACCACCGACCTGGCCCTATTGCGCTGGGGGTTGGTCCTCTTCCTTCTGGGTGAGGCGTTTTGCACCGTCAACTATCTCTTCTTTAACGAGCAGTCGGAGGGTGTTGAATACATGCACAGCCTGGGCATGGTTCTCGGCGTTTCGTTCATGCTCATGGCGCTTCTCGATGGGATCGACTCCAGGCTTGTGCACTACAGCAGTGAAACGGAGAAGTGCGCCGCTCTGGATCTGTGCAAGGGATGCACCAAGTATGCCGAAGTCCCTTGCGGCTTAAGGAGAGTCTTTCTTCTGCTCATTCCGAGTGCGATGGTGGTCGCGGCTATCCCGCTGACGGCCTCTCCCCAGGTGGTCTCCTACAACACCTCGATCTTGGGCACGCCCTACAACTACTCCCACGCTGTCATCCAGCAGCTCTTTGAGATCCGCTATGCCCCGCTCGCTGCCATCGTGTTTCTTTCCGTGGCCTTCGCCATGCTCGCACTCAGAGGCCCCCAAGGGGTTCCACCATCCAAGGTGCTCTTCGGGATTGGGGTTGGCTACCTTGGTTTTGGGCTATTGCGCCTTGTGCTGCTTGGTCTCTTCTCGTCGAACATGGTGTGGTTTGTATTCTGGGAGGAAGCGACAGAGCTGCTCCTCGTCTTGGCAATTCTAGCGGTACTGATCATATTCCGTGGCAAGCTGCTCGCGCAGAATCCCGACGTTTCCCCGCGAGTCGCCGCTGCATAAGTGGCAGGCTAGTACAGCTCCCCGACATCTATCCAAGTGCTGCTCTCAACGTGTAACAGGGGACAGCGTTCCCCGGCTCCGAGCGGGTATTCTCCCCGGAAACATCTATCCCGAAGGAACACAGGGACGGTGTTCGCCGTCAGTGCGGGATGAGGGTTTGTGGTAGGCGCCAGGCAATCTGGCCTACACAACCACGAGGCCAGACGCATGTGTCTTGACAGGAACAAGCTATCGATGTGTTCCTACCTCGTTCGAGTGGCATCGGGGGCATGCTTCCGTGCCTACGTCGATGGACATCCGACAAGGGCACGTCGTCAAGACACTCCGCGGAGGGTGAGAATCGCGTGCACCAGTCTGTTCATCCTGTGGCGGTGGCGTGCGTGGGCGGCGAGGCAGGCAGGTAGAGCAGGATCACAGCTGTCAGCACCAACGCCGCCCCCGCGGCTTGCCCGGGCGATAAGCCCTCGCCGAGCACAAGCCAGGCTAGCGCTACAGTGAAAACCGGTTCCAGTGTGCTGATGAGCGAGGCCGCGGTCGACCCGACGCGCTTCATCCCTGCCAGGAAGGTGCCGATCGGCAGGATGGTGCTGAACACAATCATCGCTCCAAGGATCAGCGCCGGACGCGCAGTCAGCGCGTTGGGCCATAGTCCCTGCGGAATTGCGATCACGCAGAACGTGACCGAAGCCCCGAGCAGGATCCAGCCCGTCGCCACCCAGGGATCGCTGCCGCGCAGCGCGCGCTCGCTCACCAGGATGTAGCCCGAATACCAGCCGGCTGATCCCAGGGCGAAGGCAATGCCCACCGGGTCAAGTGGTTCCTGGGGTCTATCGGAGGGGCTGAGCAAGCCGACCGTTAACGCAACGCCGCCCATTGCGAGCATCATGGCCAGCCATTCCCTGCGCAGCGGGGGTCTGTGCTCCACGGCCCACGCCAGAAGCGCCACCAGGACCGGATACAGATAGAGCAGGACCACAGCCACGGAAGCTGGAATGCGCTGCACGCCGGAGAAGAACAGCGTCGCCTGGACCGCGTATCCCACACCGCCCAGGGTGAGCCACGTCAGCACGCGGCGGGTATCGGGGAAGAGCGAGCGCCGGCGAGATAGCGCAAGCAGTCCGCTCAGGGCCGCCGCACCACCGGCGAAGCGCCACGCCAGGATGGTCCACATCTCCAGATCTGCCGCGAAGGCGAGCTTGGCCAGGATGGCCAGAGTGCCAAAGCCGGCGGCTGATGCCGCACACAAGGCCCCGCCGGCCCAACGCGACATCCCCTTCCGGCCGCTCTCCTCGATGTCAGCCAAGGTGTTTCTCTCCAGAGCTCGCGCCCTGACGGTGAGTCCGAGTTCTTGGCGGCGGGGTGGTGGTCACCGTTCTCCGCTGGCACCGGCGACGCGGTACACGATCCGCTCCCTGTAGCCTGTTATGACTATGTGATAGCCGCTCAGCATACGATCGACGTCTGGGTCGCCGGAGTCCACCAGCAAAGGGCGCCCCAGCAGGGCATGAATCTTCTGCGGGGTGCTCACGACCGCCAGGTTCTGCGGGTCCACCCTGCGGACGACCTCCGGGCTGATGGGCTGATTGCCTCGCCCCAGCAGGTACCCCTGCCCGCCGATCGGCGTCAGCAGGATTTGGGCTGGGCCCGACTGGAGCGCTGCCAGAAGTCCGGCCTCGCTTGCATCCCGCAAGATTAGCTGCCCGCCGCGCGCCACGTCCACGCCGAGCAGCGTCTTCTCCAGGCCCAGGTGCTCGAAGATGGCGCGGGTGGTGGTGCCCGGACCGACGATGTACGTCGTGTCGGCGGCCATGCCCTCGATCACGTCGAGGGCGATGGCGTCCTGGGCGGCGCGCTCGCCCAGGGCTGTGGGAGCCTTCCGACCCTGCAGCAGGCCCCGCTCGTAGGGGACCCGCAGCACTCCGTAGAGCCGCGGCGCCACCTGCCCGGCGCGGTAGGCCTCTTCATCGAGGTCCATTACCTCCACGGGCCGGATTTCCATTGACCGGCTCTGCAGAAAGCGAAGGGCAAGCTCACCGGCGCGTTCGGGGGAAATGGCAAAACAAGCGGAGTGAACCTTGACCCCGGCCGGGATGCCCAACGCGGGAAGCGATTCGCCGATGGCATCGTAGATATCGCGCGCTGTGCCGTCGCCGCCGGCGAAGAGGATCAGCCGCACGCCAAGCCGGCGCATCTCCGACGCTGCCCGCCATGTGTCCTCGGCGGTGGTCGCCCCCGACCGGATCTCGCCGATCACTTCCGGGGAAAACCCGCAGCCGCGAGCGACCTCTTCACCCATCTCGGCCGGATAGGTGATCAGGCGGAACATATCCTTGTGGGACACGAGCGGCTTGAGCGCGGCCGCCGCGCGCGCTCCCGCGACCGGGCATGCTCCGAGGGAACGCGCTTGGCGCTGCACCTCCTCGCCGTCGCTGCCTTTCAGGCCGACGCGACCGCCCAGCCCGGCGACCGGGTTGACGATCAGACCCAGTATCATCTGCCGCTCAACCGCCGGCCAGACCGCCGCCGTCGACGACCAGGGCGGTGCCAGTCATGTAGGATGAGGCATCGCTGGCCAGGAAGAGGGCTGCCTGCGCGATCTCCTCCGGAGTGCCAATGCGCCCGAGAGGGCGCCTCGCCGCCTGGGCCAGGAAGGCGGCTTCGTCCTGCGATAGCTGGCGCGCCTCCTCACGCAGCATGGGTGTGTCGGTGTCCCCAGGGCAGAGGCAGTTCACGCGGATGCGGTCCGGTCCGAAATCGATGGCCATGGCACGGGTGAGCTGGACCACAGCGCCCTTGCTGGCACAGTAGGCCGCGGCGCGTGGCCCGCCCACAAGCCCCCAGCCGGACCCCAGGTTGATGATGCTGCCACCGCCCGCGGCGCGCAGAGCCGGGATGGCGGCTCTGCACATCAGGAAGACGGACTTGGCGTTCACCGCCATCACCCGATCCCAGTCCGCCTCGTCCAGATCGATCACCGTCCGCCGGAGCATGATGCCGGCCGCGTTCACCAGCACGTCCAGGCCGCCGAAGGCTTCGACGGCGCGTTGCACGGCACGGTGGCAGTCGGCGGTGCGGGTGACGTCGCATGCCGCGAACTCTGCCTTGCCGGCCTGGGTGCGAATGATCTCGGCCGCTTGACGGCCGCGCTCGGCGTCCAGGTCCGCCAGCAGGACTGCGGCGTCTTCCTGCGCGAACACCTCGGCGCAGGCGCGACCGATGCCGGAGGCGGCCCCGGTGATCAGCGCCCGCTTTCCGCTCAACGCCCCCATCTCCACCTCCTTCAGTCCTGGCTGGCCAGGCCCCCGGCGATCTCGCCGCCGTCGATGATGAATGCCTGACCGGTGATGAACGAGGCCTCGTCGGAGGCGAGGAAGGCGAAGAGCGCCGCCACCTCCTCGGGCCGTCCAAGACGACCCAATGGGATGCGCGAGGCACAGGCCCGGAGCATTTCGGGCGTGTACTCGGCCTCCTGCATGGGGGTGAGGATGTACCCGGGACAGATGACGTTGACGCGGACGGAAGGTGCCAGCTCCAGTGCCATGGTCCGCGTCAGCTCGATCACCCCGGCCTTGGAGGCATTGTAGTCGGCGTAGTAGGGGTAGCCCATCAGGCCGTTGGTGGAGCCCATGTTGAGGATGACCCCGCCGCCGGCGGCGACCATGCGTCGGGCCGCTTCCTGGGCGACGTAGAAGACTCCGTGCAGGTTGGTATCGATCACATGGCGCCAGGTCTCAGGGGTGATATCGAGAAAAGGGCGCCGCAGGCTGATGCCGGCGTTGTTGATCAGGACGTCCAGCCCGCCGAGGCGCTCCTCGACTGCGATGAAGGCGTCCCGGACTGCCTCCGGCTGTGAGACGTCGGCGCACAGGACCGCTTCGAGGGCAGGCATCTCCCGCTGGAGGCGGGCACAGCCCGCGGCGTCGCGGTCGAGTACGGCAACGCGGCAGCCTTCTTGCAGGAACCGC